>NZ_JBEOSI010000001.1:697381-900694 GCF_040302845.1 Streptomyces sp. NPDC096323
CGGTCAGGGCGCGAACGATCGGGCCGGCGCAGCGGTCACGGCGCGGGCCAGTTCCGCAGCAGGGCGTCGAGCGCGTCCACGATGCGGGACCAGGATTCCTGGGAGTCGGGGGCGCTGTGGCTGAAGCCGCCCTGCATCTCCAGGCTGACGTAGCCGTGGAAGACGCTGCCCAGCAGCCGGACGGCGTGCGTCTCATCCGGTTCGGTCAGGTCGTAGCCGCGCAGGATCGCCCGGGTCATCCGCGCGTGACGTCCACCGGCACTGGCGGCGGCCGCCTCCGGGTCGAGCCGGTACTGGGCCGCGGCGTAACGGCCGGGATACTCACGGGCGTAGTCGCGGTACACGTCGGCGAACGCGCCCAGGGCGTCCTTGCCGGCCCGGCCCGCCAGAGCGGCCGCGCCGCGGTCGGCGAGTTCCTCCAGGGCGAGCAGGGCGATCCTGGTCCTGAGGTCGTGCGAGCTCTTCACGTGCGAGTACAGGCTGGCGACCTTGACGTCGAACCGGCGGGCGAGCGCCGAGACGGTCACCTGGTCGAAGCCGACCTCGTCGGCCAGTTCCGCCCCCGCCCGGGTCAGACGCTCCGCGGTCAGCCCCGCACGCACCATGGTCAGCGATCTCCCTCTGGGTCCTGCGCGATCCAACCCGGCGAATCGAGCCGGACGGCATTGTCCCCGACGAGCGACCGGAGAGTAGCTTCGAGCGCCGAGACCGAGGCCGCGCCCACCTGCTTCTCCCACTGCTCACGCATCTCGTCGAAGATCTCCTCGCCCTGTCGCATCATCGCGAGTCCGCGCTCGGTGACGCGAATGCGCGCCCGCCGCCGGTCGGCGGAGTCGGTCTGGCGCACGACGAAATCGCGTTCCTCCAGTGCGGCGATCGTCTTGGCGGCCGCCTGCCTCGTCACCGACATCCTGCGGGCCAGTTCGGTCGCACTGTCGGCGCCGGACACAATCGCGTGGAGGGCAAAGTCGTGCACCGGCCGTACGTCCTCGTATCCGCGCTCGGCGAGCTCGGCCGTGGCTCGATCCGCCAGAGTGCGGAAACCGGCGAGCAGGAGCAGGGCGAGATCGGCGCCTGATCTGGACATGCGGCCAGCATACGGCCAGCCACACTTGACGTACGCAACCCAGTTGCCTACTTTGAAGGGCAACCAGGTTGCCTACTTCGGGAGTATCTCGTGCCCACCATCACACCCTCCGGTGCGACCGTTCCCGGCGTCACGCATCACCTCGCGGACGTCAACGGAACGCGACTGCACTACGTGTCCGCCGGCACCCACGGTTCTCCGGTCCTGCTGGTGCACGGCTGGCCGGAGACCTGGTGGGCGTTCCGCAAGCTGATTCCGCTGCTCGCCCGGGCGCACCGCGTCTTCGCCCTCGACCTCCGCGGATTCGGCGACTCCAGCAACGCCGACACCGAGTACGGCGAGGCGGTCGCAGCCGAGGACCTGCACCATCTCGTCCAGCACATCGGCGCGGGTCCTGTCCACCTCCTCTGTCAGGACATAAGCGGCGGCACAGGCTTCCGCTTCGCGGCAACACACCCCGAGGACGTCGTCAGCTTCACCGGAGTCGAGACCGCCTTGGCCGGTTTCGGATTCGAGGCCCTTGCCGACGTGAACAACCACGGTTCCTGGCATGTCGGGTTCCTCGGCGCTCCGGGCATACCCGGAATGCTCCTTCCGGGCCATGAGCGCGCCCTCCTGGCCGACTGGGCGTTCCCGCTGATGAACGGGACAGCTGGCTCCATCGACGAAAGCGACATCGACGAGTTCGTTCGAAGCTACGCGCGACCGAACGCCTGGCGAGGTACGGAGGGCCTCTACCGAGGCGTCTTCACCGACGGAGCCGCAACCAGGGCCCTGGCCGCCTCGCACCCGATCACCGTCCCCGTACTCACCGTCGAGGGCGCCGGCCACGGAAAAATCACCGAGACGACCTTCCGGCAGGTGTCCGCAGGCGAGGTCACCGCGGTGCAACTTGAGGGGGTCGGCCACCTCATCGCGCAGGAAGCCCCTGAAGCACTCGCGGCCACGTTCCTGGAATTCACCGGCGAAGTCGACCACAACTGATCATTTCGGAACCCTCGGCTCAAGCCCGGCACGACAGCCACCTGAGCTCCACAGCGACGCACGGCCGCCTCGTGCTCCGGCACCCTGCACGACTAACCTCGGCAACTCACGTACTCCACAAGGCCGGTGGCGGGCGTCCGGCCGGCCTGACCGTCAGAGCGGAGACCTTTCATGTCCACGGAGACCGGCCCGGCCGTCGATGCCGCGCCGCGCGGCCACAGGATCGTCCCGGGCCCGAAGGGGCTCCCCTTCCTCGGGAACATGCCGCAGTTCGGGAAGAACCCCCTGGCGTTCTTCGAGCGGCTGCGCTCCCACGGTGATCTGGTCCAGTGGCGCTTCGGCCCCAACTCCTGCCTGTTCGTGGCCGATCCGGAGTGCATAGGCGAGCTGCTCACCGAGACGGAACGCACCTTCGACCAGCCCGCGCTCGGCATCGCGTTCCGTACGGTGATGGGCAACGGCGTCGTGGTGGCACGCGGGACCGAGTGGCGGCGCAAGCGGTCGCTCGTGCAGCCGTCCGTACGGCCCAAGCAGGTGCGGTCGTACGCGGCGACCATGGCGGGCAGCACGGTGGAGCTCGCGGACACCTGGTCGGGCGGCGAACGCATCGACATCAAGCGGGAGATGGCGGCGCTGACGCAGAAGATCGCCGTCCGTACGATCTTCGGCGTCGACACCCCCGCCGACGCCGACGCGATGGGCCGGGCCATGGATGTGGCCCAGGCGGAGATCGGCAAGGAGTTCGCGGGCATCGGAGCGCTGCTGCCCGACTGGGTGCCGACCCCCGGCCGGGCCAGGATCAGGAAGGCCGCCGCGGTCATCGACGCCGAGGTCGCCCGGGTCGTCGCCCGGCACCGTGACGGCGGGGACGAGCGCCCCGACCTGCTCAGCCGGCTGCTCACCGCCGTCGACGAGACGGGCGCCAAGCTCGACGACCGGGAAATCCGCGACGAGACGGTCACGCTGTACATCGGGGGTCACGAGACGACCAGCTCGACGCTGGTGTGGGCCTGGTACCTGCTCTCCCGCAACCCCGGGGCACGCGCCGCCCTGGCCGCGGAGCTGGACCGGGTCCTCGGTGACCGCGAACCGGGATTCGACGACTACGCGCAGCTCACGTACGCCCAGGCGGTGGTCAAGGAGACGCTGCGGCTCTACCCGACGATCTGGCTGGTCACCGGGGTCGCGAAGGAGGGGGCGCGGATCGGCGGCCTGCCGATCGCGGAGGGCACCAGGGTGTGGAGCAGCCAGTGGGCCACGCACCGGGACGAGCGGTGGTTCCCCGAGCCGGAGCAGTTCCGCCCGGAGCGCTGGGACGCGGAGACGGGTGACGAGATCGCGGAGTACGCGTGGTTCCCGTTCGGCGGCGGCCCCCGGGTCTGCCTGGGCACGCGGTTCGCGATGGTCGAGGCGGTGCTGATCCTGGCGGTGCTCGCGCGGCGTTTCGAGCTGGACGTCGATCCGGGCACGGTCAACCCCGTGCCGACGCTGACGCTGCAACCGGACCGCGAGGTGATGGCCACGGTCCGGGCGCGGTAGCGAGAGGTGCGATGGAGCTGTGGAGCTATGGAGCGACAGATGCTGAACCGATATGTCCGATCTATCGCCATGAACCGGGCATAACGTTCAGAATGTCCCTTGCGGCCGTTCCGGCCGCCGGGGCCCTCCGGTCACGACCGCAGGCTGTCGATCCAAGGGGAGAAGCATCATGCGTCCGAGCTCCACTCTCACCGCCGTCCTCACCGCGGCCGCCGCCCTGGCCCTGACGGTCACCGGAGCGTCGGCCACCGCCGCCGCGACCGCCCAGGGGGCGTCGGTCCGCCCGGCGCACTGCCAGGAGAAGTCCCTCAGGATCTCCGCCTCGCCCGGCGGGCACCGCAACGTGGCGCGGATCGCCGTGACCAACCGGGGCGGCCGCGCCTGCGTGGTGGACCGCATCCCGACGGTCACTTTCCGGGGCCTCGACGGCTCGGCCCAGCCCGTCCCGCCGGCCGGGAGCGGTCCCTATGTGCTGTCGCCGGGCGAGCGCGGTTACGGCGCCGTGCGCACGGCGGAGCGCGGCACTCGCCAGGGTCATGTCGTCCGCAGCCTCTCCGTGGCGGCGGACCCGGCGCACTACGGGGTCACCTTCGGTGCGGCCGCCGTGGGCATGGACCGCGGGATCCGGGTGTGGGAGCCGGTGACCACCCTCTGGCACACCACGCGGGGCGCCGCGGACCGGGCCCTGGCCGCGGCGACGCGCTGAGCGGCGGAGAAGCGGGGCGGGGTCCATGGCGGACATGGCCCCGCCCCGCAGCCGGGCGGGGAGCCGCGACTGTCAGCCCCCCGCCCGCAGCCGCCCTACACCGTCACCGTCACCGTCCCCGTCCCCTCCGCCGTGGCCCCCGTCGCCTCCGCGACCACGCGGTAGGGGCGGTCCGTGCCCTGCGCGGTGACGGTCAGGGTCTCCCCCTCGCGCACCACCCGGAACTCGGCGGCCGTCGCGCCCGTCAGGTCCGGCACCGTGACGGACGTACCGTCACCGGTGGGCGCCCCGCCGAAGACCCGCAGCGTGAGCCCGTCCAGCCAGTCGCCGTCTGGGCGCTGGTCGTCGGCGCCCCACGGGAGCACCGCACCCGGGCGCACCAGGACCGGCAGGCTGTCGAAGCCGTGGGTCTCGTGGCGCCAGACCGGCCCGGTGACGGTCTCACCGGTCAGCAGGACGGTCCAGTCGCCCTCGGGGACGTAGTACTCGACCTGGCCGTCCTCCGTGAAGACCGGTGCGACCAGCAGGTCCGGCCCGAGCATGTACTGGCGGTCCAGCATCCGGGTCGTCGGGTCGCCGGGGAACTCCAGCAGCATGGGGCGCATCATCGGGATACCCGTGCGGTGGGCGGTGGCCGCGGCCCCGTACAGGTACGGCATCAGCCGGTGCTTGAGCAGGGTGAACTTCCGGGCGACGTCCACCGCCTCCTCGCCGAACGCCCACGGCACCCGGTAGGACACGTTTCCGTGCAGCCGGCTGTGCGAGGACATCAGGCCGAAGGCGAGCCAGCGCTTGAAGACCGCCGGGTCGGGCGTGCCTTCGAAGCCGCCGATGTCATGGCTCCAGAAACCGAAGCCGGACAGGGACAGCGAGAGGCCGCCGCGCAGCGATTCGGCCATCGCCGTGAAGGAGGCGAAGCAGTCGCCGCCCCAGTGCACGGGGAACTGCTGGCCGCCCGCCGTCGCCGAGCGGGCGAAGAGCACCGCTTCGCCGTGGCCGCGCTCCTTCTCCAGGAGTTCGAAGACCGTGCGGTTGTAGATCTGCGCGTAGTAGTTGTGCATGCGCTCGGGGTCGGAGCCGTCGTGCCAGACGACGTCGGTGGGGATGCGCTCGCCGAAGTCCGTCTTGAAGCAGTCGACTCCCTGGTCGAGCAGGAGGCGGAGCTTGCTGTTGTACCACTCGCGCGCGGCGGGGTTGGTGAAGTCGACCAGGGCCATGCCGGGCTGCCAGAGGTCCCACTGCCAGATGTCGCCGCTGGGCCGGCGCACCAGGTAGCCCAGTTCGGCCCCCTCGGCGAACAGGGCTGATTTCTGGGCGATGTACGGGTTGATCCACATGCTGATCCGCAGCCCGCGTTCCTTGAGCCGGGCCAGCATGCCCTCCGGGTCGGGGAAGACGTCCGGGTCCCAGAGGAAGTCCGACCACTGGTACTCGCGCATCCAGAAGCAGTCGAAGTGGAAGACGGAGAGCGGGATGTCGCGCTCGGCCATGCCGTCGACGAACGAGGTGACGGTCTCCTCGTCGTACGCGGTGCAGAAGGAGGTGGTGAGCCAGAGGCCGAAGGACCAGGCCGGCGGGAGGGCCGGGCGGCCGGTGAGCGCGGTGTAGCGGGCCAGCACCTCCTTGGGCGTCGGCCCGGCGACGATGTAGTACTCCAGCGACTGGTCCTCGACGCTGAACTGCACCTGGCCGACGGACTCCGAGCCGACCTCGAAGGAGACCTTGCCCGGGTGGTTGACGAAGACGCCGTAGCCGCGCGAGGAGAGGTAGAACGGGATGTTCTTGTAGGCCAGTTCGCTGCTGGTGCCGCCATCGGCCTGCCAGATGTCGACGGTCTGTCCGTTCTTGACGTACGGGGTGAACCGCTCACCGAGGCCGTAGACGTTCTCGCCGACGTCCAGGGCGAGTTGGGCGATCATGTGGTGGGCGCCGTCGGGGGTGGTGGCGAAGGCGGTGCCTTTGGCGTCGACCCCGGTGAGGCGTCGGCCGTCCGCGTCGAGGAAGGTCAGGCCCCAGGCGCCGTCGCCGTCCATGCGCAGGGTCAGCGGGCCGCTGGTCAGTTCGGTGACCGCCCCGTGGCGGCGGGTGCGGGCTCCGGCGGCTGCCGGATCGAGGCCGGGGAGGGCGAAGTCGGGTCCGCGGTTCACCCGTCCGGCATGGTGGGTGGTGCGGACGCCGATGATGCCCTCGGCCGGGGAGAAGCAGTCGACGGTGATGAGGGGCGTGTTGAGCGTGTCGCCGCGCTCGGCGACGTGCTTGACCGACGCGTAGGCGGTGAACTGGCCGTCGCCGACACGCAGATCGCGGATCTCGGTCGCGTAGGAGGCGCGTACGCCCTCACGCATGAGCCAGAAGCCGTCGGTGAACTTCATGCGGACTCCTTGCCGGGGGCAACGGGGTGGTGAGGGGCGGGGACGCGCGGGCGCGGAGCGGTGCGGTTCACTCGCTGTCCCCGGTGAAGGTGATCCGGGCCAGGCGCACGGTGCCGCGCAGGGTGATGCGCAGGTCTCCGGTGCCGGAGGCGTCCAGACCGGCCCGCACGGTGCGGTAGTCGTACGGTCCGTCGGTGGCGGCGACCAGGACGGTGACCGTGGTCCCGCCGGCGGTGATCAGTACGGCGCCCTCCCCCGAGGCCAGCACCTCGGCGTCCCGCACTCCGGCGGCGAAGTCGCAGCGCCGGTAGAGGAGTTCGTTGCTCTCGGCCACCGCGGTGACCGCGTCACCGTCCACCTTCGTCCGGTCGACGATCTCGGTACCGAGCTGCTCGTCGTAGTCGGCCGCTTCCAGACCCCGTACGAGGACGGGGCGCGGGCCGGACGGTTCGCCGCCGACCTCGACGACGGTGACGAGCCGGATGTCCGTGCTGGAGGCTCCCGCCTGGATCTCGTACGAGCCGGGCTCGACGGTCCAGCGGCCGTGCGCCACGTCCCAGTGGCCCAGCTCGGTGACGGGGACGAGGAAGTCGACGCGCTCCGCGGCGCCGGGCGCCAGGCGCAGCCTGCGGTGCCCGGCCAGCTGGCGCAGTGGCCGGACGACGGACGGGGCCACCGCGCGCACGTACAACTGCGCGACCTCGTCGGCGGCGAGGGCCCCGGTGTTGGTGACGGTGAGCGAGACCCGCACCAGGTCGCCGTCGCGCTCGGCGTTCAGGGCGCTGTAGGCGAACTCGCTGTACGAGAGGCCGTGGCCGAAGGGGTAGAGCGCGGCGCCCTCGTAGTAGAGGTAGGTCTGGCGGGAGCCGATGATGTCGTAGTCCAGCAGCCCGGGCAGCTCCGCGTCGGACGTGTACCAGGTCTGCGGGAGGCGGCCCGCCGGGGAGACGTCGCCGGCGAGGACGCGGGCGAGCGCGGTTCCGGCGGCCTGTCCGCCGTGGGCCGTCCACAGCAGTGCGGGAAGCGTGGCCGCCGCGTCGGTGAGGGCGTACGGGTAGGCGGAGGTGACCGCGAGGACCGTGCGCGGGTTGGCGGCGTGGGCGGCGCGCCACAGGCGCTCCTGCTGGGCGGGGAGGTCGAGGGTGGTGCGGTCCTCGGTCTCCCGGCCGTTGATGTGGGCGTCGTTCCCGGCCACGACGATCACGACGTCGGCGGCTGCCGCCGCACGGGCGACGGCGTCCTCACCGCGCTCGGTCACCTCCATCTCGAAGACCGTTCCGAGGGCGTCGGCGGAGCCGGAGATCTCTTCGCCGGGGGCGGCAACCTTTACGCCGTCGGCGGCGACAGAGACATACCTACCCGTTCCCACGTGCAGAAGGCGGTGACCGCCGGCATGACCCTCCACCGCTTCCCAGCGGAACGTCTCCTGGACGATCCAGCCGCCCGGTTCGTCGGCGGAGGCGCGTACGAAGCCGTCCTCGGCGACCGACAGGTAGCGGCCGGCCGGTTCGCGCAGGGTGATCACGCCGTTGCCCCAGTCCACGAGCGCCAGCTCGGACGGGGTGTCCCCGCAGGTCAGCGGCGGGAGGTCGGTGCGGCCGGCGAGGAGCGCAGGGTCGAGGGCGCCTTCCGCGCCGCGCACCGGCTCCTGGCTCTCGTCCGCGGCGGGGATCTGCAGCCAACCCTCCGCGCACTTCAGCCGAACCAGGTCGACGCCCTCGGCGTACACGACGTGCTCCGCCCCGAAGCGTTCCCGGAGCCCGTCGAGCGGGGTGGAGCGGTGGATCAGCGAGCCGCTGTACCAGTCGAGCTTGCAGGCGTCTGCGAGGAGCCCGACGACGGCGACGGTCTTTCCGGCGGCGGGGTCCAGCGGCAGCAGGCCGTCGTTCTTGAGCAGGACGACCGCCTGCTCGGCGGCCTCCAGGGCGAGTGCCCGGTGCTCTTCGGTGTCGAAGTCCGTGGTGTTCGCGTACGGATCGGCCTCCGGGTCGAACTCGCCGAGCGAGAAGCGCAGCTCGAGCAGCCGGCGGACGGCCGTGTCGATGTCGTGCTCGTCGAGGAGGCCCTGCTCCAGGGCGCCGCGGATGCGGCCGGTCATGATGTCGGAGTCCTGGCCGTGGTCGGTGAAGCTGTCGACACCCGCGCGCAGGGCGGCGGCCGTGGCCTCCTCGTGGGTGTCGAAGTAGTGCTCGGAGTCGACGAGGTTGGAGGGCGCCCCGGCGTCGGAGCAGACGACCAGCGACCGGTCGGTCCAGCTGCGCAGGTGCTGCGACAGATGCGGCGAGAGGTGGTTGGGCCGCCCGTTGACCAGGTTGTACGCCGGCATGACCCCGGCCACCGCACCCGCCCGCACGGCGTCGCGGAAGGCCTTGAGGTCGTACTCGTGCAGGACCCGAGGGCGGACCGACGAGGAGGTGGTGTCGCGGTCGGTCTCGTTGTTGTGGGCGAGCCAGTGCTTGAGGACGGGGGCGGTCCGCCAGTAGAGCGGGTGGTCGCCGCGCAGCCCCCGGGTGTACGCGACCGCGATGGCGGAGGTCAGCCCGGCGTCCTCGGAGTACCCCTCCTCGCCGCGCCCCCAGAGCGGGTGGCGCAGCAGGTTCACGGTCGGGGCCCAGACGTTGAGGCCGACGCGGTCGTCCTGGGCGCGCTTGGCGCGGACCTCGTTGCCGACGGCTTCGCCGACCCGGCGCACCAGTTCACCGTTCCAGGTGGCGCCGAGCCCCACGGCCTGCGGGAAAACCGTCGCGGGGCCCATCCAGGCGACGCCGTGCAGGGCCTCCTGGCCGGTCCGGAAGGCGCCGAGCCCGAGCCGGTCCACCGCCGGTGCGAACTGGTGCAGCATCGCGATGCGCTCGTCGGGAGTCAGCCGCTGAAGCAGATCGTCGACGCGCTTGGCGAAGGGCAGCTGCGGGTCGCGGAAGGGCTGCGGTTGTTCCGTCACGTGCGGGTCCCCTTGGAGAGGTGGGAGGTATTCCGGCGTCAGAGCCTCGGACGAGCAGGCGAGGAGGCCCGGGAAGATCTTTCGAAGCGCTTCGATGCTCCGTGCCCAACACCGCCAATGTCAAGGCCCCGCCCGCAACCTCCGTACGCGACAACCCGTCAATGCGCCAGGAAACGGTTCGGAAACAGGTCGGAGGAATCTGGAAACGGGCTCTTGTGCGGCCGGAGCCCTTCACTTAACCTCGCTGCAACATCGAAGCGCTTCGACGGAGCTTCGATGGGGCGCCCGGCGCCCGTGATCTCCCCGGGACGGCGACAGGTTCTGCCGCTTCCCTGTTGAACCGCTTCACCTGCGGCCGGTCACGCCGGCCCAGTCAGCAACGCTCCACCTCAGACACAGGAACCGAGCGGCGGTCGCCCGCCACGTGTCGTCCTGGTGCGCCTCGAAGGGTTGACGCAATGACGCCGAATTCCACCCCCTCCTCCACGGCTCCGAGCCGGAGAAGCTTCCTCGCCACGGGCGCGGTCGCCGCGGTCGCCGTGGCCGGCGGGGTCCCGCTGCTCGCCGCGTGCGGCGGGTCCGGTTCCGGGTCGAAGGACAAGGAAGGCACGACAACGGGCAAGGCACTCAAGAAGGTCGTGCCGTCCTACGCCCCGCTGAACCTGGTCCAGCCCGACGTCCCGGGCGTCAACGGATCGAGCCCCGGCTTCACCAAGCTCCCGGACCCGCTGGTCGTCTCCGTGAAGTCGGTCCCGGGCAAGGGCTCGGCGTTCCGCGTCATGACGCCGCTGTGGGGCACCGTCCCGAAGAAGAACAACCCGTACTACACGGCCGTCAACAAGGCGGTCGGCGCGACGCTCAACTTCGACCCGCAGGACGGCAACACGTACCAGGACAAGATCGGCGCGGTCCTCGCCGGCTCGGACATCCCGGACGTCGTCACGATCCCCGGCTGGAACATGCAGGGGCAGATCCGCAACGCGATCACCGCCAAGTTCGCGGACCTGACCCCCTACCTGGCGGGCGACGCCGCCAAGAAGTACCCGAACCTGGCGAACATCCCCACGGGTGCCTGGCAGTACTCCGTCTTCGGCGGCAAGCTGCGCGGCCTGCCCATGCCGACGTCGATCATCGGCAACGCGCTCTTCTACCGCAAGGACCTGATCGGCTCCGGGGCCGTACCGGCCAGCGCCGACGACCTGCTGGCCTTCGGCAAGGAGCACACCGCCCCCAAGCAGAAGGTCTGGGCCTTCGACGACCTCTGGACCTGCATCCAGATGATCTTCGGTGTGCTCCCCGACGCGCCGCACTACTGGCAGTTGGAGAACGGCAAGCTGGTCCACAAGATCGAGACGAAGGAGTACCGCGAGGCGCTGGCCTTCGCCCGCAAGCTCCACGACGGCGGGTACGTCCACCCGGACGCCGAGGCCGGCAAGGACGCCGACGCCAAGATCCGCTTCACCAGCGGTCACACCCTGATGTACAACGACGGCACCGGCGGCTGGAAGGGCATGGTCACCGAGCAGGCGGCCGCGAACCCCAAGTTCGACATGCAGGCGCTCGACTTCTTCAGCGCCGACGGCGGCAAGCCGACCCTGTGGCAGTCCGACCCGGCCAGCATCTTCACCTTCCTCAGCAAGAAGCTGCCGAAGGAGAAGATCGAGGAGTTCCTCGCGATCGCCGACTACGCCGCCGCGCCGTTCGGCACCGAGGAGTTCATGCTCACCAACTACGGCGTCAAGGGCACCCACTACACGATCAAGGACGGGACCCCGACCTACACCCCGCAGGGTGTCCAGGAGTCGCAGCCCTCCACCTTCCTGTTCCTCGCCTCACCGCCCCACGTCATCGCCTACCCGGACCAGCCGCAGCTGGCCAAGGACTACGCCGGCTGGATGGCGCGCCAGGCCCCGAACGTCAAGAAGCCCATGTTCTTCGGCATGCAGGTCGTCGAGCCGCAGCGGTACGCCTCGCTCTACACGCCCTTCGACGACCTCCAGAAGGACATCCGCCGCGGCCGCAAGAAGGTCAGCGACGTCGACGAGGCCGTGAACACCTGGAAGAAGAGCGGCGGCGACAAGCTGCGCGACTGGTACCAGGACATCCTCGACAAGAACGGCTCCGGCGTCTGACGCGTACGACGCACACCGACCGTACGCAGCACAGCACAAGGGCCGCCGGGCGCAGGAAGCCCGGCGGCCGGGGCGGAGAGCACGACATGGGGAGCACACGGTGAAGCCACGGGCCACGGTCACGACCGACCCGGACCGCACCTCCGACGGGGCCGGCATCCCGGCCGGCGGCGGTGACGGCACGGACGACGCGGGCGGCACACGCACGGACAGGTCCCGTGCGATCGGCGCACGCGGATCCCGCACGGCGAAGAAGGTGACGTCGAAGAAGGCGTCGGCGAAGAGCGGACCGGCGGGCACCGGACCCCTGGCGGGCGGCATCACCTGGCGCCAACGGCTGCGGCGCGACCGCACCCTGGTGCTGATGACGCTGCCGGCCATCGGACTGCTGCTGCTCTTCAACTACATCCCGCTGCTCGGGAACATCGTGGCCTTCCAGGACTACGACGTGTACGACCTGGGCATCACCGGCAGCCCGTTCGTCGGGTTCGACAACTTCACCCGCATCTTCGAGGACTACCGCTTCTGGGAAGTCCTCATCAACACGCTGGTCATCTTCGTCACCCAGCTCGTCCTGTTCTTCCCCATCCCGATCGCCATCGCGCTGCTGGTCAACACGATCATGAGCGCGCGGGTCCGGGCCTGGGTCCAGGCCGTCGTCTATCTGCCGCACTTCTTCTCCTGGGTGCTCGTCGTCACCGTCTTCCAGCAGATGTTCGGCGGTGCGGGACTCGTCGCCCAGTGGGCGCGCGAACACGGTCACGAGGGCTTCGACCTGATGACCAACCCGGGCTTCTTCAAGTTCCTGGTCTCCGCCCAGGCCGTGTGGAAGGACGCCGGCTGGGGTGTGATCGTCTTCCTCGCCGCGCTCGCGGCCGTCAACACCGATCTGTACGAGGCCGCGGCCGTCGACGGCGCGGGCCGCTGGCGGCGGATGTGGCACGTCACGCTGCCCGCGCTGCGTCCCGTCATCGCGCTCCTGCTCGTCCTGCGGGTCGGCAGCGCGCTGAACCTCGACTTCGAGCAGATCCTGCTCCAGCGCGACCAGGTGGGCGCGGGGGCCTCGGAAATCCTGGACACCTACATCTGGTGGACGGGCATCAAGACAGGCGACTTCGGCTACGCGGCCGCCGCCGGAATCTTCAAGGGGCTGTTCAGCGTCGCCATGGTGCTGGGTGCCAACAAGGTCGCCCACATGCTGGGCGAGCAGGGGGTGTACTCCAAGAAATGACAACTCTCCTGGAACTTGAGAAGGACCCGGCAGAGCCCGCTCCGCGCGCCGAGACTCCACTTCAGCGCGCCCTGCGGATCGAACCCCGCCCCGTATGGGAGGAGGAGCCGACCAAGGCGGGACTCGCCTTCAAGGGCTTCGGTCTCCTCGCGATCTGCGCGATCGTGATCATCCCGATCTGGGTGGTGCTCGTCACCAGCCTCTCCGACACCAAGGCGATCAACGACGCGGGCGGTCTGGTCGTCTGGCCCAAGAGCATCACCTTCGTCGCGTACAAGGAGCTCCTCAGCGGGGGCGCGGTGACCCGCGCGGCCGCGGTGAGCGTGGGCCTCACCGTCGTCGGCACGGCGGTCAGCATGGTCGTCTCGATCCTCTGCGCGTACGGGCTGAGCCGGCGCGACTCCTTCGCCCACCGTCCGCTGCTGATGACGCTGATGGCGACGATGTTCTTCGGCGCCGGCCTCATCCCCACGTACCTGCTGGTCACCGGCATCGGTCTGAGCGACAGCTACTGGTCGATGATCCTGCCCAGCGCGATCAGCGTCTTCAACGTGCTGGTGCTGCGCGGCTTCTTCATGGACACCGCGCCCGAACTCATCGACGCGGCCCGCATCGACGGTGCCGGCGAGTGGCGCATCCTGCTCCAGATCATCATGCCGCTGTCGCGTGCGGTGATCGCGGTGATCTCGCTGTTCTACGCGGTCGGCTACTGGAGTCAGTGGTTCAACGCGATGCTGTACATCCAGGACAGTGACAAGTACCCGCTGCAGATGATCCTGCGTCAGCTGGTCCTCCAGCACCAGGTGCCCCCGGGGGCCATGGGCGCGGCGGTCAGCAACGGGACGATCAACAGCCTCGCCGTGCAGATGGCGGTCATGATCCTCGCCCTGATCCCGGTCGCGATCCTGTCGCCGTTCGTCCAGAAGCACTTCCAGAAGGGCATGCTCACCGGCGCCGTGAAGGGCTGATCCGCCACCCGCCCCCGCTCCTGCCTCTCCCCCGTCTCCCTTTTGTCCTTGTCCGGAAGGTGTTCGCCATGCGCACTTCGTCCGCGTCCGCACCCAGCCGCAGAACCGTGCTCGCCTCCGCGGCCGTCGCCGCCGCGGCGGTCGCCCTGCCGGCCGCGGGCCCCGCCGCCGCCTCGGCCCACCACGGGGACGGGACGGCCGAGCCGCACCGCTGGCGGACCGCCGCGATCGGGGGGACGGGATTCATCACCGGCGTGCTGTTCCACCCGTCGGTCAAGGGCCTGGCCTACGCCCGCACCGACATCGGCGGCGCCTACCGCTGGGACGACGCCAAGGCCCGCTGGACCCCGCTCACCGACCACCTCGGCTGGGACGACTGGAACCTGCTCGGCATCGAGGCCCTGGCCGTCGACCCGGCGCACCCGGACCGCCTCTACCTCGCCTGCGGTACGTACGCCCAGTCCTGGGCGAGCCCCGGTGCGGTGCTCCGCTCCGAGGACCGGGGGGCGACCTGGCAGCGGGCCGACCTGACGGCGCGTCTGGGCGCCAACGAGGACGGGCGCGGCGCCGGTGAGCGGCTGCTCGTGGACCCCCGGGACAGCGACACGCTGTGGCTCGGCACCCGGCACGACGGGCTGCTGCGCTCCACCGACCGGGGTGCGACCTGGGCACCCGTCGACTTCCCCGCCACCGCCTCGGCGAGCGGCCAGGGCGTGATGTTCCTCGTCGCGGCGGGCCGGTCGGTGTACGCGGGCTGGGGCGACGGCGGCAGCGCGCTCTACCGTACGGACGGTTCCGGCGGCTGGGAGGCCGTCCCCGGGCAGCCGTCCGGGAGCGCGGCGACGAAGGTGCCGGTCCGGGCCGCGTACGACGCGCGCGGCCGGGCGCTGTACGTCACCTACGCGGACGCCCCGGGCCCCAACGGGCAGTCCGCCGGCTCCGTGCACCGGCTCGACACGGTGACGGGCGCCTGGAACGAGGTGACCCCGGTGAAGCCCGACGCCGCTGCCGGTGACGGCTTCGGCTACGGCGGTGTCGCGGTCGACGCGCGGCGCACGGGCACCCTCGTCGTCACGACCAACAACCGCTGGTCGCAGATCGACACGGTGTTCCGCTCCACCGACGCCGGCGCCACCTGGAACTCGCTGAAGGACACCGCGGTCCTCGACGTCGCGGAGACCCCGTATCTCCGCTGGGGCGGGGAGCCCAAGTTCGGCTGGTGGATCCAGGCCGTGGCCGTCGACCCGTTCGACTCACGGCACATCGTCTACGGGACCGGCGCGACGCTCTTCGGCACCCGCGACCTCGTCCACTGGGCCCCGGAGATCCGGGGACTGGAGGAGACGTCGGTACGCTTCCTCGTCGCCCCGCCCACAAAGGGCGCCCGGCTCCTCAGCGGCCTGGGCGACATCGGGGTGATGTACCACGACTCGCTGACCTCCTCCCCCTCGCGCGGCATGGCCACCAACCCGGTCTTCGGCACGGCCACCGGGCTCGCCCTGGCCGCGCTCAAGCCCTCGTACGTCGTACGGACGGGCTGGCCGTCGGGATCGACGTCCGCCGGGGCGTCCTCGGACGACGGCGGCCGGACCTGGCAGCCTTTCGCCTCCCAGCCGGAGATCGCCGCCTCCGCCCCCGGGCCGGTCGCGGTCTCCGCCGACGGGTCGGTGCTGCTCTGGTCGTTCGTCCACTGGGACGGCACCAAGTACCCGGCCCACCGCTCCACCGACGGCGGCGCGAGCTGGACCGAGGTCGCCACGTTCCCCAAGGGCGCGACCCCCGTGGCCGATCCGCTCGACCCGCGGCGGTTCTACGTCTACGACACCGACACCGGCGCGGTCTTCCGCTCGACGGACGGCGGGGCGACGTTCACCCGGGGCGCGAGCGGACTCCCGTCCGGCGACGTGCAGTTCAAGGTGGCGGCGGCGCCCGGACGCAGCGGCGACCTGTGGCTCTCCGCGAAGGACAACGGGCTGTTCCGCTCGACGGACGGCGGGCTGACGTTCACGCCGGTGGCCGGCTGCCAGGCCTCGCACGCCCTCGGATTCGGCAAGGCGGCGCCCGTGCGGGGCCGTAAGCGGCCGGGCGCCGGCTACCCGGCCGTCTTCCAGACCGGCAGGGTCTCGGCGACGCACGACGGCGTGGCGGTGCTGCGCTCCGACGACGCGGGCGCCACCTGGGTGCGGATCAACGACGACTCCCACCAGTGGGGCTGGACCGGCGAAGTGATCACCGGCGACCCCCGCCTCCACGGCCGTGTCTATCTGGGCACCAACGGCCGCGGCATCCAGTACGCAGACCCGAAGTAAGAATCGAGACACGCCCATGCCGTCCCTGCGCGACGCAGCCCGTGGCCGCATCCTCTTCGGAGGCGACTACAACCCCGAGCAGTGGCCCGAGGAGGTGTGGGAGGACGACGCCCGGCTGATGAAGGAGGCCGGGGTCAACTCCGTCACCCTCGGCGTCTTCTCCTGGGCGAAGATCGAACCGCGTCCGGGCGCCCGGGAGTTCGGCTGGCTGGACCGGCTGATGGAGCTGATGCACGCACACGGCATCGGCGTCGTTCTCGCCACTCCGACCGCGTCCCCGCCGCCCTGGATGGGGGCCCGGCACCCGGAGACCCTGCCGCGCACGGAGGACGGCTCGGTCGTCTGGTACGGCTCGCGCCAGCAGTTCTGCGCCAGCTCCCCGGTCTACCGGCGCTACGCCGCGGCCCTCACCGAGGACCTCGCGGCGCGGTACGCGAACCACCCGGCGCTGACCGTGTGGCACATCAACAACGAGTACTGCACCCACTGCTGGTGCGACGAGACGGCCGCTCACTTCCGCCGCTGGCTGCGCAGCCGCTACGTCACCGTCGACGCGCTCAACGAGGCGTGGGGGACGGCGTTCTGGAGTCAGCGCTACGACTCCTGGACGGAGATCCTGCCGCCGCGCAAGGCGCAGTACATGAAGAATCCGGCACAGGTGCTGGACTTCAAGCGGTTCACCTCCGACGCGCTGATGGAGTGTTACGTCGCCGAGCGCGACATCGTCGCCCGGCACACCCCGCACGTTCCGGTGACGACGAACTTCATGCCGCTGTGGTCGGGCCAGGACGCCTGGGCCTGGTCGGCGCAGGAGGACATCGTCTCCGTCGACATCTATCCGGACCCCCGGGACCCACAGGGCGGCCAGTACAACGCGATGCTCGCCGACATGACGCGCTCGCAGGCCGCCGGCCCGTGGATGCTGATGGAACAGGCGGCCGGTCCGGTCAACTGGCGGGGCGTCAACCACCCCAAGCCCGAGGGCCTGAACCGGCTCTGGTCGCTGCAGGCCGTGGCGCGCGGCGCCGACGCCGTGTGCTACTTCCAGTGGCGGCAGTCCCGACAGGGCTCGGAGAAGTTCCACTCCGGGATGCTCACCCACGCCGGCGAACAGGGCCGCACGTTCCGGGAGATCAGGCGCCTGGGTGCGGAACTCGCCACGATCGGCCCGGCCGTCGGCGGCAGTGACGTACCGGCCGATGTGGCGATCCTGCACGACTGGGACTCGTGGTGGGCCGGTGCGCAGGAGGGCAGGCCGTCCTCGCTGCTGGACTACACCGAGGTCGTCCAGCGCTGGCACCGGGCGCTGTGGGAGAACGGCGTCGCCACCGACTTCGCCCGCCCGGACGCCGACCTGAGCCGGTACAAGGCGGTCGCCGTGCCTCATCTGTATCTGCTCACGGACGAGGCCGTCGACAATCTCGTGGCGTACGCGCAGGGCGGCGGGCCGCTGGTCTGCGGCTTCTTCAGCGGTATCGCGGACGTGGACGACCGCATCCGTCCGGGCGGCATGGACGCGCGGCTGCGCGAGCTGTTCGGGATCCGTACGCTCCACGAGTGGTGGCCGCTGGACGCGGGCGCGGCCGTGGCGTGCGACGGCTTCAACGGCACCCTGTGGTCGGAGGAGCTGGAGGCCACGGAGGGCACCGAGGTGGTCGCCGCCTACCGCGACGGCGAGCTGGCCGGGCTGCCCGCGGTGCTGCGCAGGGGCAGGGCGCACTATCTGTCGACGCTGCCGCAGCCGGCGGCGCTGCGGGCGCTGCTCGGCGACGTGGTGCGGGAGGCCGGCGTGGAGCCGGTGCTGGCCGGGCTGCCCGAGGGCGTGGAGGCGGTCCGCCGCGGTGACCTGCTGTTCCTGCTGCACCACGGCCGGGACACCGTCACCGTGACCGTCCCGGGCGCGTACGAGGACCTGCTGACCGGCTCGACGGCCGACGGCCGGGTGGAGCTGGGCCGCCACGGCGTGGCCGTGCTGCGGAGCGCCGCGCCATGACCGTCCGCACGCACATCGACGGCACGTGGGAGCCACGCCCCGCCACCCGCTGGGAGGACGCCTTCCTCGGCGGCAACGGCCGGCACGGGGCGATGGTGTACGGCGACCCGGCCGATGACCGGGTCGTCGTCAACCACCACACCCTGGTCCGGCCCAACGGCAGCGAGCACCTGCGTCCGCCCGAGCTCGCGGACCGGCTGGACCGGCTGCAGAGCGCGCTGCTCGCCGGGGACACCAGGGCCGCCGAGGGGTTCGGTGACGGCCGCCCGCTGGTGTGGGTGCAGCCCTTCCATCCGGCGTTCCAGACGAGGATCCGGCCCGTATCCGACACCTCGGCCGGTTCCTCTTCCGGCACGGAGGTGCCCCCGGGCTACCGCCGTACGGTCGACTTCGCCACGGGCGAGATCACGGCGGTGTGCGAGGGCCGGCGCAGCCAGGTCTTCGTCTCCCGCGCCGACGACATCATCGTCCAGCAGGTCACCGACCCCGGGCCCGCGGTGGACCTGGCTCTGGACCACGCGCTGCCGGGCGCCCCGCCGCACCTGGCCCTCGGACGCAGCGCCGTGCTGACGCCCGACGGCGGCCGGCTGACGCTGCGGGCGGGCTACCCGGACAGCGACCTCGCCTACACGGGCGTGACCGTGGTCCGGACGGAGGGCGGCAAGGTCTCCGTCTCCGGCGAGGGCTTCCGGATCGAGGGCGCCCGCAGCCTGCTCCTGCTCACCCGGGTGCGGCGCCACGCGGGGAACCTCGACGTCGCGGCGGAGTGCGCCGCCCTGCCGGCGGACGACTACGCGACGCTGCTCGCCCGGCACTGCAGCCTGCACACCCCGGCCTTCCAGCGGGCCTCCCTGACCCTGGACGCCGATCCGGCGGAACGCACGCTCCCCGGCAGCGAGTTGATTCGCCGGCCGGGCAGCCCCGCCCTGCTGGAGCGGCTGTTCGCGGCGGGGCGCTACCACCTGTACTCGGCCTCCGGCGTCCTGCCACCCCGGCTCACCGGCCTGTGGACGGGCGACTGGGACACCGCCTGGTCCGGGGCGTTCACCACCAACGCCAATCTCAACCTCCAGATCGCCTCGGCGGCGGCCGCCGCACTGCCCGAGGTGTCCGAGGCGCACGCCGCCCTGGTGTACGGGCAGTTGGCCGACTGGCGCGACAACGCCAGGGCGATCTTCGGTGCGCGGGGCATCGTCGCCCCGTCTCACACCGACGGCGAGTCCGGCCACACCCGCCACTACCAGCGCGCCTACCCGCTGCACCTGTGGACGGCGGGTGCGGACTGGCTCCTGGAACCCCTGATCGAGCACGCCGAAACGAGCGGGGCGACGGATCCCCGGCTCATCGGCGCGCTCCACGAAGCCGCCCAGTTCTACGAGGACTTCCTGACCCGCACCGCGCCGGACGGCACGGTGGCCGTCGTTCCCTCGTACTCACCGGAGAACCGTCCGGCCAACGCGAGCTGGGGGACGGTGAACGCGACGATGGACCTCGCGGCGGCCCGCCACGCGCTCACCACGTCGGCCGACCACTCCCCCGCCGCCCCGTCCTCCGCCCGGCGGCGGGCACTCGCGGACCGGCTCCCGGCGTACCGGGTCAACGAGGACGGCGCGCTCGCCGAATGGGCGTGGCCGGGGCTGGCGGAGACGTACGACCACCGCCACCTCAGCCACCTCTACCCGGTGTGGCCACTGGACGTCATCAATCCGTACGACACCCCGGAGCTCGCGACCGCCGCACACCGCGCGCTGGAGCTGCGCGGGTCGGAGAACGACTCCGCCCACGGCCATCTGCACCACGCGCTGATCGCGGCACGGCTACGGGACGGCGCGCGCGTCTCGGCGGCCCTGGACGCCGTACTGGCGGGCGACTTCTTCCACGACTCGCTGATGAGCGCCCACTATCCGTCCCGCAACGTCTACAACGCGGACGCCGCCCACGCGCTGCCCGCGGCCGTCATCGAGTCGCTCGTCCAGTCGACACCCCACCGGCTGGTCCTGCTACCCGCACCTCTTTCCGGCTGCCCGAGCGGTGAACTGCGCGGTGTGCGCACTCGGTTCGGCGCCTCGCTGGATCTGCGCTGGTCCGCCGACGGCGCCGCCACCGCGGTGCTCCACCCCACCCGTGATGCCCGGATCGACCTCCGTACGGGCGACGGGCACACCCTCACCCATGACTCCGCCGACCCGCCCCCAGCCCCGCTGGAACTGACGGCCGGCGTGGACCGCGTCCTCGAACTGGGGCCGCGGTAGCGCTCCCCCCACCCCATCCCCCCACCATGGAAGGGACACCCATGGCACAACGCACCCGCTCCCTCAGCAGGTTCGTACTGGCCCCGGCCACGGCAGTGGCGGCCCTCATCGGCTTCGCCGCCGCCCCCGCCCAGGCCGCGATCTGGTCCTCCTCGGACCAGTGGGGCAACTACACCACCTCGGACGGCTACACCCTCTACAACAACATCTGGGGCTCCGGCGCAGGCGCACAGTCCATCTGGGCCAACTCCTCCAGCAACTGGGGGGTCTGGGCCGACCACCCGAACACGGGCGGCATCAAGTCGTACCCCAACGCCAAGAAGGTCGTCAACAAGTCGATCACCTCGCTGCGGTCGCTCACCAGCACGTACAACGTCACCGTCCCGTCGTCGGGTGCGTACAACACCTCGTACGACATCTGGGACAGCGACTACGACTACGAGGTCATGCTCTGGGTCAACTACAACGGCGCCGTGGGCCCGTTGGGCACCTCGCAGGGGAACGTGACGCTCGGCGGCCACACCTGGACCGTCTACAAGGGCGACAACGGGGCCAACCAGGTCTTCTCGTTCCTGCGCACCTCGGACTCCGCCTCGGGCACGGTGAACATCCTGCCGATCCTGAAGTGGATCAAGGACACCAAGGGCTGGTGGGGCAACGAGACCATCGGTGACGTCCAGTTCGGCTACGAGATCACGTCGTCGTCGGGCGGCCTGGACTTCCGGACGAACGCGTTCGGCGTCTCCTCCAGCTAGGGTCTTTCGTTTGGATCAGGCCGGATCCAAACGAGAGGCCCTAGTCCGTACGCGAAAGGAGCCGGCCCCGCACGGGGCCGGCTCCTTTCGCGCGAGGCACTACCTCGGGGCGGGCCCGGTGCTCTCCCGTACCGTCAACTCGGGTCCCAGCAGCTCGACTTCGTCCGTGCCGCGGCCGGAGAGCTTGGCGACGACCTGCTCGACCGAGCGGCGCCCCATCTCCTGAGCGGGAATCGCCACGGAGGTCAGCCGCACCGACGCCTGGGAGGCCACCTGCTCGGGGCAGATCGCGACCACCGACACGTCCTCGGGCACCGCCCGGCCCTGCTGGCGCAGGAGATTGAGCAGCGGCTCCACCGCCGACTCGTTCTGGACGATGAACCCGGTGGTGCCGGGGCGCTCGTCGAAGATCCGCGACAGGGTCTGCGCCATCGCCGCGTAACCGCCCTCGCAGGGCCGGTGCAGCACACGCACCCCGGCCTCCTGCGCCTTGGCGCGTATGCCGTCGACCGTCCGCTCGGCGAATCCGGTGTGCCGCTCGTACACCGCGGCCGCCTCGCCGATCACGGCGACCTCGCGGTGGCCGAGTCCGGCGAGGTGTTCCACGCAGAGCGCGCCGGTCGCCTCGAAGTCGAGGTCCACACAGGTCAGTCCGTCGGTGTCGGCGGGGAGCCCGATGAGCACGGCGGCCCGGTCGGTGTCGCGCAGGAGCGGCAGCCGTTCGTCGTGGAGTTCGACGTCCATGAGGATCATCGCGTCGGCGAGCGAGCTGCCGGCGATGCGGCGGACCGCCGCGGGGCCCTCCTCGCCGGTGAGGAGCAGGACGTCGTAGCCGTGGGCGCGGGCCGTGGTGGCGACCGCGATGGCGATCTCCATCATCACGGGGACGTACATGTCGGTGCGCAGCGGAACCATGAGCGCGATGATGTTCGTCCGGCTGCTGGCGAGCGCCCGCGCGCCGGCGTTGGGGTGGTAGCCGAGCTGCTGGATGCTCAGCTCCACCCGCTCCCGGGTGGACACCGAGATGGACCGCTTCCCGCTGAGGACGTAACTCACCGTGCTCGCGGAGACTCCGGCGTGCTGCGCGACCTCGGCAAGGGTGACCATACGGCTCAGCTCTCCATCAAGGGGACATCGTCTGACACCGGCACGGGGACCGGCCTGCATCGGCAGCTTGGGCCGGATGCGGCGAAGCGCTTCGACTTCGTCCTGTCCGCCTGCGCCGTGCTGGATGGTGCGAGCCTAGACCTGCCTGCACAGCGTGTCCATAGGGCTGTCGAAGCGCTTCGACAGCCCCCTTCGAGGAGACTCGTCTCCCCGCCGGTCGTGGCGGCAGCCGTATCGGCTGCCGCCACGAGTATGCCCCAGGAGCTTCAGCGGCTCAGGACGCCGACGGGGTCCAGCCCCCCAGCCAGTCGGCGACCTCCTGCCCGGCCGCCGCGTCGTCGCTGAGCTGCGGCCGGTCGCTGCCGGCCTTCCCGGCCCCCGGCCCGTCGTTGCGGTACTCCGCGAACCGGTCGCCCTTCCAGGAGAAGCCACTCATGTCGGTCCAGGGCGCCGGCCGGATCGCGGCGCTCAGGGTGGTGTCGCGGACGGTCGTCATCGGGTCGAGCGTGGCGTCGCCACCGGCGTGCCAGGGACGCCCCAGGTAGAAGGTGGCGGCGGAGACGTCTCCGTTGAACGTGGAGTCGTTGATGAGGAAGCCCTTGCGGCCGGCGGCCGTGCTCGGGGCGGTGATGTATCCGGCGGAGCTGCCGTCCCACCGCTTCTTGAGCGTGATGACCGAGGCGTCGATGACCGCGCTTGCCCGGCCGAAGACGAAGTCGACGTTGCCGACGACATAGGAGTTCTTCATGTACACGCGGCCGAGCTTGTCCTTGGCGGCGGTGTCGAGCAGCAGGGTGTCCTGATCGCCCTCGGCGATGATCGAGTCGAGGAACACCTTGTCGGCCGCGGTGCGCAGCGCGACCGCCTGCTGACCGTTCATGTCCTGGTGGGCGGCCTCGTCGAAGTCGTTGGCGATGGTGAGGTTGCGGGCCTGGAAACCGTCCGCCTCGGCGGCGACGGTCGCGCTGCCGCCCGTGCCGTACGTCCCCGACCCGTCGGGCTTCTGGGTGCCGGAGGCGTTGTTGTAGACGATGACGGTGCTCTTGCGGCTGGGTCCGGTGCCCTGGAGGGTGACGTTCTGCTTGGTCGAGGGAATTTTCACCAGTTCGCGGTACGTGCCGGGCGCGATGGCGATGACGGTCCTGGCCGTGTTGCCCGCGGGGACCGCGTTCACGGCGGCCTGGACGGTGCGGTACTGACCGCTGCCGTCCTTGGCCACGGTGAGCGTCTTCGCGGCCGCTGCGGTGGTGGTGGCGGTGGTCCCGATGGTGGCGCGCGGCCCCGCGCCCGCCTTCACCAGCGCGGGCACGTCCGCGGCGCGGTCGAGGGTGTAGGCGTAGAAGCCGCGCGGGTCGAAGGACGCTCCGCCGCCGCTCTCGTTGCGCCCACTCGTGCCCGCGAAGACGCTGCCGCGCTGGACGAGGGTGGCGGTGCTGTCCCGGGTGACGGGGTTGTTCAGCCCGTCGAAGTAGCTGTTCTCCAGGACCATGTTCGTGTGCCCTCGGGCGTAGTTGCCGTAGCTGGCGGTGATGGCGGTGCCCGGGTCGTCCTGGAGGTAGTTGTTGTACAGGTGGGCGTGGGCCACGTTGTCGGTCGAGGGGTTGCGCTGTTCGGTCTCGTGGAACCAGTTGTGGTGGATCGTGATGTCGGCGGTGGTGTTCTCGGTCCAGCCGATACCGAAGGCCTTGTTGTCGTGCTGGAGCCGGTTCCAGGACACGGTGAGGTAGGTGGTGTCCTTGCGGCTGTCGATCAGCCCGTCGGCCATGTTCCGCAGGTCGTTGTGGTCGATCCACACATGGTGGGCGCCGTCCATCTGGATGGCGTCCCAGTCGTGGTCCTTGTCGTTCCAGGTCCCGGCGTAGGAGTCCCGGATCGTCAGGTTGCGGATGATGACGTTGTGCACTCCCTGGCCGAGGAAGAAACCGCCGCCGACGATGTGCCCCGAGGTGCCGGAGCCGATGATCGTCTTGTCGGAGGCGACCTTGATCTCCTTGCCCTTGGGGTCCATGGTGATGGCCCCGGCGACGACGATGACGTAGGGCTGTGTCGCCGTCGCGTACTTCTCCAGGTCGGCGAGGGTGCGCACGGTCACGGTCGCGCCGCCGCGTCCTCCGTACGTTCCGTCCTGTCCCAGGGCGTCGACCGAGGCGAAGCCGTCGGCGGCCTCGTCGGCCCGGGCCGGGGTGGCGGCCGCCGGGGCGGCACTGACGTCCGTGGCGTCCTGCGTGCCGGGCAGGCCGGTCGCGGTGGTGGCGGCGATCCCGGCCGCCAGGGCGGTGGCGACCGCTGCGACGAGCATCGGCCGGGTTCTGCGGGTGCGGCTGCGGTGGCTGCCGCCTGTCGGCTTGTGGGGGGCGTGCTGGGCCGTTCGGCGATCCGCTGTCATGACCTGAGACCAGTCCCTTTGAGGAGATGTGACGTTCAGGTACGGGTTGCCGCCGGTGGCCGAAAGGTTGCCGTCCGGATGAGACGCCCGGCGGCGGACGAGGCGACGGCGGTGCTCATGGAGCAGGCCCTGCTCCTCGCCGAGGAACAGGGCCTGCGCATTCGGGGGCCGTGCCCCCTGCTTCTCGCCGCTTTCCGGAGCTTCGGCGGAGTCAGACACCGAGCAGGACGGGAAACGCCTCCATGTCGTTCTGCGTCATCACGGGCAGCTTGCGGATCTCCGCGTCCGGCACCGCGAGCCGCAGCTGCGGGAAGCGCGCGAAGAGCGCCGGCAGGGCGATGCCCGCCTCGACGCGGGAGAGCGCCGCGCCGGGGCAGATGTGCGGGCCGTGGCCGAAGGTCATGTGCCGGATGGGGGTGGGGCGGGTGATGTCGAACGCGTCGGCGTCGGGCCCGTGCTGTTCGGGGTCGCGGCCGATCACCCGGTAGGAGATGACGACACCCTCGCCCTTGGCGATGACACCGTCACCGACCTGGATGTCCTCGGTCGCGAACCGCATGAGGAGGTGGGTGGTCGGGGTGTCCCAGCGCAGGGTCTCCTCGATCACGGTCTCCCAGGAGACCTCCCCGTCGAGGACCATCCGCAACTGGTCGGGGTGCGCCAGCAGGGCGCGTACGGCGTTGAGAATGAGCCCGATCGTCGTCTCGTGCCCGGCGGCGACCATCGCCTTGAGGTTGCCGACCACCTCTTCCTCGGTCAGCGGCTCGCCGCCCTCGTCGGCGAGGATGAGCGCGGAGGTCAGGTCGTCGGTCGGCTGCGCGGTCTTCTCCCGTACGAGCCCCGCGTAGAAGACGTCCAGGTCCGCGAGGAGGGCGAGGCGCTCGTCCTGCGGGGTGAGCATCGAGAAGAAGGCCTTGTACTGGCGGGTCAGCATGGCGTTCGCGGACGGGTCGACGCCCATCAGCATGCCGACGACCCGCATGGGCAGCGGCTGCGCGAACACGGACTTGAGGTCGACGACGGCCCCGTCCTTGCCGCCTTCGGCGAGCGCGTCCAGCAGTTCCTCGGTGAACTTCTCGATGTCGGGGCGTATCGCCTCCAGCCTGCGGGGCGTGAGCGCCTGGGAGGTCTTGGTCCGAAGCCGGCGGTGCTCGTCGCCGTCGACGGTGAACATGGACCGGCCGGCGTCGATCATCCCGATGAGGGGCCAGGCGTGCGTCACCTCGCCGCTCTGCCACAGACCCCAGGCGTCGAGGTCCTTCACCAGCCGGGGATCGAGCAGCAACTGCCGGGCGTCGGCGTGCCGGGTGAGGGCCCAGGCCGGTACGCCGAGCAGCTCGATCCGGGCCAGCGGCCCGGCGTCGCGCAGCCGCGCGGTCTCACCGTCAAGGTCCTGGACCATCGGGTCGATGACGACGGTCCCGCCGTCCTGGGCTGCTGCCTGGCCGGCGGCGTGGGGGCAGTTCACGAGAGGTCTCCTGTCGTACGAACGGGGGTGAACCGGACGGGGAGCGAGGTGGTGCCGCGCAGGAAGGCGGAAGGCCGTCGTACGAGGTCGTCGACGGGGACGGAGAGCTGGAGATCGGGCAGCCGGTCGAGCAGGACCTCGATGCCGGTACGGGCGATGATCTCGGCGATCTCCTGCGCGGAGAAGGGGCACCGGTACTCGCCGTGGCTGAACGCGAGATGGGCGCCGTTGCCGCCCTGGCCGGACGCTCCGGTGCCGGACATGTTCTGGCGGATCAGCGGATCGGTGTTGGCGGCGCCGAGCCCGAGCAGCAGCATGTCCCCGGCCTTGATGCGCTGCCCGCCCAGCTGCGTGTCCCGTACGGCCCAGCGTCCGGCGAGGATCTGGGTGGGGGTGTCCTCCCAGAGCACCTCGTTCATGGCCTCGCCGATGCTGCGCCGGCCGCGCGCCATGGAGTCGGCGAACTCGTCCTCGGTGAGCATCAGCCGCAGGGAGTTGCTGACCCAGTCGGCGGTGGTGAGGTGCCCGGCGGCCGTGATGGCCATCAGGTCGAGCATGTACTCCTCGTCGGTGAACGCCTCCGGGAAGGCGAGCATGCGGGAGGTCACGTCGACCCCCGGCTCGGCCCGCTTCGCGGCCACCAGCCGGGCCATGTGCTCACCGAACCGCAGATGGGCGCTCTGCGCGTCCGGGCCGCCGTCGGCCAGGTCCTTCAACACCTGGGCGATGTCGGCGCCTTGGTCGTCGGGGAACCCGACCAGCCGGGCGAGTACGAGGACGGGAAGGGGCTCGCAGAAGTCGGCGACGAGATCGGCCGTGCCGCGGCTGCAGACGGCGTCGATCAGCCGGTCGGCCAACTGCTCGCAGTGGCTGCGGATCTCGAACGGGTCGGCCCCTTCGAGGGCAGGCCCGACCATGCGGACGTGCCGCCGGTGTTCCTCCCCCGCACTGAAGTAGATGGACGGCAGGGGGCGCCCCACCATCGGCAGCAGCGGCCAGTCGTCGGGGATGTGCGGCCACTGGTTCCACAGGCCGACATCGCGCGGGAACAGCTCGGCGTCGCTGGTGACTTGGTGGAGCTCGCGGTATCCGATGACCAGCCAGGCGGGGAATTTGCCCGGCAGCTCGACGGGGACGACGGACCCGTGGTCGCGCCGCATGGCGCGATAGGCGGCGTGCGGGTCGGTCTGGAAGCCGGTCCCGCCGAGCGGCACGGCCCCGGCGTGAGCCGGACAGCCGGGCGGCGGAGAAGGAGCGGGAGTGGACAGCGCGGGTTCGGCGGAAGAAGGGCGCGTCATGAGTCCTGACTCCTGTGGCGACAGCTGCAAGCGTCATGATCATGCGATCAACGCACGTTCACTATAAGGATTTTTTGTGACGCCGGAACGGTCATCCACGCTCCGTTTCGCATCCTGAGCAGAACAACGTCGCGACAACTCCGCACAATTGCTGAGCATCACGAAGAACCGCACAGTGCCGCGCCGTGCGGACCGCGAGCACCTCCCCGCGGTCCGCCGTTCCCCTCTCACTCGGTGACGAGTCCCGGGTCGCTCTTGCCGGCCCGGCCGGTCTCGACGTGTCCGGCGAAGCGCCGCAGGAAGGTGGCGTCCAGGTCGGAGACGACGGTGACGTCGTACCAGTTCCTGCTGCCCCGAAGATCGAGCGCGTGCTTGACCGTCGTGCCCGCACCGACCGCGAAGGTCCGCACCGCTCCCCCGTACGCGACCGCACTGCGCACGGTGAGACGTACGGTCGTCGGACCACTGTTGACGAAGGTCAGCTGAAGGCCACCGGTGGCAGCGTCGTGACGTACCGTCACCTCCGGCCCCGCCGTCTTCCCCGCCGCCCGGAACGTGCGCAGGAAGCCGTTGGGGCCGTGGACGGTGAGGTCGGTCACGCCCTTGGAGTAGGCGGTGTTCCAGCTGTCCGCGAGGGACTTGCCCGCCTCCGTGGTGTACGTCCAGGGCCCGTCGGTGCGGTTCGCCGAGGTCACCAGGAACTGCGCCCCGGCGGCGGCGCCGCCACTGAAGGTGAGGCGGTACTTCCCGCTGGCCGTCTCGGCGAAGCCGTCGACGAAGGGCGCGTAGCGCAGCGGCCGGACGGGCCGGGCGCCCCTCTCCTGCTTGGGCACGCTGCCGGTGGCGGGCGGCGCGGGCACGTAGTCGGGGTGCCGGAGGCGGTCCGGCGGCTCATAGGCGCCGGTCGGCGGCAGCGTGGCGCCGGTGGTGTCCGTACGGCGGAAGTCGAAGGCGGAGGTGAGATCACCGCAGACGGCGCGCCGCCAGGGCGAGATGTGAAGCTCGTGGACGCCGAAGCGCTGTTCCATGAACCGGATGACGGAGGTGTGGTCGAAGACCTCGGAACAGGCGAACCCGCCGGTGCTCCAAGGGGAGACGACCAGCATGGGCACCCGCTGACCGAGCCCGTAAGGGCCGGCGGTGTACTTGAGGTCGCCGGGGAAGTAGTCGGCCGAGGTGTCGACGGTGGACAGCCCCTGCGCGGGACCCGACGGCACGAAGGGCGGCACGATGTGGTCGAAGAAGCCGTCGTTCTCGTCGTACGTGATGAACAGGGCGGTGCGGCCCCAGACCTCGGGATCGGAGGTCAGGGCGTCCAGGACCTGCGAGATGTACCAGGCGCCGTAGTTCGCGGGCCAGTTGGGGTGTTCGCTGTACGCCTCCGGGGAGACGATCCACGAGACCTTCGGCAGCGTCCCGGCCCGGACGTCGGCCAACAGGTCGTCGAGGAGCCCGCCGCCGTTCTTGATGTCGGTCCCGGTGCGGGCCTTGTCGTACAGGGGATCGCCGGGCGCGGCGTTGCGGTAACTGTTGAAGTAGAGCAGCGAGTTGTCACCGTACGTACCCCGGTAGGCGTCGCTGATCCATCCCCACGACCCGGCGGCGTCGAGGCCGTCACCGATGTCCTGGTAGACCTTCCACGACACCCCGGCCTTCTCCAGCCGCTCCGGATAGGTGGTCCAGCCGTACCCCGCCTCGTCGTTCCCGAGCACGGGACCGCCGCCGGACCCGTCGTTCCCCGTGTGCCCGCTCCACAGGTAGTAGCGGTTCGGGTCGGTGTTGCCGATGAACGAGCAGTGGTACGCGTCGCAGACGGTGAACGCGTCGGCGAGGGCGTAGTGGAAAGGGATGTCCTCACGGGTCAGGTGAGCCATCGTCGTCGCGGTCTTGGCCGGCACCCACTGGTCGTACGCACCCTTGTTGAACGCCCGGTGACCGCCGGCCCAGTCGTGGTTCAGATCCTGCAGGAACTGCATCCCGAGGTCGTCGGCGGGCGGCCGGAACGGCAGCACCTCCTTGCCGAGCCCGTCCTTCTGGTGCCAGACCGGCTTCCCGCTGGGCAGCGTGACGGGCCGCGGATCACCGAAGCCTCGCACGCCGTTCATGGTGCCGAAATAGTGGTCGAAGGAGCGGTTCTCCTGCATCAGGACGACGATGTGCTCGACGTCCTGGAGCGAACCCGAACGGCCGCGCGGGGGGAGGGACGCGGCACGGGCGATGCTGCTCGACAGCGCGGTGGCGGCGGCCGTGCCGCCGGCGAGTTGCAGGAGCCGGCGACGGTTGAGTTCTGCCATGAGTGGGGGCCTCTGCGGGGTGAGGGGATGTGGGGGCGAAAACGACAGGAGTGTTCCAGAATCGGACGGCCCCGCGGAAGACCCGTGCAGTGTGCATGGGGTGGCGATCGGCCGAACAGACGGCAACGGAACAGATGACCGACACCGCTGCCCGAGGCCCTGCGCCCTTACGTACGATCACCCCCGCGCATCCCGCCCGCCGCTCCCCTACGCCGCCTTCAGCCCTTCAGCCCTTCAGCCCTTCACCCCGACGCCTCCGAACGCGTCCACGTCGTCCGCGACCGTCGCGCTCTCGGCATCGGGGTGCCATGCGCTGAGCCGTACGAACCCGGGCTCGATCATGCGCAGACCGTCGAAAAGCGTCGCGATCTCCTGGGGCTCACGGACGTAGTACGGCACGGCGCCGCTCTCGATGTACGCCTTCTCCGCGGCGATCATGCCCTCGCTCGTCCGCGTACCGTCGTACACGACCAGGAGGCTCCCCGACGGCAGCCCGGCCATGAGCGCCCGCACCACCTCACGCGCGCGGCCGAAGTCACCGGCGTGGCCGAGGATGCCGAGCAGCATGAGCGCGACGGGCCGCTCGAAGTCGAGGGTCTTCGCCGCCCCGGCCAGGATGGCCTCCGGCTCGTAGAGGTCGGCGTCGATGTAGTCGGTGACGCCCTCCGGCGTACTGGTGAGCAGAGCCCGCACGTGCGTGAGCACCAGGGGATCGTTGTCGACGTAGACGATGCGCGCGTCGGGGGCGATGTCCTGGGCGACCTGGTGGGTGTTGTCGGCGGTGGGCAGTCCGGTCCCGATGTCGAGGAACTGCCGGATGCCGTGTTCCCGGACGAGATGGCTCACGGACCTGCGCAGAAACTGCCGCCCCGCCACGGCCACATCGACGAGCCCGGGGAAGAACGCCTTGATCTGGTCCCCGACTTCGCGGTCGACCTCGTAGTTGTCCTTGCCGCCCACGAAGTAGTTCCAGAAGCGGGCCGAGTGAGGGCGTGTGGTGTCGATGCGCGCCGATATCTCCGCCTGGGAAGGCACTTGCTGCTCGCTCACGGGTGCCTCCTGGCACAAACGATGTTGAGGGACGCCCTCAATCTAGCCCGATGCCGTGCCCGTCTCCCGGCGCTCCCTCGAAACAACCGGCCCCGTACTGCGGCGGACGATGAGTTCGACGGGGATCACCGTCTCGGTCTCGGGTACGGGCGCGCCGTCGATCCGGTCCAGGAGCAGGCGCAGCGCGCGGGTGCCGATCGCAGTGAAGTCGGCGCGGACCGTGGTCAGCGGGGGAAGCAGGTGGGCCGCCTCGGGGATGTCGTCGTAACCGACGACACTGACCTCGTCGGGGACGGGCCGTCCCGCCTCGTGGAAGGCGCGCAGGGCGCCGAGCGCCATCTGGTCGTTGGAGGCGAAAACCGCGGTGACGCCCGGGCGTTCGGCGAGGCGGCGGCCGAGGTCGTATCCGGAATCGGCGCTCCAGTCGCCGATGAGCGGCGCGGGGACCTCGGCTCCCGCAGCCCGCAGAGTGGCGCGCCAGCTCTCCGCCCGGCGGTCGGCGGAGATCCAGCCGGTGGGGCCGGCGATGTGGTGGACGGTGGCGTGACCGAGGCTCAGGAGATGTTCGACGGCCTCGCGTGCCCCGGTGCGGGAGTCCGCGGTGACCATGGGTGTGCCATCCCCGAGGTCGTTGTCCAGGACCACGAGGGGGGTGTCCAGCCGGGCTTGCGCGAGGGCCTCACCCATGTGCTTCTGGGGCATGATGGCGATCACGCCGTCGGCGCCCTCCGCCGCCAGCCGGGCGACGGCGTCGGCCACGGTGTCGCGGTCGGCGGTGTCGACGGCGATGGAACTGACCAGGTAACCGGCCTCACGCGCCGCGGTGTTGATGGCGGTGAGAGCCGACGCCGGCCCGTAGCGGGACGCCTCGAAGGAGACCACGCCGAGCAGTCGCGTCTTGCCACTGGCCAGGGAGCGGGCGCTGCGGCTGGGACGGTAGCCGAGGGTGCGCATGGCGTCGCGAACCACCTCCCGGGTTCCGGGGCGGACGGACGGGTGGTCGTTGAGGACGCGGGAGACCGTCTGCTTGGAGACCCCGGCCAGTTGTGCCACGTCGTCCATCACGGGCCGGGCGCCCGCGAAATTGCGGCGGCTGCGCCCCTTGGGGGGCATGCCGTCGGCGGCGCTTCGGGGCATGAGGCGGGTCCTTCGGTTCGGCTGCTCGGGGCGGCGGTGCTGGGCCCGCCCGGCTGGCAGACAGGATAGGCCGGGCGGGCCGGGGCCGAGGGCGCGGTCAGCGGGTCCGGGTGGCCCGGATCAGCCAGAGGGTCGCGGCCAGGCACAACGCCGAGAGACCGCACAGCAGCAGGGGGACGGCCCTGACCCCCGACCACTCGATGGCCTTGCCGAGCACGGGACCGGCGGCGACGCCACCGGCCATGGACGCGGCGATCACCACGGCCCCGGCCCTGCGGGCCCGGGGAGCCGCCTCGCTCAGCCAGGGCAGGCCGGTCGGAAAGATCGGCGCGATGAACAGGCCGACGCCCGCGTACGCGTACGGAGCCAGGCCCGGCACCGTCGCGAGGAGCAGGCACACCGTCATGCCGGCGCAGGAGACCGTGATGATGCTCTGCGCCGAGAACCGTAGCGCGAGGGGCGCGGCCAGGAACCGTCCGACGGTCATCATCAGCCAGTACACGGAGGTGGCGGTGGCGGCCACCCCCGCCGTGAAGCCCACGGTCTCCAGATGGGTGGGCTCCCAGCCGCCGACGCCCGCCTCGATGCCGACGTGCAGCACGTAGAGCGTGACGAAGACCGCGAGCACCGAACCCAGACTGCGTCCGAGTGCCCCGGCGTCACTGCCCGACTTCGGCGCCGTGGTCGGCGGGGTGCGGTCGCGTACGCCGCGCAGGCACAGCAACAGCGGCAGGTTGGCCAGCGCGAATCCCAGAAAGACGGCAGGGTAGTGCGCGGAACCCACCACGCCGATCAGCGCCGGGCCGAGGATGGCACCGACTCCGAAGTGCGCGTTGAGGATGTTCAGCATGGCGGTGGACCGGCGGCCGAACCCGACCGCGAACAGCTGGTTGAGGCCGTAGTCGATCCCGCCGAATCCCAGCCCGGCGAGGAGCGCCGCGGTCAGCGCGAGGGGCCAGGAGGGAGCGAGGGCCACGCCCGCCGCACCGAGCGCCATCAGTACGTACGACGAGGCGAGGATCTGCCGGTTGCCCAGGCGTCCGAACAGCCGGTCGAAGAGGAGCACTCCGGCGACGCCGCCGATGAAGTGCGCGCTCAGGCCGAGTCCGGCACCCGAGGGCGAGAGGCCGAACTCCGCACGGAAGGCCGGGATCGCCGGCCCGTACAGCGCCTGAAGCGCACCGATGAGGACGAATCCTGCGCAGGAGGCGACGACGGCGGCGGCGCTGAACAGCGGGCCGTCTGGCGCCTGTTGTGGTGCGTCGGCGGCACGGAGGCCGGTTGTCTGTTTACTCACTCGGCGAGTGTTACCGGTAACACCAACCGCGTCAAGGTGTTCCGGTTACACCCGAGGGGCCCGCCGCTTCACGCGCTCCGGCGCACCGCCCGCGCGCACCACGCGCACACACTCCCCGCACGCAACCACCGCACCCCGCGCCCGCCTGTACGCGCCCGAACACGTTGCGTAGCCTTCTCGGAGGGCAGACAGACTTCCGCTTCGCGTGAGGAAACGCCGCGACCGACCACCACCCCGTTCCTGCCAAGTCCAGTCAACTCACCACCGGCCGGGGTCCGTTCGTGTCCTGACGGCGCCCGGCGCGTCAGGGGGAACCGATGTCCGCGCATGAAAGACATGAGCACGACCGGATAGCCGAAGCCAGACATTGCCGAGCGGTGCCGACCGGAGGACGGTGGACGCGGCGCGCGGTCGGCATGCTGTCGTCACTGGCGCTGGCGGCCGTCGCGGTGGTCGCGGTACCAGCGGGGCCGACGGCGGCGGTACCGCCGGGAACGTATGCCTTCGTCGCCGGCTACGGCAACGGGACCGTGACGGTGATCGACACCGCCACCGGCACGGCGGCCGCGAGCATCGGCATCGGCGGCAGCCCGCGCTCCGTCGCCCTCACCCCGGACGGCACCCGCGCGTACGTCACGAACTACAGCACCGGCAAGGTCTCGGTGATCGACACCACCACCAACGCGGTGACCGCCACGATCGACGCCGGCGCCTACCAGGAGGAGCTGGGGGTGACCCCGGACGGCTCCCGGGTATACGTCGCCAACGCCGGCAGCGCCAGTGTCTCGGTGATCGATACGGCCACCGACACGGTGTCGTCGACCATCCCCGTCAGCGGAAACCCCCGCGGTCTAGCGGTCTCGCCCGACGGGTCGCGCGTCTACGTCACCGACTCCGGCTCCGCCGTGTCAGTGATCGACACCGCGACCGACACCGTTTCGGCCACCATCAACGTCAGCGGCAGCGCGCTCGCGGTCGCGTTCGCCCCGGACGGCGCGCACGCCTACGTCACCAGCGCGGGCGCCAACACCTTGTACGTGATCGACACGGCCACCAACACGGCGACGGCAGCCATCGGCGTCGGCGCCAGCCCGCACGGCGTGATGGTGACGCCCGACGGCTCGCGGGCGTACGTGGCCAACTACTTCAGCAACACCGTGTCGGTGATCGATCCGGCGACCAACACGGTGACCAACACGATCGGCGTCGGCACCTACCCGTGGGAGCTGTCACTACCGCCGGGCGGCGACCACCTCTACGTCACCAACAGCGGCAGCAATGACGTTTCGTTGATCGACCTGGCCGACAACACGGTGACCTCCGGCATCGCCCTCGGCACCGCGCCGCTCGGCATCACCTCAGGCGTCGTACGTCCCGCGCAGGCCGACCTCGCCATCGGTCTGAAGGCCAAGGCCAACACGCTGCTCCCGGCCTCCATCGGCTACACGCTGACGGCGCACAACACGGGGCCGGGCGAGGCCACTTCGGCCCTTGTCACCGCGACCCTGCCCACCGGCACCACGGCAACCGGCCTCTCGCCCGGCTGCACGACCACGGGCAACTCCGTCGTCTGCACCTTCACGAACCTCGCCAAGGGCGCCACCGCCACCGCCCACTTCAAGGTCCCACTGCCGCTGCTCAGCCTCGGCCGGCTCACGGTCAAGGCCGCGCGCACGACGTCGACCCCGGCCGACCCCAACCCCGCCAACGACACGTCGTCGGCGTCCTGCACGGTGATCTCCATCCTGCTGGCCACCTGCTGACGCCGACGCGGACCGGAGGTATACGGCCCCGGCCATACCTCCGGTCGCATCTCCCCGCAGGTGGATGCACGATGTGCGTGATCGCTCGCTGTCAGGTGGTGGGAGACGTTTCGACCTTGAACATGGCGTGTTCCAGCACCTCGTCGCTCACCTCGACGCCCCCGAAAGGAACCCCTGATTCCACCACCCTCGGGCGTTGCGATTTTCGCATCACAGGTCTTAGGCTGCACTTATGACGGAATCTGTGACCGATCGCGTACGGAAAGTGATGGACGCCGCCTCTGTCAGCCAGGCCGCGTTCGCCGAGACGATAGGGCTCGCGCCCGACAAACTGTCGAAATCGCTCAATGGCATTCGTAGGTTCACCTCCCTCGACCTCGCCCGGATCGCGGAGTTCGGCAGCACGACCGTCGACTGGCTGCTGACAGGGCGTGAGCCTCTTCGTCCTTCCTTCGCGGCCCGCACCAGCTCACCGCTGGCGGAGGGCGAAGCCCGAAACAAGCTGAAGGACCTTGTGGAGCGGTTCACGACGGCTCATGAGGTGCTGGCACTCCTCGGCCGATCGCCCGACCTGCCGGAGCTTCCTGCGGTCCGAACCGACCTGGACCGCTACGTCGACCAGGGTGTGGCCCTCGCAGAGGACTCCCTTGAACGGCTCGCTGCCGCAGGCACGCCATCCGTCTGCGATCTTGAAACCCCCGAACTCGTCCAAGCCCTGGAGAGCGCGTTCGGTGTCGACGTGGCGAAGGTCGCATTGCCTGACGGCCTCGACGGTGCAGCGTGGCAGGCGGACGGATTCCGGCTCATCATGATCGACCGGACGCCGGTTCCCACGCGCCAGCGCTTCACACTCGCGCATGAACTGGGCCACATCCTGGCCCGGGACGCGCAGAACTTCCTCTCAGAGACTCACCTGTCGCCAGGACACCAGAAGGATTTGTCGGAGATTCGGGCCAATGTGTTCGCGGCGAACTTCCTGATGCCCCGGAGCGAGATCGCCGCCGCGGTGGCGGGGCACGAGCTCAGCGACGAGGAACTCAGGTCACTGGTCGTGCGCTTCAAGGTGTCACCCAGTGCTCTCGGCGCGCGCCTCGCACAGCTTGGCTTCATCGACGCGAGCACCAGGAGCAGACTGCGCAGGATCACCACGGAGACCTGCCACCTACTCGCGGGTCGCACCGACGTCTACGCGGCCGCCGCCGCATGGTCGCAAGCGATGCGACTGCCTTTCCGGCCCAGTCAGTTGTTGTACGAGGGATACCTCGCCGGCGAGACCACACTGCGCCCGCTCGCTGCCTACACCGACTGGGATGTCAACGAGCTCCACACGGCACTCGAGCCCGACCCGGAGGACATCGCAGCTTCCGCCGCCCCAGACGTGGAAGAAGGGGACCTGGTCTTCCAGCCATGACGCGACACCACTGGTTTCCCGACAACACCGTGTTGTGCAATTTTGCTGCAGTCGACCGCATGAGCCTGCTGGAGAAGGTCCTCGACGGTCGAGGCCGCTGGACCGAGGCAGTCGCCGCAGAGGCGGCTCAGTCGACCCGGCATTTACCCAAACTGCGCCAGGTGACCGACGACGGGTGGCTCGGTATCCCCATCGAGATCGACGACCCCGCCGAAACGGCACTGGTGGACCGTATCCGCCGAGTCGTCTTCGCGGGATCTCCGTCCCGCCCCTTGCAGCACCTGGGTGAGGCCGAGACCCTCGTCGTCATCGAGCACCGCACCGAATTCGCCCACTCCGTATGGATCACGGATGACAGGGAGGCGGGCCGCTACGCGCGGCGCAAGGGGATGCTCGTCAAGGACACAGTCGACCTCATGCGCGCGGCTGTCGTGGCGAGCCTGGTCCCGCTGCGCGAGGGCCATGGACTCCTCATCGCAATGGGGGATCACGGTCGCCATCTGCGGGGGGTGCCGCAAAGAGCCGGGGACCTCCTGCTGTAACGAGGTCGCGGAGAGGAGAACGCACCGAGACCTTATGGTCCGTCTCAATCGCCTGACACACGCCCCCCTTGTCTGATCGCTACCGACCGCCCCCTTACGCCCCGTTGACACCCCATCACCTACGGCGAACCATGCGGAGTGGGGATCAACGTCTGACTCGACCCGTGGGGGGCATATGTCAGAAGGGCTGTACGGCTGGCTCGTTTCTGCCGTGTCAGAATTCGGCCGGGCTTCAAAGGTCAAACTGTCCGGCGGTGGCGGCCCCGAGGCATCAATACGCGGTCCGCTCGAAGCCCTGCTCAAGGTCGTGGGTGAGCGGCAGCAGCTGCACGAAGTCAGCTGGCACGACGAGTACTCGCTCCCCGACCTGGGCGTCCGGCCCGACTACGCCGTGCGGGCCGGGGGTGAGCTGACCGGCTACATCGAGCTCAAGCGGCCCGCCCTCCCCGTAGATCCCACTACGTTCAGCAAGGCGAACAAGGAGCAGTGGGAGAAGCTGCGGAACCTGCCCAACGTGCTCTACTCCAACGGAACCGAGTGGCGGCTGTTCCGCGACGGGCAACAGTTCGGGGAGACGGTCTGGTTCACCGGCGCGCTGAAGAGCGCAGGCAGCACGCTGTCTCCCGCGGACCCGGCCGCCTTCGACGCACTGCTCAAGATGTTCCTCAACTGGAAGCCTCCCGCGATCTCCAACGTGTCGCGGCTGGTGCAGCACATCGCGCCGCTCTGCAGACTGCTGCGCTCGGCCGTGCTGGAGCAACTCGCCGCCGAGCGCGAGTCCTCCGCAGCAGACGACGACCTGCGCGCCCGACCGTTCACCGGCCTCAAGAACGAATGGCGCAAACGGCTGTTCCCCTCCGCCGACGACACCACGTTCGCAGACGGCTACGCCCAAGCGGTGACCTTCGCACTCCTGCTCGCACGCTCAGAGGGCCTCCTCGTGCCAGGTGCCGGTCTTCATGACGTCGGCCGCAGTCTGGACGCCGACCACGCCCTCATGGGCCGGGCGCTCCAACTGCTCACGGACAACGTCAACGACCGCTTCCGGGTGACGCTCGAACTGCTGCAGCGCACGATCACGGGCGTGGACTGGCCCGCCATCCGGGCCGGCAACCGGGACGCCTACCTCCACCTGTACGAGCAGTTCCTCACAGTCTACGACCCGGCGCTTCGCCAGAAGAGCGGCTCCTACTACACACCGCACGAGGTGGTGGAGGAGATGGTCCGACTCACGGAAGACGTGCTGCGCACCCGTCTGGGCCGGGAGGCGGGCTTCGGTGAGGACGACGTGCGCATCGTGGACCCGGCCATGGGCACCGGCACGTACCTGCACACGATCATCGAGCGCGTGGCGGAGCAGGCCGCCGACCGCTACGGACCGGCTATGGCCCCGGACGCCATCGCCCGGCTCGCCTCACGCCTCTGCGGCTTCGAGGTGCAGATGGGCCCGTTCGCCGTCGCGGAACTCCGCACCTCCGACCTCCTGAAGCATCACCGGACGCCGGTGCCCGAGGGAGGGATGAACCTCTTCGTCACCGACACCCTCGACAATCCTTTCGTCGAGGAGGAGCAACTGTACTCGTACGACGCACTGTCCGAGGCCCGGCGCCGGGCCAACCGCATCAAGGCGAACACGCCGGTGACCGTCGTCATCGGAAACCCACCGTACGACGACAAGGCGGAGAACCGCGGTGGCTGGGTCGAGAAGCGCAACGGCAGCCACGAGGCGCCGCTGCTCGACGACTTCCGGCTGGCAGGCAATGGCCGGTACGAGCATGTGCTCAAGAACATGTACGTCTACTTCTGGCGCTGGGCTGCCTGGAAGGTGTTCGACGCCCACGAGACCGACCGGCACGGAGTGGTCTGTTTTATCAGCCCGTCCGGCTGGACGACCGGCCCCGGTGGACGAGGCATGCGGGAGTATCTGCGCCGGACATGCGACGAGGGCTGGATCATCAACCTCTCGCCGGAGGGACAGCGCCCGGATGTCGCCACACGTGTGTTCCCAGGGGTGGCTCAGCCGCTGGCCATCTGCGTGTTCGTCCGCAGCGCGGCGGCGGGTGGCGCGCGTGATGCGGCGCTGGTGCACTACCGCTCGGTGTCGGGCAGGCGGGAGGAGAAGTTCCGGAAGTTACGCGAGGTCGAGCTGGACGACGGGGAGTGGCGGGACGCCCATTCCGAGGGAGTACGGCCGTTCGCCCCCGCGACGCAATCCGGCTGGGATGACTTTCCCGAACTGACCGACGTCTTCCCCTGGGGCACGCTGGGGGTGACTTCTAATCGCTCCTGGACGAGCGCCCCGACAGCTGAAACCTTGCGACAGCGGTGGGCGACACTGATCCGGGAATCCGACCCAGGCGACAAAGCCAAGCTTTTCAAGAGCACCAGTGACCGCACCTTGACGAGCAAGAAGGAACCCCTCCCCGGCAGGTCACACCGCTCGCCTGTCATCGGAAAAGAGACGCAGCCACTTCCGGAGTTGATCCGCGCAGCGCTCCGCAGCTTCGACAGACAGTGGCTCATCGCTGACAACCGCGTCCTCGACCGCCCCCGCCCGGACCTCTGGGCCGCGCTCCAGCCAGGCCAGCTCTTCCTCAACCAGCAGTCGTCGCACGAGATCGCTTCGGGTCCGGCCGTCGTGGCCACGCACCTCATACCCGACACGCATCACTTCAACGGCCGGGGCGGCCGCATTCTGCCGCTTCTCCACCCCGATGGGTCCGCCAATGTCGCCGAAGGCCTCCTCACCCACCTGACCCGCACGCTCGGCGCAGAACCGGTGACGGCGGCGGATCTGGCCGCGTACACCGTTGCCGTCACCGGCCAAAGCGCGTTCACCGAACGCTTCTCCGAGGAACTGCTCACTCCGGGAGTACGTCTGCCGCTGACCCGTGACCCGGGACTCTGGCGCAGCGCCACAGCCATCGGCAGGGAGCTCCTCTGGGCCTCGACGTACGGCGAGCGCTTCGCCGACCCCGCTGCCGGCCGCCCGTCCGAAGCAGTCGAGTTCCCCTCCGGGGACGAGCGCCAGGTGCGCTACCTCACGCATATCGGCAGCGGCGTTCCGGAGCGCATGCGCTATGAGGCCGAGACGCAGACGCTGCATGTGGGCGAGGGGACCTTCGCTCCGGTACCGGAGTCGGTCTGGACCTATCACGTCGGCGGCATGAGAGTCGTGAACAAGTGGTTCGGCTACCGCAAAGCGAAGCCCACCAGCAAGCGGACGAGTCCCCTGGACGACATCCATGTGGAGAGCTGGCCGCCGGAGTGGACCAAAGAGTTGATCCAGTTGCTCTCCGTACTCCGCCGCATCACCGACCTCGGTCCGGCACAGGCCACTCTTCTGATGGACATCCTCGCGGGCCCTGTGGACACGCACGCCGAGCTGGTTTCCGCAGGGGTGCGGCTCGGCTCGGAATCCGGTCGCAAGCCGCGGCACCGACCCATGGACGGACTCTTCTCGGCGGACGATGTCACATGACGGCCGTCGGCTCAGGCCGGGCGTCGAGCAGCGCTACTCAGGGCCTCTTCGAAGGTGACGGAGCCCTGGGCGAGCCGTCGGACAGCCAGCGTGAGCTGGGGGGCCTGCGACTCATGCGCTTCGGCGAGCCGGGCTACCTCGCTCAGGCGCACCTCCGACGTCTCGGAGAGACGCCGATAGTGCACGGCTACGCCGAGGGCAGTGACCGTCAGCTCGCCGTCTCGCCGCTCCATCAGTTTCAGCCAGCTCAGCAGGGGCACATCCTCGTGCATCTGTTCAGGATCGATCCCTCGTGCGGTAGCGACCTGTGCGTCTTCGGTGCTGGCGCGCGGGTCGCGCAGGGATGCGGTGACCAGTTGCGCAAGGAGCCGCCACTGCGCGTCAGTGAGGTCCACGTGGGGTAGGGGGGCGGAAAATTGCATGCCCACATGCCTAGCACATGATGTGGACGCCCCGGCTCGGGTTGGCGTAGTACGGGAAACGGCCCGTCGGCGCGGCAATGCTGCACATCGTCCGGCGACTCATCCGGAGACATCAGGCCCTGCTCGGTGCCGCACTCCGCCCAGGCCGACTTGGCGTAGGGATCCATTGCTTACCGTGACGGGTCGGCCGGGCAAGTGCCCGGTCCGTGAGCGGAGCGGGGGGCGCAGGTGGCACGGGGGCCGGTCGGGCGGGTACGGGTGCGAAGCAGGCCGTGGCAGCGCCGGTCCTACCTCCGCCTTCCGCTGCCGGAAGGCCCGCGATCGTCCGTGTCGGTCGTCGTGATCCGGCGGTAGAGGGTGAGGAAGAGCTCCAGCTCTTCGCTCTCCTCCGCGCTCGCACGCCCCGAAGCGAGGCGGCTCCGGGCGTCCTGGCTCATGCGGCTCAAGTGACCCACGTGGTCCAGGTGGTGCCAGAGCAGGCGGAACGTCTGCTGGTGGTCGTAGAGGCTCGTCTCGTACGACCTGTTGACGATGTGCCGGGCCTGAGCCATGAGGGCCCGGAAGGTCTCCCTGTCGCCGGACGACAACAGGCGCTTCAGATGGCGGTGATACACCGCCAGTTCGGGCTCTTCAGCCGCGTCCATACAGATTCCCCCTGATGTATTCGTCACCGTTCCCCCGGCCGTGCGGCCGGCGCTCGGGGTCACCCGGCCTTCTTCCACTCCTGGCAGCGGTTCGTCTGGAAGTACTCCCCCTTGTTGAGCGTCACCCGGCCCGGCCCCTCCAGGTTGTTGTTGGCGATGATCGCGTCGAACTCACCGCTGGCGTCCTTCAGCCGGGCGTCGCGGGGTAGAGGATCGCGTCGGCGACGCGGCCGCCGGAGTCCCTCACACCGCCGGCGAAGTTGAGACGGCCCGTGGCGGTCGCCTTGGCGGCGACGCCGTGCCAGTAGCGGGGCTCGCGGTCCCACCGGATGTCGGCGAGAAGCCGGTGCAGGTCCTCGACGCCGAGCGCGTTCATCGGGTCGGCCCACGGGGTGGTGTGGTGCACGGCGATGCCGAGTCCCGCAAGCACCGCCGGGGCGGTGATGGCACTGCGCGAGGCGAAGTGCGGGAAGTGGTCGGAGATGAGCCGGGCCAGTGACGGGACGACGCTTCCCTCGACCTGCTCGGCATCCGTTCCGGCGGGAAGCTCGTCCTCGTGGACGGTCTCCGCCGAGCGTGAGAGTCCCGTGCGCCCGTAGATCGCGGTGATGACGAGGGCGCGCAGCGCGGAGAGCGTGATGACCTCCGGGTCCGTCTTGCCGACCTGCCGCTTGCTGGCGTTGACGAGCTTCGTGAACGGGACGATCTTGTCGTCGACCTCGACCTTGACGGATTCGGCGAGGCGGTGCGCGAGCCGGGTCGCGAAGTCCCGCTGGTCCATGGACATGGCCAGGTTCTTGGCGACGATGACGCCCTGCACGTTGCGGTCGTAGAAGATCTGCCGTGCGTCGGCGACCGACAGATCCACGTACAGCTCGAAGGGGACGCGGATGGTGGCGAGTTCGGCGTACGTGAGCCCGTAGTGTCCGGGGTCGTCGTACAGCTCGTGCCAGGCCGTCGTCTGCGTCTCGCCGTCGATGGCGACGACGCAGGTGCCGGGCGTGATGGTCAGGGTCCGCAGGCCCGTTCCGGGCAGCAGTTCGTCACTGAGGGCTGCGAGCGGGCCGGCGTGCCAGAAGGTGATCGGCGGTGCGGACCAGCCGGCGCCCAGTTCGCCCTTCACGCCGTCGGCGATGTACTCGGCGTAGGAGCCGACGTTCTTCCCCTTCTGCGTGGACTTCAGCGCCCGCTGCACCAGGGAGCGGAGTTCGGCGTGGCGCCGTACGGCACCGGACGCGGCCTTGAGCGTCTTCGTGTCCTCCTCACGGCGGGGCGAGGGGACGAGCTGGACGAGGGTCGCCACGGACATGGTCCCGATCACGGCGTCGGTCCGGAACGGCATGACGGTGAGCTGGATTCCTTCGACGACCGTGGTCGGCAGGGTGATCTGCATGGGTGTCTCCCTCGGGATCAGAGGAGCGGTGCGTGGCGCGGCACTGCGGCGCAGCCAGGAGCAACAGGCACGCCGACGGTTCACACCGCGAGGAGCGCGCTGCCAACCGGAAGCTCCATCAGATAAGCACTCCAGTGAAAGCACTGTCAAACCCCTTGAGAGATTTGACGAGCGCGGTACTGTGTTTACTGTTCACTCCCGAGAGGCCAGGAACCCCATGCCCCAGCCACCCGCTCAGGTGACCGCCGCCGAGATCTCCCGGATCGCCGGTGTCACGCGTGCCACCGTCAGCAACTGGCGCCGCCGGCACGACGACTTCCCGGCGCCGTCGGGCGGCACCGACAGCAGTCCGCTCTATGACCTGGAAGCGGTACGGGGATGGCTGGAGGCACGCGGCCAGTCGTCCGCCGCCACCCCCTCGGAGGAACTGCGCACCGTCCTGCGGCTCCACGGATCCGGGGCCGGCGTGGCAGCCCGCCTGTTCCCTCTCGTCCTCGCGGCGTCGCGCCGAAGCGCGGACGATCTCGCCGCGCTCGACGGCCTGCCCGACTCCGAGGTCATCGCCCAGGCCGACAAGGCTGCGGCAGAGCTCGCCGGATCGGTCCCCGAGGCCGAGGCCGCCGGTTTCGGTCCGGACGACGTGGCCGCACTCCGGGCCCTGGTGCGGTGCGTCCGCGGCGAGGGTGCGCAGAGCGCGCTCAATGTCCTCGCCGAACGCGAACTGGACGACACCGCCTCCAGCGGCACGTACCGGACGCCGACCGAACTCGCGGACCTCATGGCCCGGCTGCTGCCGGATCGCACGGCGCGCGTCCTCGATCCGGCGTGCGGCAGCGGCAGCCTGCTCGCGGCGGCGGCCCGCCGGGGCGCCACGGAGTTGTACGGCCAGGACTCACTGCCCGTACAGGCCCAGCGCAGCGCGGTACGCCTGCTGCTCGCGGCACCCGACGCACAGGTCAACGTCCGCGCGGGCGACACCCTGCGCGCCGACGCCTTCCCCGAGCTGCGGGTGGGCGGCGTGCTCTGCAACCCGCCGTACGGCGACCGCGACTGGGGGCACGAGGAACTCGCGTACGACCAGCGTTGGGCCTACGGCGTACCGCCGCGGATCGAGTCGGAGCTGGCCTGGACGCAGCACGCCCTCGCGCATCTGGAACCCGGCGGCTACGCCGCGATGCTGCTCCCGCCGGCCACGTCCACCCGTGCCTCGGGCCGCCGCATCCGTGCGGAGCTCGTACGCAGCGGAGCGCTGCGCGCCGTTGTCGGCCTGCCCGTCGGCGCCTCGGCGCCGCTGCACATCGGCCTGCATCTGTGGGTGCTCCAACGCCCGGAGCCGGGGGCCACAGGCGGTGCGTCGGTGCTGTTCGTGGACGTGAGCGGGGACCAGCGCGACGGTGCTGCGGGGCCGCCGCAGGACACGGGCTCCCGGCCCCGGAGCCGTCGCGGCGGGGTGGACTGGGACACGTTGTCGGCCGAGGTCCTGAGCCACTGGTCCGCGTACAGGCAGGCCCCGGACTCCTTCACCGACACCCCTGGCACGGCACGCGCCGTCCCGACGATCGACCTGGTCGACGACCTCGTCGACCTCACGCCGGCCCGGCAGGTGCGCACCGCCCCCGCCGACCTCGACCCGGCGGAGGTAGCGGGGCGCGCGGAGGAACGGCGCGCGCTGCTCGTCGCCTCCCTCCCCCAGTTGGGGAGCGCGGCGGGCGTCGGCCCGTGGGAAGCGGTCGCCGAGTCCTCCCGGGCCTGGCGCACGGCGACGGTCTCCGACCTCGCCCGAGGAGGCGCGCTCTCCCTGCTACGAGCAGCTGTCCCCGGCAGCCGCGGTGAGACCGCGGCCGGGGGCGGCGGGGAACACCCGGTGCTCACCGCGTCCGACATCAGCAGCGGCACCGGCCCCTCGGGCACAGCGGAGGACCTGCGTACCGACGCGGCGCACATGGTCGCCGCAGGCGATGTGCTGGTACGCGGCGTAGCCGGCGGCAACGGCTTCATGGCCCGCGTCGCGGACGAGGTGGACGCCGAGGCCCTCCTCGGCCACCACATCCACCTGCTCCGCCCGGACCCGGCCCGGCTCGACCCCTGGTTCCTCGCGGGGTTCCTGGGCGCCGAGGCCAACATCGCCGGCGCCTCGACAGGCAGCACCATCCTGCACGTCTCCCCGGGCCGGCTGCGCGTACCGCTGCTCCCACTGGAGGAACAACGCCGCTACGGAGCCGCGTTCCGCCACGCCCACGAACTCCGCACCGCCGCCCGCCGGACCGCCGAGCTCGCCGAGGCCACGGCCCACGCGCTGCTCACCGGCCTGACGGCGGGGGCGCTGCGCCCGCCGCCCGAGGGCCCGTTGGCCTGAACGGCAACGCCGCCTTCACACATCCACCACACTGAAGCGCAACCGTCCCGGCCGGTCCGGGTCCATCGAAGGGAACGCGTTGAACAGCAGTAAGCACACGGAACTGGCGAACCACGCCTGGTCCGTCGCCGACCTCCTGCGCGGCGATTACAAGCAGTCCGACTACGGCAAGGTCATCCTGCCGTTCACCGTGCTGCGCCGCCTGGAGTGCGTCCTGGAGCCGACGCGCGAGAAGGTCGCGGAAGCGGTCGTCCGGTGCAAGGAACAGGATCTCGACCCGGACTACTTCCTGCCACGTGCCGCGGGCCACTCGTTTTACAACACGAGCAGCCTGACGCTGAAGTCGATCGCCGGTGACCCGGACAACGCGGCGACGAACCTCCAGATCTACATCGGCGCCTTCTCGCCGAACGCCCGCGAGGTGCTGGAGAAGTACGAGTTCGCCCAGCAGATCCGCAAGCTGGACAGCGCGAACCTGCTCTATCAGGTCATCGGCAAGTTCACGGACCTGGACCTGCGCCCCGAAGCCGTGTCCAACCACAACATGGGCTACATCTTCGAGGAGCTGATCCGCCGCTTCTCCGAGCAGTCCAACGAGACCGCGGGCGAGCACTTCACCCCGCGCGAAGTCATCAAGCTGATGGTCAGCCTGCTCATCGCCCCGGACGGCGACGCGCTCAGCATGCCCGGTGTCGTCCGCACGGTCATGGACCCGGCCTGCGGCACGGGCGGCATGCTCAGCGCGGCCGAGGACCACATCAAGGCGTACAACAAGGACGCCACAGTGGAGGTGAGCGGCCAGGAACTCAACCCGGAGTCCTGGGCGATCTGCCGGTCCGACCTGATGATCAAGGGCCAGAACCCGGAGAACATCGCGTTCGGCAACTCCTTCTCGGACGACGGCCACAAGCGCGAGAGGTTCGACTACCTGCTGGCGAATCCGCCGTTCGGCGTGGAGTGGAAGAAGGTCAAGGAGGAGGTCGAGTACGAGCACGCAAACCTCGGCGACTCCGGCCGCTTCGGTGCGGGCCTGCCTCGTATCAACGACGGCTCGCTGCTGTTCCTCCAGCACATGATCTCGAAGATGAAGCCGGTGGACGTGAACGGCGGGGGCGGCTCGCGCATCGCGATCGTCTTCAACGGTTCACCCCTGTTCACGGGCGCGGCCGGTTCGGGCGAGTCGGAGATCCGCCGCTGGATCCTGGAGAACGACTGGCTGGAGGCGATCGTCGCCCTGCCCGACCAGCTCTTCTACAACACGGGGATCTCCACGTACTTCTGGATCCTGACGAACCGGAAGGACGCCCAGCACAAGGGCAAGGTCGTGTTGCTGGACGCGCGCGACCAGTGGGTGAAGATGCGCAAGTCGCTGGGCGACAAGCGCAAGGAACTGGGCGACGGTACGGGTGGCAAGCCGAACCACATCGGCGACATCACCCGCCTGTACGGGGAAGCGGTGGCAGCGGCGGCGGACGCGGAGCACCCGCTGCACGCCAAGGTGAAGGTCTTCGACAACACGGCGTTCGGCTACCAGCGGATCACGGTGGAGCGCCCGTTGAAGCTGCGGTTCGAGCTGACGGAGGAGACCCTGGCCGCGCTGCTCGCGTCGAAGCCGGTGCAGAAGTGGGCGGAGGAACGCTTCCTGCCGCGTGAGCCGGAGCTCGCCGCGAAGGCGAAGGCCCGGCGGAAGCTCACGGAGGATGAGGAAGTCCGGTTCCAGATGCTGGCCGATGCTGAGGTGTCGGTCCTCGGGGATGCGTTGAGGCCGCTGCTGGGCTCGGAGTGGGCGACCAAGTCCGAGGCTCAGGTGGCGGTGCGCGACGCGATGGCGGCTGCTGGTGTTCCCGGGCCGGCCGGGGCGCCGTTCGCCAAGGCGTTTCGGGATGCGGTGGGGGTGCGGGATCCGGAGGGGGAGGTGCAGCTCCTCAAGGGCGGTGCTTCGGAGCCGGATGCGGAGCTTCGGGATTACGAGAACGTGCCGCTGGGTGAGGACGTGGAGGAGTACCTGACGCGGGAGGTGCACCCGCATGTGCCGGATGCGTGGATCGACCACACGAAGACGAAGGTGGGGTACGAGATTCCGTTCACGCGGCACTTCTATGTGTATGAGCCGCCGCGGCCATTGGCGGAGATCGACGCGGAGTTGAAGGCGCTTGAGGCGGAGATCCAGGCACTGCTGGGTGAGGTAACGAAATGACCGATGTCATGGCAAGTTCCTTCCCAATTGTACCAATTCGGCGATTCATCAACGACCTGACGGATGGCCCGTTCGGGAGCTCACTCACAAGCAGCCACTACTCAGACAATGGGGCACGAGTAATTCGCCTCGGAAATATCGGATCAGCCACCTTCCGCGATGCAGACGAAGCGTATATCCCGCTGGAGTACTTCAAAAAGCTGAGTCGTCACGAGGTCAAGGAGGGAGACCTAATTATTGCAGGGCTCGGCGATACCAACCATCCGGTTGGCCGAGCCTGCCTAGCTCCCCACTCATTGGGTCCCGCTATCGTCAAAGCCGATTGCTTTCGTGCCCGACTTGACGAATCCCGTCTCACACACCGCTACGCCGCCTGGGCGCTCAGCTCGTCAGCTATTTCGCAGCAGATCCGCACGCTCACCCGAGGAACGACCCGTTCGCGCATCAATCTCGATGTCGTACGGGAAGTGCAGGTACCGATCCCTCCACAGGAGGAGCAGCGCCGCATCGCCGACTTCCTCGACGCCGAGACCGCGCGCATTGACAGGCTCTCGACTCTGCGGAGCGAACAACTGGCATTGATCCGCGAGAGCCTCGCACACGCATCTGCACAATTGTCCGGACGCATCACAGTCAACGGCATGCTCGGCAGCAAGCAGCGAGTGGTTCAATTGCGACGCGCAATTTCAGTCGTGCAGACAGGATCAACACCCGCCGATCTGCGCCCCACGGTAGATACCGTGGCACACAATGATCTCCCTTGGTACACGCCTGCCAGCATCGACGAATGGATGTTGATCGATAGCGCCGAGAAAGTGACACGCGACAGCAGTGGACTGCCGAAGTTTCCCGCCGGAAGCGTGATCGTAACGGGAATCGGAGAATCTCTCGGCAAAGTTGGCTATCTACCTCACGAAGCCACCGGGAATCAGCAACTAACCGCACTCTCTCCGTCACCTGGCGTCAATGGCAGATTCATCGCATGGCAGCTTCGAGCTGCCGAAAGGGAACTGAGGGAATGGGCGCAGTACTCACGAATTCGCATCATTAACAATGATGGACTAAAATCCTTCCCAATCTATCTCCCACCTCGCACCGAGCAAGATTCGGCGGTACAGATGCTCGATTCGAAACTTGCCGAGGTACAGCAAGCGACACAAGTCATCTCAAGGTTCCAGCGCGTCGCAAACGAACGCCGCCAAGCCCTCATCACCGCCGCCGTAACCGGCCAGTTCGACGTCTCCACCGCCAGCGGCCGCAACGTAACGGACGGGGTATCGGTATGAGCCCCATCCACAGCGAGTCCGCCTTCGGCGATGCCATCGTCGCCGCCATGACCGAGCGCGGCTGGCACGAAGCACGCCCCGAGGACTACCAGGCCGACCTCGGCCTCGACACCAACGAGTTGTTCACGTTCCTCGGCGAGAGTCAGATCCACGAGTGGGACGAACTCCTCGCCTTCTACGGCAACGACGTCAACGCCGCCCAGCGCGGCTTCGCCCAGCGGCTCGACAAGGCCATCAGCGAAGAGGGCCTGCTCAAGGTCCTCCGCAACGGCGTCAAGGACCAGGGTGTCCGTCTCCGCGTGGCCTACTTCAAGCCGAATCTCGTCGCTGACGACTCCGTGCTAGACGGCTACCGCGCCAACCGCCTCACCGTCGTACGGGAACTCGCCTACGCCACCAAGCAGGCGGACTGGAACAACCGGCTCGACCTGACCCTGTTCCTGAACGGCATCCCGGTCGCCACAGCCGAGTTGAAGAACCCGCTCACCCGGCAGGGCGTCGAACACGCCAAGGAGCAGTACCGCACCGACCGCGACCCCACCGAGCTGATCTTCACCCGCCGCGTCATCGCCAACTTCGCCGTGGACCCGGATCTCGTCTTCGTCGCCACCCAGCTCCGGGGCAAGAACACCCGCTTCCTCCCCTTCAACACCGGCTCCAACGGCGCCGGCCTGCCCGGTGGTGCCGGAAACCCGGACCCGACCGCGTATGGCACCTACGCCACCTCCTACCTGTGGGAGCAGGTCTGGGCGCGGGACAACTGGCTGGATCTGCTTCAGCGTTACGTGCACCAGCAGAAGACCAAGACCCCCGGCGGCGGGACCACCAAATCGACGATCTTCCCGCGCTTCCACCAGTGGGACGTCGTCAAGAAGCTGACCACCCACGCTTCCATCCACGGCGTGGGCCAGAACTACCTCGTGATGGCGTCCGCCGGTTCCGGCAAGTCGAACACCATCGGCTGGCTCGCCCACCGCCTGAGCGACCTCCACGCCGACACCGATCCCCGCACACTCGACCCCGACGCCCTCGCGACCGGCCGGATCAAGCCGGGCTCACCCGTGTTCGACAAGGTCATCGTCATCACGGACCGGCGCAACCTCGACGCCCAGCTCCGCGAAACGGTCGGCAGCTTCTCGCAGACCGAGGGCCTGGTCGTGAAGGTCGACGAGAAGCACGGTTCGAAGAGCGAGCAGCTCGCCCGCGCGCTCTCCCGCGACACCGGCAAGATCGTGACGGTCACCCTGCACTCGTTCCCGGCGCTGCTGGACTACATCCAGCGCAATCCGACCGAGATCAGCGGCACCAGCTTCGCCATCATCGTGGACGAGGCCCACTCCTCCCAGTCCGGCGACGCCGCCACCGCCGTGCGGGCTGCTCTCCGCGACCTCGGCCTGGACTCCGACTCGGACGAGCAGGGCGCGACGGCCGTCACGCTTGACGAGAAGCTGAAGAAGAAGGCCGCGGAGCGCTCACAGGCCGCTAACCTCTCCTACTTCGCCTTCACCGCCACCCCGAAGGCCAAGACGCTCGAACTCTTCGGCACGGAAGACACCGTGGACGGCAAGGCGGCCTACCGCCCCTTCCACACGTACTCCATGCGTCAGGCCATCGAGGAAGGGTTCATCCTCGACCCACTGCGGAACTACGTCACGTACAACACGTACTGGAAGCTGGTGAACGAGAACCCGGACGAGCGTGAGGTGGACCCCTCCAAGGCCAACACGCTGCTCGCCCGGTACGCACTCACCCACGAGAGCACTGTCACCCAGCACGCCCAGGTGATCGTCGAGCACTTCCTGACCCACTCCCGAGGTCGGCTCGGCGGGCGGGCCAAGTCCATGGTGGTCACCGCCTCACGACAGTCCGCTGCGGAGATGGCGCGGGCGATCAAGAGCTACATCAAGGACAGGGAGTACGACACCAAGTACCCGGACCTCGGCGTCCTGGTGGCCTTCTCTGGCTCGCTCACGGTCGGTGACGACACGGACGAAACGACCGAGTCAAAGGAGAACGGCGGCATCCCGGAGAGCGCACTGCCGAAGGCGTTCGCGTACACCCGGGCCGACGACAAGGCGGTCGGCGCGGGCGGGCGGGGCCAGCAGGAGTACAAGATCCTGGTCGTCGCGGAGAAGTACCAGACCGGCTTCGACCAGCCGCTCCTCACCACCATGTACGTCAACAAGACGCTGACCGGCATCTCCGCGGTTCAGACGCTCTCCCGTCTCAACCGCACCGCCGACCGCAAGACGCAGGCGGACCTGGCGGTCCTGGACTTCGTGAACGACGCGCAGGACATCCAGGACGCGTTCCGTCCGTACTTCGAGGAGGCCAACACCCTCCCCTCCGACCCGAACCTGCTCTACACCGCACAGAGCCGGGTCATGTCGGCCCCGGTCATCTCCGAGTCGGAGATGGACGAGTTCGCCACCGCGTACTTCGCGGCGAAGGAGAAGGCGGCCGGCTCGCAGGCGAAGTGGGAGAAGCTGCACGCCGAGCTGTACCGGCTTCTCTCCCCCGCCGTCGCCCGCTTCACGCCCCTCCTGGAGAGCGAGGAGGACGACGATGTCGAGACGGCCGAGGACTTCCGCGCGGACCTCAACGACTACGTGCGGAAGTACGGCTTCCTCGCGCAGATCGTCCCCTACCGCGACCCCGAGCTGGAGCGGTTGCACCTCTACGGCCGCTACCTCCTCAACCGACTCCCCCGCCGTGCGGACGGCGGCGTCGACATAGGGGAGATCGACCTCAGCCACCTGCGGGTGGAGAGGACCGGCGAGTACGACGTGTCGCTCTCACCCGAGGGAGCCGTCGAACTCCCCGGCTTCGGCGACGGCTCGGGCGGTGCGGCGGAGGCGGAGAAGTCGCTGCTGTCTGAACTGATCGAGGCGTTCAACGCCAAGTTCGGCACGGAGTTCACCGAGGACGACGTCCGCAAGCCGTTCAAGAAGACGACCGAGGACCCGAAGGTCCGGGCCGCGGCCGTCGTCAACGACGAGGCGAACTTCGGCAAGGTCTTCGACCGCGCCTTCGCCGACAACATGGCCGACCACATCGAGACGACCGCCGGCATAGGGCGCCAGTACTTCGGCCCCGACAAGGACTTCCGGTCCAGCCTGGACCGCAGTGCTCGCCGGGCGGCGTGGCGGATGATCCGCCGCGAGGAGAATGTGGACGAGTAGTCCCCCGCACACGACGACGGGAGGGTCCCGCCATTGCGCCTACGCGGCCCGCGGCGGGACCCTCCCGTCGTTGTGTGCGTCAGCCGGTGACGAGGCCGACGAACCCGGCCCACGCTTCTGGACCAACGGTCAGCATGGGGCCGCTGAGCTGCTTCGAGTCGCGGATGTGTACGTGGGTGGGTACGGCGGCAACTTCCACGCAATCGCCGCCCTCCGCACCGCTGTAGCTGCTCTTGCGCCAGGCGATCTCTACGCACTGACCGCCTTCGGCCCCGCTGTAGCTGCTCTTGAACCAAGCCAGCTCCCGCATGGCAGGAGTATCGGTGGTGTTCATAGATCTCCCAGCAACTTCTCGATGAATCCCAGAGTCTCTCGCGGAGTGAGAGCCTGACTCCGGATGATCCCATAGCGCGCTGCGGCCAGCCGCGTCTCGTCCCGATCCGTCAGCAGGTTGCTGCGCCCCTGGGCCTCCATATATACGAACTGCTCCCCGCCCTTGCGAGTGATCACCGTATACGGCCCGTCCACGCCCGCGTTGTCCTCCCGGTCGAGCGGCATCACTTGGATCTCTACGTTGCGGTTCCGGCCGAACAACAGGAGTTGTTCCAGTTGCCCTCGCAAAACGTCCCGACCGCCGAGGGGTCTCCGCAGGACTGACTCCTCCATCACAAAGCTCAGGAGAGGAGCAGGCCAGCGGCTGAAGATTTCCTGCCTCGCCAGACGCCCGGCGACGCGGAGTTCGATGGTTGCCTCGTCCAGCAGCGGACGGCGCATGGCAAGCACCGCGCGCATGTACTCCTCGGTCTGCAAGAGGCCCTTGACCATGTGCGTGTCGTACGCACACAGCTCCACTGCCTCCGCTTCCAAACGCGCCATATCCCGGAAGAACGATGGGTACTGCGCCCGCGCCACCTCGTCCTTCAACGCCAGCAACAAGCCCCCGGCGTCCAGCACCGGGTCCGCCTTGTCGATGAACGCCGGCTGCGGGATCCGCCGCCCCTGCTCGAACGACGCGATCGACTGGGCCGCGTAGCCCACCAGCTTGCCGAACTCGGTCCGGTCCAGGCCCGCTCGGAGCCGTAACAGCTTCAGCTGCCGTCCGAACGCCATCATCACCCCGGACCCCGGCTCGCCCTCCGGACGTTCCCCGGTCTCCGCGCCCGTGCCCGGCTCCGCGTCGCCCCGTACCACCGTCATCGCCACCGCCTGTCCCACGCACTCACGTACGTACACGCCGACCGCCTCCGCGTACAAGCAGTCCGCGACGGCGCGTCACCCCTGGTCACGCTACGCCACTGAGGGCCACCTTGGGGTCATGACCAGCAATCCCTCACTCCCCGTGCGCCCGCTTCCGACCGCGCAACACCGCTTCCCGTGGCACCACTTCTCGATGCGCTTCAGCTCCACGCCTCGTGGTGCCCGCCTCGCCCGGCGCCTGGCCGGTGAGCGGTTCGACGCGTGGGGCATCCCGTACGGCAGCGACACGCACGACGCGCTGACGCTCGTCGTCGCCGAGCTGAGCGCCAACGCGGTGTGCCACGGGCTCGTCCCGGGCCGCGACTTCCGGCTGTGCGTGTCCGCCGAGGGCACCGCTCTGCGTATCGAGGTCACCGACACTCGCGGCGAACGCATCCCGGTCCTCGCCGAACCGCCGGGCGGGCTGGACGGAGACAGCGACAGCGGCCGCGGGCTCGTTCTGGTAGCCGCTCTGGCGGATCGCTGGGGCTGGTACCCGTGCACGGACGGGCCCGGCAAGACGGTCTGGGCCGTTCTGGAACCGGTGCCGACGCGCCGGCTCGACAGCCGCGCGCATCCGTCACAGCACGCGGTTCCCGGCCCCGGGTCAGTCCTGCCGTGCGTTGGCGAGGGTCTCGAGCACCCAGGCGGGGAAGACGAGGCGCGGGAAGATCCGGCCTTTGACGTCGAACCTGAACCCGAAGTGGAGGTCCCTGGATACATGTCGGTGGACCATGCGGATGATGACGGAGGTGTCGGGATTTAAGAGGGCCGCCCCATAGAGGCCGATCTGCCAGAACCTCGCGTGGATGCGGTTCCCGTGCACCAGGGCGGCACAGCCGTGCTCCTCGGCCTTGGCCCGCGGGACGCCGCCGGCCCAGCGGTGGAACTCGTCGGTATACCCGTACGCGCTCAGCGCCCCCCGGGCCAACCTCTCCATGCGCACGTTCTTCGGACCGTCGAGGAACACCATGAACTGACGCACTCCCCTGCGACGCCGCCAGAGACACGGGAGCTCTCGGACGACACAGTCCAGGACGCGCACGACGTCCGCCCGCACTGCGGGATCCAGTCGCCGGAGCTCTCTGCGCGTGTAGCCCCCGTCATCTTCCATGCGGCAAGCATTCATGAGTGTGACCAGTAACTCAACCGTGCTACCGCCGAGTTGGGGTTCGCCCTCCGGAGGTCGGGCAGCCGGATCACGGCAACGTGATCCGACTGCAGGCACACCGACAGAGCACCCACCCGCGTACTGCGAGCTCGCCTACACCGACGCGGACAGGGCGGGGAACACGACCACCGAGCCGTCCTTCTCGCGGGCGATCTCAATGGCCACATCCGTCGCACGGCTGTCGGCCGCGGCGCCGTCACCCAGCCTGCGAATCCGGTTGGCCGCGCGCATCAGGCGATCGACTTCAGCGTTGGTGAAGACGGGCCGCAGACCGCTCGGGCGTCCCAGCTCCAGCGTCGAAAGGCGTTCCAGGACACCGGTCATGCCCGACTCCAGTTCGTCGAGGCGGTGCTGGTCCTTCTTCAGGGCGCCGGCGAAGTTCTTGAACAGGTTGTCGGGGTCGCTCTGGGCGTGCTCCACGGCCTGAAGGACGACGACGCGCCGCTTCAGCGCGATGGCCAGGGCGGCGAGTTCGAGGTGGGCGCGGAATCTGCCGCCTTCCTCGTCGATACCGGGGAAGGACTTGGCCAGTGTGCCGATCTCCACGGCCTTGCCCTCGGGCAGATTGTCGAGTGCGCTCCGCCACCGGGCGAGGCGACGGTCAGCGGCGCCCAGTGCCGTGTTGATGGCATGCACCGCCGAGTCCAGCCCCAGCGAGAGGCCGAGCTTGCCCTGGTCGAGCAGAAGGGCGGTGGCCTTGTCGATGGCGTCGCGGCAGCCGTCGAGTTCGCTGTGCTCGTCGTCGAGCTTCTGTTCGTGCAGTTGCTCCAGCAGTTCCGTGATGTGCTCGATGGCCTGCTGTCGCTTGTGATCGACGTGCGCGCTCACGCCCACCGCCACGGCCATGAGCACGAGCGGCGCGGCCACGGTGAGCGCCACGCTCCCGCCGACCGCGACGCCGGCCGCCGCACCGGCGCCACCGGCCGCGCCCGCTGTTGCCGTACCGACCGGAACGAACGTCGTGCCGGCGGCGATCTTGCCCGTGGTGGCATTCACGAGGGGGCCGCGGAAGCCACAGATCGCCCCCTTCGCCACCATCGGACGGACGACACCCTGTCCGTACTGGGCGGCCACCTTCGCCGGGACCACCATGCGGAACAGGCACTCACCGGAAGCGGTCGCCCTGGCCGCCGCGGAGGAACCGCGCGCCGACTGTGTGATGAGCTGCGACAGGTGCTGCGCCAGGGGACTGACGGCGTCGAGCGACATGCCCTTGCTGCGGTCCAGCGTGCCGGGAAGCGGATGCGCCTCAAGTGTGGCAATCGGCTGGTCCGCCAAGCCGGCCAGCGCACTGCGCAGTTCGGCCAGGCGCGCCGCCGTCATCGGCTCGTCCCCGACCACTGCGGGCACCCGTACGTCACCGGTCGCCAGCGTCCACACCGGTACGTTCGCCTTGCGGTAGTCAATCATCGTCTCCCCCAATTTCCGACAACAGCGTACGGCCGACCTCCGACAGGAACGGCATGAACCTTGCGGATTCAACCACGGGGAACCGTTCCCACCCACCTGACCGGAAAGAGGCGTCCCGGACACTCCTGCACCGCCGGCGCTGGACTGAAGATCTCCTCACCAGGGACACTTGCCCTTCACCCTGCCGAAAGCCGGTCCATCCAGCCGCGCGCACCGGCCAGCACACGCACACACGGGGGCAATGTGCCGCAGCAGCAGCCGATCGCAGGTCGGTACGAGCTCCTGGAGCCCCTCGACAACGGCGGCATGGGGGACGTGTGGCGCGGCTACGACGCCGTGCTCGACCGGCCCGTCGCCGTGAAGCTGATCCGGCAGCAGTCCGTCGGCGGCTCGCAGCAGCTCGCGGAGGAGTTCGCCAAGCGCTTCCGCCGCGAGGCGCGGATCACCGCGCGCATCCAGCACCCCGGTGTGCCGCAGGTGTACGACGCGGTGCTCGACGACACCTACGAGCGGCTGTTCCTGGTCATGGAGCTGGTGGACGGGGTGTCGCTGTCCGCGTACATCGCCCCGGACCGGCTGCTTCCGGTCAGCTGGGCGGTGGCGGTGGCGGCGCAGGTCTCCACCGTGCTCTCGTACGCGCACGAGGTGCCGGTCATCCACCGCGACCTCAAGCCCGGCAACATCCTGGTCGCCCGCGACGGGACGGTGAAGGTCCTCGACTTCGGGATCGCGGCGATCCTGCGGACCGATGTCACCAAGCTGACCGCGACCGGCACGCCCATCGGCACGTACCAGTACATGGCGCCCGAGCAGGTGCGGGGTGGGCGGACCACACCGCAGACCGATCTGTACGCCCTCGGCTGCGTGCTGCACGAACTGCTCAGCGGGCGGTTGCTGTTCACGGCGGACAGTGAGTACATGGTGATGCACCAGCACGTGAACGCCGCGCCCACTCCCCTGCGCGTACTGCGCCCCGAGGTGCCGCAGGAGCTCGAGGACCTTGTCCTGCACCTGCTCCTCAAGGCGCCCGAGGCACGGCCCGCCGATGTGCAGGACGTGTACGAGCGGCTGCGGCCCTTCCTGCCGCCGCCCGGCCGGGCGCCCGGACCCGGCGAGGCGGGACCGGCGGGGGCGCCGGACCCGACGGGAGTCTTCCGCAACCCGTACGCGCCCCGGGCCCGCGCGGGGGCGGGCCGCCCCGGGCCCGTGGCCGCCGATCCGGCTGCCGGACCCGCCGCGCCCGTCCCCGTACCGGCGCAGTTGCGCGCCGAGATCGAGGAGGCGTACGCGCACTCCGACGCGCTCCTGGAAGAGGAGCGGTTCACCCAGGCCGCCGAGGTGCTCGGGGAGATCATCGAACCCGCCGCCCGTGCGCTCGGCTCGGAGAGCCGGAGGGTCCTGGAGCTGCGGACCGGCCGGGCCGCGATCCAGCTGCTCGGCGGGGACTACCGGGCCGCCCTGCCCGAGTTCGACGCGCTGGCGGATGCCTACGCGCGCACCGACGGCCCCACCGGCGAACGGGCCCGCGCCTGCCGCGCCCAGGCGGCCCGCTGCCGTGCCAAGATCGGCCAGGTCACCGACGCGCTCGCCGCGCTGCGTGGCCTCCTCGACGTCGTACGGAATGTCGACAGCGATCTCAGCGAGGAGGCCGTCGAACTGCGCCGCGACATCGGCATGCTGCTGCTCGCCCAGGGACAGGCGGCCGAGGCCCGTCGGATACTCCGGCCGTTGCACGACGACCTGTGTCTCGTCTTCGGAGCCGGCGACGAGATGACCCAGGACGTCGGCGAGGCACTGGCGCTGATCGGCCTCGATCTCGACGACCCGGCGGCCTGACTGCCCGTCCCTCCCCCGATTCGTCCGCCCGCCCGTCTTCCCGGAGAGTCCGCCCATGCCCCACCTCGCGTTCGACGTCGGTTTCTGCGCTCAGCTCGGCAAACTCCAGGGGAGTGTGAAGGAGGGTGTGTTCAGCGCGTGGGAGAAGTTCGAACGCCTCACCCTGGACCAGCTGTTCAAGGACCCCGGGCTGAAGCTGGAGAGCCTGAAGCGCGCCCGTGACCCTCATATCCGGACCATCCGGATCGACCAGGGGACGCGGGGTGTCGTCCTCGCGCCCGACAGCGGCGACACGTTCGTGCTGCTGCGCGTGATGCCGCACGACAAGGCGATCGACTGGGCCATCAAGCAGAAGGCCAGCATCAACACCGTGACCCGGGCCGTCGAGATCCGCGACATCGCGATGCTCGACGAGCTCACCCCCGCGTACGAACGCATCGCACCCGCTCCCGACCAGCGGCTGTTCGCGAAGGTGTCCGACGGGGACATGACCGCGCTCGGGATCGACGGGACGACGCTGCGTCAGGCCCGCGCCCTCACCAACCTCGAGCAGCTGGAGGTCTTCGCGCCGTACTTTCCCCAGGACCAGCGCGAGGTTCTCGAATATCTCGCCGCGGGCTTCACCGTGGAGGAGGTGTGGCGGGACGTGGTGTCGGTCGGTCTCTCCGCCGCCCCCGCCGACACCGCGCCCGTGGACACCGCCGACTTCGCGACCGCCATCCACCGCACCGGCACCCGCATCGCCCTCATCACCGCGTCCGACGAGCTCCGCGACATCCTCGACAAGCCGTTCGCCGCCTGGCGCGTCTTCCTGCACCCCTCCCAGCACAAGGTCGCCTACCGGGCCAGCTACTCAGGCCCTGCCCAGGTCACCGGCGGCCCCGGCACCGGTAAGACAGTCGTCGCGCTGCACCGGGTTCGCCATCTCCTCGGGTTCCTGCGCGACGGCGAGCGCATCCTGCTCACCACGTACACCAACGCGCTCGTCGACGCCCTGCGCAGCGGTCTCGCCGCCCTCGTCGAGGACGCGCACCGGCGCGACCGGGTGGACATCACGACGGTCGACGCGCTGGCCAGCCGGGTCGTCGCCACGTCCCGCCGTCCGCTCCGGGCCGGTGAGGAGCAGACCCGCTGGGAACAGGCCGCGCGCGCCACCGGCTTCACCGGCACGCCCCAGTTCCTGGCCCAGGAGTACAAGCACGTCGTCCTCGCCCAGAACCTGCGGAGTCCGCAGGAGTACGAAGCCGCCGACCGGCCCGGACGGGGCAGCCGGCTCCCCGTCGCCCAGCGGCTCGTCGTGTGGCGCACGATCCAGGCGTTCACCGACGGCCTTGCCGCCGACGGCCTGCGCACCTACCTGGGTACGTGTGCGGAGGCCGCGGACCTCCTCGAAGGGCGGCAAGCCCTCTACCGGCACATCGTCGTGGACGAGGCCCAGGACCTCCACCCAGCGCAGTGGCGGCTGCTGCGCGCCGCCGCCCCGCCGCGCCCCGACGATCTGTTCATCGCCGGGGACCCTCACCAGCGGATCTACGACTCGCGGGTGTCACTGAGGGCGCTCGGCATCAAGGTCACGGGCCGCTCGACGAAGATGCGAAAGAACTACCGCAGTACGCACGAGATCCTGAGCTGGTCCACCGCACTGCTCGTCGGCCGTCCGTTCGCGCAACTCGAGGACGACGACCGCAACGAGACGCTGCTGGGCTACCGCTCCGCACTGCACGGGAGCGGCCCGGTCGTGCACGGAGCCGCTTCGGAGGAGGCGGAGCTGGACGCCCTGGTCACGCAGATCCACGCGTGGACGGAGGCCGGTGTCAGCCCCGGCGACATCGGCGTCAGCGCACGCTTCAACAAGAACTGCGCCAAGGCCGTCGAACGGCTGACGGCGGCCGGAATCCCCTCGGCACGACTGCGGTCCGAAGCCTCCGAGGGCCCACCGGCCGTCCGCGTCGGAACGATGCACTCCTTCAAGGGACTTGAGTTCCGCTGCGTGGCCGTCATCGGGGTGCACGACGGGGCGCTGCCCTACCCGGGCGCCGTCACGCCGGCCGACGCGGACCGCCTGCAGCACGAGGCGGACCTGATGGCTGAGCGCTGCCTGCTCTTCGTCGCCTGCACCCGGGCGCGCGACGGCCTGTACGTGTCCTGGTCGGGAGCTCCGAGTGCGTTCCTGGTGGAGGCGGGAGCGGCGATCTGAGGGGCGGGCGGCCGTCCCCTCAGGGCAGTAACCCCCCATCCCTCTGGGGGATAACCCCCAGGAAGGTAGGGGAGAAACCGGGTCGTGCGGAGGACGTCCGGTCCGTAGGTTCTGGAGTGGAATAGGCACACCGCTTCACACCCAGCCTTCGGAGGCCCCCTCGTGACCGCCCCTTCGCTCCAGCCGACGCGCACGCTTCACCCGGCCCTCGCGGCCTTCGTGCGCTTTGTGATCTGCGGTGGCGGGGTCGGGGTCGCGTCCAGCGGTGTGCTGGTCCTGCTCCACGACCGGATGCCGCTGGCCCTCGCCAACGCTCTGGTTACCGTCGTGTCGACGGTGATCGCGACCGAACTGCACAGCCGGGTCTCGTTCCGTAGCGGGCGCGGCGGGTGGGCTGTGCACCTTCAGTCCGGGCTGACCGTCGCCGTGAGCTACGCCTTCACGACCGGGGCGCTGCTCTGCCTGTACGCGATCCGGTCCGAACCTTCGACGCTGGTGCAGCAGAGCGTCTACCTCTCGGCGTCGGCCCTCGCGGGCGCCGGGCGGTTCGCGCTGCTGCGGGTGGTGGTCTTCGGGGAGCGCAAGGCGGGCGGGGCTCGTACGGCGTCGCTGGGCAAGGCGTCCGTGGCCATGGCCGCCTGAGTACGACGCCGCCCTGCGGATCGACCGGGCGGCGCGCGGAAACGCTTGTACGCCCCCGGCACACTCGGAACGGGCCGCCGTGTGTCCGCCCTCGCGCGCGACAGACACGTGCAGGAGCGGGACGCGCGCGCGTTGTTATCCTGACCAGCGTTCCAAGTCACCAGGGTGGGCCCCGTCGGCCGCCGGCGCGGGCCGCGCGCCCGTCGAGGGGAGAGTCACGTGCAGGGTCCAGCCGCGAGCCGGGGCTCGGTCCGGAAGGCCGAACAGGCGTGGAGCCAGGCGATGGCACTGATGCAGCGCGGGGACACCGCGGGCGCCGGTGCGCAGTTCGCGCTCGCCGCGACCCTCGACCCCTCTGCCGCCGACGCGTGGCTGGGGCTGCACGCGACCGGTCAGCGGCAGGAGGAGGCGCTGGACGCCATGCTCCGCAGTTCGGGGTCCTTCGGTGCGCTGCGGACGAAGTTCGGGCTGCCGCTGCGGTCGACGTTCCAGATCGGCCACTACGTCACCTTCCGTCTGGAGAACGCGCGCGACCTGTGGCTGGCAGCCATGTCGTCGCTGCTGGACAAGAAGCGGGTCGACGAGGCGTGGGCCGGGCTCAAGACGGCCCAACTCGACTGCGACGAGACCAGGTTCGTCTGTACGCGCTACGCGTTCGTCAAGGAGGACTGGGCCCTCGTGCTGAGGTTCGCGACCGGAATCGGTGACGCGTTCCTGTATGACGAGGCGCAGTTGTACGTCGGTGCGGCACTGTTCGCCCAGGGCGTTTATCACGAGGCGCTGAACGTTCTGGCTCCACTTCCCCGGAAGCTGGAGGCGGGCAGCCGGTTCGACGCCGAGACCAAGTACTTCATGGGGCGTTCGCTGGAGGAGCTGGGGCGGCAGGAGGAGGCGCTCAGGCGGTACCAATACGCCTTCCGGTGTGCGCCGGGGCTCTTCGATGTCGATGTCCGCGCCCAGGTCCGGCCGGCCCCCGCTCCCGCAGCCCCGGCTCCCACGGCTCAGGACCTGGTGCCGCCGAGGCCGGAGCAGCCCGCCGCGCCCTCGCCCACCGTCCCTGCTCAGGCCGGGGCCCAGCCGGCTCACGGGGGCGCGGACAGCGCACAGCCCGACGCCGACGCCCGGGCCCGGTTGCTCGCCGAGGCGCAGAAGTCGCTCGACGGCATGATCGGCCTCGAACCCGTGAAGCGCCAAGTGCTCACTCTCATCGCTCAGTTGCGCATGGCCGCGCTGCGCGAGGAGCAGGGGCTTCCCGGCGGGGCGCGGCCCCGGCACTTCGTCTTCGCGGGGCCTCCGGGCACGGGCAAGACGACGGTCGCCCGCATCATCGGCAAGGTCTTCGCCGGGCTCGGGCTGCTGAGTTCGGGCCATGTCATCGAGGCCCAGCGGGTCGACCTGGTCGGGCAGCACCTCGGTTCCACGGCCATCAAGACCAGCAAGGTCATCGACTCGGCGCTGAACGGGGTGCTGTTCATCGACGAGGCGTACGCCCTGTCCAACAGCGGGTACAGCGGCGGCGACGCGTTCGGTGACGAGGCGTTGCAGGTGCTCCTGAAGCGGGCCGAGGACGACCGGGACCGGCTCGTCGTCGTACTGGCCGGATACCGCGAGGAGATGGCCGGTCTGCTCGCCGCCAACCCCGGGCTCGTGTCCCGCTTCACCACGCGCGTCGACTTCCCCTCCTACTCCGCGCAGGAGCTGGTCCTCATCGCCCGCGCCGTTCTGGCCGCCCAGGGCGACGAACCCGACGACGGGGCGGTCGAGGTCCTGCGGACCTTCTGCACGGCGATCGTGGACGGCGGAATGGCCGACACGGTGGGCAACGCCCGGTTCGCGCGGGAGCTGTGCCAGAAGGCTTCCGCGCAACGTGACCTACGGCTGTACGCCACGCATGCCGAGAGCACCCCGAGCCGTGAGCAGATGGTGACCGTGCTCGCCGAGGACGTGGTGGCCGCGCACCAGGAGCTCATGGAGTCGCACGAGAACAGCGGCTCGTAGACCGCCTGCCGCGGGTCCGCACCCGTCGGAAGGGCCGTTCGGCGGGTCCGCACCCGTCGAAACGGCCGTTTCGCAGGCCGCCGCCCCGTGGACCGGAGCCCGGGCGCACGCACGAGGTGCGCGCGCCCCCTCAGGGCGCCCTGAAGTACGTCGGGAACCGCGGCCCGATCCACGGCTTGCGGCCCCAGGCGACGACGCGGCCCCGCGCCATGGCGCCCACCGGTGAGGTGCGGCCGAGGGACATCAGGAGGAACGTGACCGGCTCCAGGGAGATCGTGCAGTCCGGGCGGTCCGGCACTTCGTGGCCCACGGCCGGAGTCCCGTCGGTGAACGTCACGCCGAGGCGGCCGCCGCCCCACAGCCGTACCGCGTAGCGGGCGTTCAGCCCGGCCGTGGCGGTGGCGTCGGTCACCCGGGGCATGGCCTGGACCAGGAACGGGAGGGTCAGACGGGCCCGCGGGGGGTCGACCATGTGCGGGCGCTTCAGTGCGCGGGCCAGGTCGTAGCCGTGGCCCAGCATGTGCGTCAAGAGGTAGGAGCCGAGGACGGCGCGGTTCATCGGACCCATCGGCGTCGTCAGTATCTCGTCCGCAGGGTGTCCGGCGGCCACCGCGTCCAGGCAGGCGGCCGCCTGGGTCACGATCATCGCGGCCAGGGGCTTGGCCGCGCGTTCGGGGAAAGCCGCGAGCGCCTCCTCGTTGGCGGGCGCGATGCGTTGGGGCGTGCCGTCGCCGTACGGGCGCGGGAGCCCGGCCGCGAGGTCGGCCATCAGGGCGTTGACCTGCGCCAGGTGGGCGGCCACCTCCCCCACCGTCCACGTGAGTCCGGGGACGGGAGCTCCGGTGTCGGGGGCGGTGCACAGCAGCTCCGCGATCTCCTCGGCCGTCGTACGTATCGCATCGGCCAGTCCTTCGGGCAGGCGCTCGGGCAGCGTGCCCGGGGCCTCGTGTTCCTGATCTGCCGCTGAGCCCATCGCGCTGCCGCTCCTGTGAACGCCGTTCCTGTCGCCCGAGCCTGTCGCCCGCGCCTGTTACCTGCGGGTACACCACAGCAGTTCGGGCGCCCCCGGGCAAGAGGCCGACACTCACCATTCGAACCCCTCTACGATCGAGCGCGTGTGCGCAAACGTGATCATCGCCGAGGACGACGAGAAACAGGCGGAGCTCCTCCGCCGCTACCTCGAACGGGAAGGGCACGCCGTGACCGTGGTCGGCGACGGCCTCGCCGCGCTCGACGCGGTCCGGCACCGGGAGCCCGACCTGCTGGTCCTCGATGTGATGATGCCCCGGGCCGACGGACTGGACGTCGTACGCGTGCTGCGCGCCGAGTGCCGGGAGTTGCCGGTGCTGATGCTGACGGCCCGCACCACGGAGGACGATCTGCTGCTCGGGCTCGACCTCGGTGCGGACGACTACGTCACCAAGCCGTACAGCCCGCGTGAACTGATGGCGCGGGTCCGCACGCTCCTGCGTCGCAGCCGGCGGGCGGCGAGCGGCCCCGAGACTGCCGGACCGGCCGAAGCGGGCGTGCTGACGGTCGGAACACTGGTGGTCGATCCCACCCGGCACGTGGTGTCGGCCGACGGCGAGGCGGTGGAGTGCACTCCCGGTGAGTTCAGGATTCTCGCCGCGCTGGCGGCCGAGCCCGACCGGGTCTTCTCCCGGCAGCAACTCCTCGCGGAACTGCACGGTTTCGACCGGTACATCGGCGACCGCACGGTCGATGTGCACATCATGAACCTGCGCAAGAAGATCGAGCCCGCACCGCGCCGGCCCGCCCGGCTGCTCACCGTCTTCGGTGTCGGCTACAAACTGACCGATCCTGCGAAGGCTGCGGCACGTGCGTCGTCGTAGCAAGGGGCCTCAGGGGCGTACGGGCGCTGCCGCGCCCGGGTCCGCGTCGTCGCGCAGGCGGCTGCCGTTGCGCAAGAGCCTGTTCGCGCGGCTGTTGGCCGTATCGGCGCTGGTGGCGGCGTGTTCCGTCGCCGCGACGGCCTGGCTCGCCGTCCAGACGACGTCCGGAGCGATCCTGCAGGAGCAGGGGCAGAACCTCACCGCCGATGCCCGGATCTATCACGGCCTGCTCGGCTACGCGGCGGCTCATCCCACCTGGGACGGGGTCGACGAGACCGTGCGCGATCTGGCCCGGCAGTCGGGCCGGCGGATCACGCTGACCACCGAGCAGCGCACGCCGCTCGCCGACTCGGCCGCCGCGGAGAAGGCCGCCGCGCTGCCGGACCAGGCCTCGGCGGTCGTGGACCCGCTGTCGGTGGACACCGCGCTGGCCGCCGAGAACGCGGGCCCGTCCGGCACTCCGGCGGACCGGGTCGACCCGCGTGCGGTCGGGCCGTTCCGGCTGCCCGCCGCGGAACGTACGGCGTTGCGGCAGATCGCGGACCGTGGCGTGGCCTGCCTCGACGAGTCCGGCATCGCCTCGGACGTCGTCCGCACCGAGAGCGGGCGCCCGGTGATCCAGGTGGTGGGCAACGACCCCGAGCGGCTCGCGGGCACCGGCTGCACCACCGACGCCCTCGACAAGCCGACGGCCACGGAGAAGAAGGCCCTGAAGGCGCTCAACCAGCTGGCCGACGCCTGTCTCAAGCGCCAGGACCGCGCCGGCGTCCATCTGAAGCTGGACCTGTCCTGGGGGCAGACTCGGGAACCCGTGCCCACGGCGATGCCCACGGAAGCACCCAGCGAAGCGCGCCGCGTGGCCCCCGGAATCGCACCGGAGCCCGCGCCGAGCGCCCCGCCCAGCGCCGTGCCGACCACCGTGCCCGGCAGCAGCCCCTCGCCTGCGTTCGGCACCGGCGAGGACGACCGGGCCATCGCCTCCTGCGTGGGCACGGCACGCCGTGAGCAGCTCAGCTCGTACGTCGCCTCGCCCGCCCTGCTGTTCATCAGCGACACCGGCGGCACCACTGTCCCCGGTTTCGACCTCTCCCCGGCGAACACCGCCAGGATCGCCGGCGCGGCCGCTCTCGTCCTCGCCCTCACCGTCGGTGCGTCGGTGCTCGTCGGCGCCCGGCTCGTCCGCCCCCTGCGCGCCCTGACGGGTGCCGCCCAGCGGATGCGGGACGGGGAGGACACCGCCCCCGTGCTGGTCACCGCGGACAACGAGATCGGGCGGCTCGCCACCACGTTCAACGACATGTCCGCCCACCGCGCCCGGCTGGAGGCCCAGCGCAAGGCCATGGTCAGCGATGTCGCCCATGAGCTGCGCACCCCGCTCAGCAACATCCGCGGCTGGCTGGAGGCCGCGCAGGACGGAGTGGCCGACCCGGACCCGTCCTTCATCGCCTCCCTGCACGAGGAGGCCGTGCAGTTGCAGCACATCATCGACGACCTCCAGGACCTGGCCCAGGCCGACGCGGGCGCCCTGCGGCTGCGCCTCGAGCCGGTACGGATCGAGGAGCTGCTGGGTCAGGTCGCGGCCGCGCACCTGGCCCGCGCGGAGACGGCCGGGGTGGGGCTGACGGTGCGGGTGTCCTCGGCGGAACGTCCCGCTCCCGGGCTGACGGCCGATCCGGTCCGGCTCCGCCAGGCCGTCGGCAACCTCGTGTCGAACGCGGTCCGCCACACCCCGTCCGGCGGGACGGTCACCCTCCACGCGTACGGCTCCGAGTCGGGGGACGCGGTCCTGGTGGACGTCGCGGACACGGGCACCGGCATCCCGGCCGAGGACCTCGTCCACGTCTTCGACCGCTTCTGGCGCGGTGAGAAGTCCCGCAGCCGTCGCACCGGGGGCAGCGGGCTCGGTCTGGCGATCGTACGGAAACTGGCGGAGGCGCACGGCGGATCGGCGACGGCGGTGAGCGTGCCGGACGAGGGCTCGGTCTTCACCCTGCGCCTGCCGGCCGACGGCGCGGGCGCGGCCGTGGCCCCCTCAGCCGGTCCCGGGCAGCCCTGATGCGATGACCACAGCGTTCTGACAGCTTCTTCATAACTTCGCGCCAGCCTGTCGGCATGCCTCGCGCCGCGGTGCGCCCCCGCACCGCGGCGCCGTCGAGGCCGACTTGGAACGGAGCCATGTTCATGTCCCTGCGTACGTCCCTGCGTACCGCCGTCCTCACCGCTGTCGCGGTCGGCGCGGTCTGCGTGCCCGCCACCGCGGCGTTCGCCGACTCCTCGCCCACCCCCACGGCCGTGCCCTCGGCCGCCCCCGCCTCGCCGGGAACCGAGCCCAGCCGGGCCCCCGCCACGGCCATCCCGTCCGAGGTGCCGCGCGGCGGTGTGGCCGCGGGTGACAGTCCCACGCCCGTCCCGACCGAGGCGGCCGGCGACCCGTCCGCCGTACCGTCAAAAGCCCCGCGCGGCGGGGTCGCGGCGGGCGAGGAGCCGGGCGGTTCGTCGGGCGACAACACCGCCACCGTCATGGGTTCCGCCGTGGCCGCCCTGCTGGTCGCCGGTGCCGGAACCGTCGTTCTGCGCCGCCGCCGCAACGGCTGACCCATGCCCCACCGGTAGCCGAACTGCCCGCAGTGGCGCCGTCCTTCACCGGGGCGGCGCCACTGCCGTCGCCAACGCCCGATCGTTTCTCAGGAGCCCGTACCCATGTCCCGTACGACCACGTCCCTCTGGCGCGTCCGCACCGCGCTGCCGGTGTACGCCTGCCTCGCGCTGACCGCGTTCCCCGCGCTGACGGGCTGCTCCGGCGCATCGCCGTCGAAGTCCCCGGCCGCCGTGGCGCAGACCCCCACCGCCGCGGCCGGCACCGCCGGCACCGAGGCCACGGACACCCGCCCGGCGAAGGACCCCGCCCAGCCGCCGGTGCACGTCTCCATCCCGTCCCTAGGGGTGGACAGCGACATCATGCGCCTCGGGCTCAACACCGACGGCACGGTCGAAGTGCCGCCCGCGGAGAAGGGCATGACGGTCGGCTGGTACACCGGCGGCCCGGTTCCCGGCGAGCAGGGGCCCGCCGTACTGATCGGCCACAACGACACCCGTCTCGGCCGCGCCGTCTTCCACGACCTCAAGAAGATCACCAAGGGCGCGGAGATCACCGTCCGGGACGAGAAGGGCACCACGGTCCGCTTCGAGGTCACCGGCCGCGAGACGGCGAGCAAGAACGCGTTCCCGACCGCCCGCGTCTACGGCCCCACCAAGGACCGGGCCCTGCGACTGATCACCTGTGACGGCGCGTTCGACGCCCAGGGACATCCGGTCGACAACCTCATCGTGTACGCGTTGCGGAAGTGACGGGCCTCGGGACGTCCGGCACCTGATGGACGGCGGCGGGAGGTGGTCCCGGAACCCGCCGTCTACCCGCGGGTAACTCCTCGTGCTTTTATGGGGCCAGAACCACACCACCCCTCAACTGCGACAGCAGAAACAGGAGTCCAGGTGCCCCACTCCGCGCTTCGCCGCGTCTCCGGCGTGACCCTGTCCACCGCGCTCGCCGCCGTCACCCTGACCGTCGGCGCCCCGCACGCCTCGGCCGCCGCCGGCACACCGTCCCTGCGGGTGCTCACGTACAACACGTTCCTGATGAGCACGAACCTCTACCCGAACTGGGGTCAGGCCCACCGGGCGGCGGAGATACCGAAGACCGCGTTCTTCCGCGGCAACGACGTCGTCGTGCTCCAGGAGGCTTTCGACAACGCCTCGTCGGACGCGCTGACGGCGGGCGCCTCGGTTCCGTACCCGTACCACACCCCGGTGGTCGGCCGGAGCAGGAGCGGCTGGGACGCAACCAGCGGGTCCTACTCCGCCGCGACGCCGGAGGACGGCGGCGTCACCGTCCTCAGCAAGTGGCCGATCGTCCGGCAGGAGCAGCACATCTACAAGGATGCCTGCGGCAGCGACTGGTGGTCCAACAAGGGCTTCGCCTATGTCGAACTGAACGTGAACGGCGCGCGCGTGCACATCGTCGGCACCCACACCCAGTCGACGGATCCGGGATGCGGCGCGGGTGAGGCCGCGGAGATCCGGGGCCGGCAGTTCCGGCAGATCGACGCGTTCCTCGACGCCAAGAACATCCCGGCGTCCGAGCAGGTCATCGTCGCCGGTGACCTCAACGTCGACTCCCGCTCCCCCGAGTATGCCTCCCTGCTCGCGAACGCCGGGCTGACCGGGGCGGACACCCGCACCGGTCACCCGTACTCCTTCGACACGCAGGACAACTCGATCGCCGCCGACCGCTACCCCGACGACCCGCGCGAGGACCTCGACCACGTGCTGCACCGTACTGGCCACGCGAAGCCGGCGGGCTGGACGAACGAGGTCGTCAAGGAGGGAAGCGCACCCTGGACCGTCTCCAGCTGGGGTACGGACTACACCTACACGAACCTCTCGGACCACTACCCGGTCGTCGCGGCCGCGCGGTAGCCGGACAGCGGATCCGGCCCTGCACCCGGGCCCCGCGCTCCCCCGGCTCGCCGCCCGCTGCACGCCGGGCGACCATGGGGTGAGCAATCCGTCGGGGGCCTGGCACCGGGAGGCATCCGTGACGCACGCCCACTCCACCGACGTACTGATCGCAGGTGCCGGCCCGGTCGGGCTGAGCGCGGCAGCAGAGCTTCGCCGTCGCGGGGTGTCGTGCCGCATCGTCGACCGGCTGCCGGCCCGGCTTCCGTATGCCAAGGCCGTCGGCATCCAGCCGCGCACCATGGAGATCTGGGACCGGATGGGTCTGGTGCGGACCGTGCTGGAGGCCGCCGTTCCGATGCGGGGCCAGCTGATCCATGTCAACGGGAGCGAGGTGGCACAGATCGAGCTCGCGCTGCCGCGGGAGGTGCCGTACGGCTTCGCCGCGCTGCCGCAGTACGAGACCGAGCGCATCCTCGAGGAGTACGTGGCGGGCTTGGACACCCGTGTCGAGCGCGGGACCCGGCTGCTGTCGTTCACCCAGGATGCGGACGGGGTCACGGCCCTGCTCAGCAGCGATGCCGGTGACGACGAGGAGGTCCGCTGCCGGTTCCTGATCGGCTGCGACGGGGCGCACAGCACCGTACGCAAGGGGCTGGGGCTCTCGTTCGAGGGCGGGGCATTCGCCGAGGAGTACATGCTGGCCGATGTCGTGGCCGACTGGGACCTGCCCCACGGTTACGGCGTGCGCGCGAGCCACATCGGCGACGGCGGCTCCACCGACGACCTACTGGTCTGCATCCCGCTTCCCGGGGCGGGGCGGTACCGGATGTCGATGCTGGTGCCACCCGGACTCTCCGCCAAGACGGACGGCGGAGCCGAGGTGGCGCACGGGCTGGAAGGGGGACGCGTTCCGGAACTCGCCGACATCCAGGCCGTTGTCGATCGCCTCGCCCCCAGGTCAGCGACGCTGTCCGGCATGCGCTGGGCCTCCGTCTTCCGCATCAGCCACCGCATCGTCGACCGGTACGGCGAGGGCCGGGTCTTCGTCGCGGGCGATGCCGCCCACATCCATCCGCCCACCGGGGCTCAGGGCATGAACACCGGTATCCAGGACGCCTGCAATCTGGCCTGGAAGATCGCCCTGGTCGTGCACGGGGAGGCCGGATCGGCGCTCCTCAGCAGCTATGACGCCGAGCGCCGCCCGGTCGGTGAGGAGGTCGTCGGCCGGACCGTGCGGCACGCCACGCGGGGTATCGAGAACGACGCCGACGACATGGAGACGCTGATGCTCCGCGAGGCCCAGTTGCTGGTCGGATACCGGGACGGGCCGCTCGCCACGGCCCCGTACGGGCCGCACGACGCGCCCCAGCCCGGCGACCGCGCCCCGGACTGCGCGGGCCTGACCACACCGGTGGCCACCTATCCGCTGCGGCTGCTCGACGTCCTGCGGGGACTCACGGGGCATGTGTTGCTGCTGTACGGGGAGAAGAGCGCCGACGCCGGCGTGGTCGACGCGGGCGGCCTGCACACGATCACTGTCGTCGGCCGGGACGCGCCGCCGGACACTCCTGCGTACCGCGATGCCGCGGGTGAGTTCGCGCGGCTCTACCGCCCCGACGGCCCGACCGGCTTCATCGTGCGCCCGGACGGCCATCTCGGCGCACGATTCCCACTGGCCGGCACGTCGGAGGCCGTGTCGGGCTACTCCGCGGCCCTGTCCGGTCCCGTGCGGTGATCGGCCGGCGTACGTGCGGGATCTGCCCGCCGTACCCCTTCTGTTAGCCGTGCCTGGCTACTCTCCACTCGCCCGGTCCGGCACAGGAGAGGTACGTACGTCCATGAGCATGGCCCCCCGCTCCTCGCCCCGGCCGTCCGCGGCTGCCCTGACGCCGGCTTCACGGGGCCGGGACCGGGCGGGGAGTCCGTCCAGGAACCCGGTGGAGCAGCACGCCCTCCTCGCGATGCAGTCCAGCGCCGGCAACCGGGCCGCGACCGCGGCGGTGCAGCGCGCCAGGGGCACCGCGAAAGGGAAGGAACCGGAGCACGCCGTCGCGCCGGAGAACCGCAGCGGGCCGGAGCACGGCAATGCCGCAGAGAACAGCAACGCGGCGGAGAGCGGCGACGCGGCCCCTGCGGCCCCCGCGGCCCCCGCAGCCAAGAGTTACCGCGACCGGATCGCCGCCGTCCTCGACCGGCTCAAGAAGAATCTCGAGTTCATCGACACCTTCGTCAAGGGTGTCCACGTGCCCGCCAACGCGGGCTTCTCCCAGCAGGCATCCGCCACAGCCAACGAGGGCCTGAAACACTCCGCCGCGGCGTCGGGGACCTCCGCCGCCGCGGAGAACCTCGTCACGGAGACCGCCGGTGCCCTGCTCAGTGGCATGGAGGCCGCCAAGGCCAAGAAGGACGCCAACAAGCACGAGAAGGGCGCCGCTTTCCATGGAGCGGACAAGAAGGCCAATACGAAAACCGCCGACGCGGTCGTCGGAGCCGTCGGCGCGGGAAACTACGCGCTCGGTATCGCCAAGGAGCTGACAAAGGCCCAGAAGGCGGCCCACGCCGCGTCGATGTCCGAGGCGAGCGGCATCGGTTCCAGTGTCGTCGGTGCGGCGAAGGGGGTCCGCGCGGCGGGCCGCGTCGGGCTGACTGCCCGGAAATACCGTGCCCTGAAGGCACTCGAAACGCCCGAGCGCACCAACGAGGACGCGCTGTCCCGGCTGAACCAGGCGCGGCAGGAGACCGAAGCGGCCGTGGACGTGGCGTACGCCTCGCTGGACGCAGGGTGGGACCACGAGGGCGAGGACCGGCTGGCGCGCCTCTCCGAGGGCATCGACACGGCCTGGAAAGCGATGGGCAGGGCCCGTAACGCGGCCGAGGACCTGCGTCGCGCCGAAGACGGGAACACACTGAACACCGTGCACACGTACGCGCTCGGCAAGCAGCGCAACAAGATGGGCAAGCAGGCCTTCACCGCCGTGGGCGAGTCCACCAAGGCCGCGGGCGGCATCGTGACGGCGGTGGCCGCCACCGCGGGCGGTGCGGGGCTGGCGAGCAACCCGGTCGGCTGGGGCCTCGCCGCGGGTGCGGCCGGCCTCATCCTCGGCGTCACCGCCTACCGGGCCGGCCGCGCGGGCATGAAGCGCTACGAGGGAGCCCGCCACCCCGGACGCTGGGGGGACGGTGAGTCCCAGAAGGAGCCCGCCTCCCGCGAGGAGGCGCTGAAGGAGGCCCTGAAGTTCTGGAAGAAGGTGGAGAACGGCGAACGCCAGGCCATGGCGCGCAAGATCTACGGCTTGGCGGCGGGCGCGAACGTCGAGGGCAGCGTCGACACCGATCCCAAAATGCGGGACTCGGCCCGAGCCCTTCTCGTCGCGCTGAAGGCGGGCCCCGCCCAGCAGCGGCTGACCGCGGAGGAGTGGGCGGACTCCCTCGACGATCCGGCGAAGAGCGCCGCCTGGATCAAGGAGATCGCGGAGCAGCTGTCCTCGGCCTGACCGGGAGGCGGCGCGTGTCGGCAGAGGGTTGAGCGGCCTCCTGCCGGCGCAGGGGAGGTCTTGGCCCGCAAGACCGTCCGAGCCGGTCACTATCAGTTGTTCGCCGACGTCCCGCCGTTGAAATCGGTAGGGTCACCGCCAGATGCGTCGGCGCAGGGGACGGGCCCGGCGCGCGGCGAAGACGGGGTGGTTGTGATGGGTGACACGACAGCCGACGGGAGCGGTCGAGGTCTCTTCGACGACTTCGGGGCCTACCGGACCGCGACGACGGCGGACTTCACCGCGGTACTGACGGACGGCTTGGTCGCCCCGGATGCGAACGTGTTGCTGAACCTCTATCGGTATACGGAGCAGGCTCGAACCGATCTTCTCGGTGCACTCGGCGCTCTCGGAGACCGCCTCTGGGTGCCGCACCAGGTCGTCGACGAGTTCTGGCGGAACAGGGAAGGCGTCATCAGTGATGCGCGATCGACAAGCAGGACCGCCGCCCAGGAAATGAGCGACCACTCCGGGACGGCGGTGCAGACCCTTCGCACCTGGGCCAACCGAGTGGCCCTGAGCGACGAGGACTTGGCAGATCTCCGCGATCGGCTGACGACTGTCTTCGACATGGTGCAGAAGCAGATCACGGAGGTCGGTGACGGCGAATGGCAGAGCATCACCCACGACACGAGCGCCGATCCGGTGATCGCCGGACTGGAACATGCGCTGGCCGGCCGGGTCGGACCACCCTTCGGCCCCGAGGAGCGCACCGAACTCACCGAAGTGGGCAGGGAGCGCATCACGAAGCGCATACCGCCCGGCTACATGGATGCCAAGAAGGACGGCGACGGAGCGGTCGGTGACTTCTTCCTGTGGGAACAACTCCTTCGCGCGGCAGCCGAACGCGGGAGTGACGTCCTTTTCGTGACCGCAGATGCCAAGGAAGACTGGTGGCGGAAGGAGCATGGTCACAACCGAGGTCCTCGCCCGGAGCTCACCGCGGAACTGCGAAGGCGAGGCGGGGGCCGCCTGTTCCTGCTGTCGCCGAAGCAGTTCCTCGAGGTAGCCGCCCCCATCCTGCAAGTCAGTGTGCAGGCCGGCTCCGTCGAAGACATCGAGCGAGTGGAACGCATTGAGGCCGAGCCCTCCCTCGGCGGTTGGACCGCCGGTGCGATCGAGGCGCTCTTCAATGGCCTCTCGTACGAGGGTTACGGCAATCGCGTCGACGTCATCCGCTATGCGGCCGAGATGGACGGCCGCATCGAGGCGCTCTCGGTGTACGAGATCTGTGAGTACGACGACGACCGCAGCCTGAGGGGCTTCACCAAACCCATCAGGCGGATCAGCAGAAATCTGGTGGAACAGGGAGCCATCCCGGGCTCCGCGGTGCCGGTACTCACCGCGGAGTACGAGAATGGCCCGGGCCGTGCCTCCGGCTTCATGGTGCACCCTCTCCTCGTTCCATTGATCAACGACTTGGCGGACGACGACGGGCAGTAGCTCCACAGGCCGACGATCGCTTGGGATCGCGTCTACAGGTCTGCCAGCGATGTCCGGATCCTGCGCGGAGCGGGCCCTGCAGGTGCAGGCCCCTGGCACCGCGCCGATCACACGGCTTGGAGCCCCAGGAACGACGAATGACCGGTGAGTCATAGGACTCACCGGTCATTCGTCGACGCTCGGGATGATCTTGCGAACGTTCTCGCTGGTGTCCGAGGGGGGACTTGAACCCCCACGCCCGATAAAGGGCACTAGCACCTCAAGCTAGCGCGTCTGCCATTCCGCCACCCGGACCAGGTGGTCGGCCCCGGTTTCCCGCGGCGACAAAGAAAACAATACCAGGGGTTTGGGGTGCCCCTCACCTGCATATCCGGCGGTCTTCGCCCTGGTCAGTGCGGTGAGCGGGGCGCGGACAGGGCCCTCGTCGCCGCTCGCCCACCCTGCGTGGACGGGCGCGCACACACCGTGCGGCCGGAGGGTCGGTGACGGGGTCCGCCGGTGCGCGGGCGGGCCGGGTTACGTTCGCGGGCATGAGTGATCGCGGTTACCGGCCACCCCGCGTGCTGACGCCCCTGCGTGAGCATCTGCGCGAGACCTTCTGGTTCGCCCCGACCCTGACGCTGGTCTGTGCCGTCGTGCTCTGGCTCCTCGCCTCGGCACTCGACGAGCAGATCGTGGCCTATCTCCAGGACCAGCACGCGTACGACGAGATCAGGGACCTCGTCTCGATCGCCGAGGACACGAAGACGATCGTCGTCACGGTGAGCACGGCGATGATGACCTTCATCGGTGTGGTGTTCAGCATCTCGCTGGTGGCCGTGCAGATGGCGAGCGGGCAGCTCACGCCCCGGGTGGTGCGGATCTTCGTACGGAGCCGGATCAGCAAGCTCACCCTGTCGGTGTTCCTGGCGACGTTCGTGTTCTCGCTGCTGGTCCTGACCTCGTACGAGAGCACGGTCGATCCGCGCAAAGTGGTGACCGTTCCCTTTCTGCAGAGCGTGCTGACCGCCGTTCTCGTGGGGCTCAGCCTGCTGCTCTTCATCGCGTACGTGAGCTCCACGCTGCGGCTGATGCAGGTCGGCCCCGTCGTCGACCGGATCACCCGGGACTCGTTCCATGTCCTGCGGCGGATGCCTGCCAGCGGGCCGCGGGAGGGCGTGCTTCCCGCCGAGACCGGGCAGGTCCCGTACGAGGGGCGGGCCGGGGTGCTGCGGGACGTGAATGTGGCGCGGCTGGTCCGGACCGCCCGGCGGAACGGGGTGGTGCTGCGGCTGATCCCCCGGCTCGGGGACTTCGTCGTGCCGGGTACGCCGGTGCTGGCCGTGCACGGCGGGGTCGCACCGCCCCCGCGCACGCTGCGGTACACGGTGTCCGTGGGGGTCGAGCGCACGCTCCACCAGGACCTGGCGTTCGGGCTGCGGCAGCTGTCGGACATCGCGCTGCGCGCTCTGTCGTCTGCGGTCAACGACCCGACCACCGCCGTCCAGTGCCTGGACCGGATCGTGCAGTTCCTCGCGGCCGTGGCGAAGCTCCCCCTCGGCGTCGTCCACCACCGGGACCGCAAGGGGGTGGTGCGCCTCGTCCAGGACGTGCCGGAGTGGGCGGATCTCGTGGACCTCGGATTCGAGGAGATCCGGCGGTGCGCGACGGACAGCCCCCAGGTCACCCGGCGCCTGCTGGCCGGGATCGACGACCTGGTGCGGCTGGCCGGGCCGGAGCGGCAGGGGCCGCTGGTGCGGCACCGCGCCCTGTTGGTGCAGGCGGTGGAGCGCGCGGTGCCGGATGCCGCCGAGCGCGAGTTCGCGCTGCTGCCGGACCGGCAGGGGATCGGATGAGACGGCGCCGGCCTTCCCCGTACCCGCGCGGGGAAGGCCGGCGCGAGGACCTACTTGCGCAGCGCCGCCATGCCCTCGTAGCCGATCCGCGCGTGGTTCAGGGACTGCGCGGGGTCGGCCGAGCTCGGTGCGTTGTCCTGCTCGACCATCGGGTTGCGGTACTGCGCCTGTCCGACGCGGCTGAAGAACGTCCGGTAGTCGATGACCCCGGTGCCGAAGGGGACCATGTCGTAGCCCTGGCCGCTGGTGGCGTTGGCGACGCCGTCCTTGGCGTGGAACAGCGGGTAGCGCTTGTTGTTGCCGCGGACCAGGGCCGCCGGGTCGAAGACGTTCTCACGCTGCGAGCCGTCGAGGGCGGTGTAGGTGTGGAACTTGTACTGGGCGACGTGCGCCCAGAAGATGTCCATCTCCAGCCATACGGCCTTCGGGTCGGTGACCTCCAGGAAGTACTCGAGCTTGCGGATGCCGGAGCTGCGGGTGGGCCGTCCCTGGTCGTCCAGCGGTCCGCCGTCGAGCAGGAAGCCGTATGCCGCGTCGTGGTTGTGCGTGTACAGCTTGATGCCGGCGCGACGGGCGATCTGCCCGAGTGCGTTCCACTTGTCGGCGGCCACGTCCCAGTCGGCCCGGTAGGCGCTGCCGGTGGGGTCGCCACCGGTGCCCATGTGGTCCATGCCGAGGATGTTCGCGATTTCGAGGTGCCGCTTGAACTCGTCGAGGTCGCTCTGGTTCAGCGGCCAGGACGACGGGATGAAGCCGTGGTTGCCCTGGGCGCGCAGACCGTAGTCGTCCAGCCAGGAGCGCAGCAGCTTGGCGCCTTCCACCGTCTGGAGGTTGCTGCCGCCGGGTGCGTTGGCGTGCTGGCCGTATCCGGCGAACTCGACCTGCTTGTAGCCGAAGCGGGCCAGTTGCTTGAAGACCTCGCGGAACCCCGAGGGGAGGTCGGTGCTCAGCGGGTCCCGGCCCGTGGCGTCGCGCACGGTGTACAGGATGATGCCCCGCTTGTCCGCCGGGACGAGCGCCTGGCCGTGGCCGTGGCCCGGGCGGGCGGCGGGCTGGGCGAAGGCCGGTGACGCGCCGAAGGCGGGCGCGGCGATCGCCGTGGCCGCGGCGGCGGTGCAGGTGCTGAGGAAGCTCCGGCGGTTGATGCCGAGGCTGCGGCGCAGGCCGCTGTCCGTTCCGGGTGCGTCGTTGTACACGGTCACGGTGTGTCTCCTTCTCGAGGATGCTCGCCACGTGGTGCGGGGACGGGTCTCATGCAAGGCCGGCCAGTGTGAGGAGCAGGGACTTCACTTCGGTGGCCCGGACGGGTCCGGTGAACGCGTGGGGGGTGGAGCAGAGGATGAGCGGACCTTCTTCGTCGCTCGGGGGGAGGCGGCCGTGGCTGCCCCGTATGGGTGAGGGATCGAGCGGTACGACCGCCATGCGGTAGCGCATGCCGAGCTTCTTGCGGGCGACGGCCGTGACGGCCTTGACCCGTACGTACGGGTCCTCGGGGTCCATGAAGAGCTCGACGGGGTCGTAGCCGGGTTTGCGGTGGATCTCGACGAGCTGCGCGAAGTCGGGCGCGCGGTCGTCGTCGAGCCAGTAGTAGTACGTGAACCAGGCGTCCGGGTCGGCGACGGCGACCAGTTCGCCTGAGCGGGGGTGGTCCAGGCCGTGGGCCTTCTTGCCCTCGTCGTCGAGGAGTTGCTCGATGCCGGGGAGGCCGGCCAGGGCCTCGCGGGCCGCTTCGAGGTCTTCGGGACGGCGTACGTAGATGTGCGCGATCTGGTGGTCGGCGACGGCGAAGGCCCTCGACGTCATCGGGTCCAGGTACTCCATGCCGTCCTGGGTGTGGACCTCCAGGAGTCCGGCGCGGCGCAGCGCCCGGTTGATGTCGACGGGCCGGTCGACCCGGGTGATGCCGTACTCGGACAGGGCGACGACGGTGCGTCCCTCGCGGCGGGCGTCGTCCAGGAGCGGGGCGACGGCCCGGTCGAGGTCGGCGGCGGCTTTGAAGGCGCGCGGGTCGTCGGGGCCGTAGCGCTGGAGGTCATAGTCGAGGTGCGGGAGGTAGCACAGCGCGAGGTCGGGGTGGCGGGTGTCGAGGATGTGACGGGTCGCGTCGATGATCCACTGGGAGGAGACGAGGTCGGCGCCGGGTCCCCAGAAGTGGAAGAGGGGGAAGGTGCCGAGCTTCTGGGTGAGTTCGTCGTGGAGGGCCGGCGGCCGGGTGTAGCAGTCCGGCTCCTTGCGGCCGTCGGCGTAGTAGACGGGGCGCGGGGTGACGGTGAAGTCGGTGTCGGCGCCCATGGCGTACCACCAGCAGATGTTGGCGACGGTGTAGCCGGGGTGGGCCCGGCGGGCGGCGTCCCAGAGCTTGTCGCCGGCGACGAGTCCGTTGTGCTGGCGCCACAGGAGGACGTCGCCCAGTTCGCGGAAGTACCAGCCGTTGGCGACGATGCCGTGCTCGGCGGGGGTGGTGCCGGTGAGGAAGGTGGACTGGGCGGCGCAGGTGACGGCGGGGAGCACGGTGCCGAGGGAGGCATGGGTGCCGGACTGTCCCAGCGCCTTGAGATGGGGCATGTGGTCGAGGAGGCGCGGGGTGAGCCCGACGACGTCGAGGACGAGGAGGGGGGCGGGCGCGCCGGCGGCCTTGGCGGTGGTCATGGCAGTTCCTTGAGGCCGAGGTCGGTCAGGAGGTCGCGGGCGAGGGTGAGTTCGGCGGCGATGCCGTCGGCGAGCTGGGCGCGGGTGCGGGGGCGCAGCGCGGCGGGGAGCGCCTGCCAGGTGTACGTCTCGACCTCCAGGTGCCGGGTGAGCGGCCGCGGACCGCCGACGAGCCGGCGGAGTGTGGCGCGGAGTACGGGGAGGGTGGAGGTGAGCGGGGGTGCGGGCGGTGCGTGCAGGGGGACGTGGAAGTGGGCGCGCCAGGGAGCGCTGTCCGGAAGGGCGTCGCCGGTGACGGCCTCGTCGAGGTCGTCGGTGCCACGTCGTCCGGAGGCGGTGGCGGTGCGGGTCTGGTGGAGGAAGCGGGGTTCGGCGAAGGCGGCGAGGGCGGTGCGCACCTCGGGCAGGTGCGGTTGTTCGGCGTGCAGGGCGGCGGAGAGCTGGGCCTTGACGGTGGGGATGCCGGCCGCGGTGAGTGCGTCGAGGGCGGTGTCCGGGTCCTCGAAGGACGTGGCGAGGTGGCAGGTGTCGAGGCAGACGCCGATACGCGGGTGTCCGACGGCGGTGAGCGGGGCGATGGCGTCGGCGGTGGTCTCGACGGTGCATCCGGGTTCGGGTTCGAGGCCGATCCGGATGGATTTGCCGGTGAGTTCGGCAGTTACGTCGAGGCGTTCGCCGAGGGTGGTGAGGGCGGCGAGCGCGGCGCGGGCCGCTTCGGGGTCGCCCGTGTACGGGGTACGCCAGGCGAGGGGGAGGGTGGAGATGGTGCCCTCGGTGACGTCGTCGGGCAGGAGCGTGGCGAGCAGCCGGGCGAGGTCGGTGGTGTGGGCGAGCCGTTCGGGGTCCGTCCAGTCGGGCTTGTAGACCCGGTACTTGACCTCCTCGGCGCCGAATCCCTCGTAGGGGAAGCCGTTGAGGGTGACGACTTCGAGGCCGCGGCTGTCCAGTTCGGCGCGCAGGGAGCGCAGTTGCGCGGGGTCGTCGGTCAGGGTGCGGGCGGCGTCCCGGGCGAGCCAGAGGCCGATGCCGAGGCGGTCGCGGCCGAGCCGTTTGCGTACGGGTTCGCAGTGGTCGCGCAGTTGGGCGCGGACGCCTTCGAGTGTTTCGGCGGGGTGGACGTTGGTGCAGTACGCGAGGTGGACGACTGTGTTGTCGGGGTGGCGGAAGCGCATGGCCTCACTCCCCGCCGCGCAGGATGGAGTTGCCCTCGTGGAGCGGTTCGGGGCCGGTGGTGTCGAGGTGGAGGCGGCCGCTGCGTCCGTAGAAGGCGACGGGGTTGCGCCAGAGGACCTGGTCGACGTCGTCGTCGGTGAAGCCGGCGGCGAGCATCGCGTCGCCGACCTTGCGGGTCTTCAGGGGGTCGCTTCTGCCCCAGTCCGCTGCGGAGTTGACGAGGATCCGCTCGGTGCCGTGGACTCGGAGGAGGGCGACCATGCGGTCCTCGTCCATCTTGGTGTCGGGGTAGATGGAGAAGCCGGCCCAGCAGCCGCTGTCGAGGGCGTCCTGCACGGTCGTCTCGTTGAGGTGGTCGAGCAGCACCGCCTCGGGGGCGAGGTCCGACTCGTGTACGACGTCGATCGTGCGGCGCAGGCCGGTGAGCTTGTCGCGGTGCGGGGTGTGCACGAGGGCGGGCAGGCCGTGGTCGGCGGCGAGTTGGAGCTGGGCGGCCAGCGCGTGGTCCTCGGCCGGGGTCATCGAGTCGTAGCCGATCTCGCCGACGGCGACGACGGAGTCCTTGACGAGGTAGCGGGGCAGGGCGTCGAGGACGGGGGTGCAGCGGGGGTCGTTCGCCTCTTTGGGGTTGAGGGCGAGTGTGCAGTGGTGGGCGATGCCGTACTGCGCGGCGCGGAAGGGTTCCCAGCCGAGCAGGGCGTCGAAGTAGTCGAAGAAGCTGGCGGGTGAGGTGCGGGGCTGGCCCAGCCAGAAGGAGGGTTCGACGAGGGCGCGGACCCCGGCGTCGTACATCGCCTGGTAGTCGTCCGTGGTGCGGGAGGTCATGTGGATGTGGGGGTCGAAGATGCGCATCAGGACTCCTGCGTCGGGGCCGTGGGGACCGTGGGTGCGGCGGGGCCTGTACCGAGTTCCCCGTCGTCGCCCGAAGGGCGGCCCGGCGGCGTCGTCGATGCAGGCCCCGGGCCGGGTGCCGTGAGGGCGAGTACGTGGTGGAGTCCGGCGGGGACGGGGCGGCGGGCCGCGATGCGTTCGGCAGCGAAGTCGCCGAGCATCCTGGCGAGTTCGGAGTCCCCGCGCGCTCTTCGCGCCAGGTCGCCGACGGCCTCGACGGGGACGCCGGTGAACAGGCACTTGAGGACGGCGTGGCGCCAGTGGTGCGGGTCGAGGTGGGCGCCGGCGTAGGGGCCGACGGCCGCGGCGATCAGCGTGGTGTCGTTGGTGCGCAGGGCGTCCTCGACGAGCGGCAGGGCGGCCGGGCCGAGGTCCAGTACGGGCAGGGTGAGGAGGACTGCGCGGCGTTCGGCGGCGGTGCCCTGTTCGTAGAGTCGCGTCACGGCGGGCAGTCCGGCGCCGGCCTCGATGAGCAGCAGGGCGCGTACGGAGTCGGCGTGGGCGAGTCCGCAGTGCCGGCCGGCGGCGGCGTAGCGCAGCTCCCACGGCGGTACGGCGTAGGCGCTGCCGGAGGGTTCGCCGTCCTGGTGGGTGGCGGCGTGGGCCGCCTCGGCGAGGGCTTCGTCGAGCCAGGCGCGCGCGGCTCCGCCGAGCAGGGTGTCGAGTTCCTTGCGGGACAGGAGTGGGGTGGGCGGCATGAAGGGCTCCCTTCGGCGGGCTCAGTGGGTCGACGGGCGGTGCTTGTTCAGGAAGTCGAGTGAGCTTTGGGCGTGTTCGGGGCCCGCGTGGGAGTGGCGGGGCAGTTCGACGACGGTGAGCCCGGCGTAGCCGTTGTCGCCGAGCGCGTCGAGTGCGGCGAGGACGGGCGGGAAGTCGATCTCGCCGTCGCCGAAGGGGAGGTGTTCGTGGACGCCGCGGCGCATGTCCTCGATCTGTACGTGGCGGAGCCAGGGGGCCGCGTCGCGTACGCAGTCGACGGGCAGCGCGGGCTCCAGGCACTGGCAGTGGCCGATGTCGAGGGTGAGCCCGAGCGGTGCCGGGTCGCCGCTCAGCACCCTGAGGTGGTGGAAGTCGGCGAGGTTGGCGAGGAGGTGTCCGGGCTCGGGCTCGATCGCGAGGGGCACCCCGGCCCGTTCCGCGGCGTCGAGGACCGGGGCGAGGGCGCCGGTGAGCCGCTGCCATGCGGTATCGGGTGCGGTGTCCGGCGGGGTGACGCCGCTGAAGCAGTGCACGGCGTGCGCGCCGAGGTCCGCGGCCACGTCGACGGCCCGGACGAGCAGGGCGGTCCTGGCCGCGCGGGCGTCGGGGTCCGGGTCCAGGAGCGAGGGGCCGTGCTTGCGGCGCGGGTCCAGGACGTAGCGGGCCCCGGTCTCCACGGTGACGCCGAGCCCGAGCTGCTGGAGGCGGGCCGCGACCCGGCGGGTGCGGGCTGCGAGGTCCGGGGCCATCGGGTCGAGGTGCATGTGGTCGAGGGTCAGGCCGACGCCGTCGTAGCCGAGGTCGGCGAGGAGCCCGAGGGCGTCGTCCAGGCGGAGGTCGGTGAGCCCGTTGGTTCCGTAACCGAGGCGGAGGGTCATGCCGGGCTCCCCTTCCGGGAGAGGGCGAGCGAGCGGGGCGAGGCCCAGGACGGGGTCATGTGGGGCTCACCTTCCGGGAGAGGGCGCGGGCGAGCGGGACGAGGCCCATGACGGCGAGCGCGGAACCGGCCGCTCCGGCGCGGGCGGCGAGGGCGGCCTGGAGCGGGATCATCGCCCGGATGCCGCTGCCGACGGCGCGCTGGGTGAGGGGCGGCGACGGGTTGAGCGCGGCGTGGACGAGGGGGCGGGCGGCGGTGCGGAGGTAGGCGCCCGTGAGGAGGAGGGAGGTCGTGCGGGCCCTGCCGCTTGTGGTGCGCACCGTCGCTCCCCCGATCCCGGCGACCGCCGCGAGGGCTGCCAGCGGTGCGGTGGTGGAGCCGCCCTGTGCTTCGTGGCGCGAGACGGTGGTGACCGCGTAGGTGTGCGCGCCGAGCAGGGCGGCGGCGGGCAGCGCGGCCCGGGCCGATGCGGCGGCGGACCCGGGCGTGGTCGCCGCCGCTCCCAGCAGCAGGTCCAGTCCCCGCGCCGCCGCCATCGCCGCCGGGCCGGCCGGGGTGTGCTTCAGGCGCAGGTCGTACGCCCAGACCGTGGCCGCGAGGCCGGCGGCCACAGTGAGGGCCGGGCGGCCCGCACCGGCGGCGAGCGCGAGGCCCGCCCCGGTCAGGGCGCCGGCCGCGGTGAGCGCGGCGCGGGGGCTGATCCGGCCCGAGGGGATGGGCCGGTGCGGGCGGTCGACGGCGTCCTCGTCGCGGTCGGCCCAGTCGTTGAGGGCCATGCCCGCCTCGTACAGGCAGAGGGAGGCGCCGACGGCCAGGGCGGTGGAGCGGCCGGGGCGGCGGCCGGCGGCAGCGGCGCCCGCGAGGGCGTCGCCCGGGACGGTGAACAGTGCGGAGATCCTGAGCAGTTCCGCCCAGGCGCGTACCGTCACTTGTCCCCCCGCAGTCGCTCGGCGAAGGCGAGCAGGGCGAGGTACTGCTCAGAAAGCGCGGCGGGTCCGCCGTCCGGGTCCTTGAAGTAGAAGCCGAGTTCGGGTCGCGGGCCGCTCAGTCCCGTCTCGTGCGCGCGGGCCAGCAGCCGGGCCAGGTCGAGCACGAGGGGCGCGGCGAGGGCTGAGTCGCAGCCCTGCCAAATGGTCTGGAGGACCATGCGGGCTCCGAGGAACCCGTCGAACGCGATGTGGTCCCAGGCGGTCTTCCAGTCGCCGAGCGCCGGGACGTCGTCGATGTGGACCTCGCCCTCGGGGGCGGCGCCGAGCGTGTCCGCGAGGACGCGTTCCTTGCCGGCGTTCTTGGCCGCGGCGGCGGCCGGGTCGGCGAGCGCGGCCCCGTCCCCGCCGCCCAGCAGATTGGTGCCGGACCAGGCGCGTACGGGCAGGGCGCGCTGGACGAACATCGGGGCGAGCACCGAGCGCAGCAGGGTCTGCCCCGTCTTGCCGTCGCGGCCCGCGTGCGGCAGCCCGGAGGCCGCGAGGGCGTCCTGGAGGGCGGGGGCGCGCAGCCCGGTGGAGGGGGTGAAGTTCACGTACGAACAGCCGGCCCGGAGCGCGGCGGCGGCGTAGAGCGCACTGGCGGGCAGCCGTACGGCGTCGGGAGCGGGCGCCGGTTCGGTGGAGGAGACGTTGACGACGACGGTCCTGGCCAGGCCGTTGCGGCGGCCGAAGTCCGTGAGGTCCGCGGTGAAGGCGGCGATGAGTTCCTCGTCGGTGCGGGTGTCGCCGTGAAGGGGCCCGCCGATGCGTATCTCGGCGTCTGCGGCGGCGAGTTCGGAGCGTACGGCCGAGGGGAGTCCGTGGGGCAGCACTCCTCCGGCGGCCAGTGCCTCGGCCCGTTTGGGGAGGGGGCAGTCCAGGGTGTCGTGGCCGCCGAAGACGAGGGAGGTGACGGGGGGCAGGCCGCTGTCGGCGAACGGGGCGGTCTCGGTGACCATGCCGGCCGCCGGGTGGAGGCCTGCCGCGACCGCTGCGCATCCCGCCGTGGCGGTGGTGGCGACGGAGCCGCGTGCTCCGATGAACCAGACTCCGGTACGAACGGCGTGTGCTGACACGAGCTGCCTCCCTGGCTGGGGGTCCTGGCTGGGCTGATCCGATGGCGCTGTACGGGAGAGGGAGGGCGGCGGGCGGGGCGTGCTGCCCCGCCCGCCGCCGGGCCGGTTGACCGCCCTACGCGGAGGGCAGTTCCTTCAGCTGGATGTTGCGGAAGGACACCTGGTCGTCGGCCCCGTGGTTCTGGAGGCCGATGTAGCCGTCCTTGAGGCTGCGGACCGGGTCGGTGTTGGTGAAGTCGTTGATCTTCACTCCGTTGAGGAAGATCTGGAGCCGTTCACCCTGGACCTTGATCTCGTAGCTGTTCCACTGGCCGGGCGGCCTGAGCACCTGGTCGCGTGCCTTGATGTCGGCCGCCTTGAAGGTGTAGACGGAGCCGGTGGTGCGGTCGGTGGCGTCGGAGGCGTCGATCTGGACCTCGTAGCCGTTGTTCACCGCGGACCAGGGGTCGTCGGACTCCGGGAAGCCGACGAAGACGCCGGAGTTGTCGTCGCCCGCCATCTTCCAGTCGAGCTTCAGGGAGTAAGACTTCAGCTCCTTGGCCTGGTAGGTGAGCAGGCCCATGCCGCCTTCGGAGCGCAGTTCGCCGTCGACGACGTTGAACTTGCCGGGCCCTGCCTGCTTCCAGCCTTCGAGCGTCTTGCCGTTGAAGAGCGACCGGTAGCCGGTGGCGGGCTTGCAGTCGCCCTTGACCTGGCCGGCGGCGTACCGCACGCCGCCGAGGAGGAGCTGCCGGAAGTCCGCGTCGGCGTACGACTCCTTGGTGTGGCCGAGGCCGGTGTAGAAGGAGCGGCCGCCCTCGTAGGCCTGGCACCAGGTGATCGGGTGATCGCCCTTCATGGTGCCGCCGGTGTAGGTGGTCTCGTCGAGCGTGGCGAGGACCTTCACCTTGTCGCGCGGGTTGGTGCGGTAGTTGTACAGCTCGTCGGTCCGCTGCCACTCGTCGCCCAGGTGGGCGGTGGCCGGGTGCTTGTGGTCCTCGACGCGGACGGTGACGGGCTGGATGGCGGGGTGGCCGGAGAAGTAGGCGCCGACGAGTCCGCCGTAGAACGCCCAGTCGTACTCGGTGTCGGCCGCGGCGTGGACGCCCATGTAGCCGCCGCCGGTGGCGATGTAGTTCTCGAAGGCCTTCTGCTGGTCGGCATTGAGGACGTCACCGGTCGTCGACATGAAGACGACGGCGTCGTAGCGGGCGAGGTTGGAGGTGGTGAACTGGCCCGCCTCCTCGGTCGCGTCGACCGTGATGTTGCTGCCCTTGCCGAGTTCCTTCAGTGCGGCGATGCCCTCGGGGATCGCGTCGTGGCGGAAGCCGGCGGTCTTGGAGAAGACCAGGACGCGCTTGGCCGTCTTGTCGGGCGGGGTGTTGGAGAGCTCGAAGTCGTCGATGTCGTAGAGCGCGCCCGCGCCGCCCTTGAACACCAGGAACAGTTCGGTGGCCTTCTTCGGAGCGCCGCGCAGGGGGACGTCGATGTCCTGGAAGGTCTCCCAGCCGCCGGTCACCGGCACCGGTGCGGAGCCGAGGATCTTCCCGGTCGGCGAGCCGGTGCGCACTTCGAGGAAGCCGCCCGCGCCGCCGGAGGAGATCCGGGCGGTGAGCTTGGTGGAGTCGCCGAGGATGTACGGCTTGAAGGAGATCCAGTCGTCGTTGTCGATGTTGCCGACGGTCTTGCCGCCCTCGGCGTTCGCCTTGTCGAAGGTGTCGATGCCGGACGAGTCGTTGAAGTGCTCGGCCTGGCGGTGGCGCGGCTGGAGCTGCGACTGGTCATGGCCGGACAGCGCGGCCTGGCCGCCGCCCCCGCCGTCGGTGTACGAGGCGTCGATGACCCCGAAGATGTTGGCGTTCGGGTCGTGCCCGCCGTCCATCTCGGTCTTGATGGTGCCGGTGCAGCCGTTCGCCGTGGTGATGGGGTGGCCGTGGCTGTCGTGTCCGAGGACGAAGCGGACCTCGACCTTCGAGCAGTCGATCGTGCCGTCCTCGGGATCGGTGACGGTCACCTTGAACGGAATGTCGTCACCGAAGGTGAACAGCTGCCCGTCGCCGGGGAGTTCCAGCTTCACCGTCGGGGCCGTGTTGCCGACGGTCACGTGCACGCTGGCCGATCCGGTACGCCCGGAGGGGTCCTTGGCGGTGACGGTGGCGATGTAGGTGCCGTTCTTCTTGTACGTGTACGAGGGGTTCGCGGCCGTCGACGTCCCGCCGTCGCCGAAGTCCCAGGCGTACGTGAGGGCGTCGCCGTCACCGTCGGTGGTGCCGGCGGAGGAGAACTGCACCCTCAGGGGCGCGATGCCCGACGTCTTGTTGACCGCGGCCTCGGCGATCGGTGAGCGCCCCCCCGTGGCGTTCTCGATGCGGTAGAGGGCGGAGTGCTCGTCGCCGCCGAACCAGGAGAGCCCGTAGTCGAGGACGTACAGAGCTCCGTCCGGGCCGAAGGCCATGTCCATGATCTGGGTGCCCGACCACGGGATGTCGTTGATCGACTGCACCTTGCCGTCGGCGTCCTGCTCGATCCGCTTGATCCACTGGCGGCCGAACTCACCGGCGAAGAAGTCGCCGTCGTAGGCCTCGGGGAACTTCACGGGCGAGTCGAGGTCCGCGTCGTAGTGGTAGACCGGTCCGCCCATCGGGGACTCCGAGCCGTTGCCGAACTCCGGGACGGACGCGCCGTCGTACGGGATCCAGGCGGCCTGGGCCGGGGGCAGGTCGACGAGGCCGGTGTTGTGCGGCGAGGTGTTCTTCGGGGCCGCGCAGTCGAAGGCGGCGCCGGAGGTCTTGGTGGCGAAGTCGTAGTCCATATAAGGGTCGTTGGCGCCGGTGCAGTACGGCCAGCCGAAGTTTCCGGCCTTCGTGACCCGGGCGAACTCGACCTGTCCGGCCGGCCCGCGCTTGGGGTCGGCCGCGCCGGCGTCCGGCCCATAGTCGCCCACGTAGACGATGCCGGTGGCCTTGTCGACGGAGAAGCGGAACGGGTTGCGGAAGCCCATCGCGTAGATCTCGGGGCGGGTCCTGTCCGTCCCCGGCGCGAAGAGGTTGCCGTCCGGGACGGTGTACGAACCGTCGTCGGCGACCTTGATACGGAGGATCTTGCCGCGCAGGTCGTTGCTGTTGCCGGCGGAGCGGCGGGCGTCGAACGCCGGGTTGCGGTCGGGGCGCTCGTCGATGGGGCTGAACCCGTCGGAGGCGAAGGGGTTGGTGTCGTCACCGGTCGACAGGTACAGGTTGCCGTCGGCGTCGAAGTCGATGTCACCGCCGACGTGGCAGCACATGCCGCGGGACGTCTTGACGTCGAGGACCTTCTTCTCGCTGCCGAGGTCCAGCGTGCCGTCCTCGTTCAGGACGAAGCGGGAGAGGCGGTTGACCCCGTCGAACGGGGCGAAGTCCGCGGCGGTGCCGGTCTCGGGGGCGTCGCCCGACGGGGTGTCCAGCGGGGGCGCGTAGTAGAGGTAGATCGCCCGGTTCTCGCTGAAGTCCGGGTCGACGCCGATGCCCTGGAGGCCTTCCTCGTCGTGCGAGTAGACCGGGATGACACCGGAGACCTTGGTGTTGCCCGCGCTGTCGGTGATGCGCAGCTCGCCGCTGCGCGAGGTGTGCAGCACGCTGCGGTCGGGGAGCACGGCCAGCGACATGGGCTCGCCGGTCTCGGCGGCTCCCTTGGCGAGGGTGACCTGCTGGAAGTCCTCGGCGGCCGCGGCCGGCGCGGGCTCCTCGTGGGCGACCGCCGTGCCTGCGCTCAGGCTGAGGGTGGCGGCGGCCAGGAGACCGCCGGTGAACAGGGCGAGGGATTTACGGAGGCGGAGCCTGGTTCGGCTTCCGCTGCGGGTTCTGTGCACGTGTCCTCCGGAGAAGTGCCGGTTGTGCGGGCGGTGATGCCGTGCCGTTCGCGCGGGGACTGCCGCGCAGGTCAGCCGGGGCCTGTGCGACGCCGGTGACGGAGATATGACGGTCAGTTATGTCAGGGACATGTCTAGGACGGTAGACCTGTTCGTCCGGGACGGAAAGCCCTTGTGCGGCAGAGTTGTTGAACTTTTTCCTTGACCAGGACAAAGCGGTGTGCGGGCAGGACGGAGCGGCCCGGCGGCGTGTGCGGGTGCCGCGGGGCACGATCAAGCCTCTCCGGCCATGAGGAGCGGGGGTGGGGGGGGGGGGGGGGGGGGCCGGCGCGCGGGGGGGGGGGGGGGCCGCGGCCCGGGGGGCGCGCCCGCGCGGGCGGGGGAGGTGGCAGATGGCGGAGGGACGGGGGCCCCGCCCCCCCGCCCCCCCCCCCCCCGGACCCCTCAGTCGTTGCCGCCGAACGCCGCGTCGAACGACGCGCTCGGCGCGTCGAAATCGAACCGCTTCAGCGACGCGAGCGCCTCCGGCGCCCCCGCCAGCCGGTCCATGCCGGCGTCCTCCCACTCCACGGACACCGGACCCTCGTACCCGATGGACCGCAGCATCCGGAACACGTCCTCCCAGGGCACGTCCCCGTGGCCCGCCGAGACGAAGTCCCAGCCGCGCCGCGGATCGCCCCACGGCAGGTGCGAGCCGAGCCGGCCGTTGCGGCCGTCCAGGCGCTTGCGGGCCTCCTTGCAGTCCACGTGGTAGATCCGGTCCCGGAAGTCGTACAGGAAGCCCACCGGGTCCAGGTCCTGCCAGACGAAGTGGCTCGGGTCGAAGTTCAGCCCGAACGCCGCCCGGTGGTCCACCGCCTCCAGCGCGCGGTGCGTCGTCCAGTAGTCGTACGCGATCTCGCTGGGATGGACCTCGTGGGCGAACCGCACGCCCTCCGCGTCGAAGACGTCGAGGATCGGGTTCCAGCGCTCAGCGAAGTCCTCGTACCCCCGCTCGATCATGTGCGGCGGGACGGGCGGGAACATCGCGACCAGGTGCCAGATCGACGAGCCGGTGAAGCCGATGACCGTGTCCACACCGAAGGCCGCGGCCGCCCGCGCGGTGTCCTTGATCTCCTGGGCGGCCCGGCGGCGCACCCCCTCGGGCTCCCCGTCGCCCCAGATCCGGGCGGGCAGGATGCCCTGGTGGCGCTCGTCGATCGGGCTGTCGCACACGGCCTGGCCGACCAGGTGGTTGGAGACCGCCCAGCACTTCAGTCCGTACTTGTCGAGCAGTTGGTGCCGGCTGTCCAGGTAGCCGGGGTCGGCCAGGGCCTTGTCGACCTCGAAGTGGTCCCCCCAGCAGGCCAGTTCGAGACCGTCGTAGCCGAAGTCACGGGCGTACCGGCAGACGTCCTCCAGGGGAAGATCGGCCCACTGACCGGTGAAGAGGGTGAAGGGACGGGGCATGCGCAGGACCTCCTAGATCTGTACGGGAGTGAAGACGGAGTTCTTCGCGGCGCTCTCCTCCACCGCCGCCAGCACCCGCTGCACCTGCAGTCCGTCGGCGAACGACGGTACGGGCGGCGTCCCTTCGGCGATCGTGCGCACCGCGTCACGGGCCTGGTGGATGAACGTGTGCTCGTAGCCGAGCGCGTGCCCCGGCGGCCACCAGGCCTCCAGGTACGGGTGCTCGGGCTCGGTGACCAGGATGCGCCGGAAGCCGGCCGTGGTGGCGGGTTCGGTGTGGTCGTGGAAGGACAGTTCGTTGAGGCGCTCCAGATCGAAGGCGAGCGAGCCGAGCTCCCCGTTGATCTCCAGGCGCAGCGCGTTCTTGCGCCCCGCCGCCATCCTGGTCGCCTCGAACGAGGCCAGGGCGCCCGAGGCGAGCCGGCCGGTGAACAGCGCCGCGTCGTCCACCGTGACCGCGCCGGACTCCGTGCCCGCCGCGACACCGCCCAGGCCCCCCGAGCGGCCGCCGGGCAGCGGTCGTTCGCGGACGAAGGTCTCCGTCACCGCGGACACCCCCACCAGCAGCTCCCCCGCCAGGTACTGGGCGAGGTCCACGATGTGCGCGCCGAGGTCGCCGAGCGCGCCGGAGCCCGCCTGGTCCTTCTTCAACCGCCAGGTGAGCGGGGAGGCGGGGTCGACCAGCCAGTCCTGGAGGTAGGTGGCCCGCACGTGCCGCAGGGTGCCGATCCGGCCCTCGGCGATGAGCGTGCGGGCGTAGGTGAGGGCGGGCACCTTGCGGTAGTTGAAGCCGACCATCGCGACCTGACCGCGGGCGGCGGCCCGCGCGGCCGCCTCGGTCATGGCCTCCGCCTCCGCGACCGTGTTGGCGAGCGGCTTCTCGCACAGCACGTGCTTGCCCGCCTCCAGGGCCGCGATGGCGATCTCCGCATGGCTGTCGCCGGGGGTGCAGATGTCGACGAGCTGGACGTCGTCCCGGGCGATCAGGGCCCGCCAGTCGGTCTCCGCCACCGCCCAGCCGTGCCGGCCGGCGGCGGCCTCGACCGCCGTCCGGTCGCGCCCGCAGATCGCGGCGAGCACCGGCCTCATCGGCAGCTCGAAGACATGGCCCGCGGTGCGCCACCCCTGCGAGTGGGCGGCGCCCATGAACGCGTATCCGACCATGCCGACCCCGAGCGCCGGTGCGCTCGCCATCGGCAGGTGCGTCGGCGGCGCGGCCGCCTCCTGCTCCGTCTCTTCCCTGCGGGCCATCCGGGCTTCCCCTTCGTCGGTGTTTCGGTGGATGCGGCGGGAGGGCCGTCGCCCTCCCGCGGGTCGGCTCAGCTGAAGCCCGTCGGCAGGTACTGGTCGATGTTCTCCTTGGTGACCACGGCCGAGTACAGGGTGAGATTGGTCGGGATCTCCAGCTCGGCGAGGCCGGCCACTCCCTTGGCCTGGCCGAGCGCCCGGGCCAGGTCGATGGCCGATGCCGCCATCGTCGGCGGGTAGAGAACGGTGGCCTTGAGCACGCTGTTGTCGGCCTTGATGGCGTCCATGGCGGTCTTGGCCCCTGCGCCGCCGACCATCAGGAACTCGTCCCGGCCGGCCTGCTGGATGGCGCGGAGCGCGCCCACGCCCTGGTCGTCGTCGTGGTTCCACAGGGCGTCGAACTGCTTCTGCGCCTGAAGGAGCTGCGACATCTTCGCCTGGCCGGACTCGACGGTGAAGTCGGCCGCCTGACGGGCCACCAGCTTGATGTTGGAGTAGTTCTTCAGCGCGTCGGCGAAGCCCTGGCTGCGCTGCTTGGTGAGTTCCAGGCTGTCGATGCCGGCGAGCTCGACGACCTTGGCGTCCGGCTTGTCCTTCAGCTGTTCGCCGATGTACGTGCCGGCGTTGAGTCCCATGCCGTAGTTGTCGCCGCCGACCCAGCAGCGGTAGGCCTGCGGGGAGGCGAAGATGCGGTCCAGGTTGATGACGGGGATGCCCGCCCGCATGGCCTCCAGGCCGACCTGGGTGAGGGCCTTGCCGTCGGCCGGGAGGATGACGAGGACGTCGACCTTCTTGTTGATGAGGGTCTTGACCTGGCCGATCTGCGTGGCGGTGTCGTTGGAGCCCTCGGTGGTCTCCAGGGTCACCTCGGAGTACTTCTTCGCCCGCGACCTGGCGTTCTCGTTGATCGCGTTGAGCCAGCCGTGGTCGGCCTGCGGTCCCGCGAAGCCGATGGTGACGGGCTTGCCCGGCTTGTCGTCCGCGGCGGGCGCGTTGCTCTGCGCGGCGGTGTTCTTCTCCTTGGGCTCGTTGCTGGTGCAGGCGGTCAGGAGCGCGCCCGCGGAGACTGCGGCGGTACCGAAGAGCAGTCCTCTGCGGCTGGTTTCTGGCATGGCTGTCAAACCCTTCGTCCATTACGGCGTGGGATGGAACAGGGGGCGAGCGGGAGGAGACCGGGGATCAGGTCTCGCGGTGGGCCGACGTCCGGCTCTGGACGAGGACGGCGGCGACGATGATCGCGCCCTTGGCGATCTGCTGGACATCGCTCTGCAGGTTGTTGAGCGCGAAGATGTTGGTGATCGTGGTGAAGACGAGGACGCCCAGGACGGAGCCGACGATGGTGCCGCGGCCGCCGCTGAGCAGGGTGCCGCCGATGATCGCGGCGGCGATGGCGTCGAGCTCGTACAGATTGCCGTTGGTGTTCTGGCCGGAGCCGGCCAGGATGATCAGCATGAACGCGGCGATGCCGCAGCAGAGTCCGGACAGCAGGTAGAGGTAGAGCCGCTGCCGGCGTACGTCGATGCCCGCCAGCCTGGCCGCTTCCGCGTTGCCGCCGACGGCGACCGTGCGGCGGCCGAAGGTCGTGCGGTTCAGCACCAGCCAGCCGACGACGGTGACCGCGGCGAACATCAGGACCAGCGGCGGGATGCCGAGCACGTACGCGTCGGGCAGGCCCAGGTCGAGGACCGACGTGACGGTGACGATCTGCGTCTTGCCGTCGGTGATGTAGAGGGCCAGTCCGCGGGCGGAGGCGAGCATCGCCAGCGTCGCGATGAACGGCACCAGCCGGCCGTACGCGATGAGCACACCGTTGACGAGGCCGGCGCCGAGTCCGACCAGGACGGCGGTGAGGAGGATGCCCCCGAAGCCGAAGTCCTGGGTGGCGAGCGTCGTCGCCCAGACCGAGGCGAGGGCGACCATGGCGCCCACGGACAGATCGATGCCGCCGCTGATGATGACGAAGGTCATGCCGACGGTGACGACGCCGATGACGGACGCCTGCGTCAGGATGAGCTGGAGGTTCCCGGTGTCCAGGAACGCGTCGGGTTCGGTGATCCCGCCGACGGCTATCAGTACGGCGAGGACGCCGAGCAGCGAGAGGCTGCGGACGTCCACGCGCAGCCCGAAGGTGCGCGGGGATCCGTCCTTCTTCGGGGACGCGGGGGCGGACGCGGGCGCGGGGCCCTTGTCCGGCCCGCTCTGCTGCGCCGATGAGACGGGCTGCGTCATGACGTCGGGCTCCCTTCCATCACGAGGTCGAGTACACGATGTTCGTCGAGCTCCCCGGCGTCCGCTGTGTGGACGACGCGGCCCTCACGCAGGACCAGCACCCGGTCGGCGAGGCCCAGGACTTCGGGCACTTCACTGGAGACGAGCAGGACGGCGAGGCCTTCGTCGGCCAGCCGGCGGATCACGGCGTAGAGCTCGGCGCGGGCGCCGACGTCCACCCCGCGCGTCGGTTCGTCGAGGAGCAGCACCCGGCAGCCGCGCAGCAGCCAGCGGGCGAGGACGGCCTTCTGCTGGTTGCCGCCGGAGAGGGTGCGGACGGGGGTGTCCGGGTTGTCCGGGCGCAGGGAGAGTTCACGGGTGGCGGCGCGGGCCGCCGAGCGTTCGGCTCCCCGGTCGACCCAACCCGCCTTGGAGAAACGGGACATGGAGGAGACGGAGACATTGCGGGTGACGGACTCGAGCATCAGCAGCGCCTGCGCCTTGCGTTCTTCGGGGGCGAGGCCGATGCCGGCGGCGACGGCGGCGCGTACGCTGCCGGGCCGCAGGGGCTTTCCCGCGACGGTGACCCGTCCTGCGGTGGCCTTGCGGGCGCCGTAGATGGTCTCCAGGATCTCGGAGCGTCCCGAGCCGACGAGTCCGGCGAGGCCGACGATCTCGCCCGGCCTCAGTTCGAGGTCGACCGGGGCGAACTCGCCCTTCCTGGTGAGTCCTTCGACGGTGAGGACCGGGGCGCTGCGCGCGTTCCCAGGGGTTGCCGCGGTGCGGGGAGGGAAGACGTACTCGACGTTGCGGCCGGTCATCAGGGCCACGATGTCCCGGGTCGGGGTGGACTCGGCGGGGAGTCCGACGGCCACGGCGCGGCCGTCCTTGAGGACGGTCACCCGGTCTCCGATCCGGCGGATCTCCTCCAGCCGGTGCGAGATGTAGACGACGGCGACCCCGTCGGCGGTCAGCGAGGCGACGATCCTGAACAGGTTGTCGACCTCGTCGGGGTCGAGGGCGGCGGAGGGCTCGTCCATCACGATGAGGCGGACGTCGTGGGAGAGGGCCCGGGCCATCGAGACGATCTGCTGCTGGGCCGCGGAGAGTGTGCCGACCTCGCGGGCCGGATCGATCTCCGGGTGGCCGAGCCGCTTCAGCAGGGCGGCGGCGGCGGTGCGGCCGTCGCGGGTGCGGACGACGAAGCCGGCGCTCGTGGGCTCGTGGCCCAGGAAGACGTTCTCGGCGACCGACAGGCCCTCGACCAGGTCGAGTTCCTGGTAGATGGTGGCGATCCCCAGACGCATCGCGGTGATCGGCGACTTGAGCACGGCGGGTGCGCCGCACCAGGTGATCTGGCCGTCGTCGGGCTGGTGGGCCCCGGCGAGCACCTTGATGAGGGTGGACTTTCCGGCGCCGTTCTGGCCGAGGAGGCAGTGGACTTCGCCGGCCTGGACCTCCAGGTCCACGCCGTCGAGGGCGCGCACGCCGGGGAAGGACTTGGTGATGCCGGACATGGTGAGCAGCGGTGGTTCTGGAGCCATGACGAATCCCCTCGGCTGATGGGGTTTCCCTGCGCGGGCGAGTCCGGAAGCAGGGGGAAGGGCCGGTGAGCGGGCAGGGCGCAGTGCGGTCCCGGGTGTTCCCAGGAGCACGGCCCGGGGCGCGGGGCGGTGTCTTGATGGCCGGCGGGCTGCGTGGCGAGCGGGCCGGTGGAGGGTGGGTATGAGGTGTGGCGGAGTGTGCGGGTAAGGGGTACGGCGGGAGAAGGATCAGGCGGGTGAGAAGAGGTGGTCGCTGATGAGCCTGGCGGCGCCGATGATTCCGGCGGCGGGTCCGAGCTCGCCCAGCACGATCGGGAGGTTTCCGGTGGCCAGCGGCAGTGACTGCCGGTAGACCTGGGTCCGGACGCTGGCCAGCAGCGTGTGGCCGAGTCCCGTCACCCCGCCGCCGATCACCACCAGACCGGGGTTGAAGAAGCTGACGAGTCCCGCGATGACCTGTCCGACCTTGTTGCCGCCTTCGCGGATCAGGTCGAGCGAGGTGGCGTCGCCGGCGGCCGCTGCGGCGGCGACGTCGACGGCGGTGAGTTTTCCGGACGCCTCCAGCCGGGCCGCGAGCTCCGGGGACAGGCCGGCGCGTGCCGCGTCCTCGGCGTCGCGGGCCAGTGCGGCGCCGCTGAAGTGTGCTTCCAGGCAGCCCCGGTTGCCGCAGGCGCAGGGGCGGCCGTCGGGTTCGACCTGGATGTGGCCGATGTCGCCGGCGCTGCCCGTCGTACCGCGGTGTACTTCGCCGCCGACGACGATGCCGCAGCCGATGCCGGTACCGATCTTGACGCAGAGGAAGTCGGCCACGGAGCGGGCGACGCCCGCGTGCTGCTCCCCCATCGCCATCAGGTTCACGTCGTTGTCGACCATAACGGGGCAGCCCAGTTCCTGGCTGAGCGCCTCGCGGACCGGGAAGCCGTCCCAGCCGGGCATGATCGGCGGTGCGACCGGGATGCCCTCGGGGAAGCGGACCGGTCCCGGTACGCCGATGCCCGCGCCGTCGAACCCCTCGGCGAGCCCGGAGGCCCGGAGCTTGGCCGCCATGGACAGCACCTGCTCGAAGATGGCGACGGGTCCTTCGCGTACGTCCATGGGGTGGTTGAGGTGGCCCAGGACCTCCAGCTCCGCGTTGGTGACCGCCACATCGACGGATGTGGCGCCGATGTCGACGCCGAGGAAGCGCAGGGCCGGGGCGAGCCGGATGTTGTGCGAGCGACGCCCGCCGCGGGACGCGGCGAGTCCGTCGGCCACGACAAGGCCGGTCTCCAGCAGTCTGTCCACCTCGACGGCGAGCTTGGAGCGGGAGAGATCGACGAGATCCCCCAGCTGTGCCCGTGAGTTGGGCCCGCCGTCGCGCAACAGCCGGAGCAGTCGCGCCTGATGCGCATTCGCGGGTCGTGCCGTCATTCGTCTCACGCGCCCCTCCCCGCCACACGGCCAGTCCGTCGGGCTTTGGAGGGGAACGTAGCAGCGGTTGCCGGGAGTGGGAAGAAGTTGCGCAGGAATCCGTCGCAACTTTCTCCATCCTGAGGACAAAGGGCGACCGCGGCTGTCCCTCAGGGACAGCGGACCACCTGTCCCGCGTAGCTGAGGTTGCCGCCGAAGCCGAACAGCAGCGCCGGAGCGCCGGAGGCGACCTCGCCGCGCTCCACCAGCTTGGACAGCGCCATCGGGATCGAGGCCGCGGAGGTGTTGCCGGAGTCCACCACGTCCCGGGCGATCACCGCGTTGACCGCGCCGATCTTGCGGGCGACGGGTTCGATGATCCTCAGATTGGCCTGGTGCAGCACGACGGCCGCGAGGTCCTCGGGGGTGATTCCCGCCTTCTCGCACACCTTGCGTGCGATGGGCGGCAGCTGGGTGGTGGCCCAGCGGTAGACGGACTGCCCCTCCTGGGCGAAGCGCGGCGGCGTGCCCTCGATCCGTACCGCATCGCCCATCTCCGGAACCGAGCCCCACAGCACGGGTCCGATGCCGGGCCCGCCGTCCGTCCCGGAGTCGGCGACCACGACCGCGGCGCCAGCGCCGTCGCCCATCAGCACGCAGCTGGACCGGTCGGTCCAGTCGACGATGTCACCCATCTTGTCGGCGCCGATCACGAGCGCGCGGGTGGCGGCGCCGGCCCGGATGGCGTGGTCGGCGGTGGCGAGGGCGTGGGTGAAACCGGAACAGACCACGTTGATGTCCATGACCGCGGGCGAGGACATGCCCAGGCGCGCGGCGACCCGGGCCGACATGCTCGGCGAGCGGTCGATCGCGGTGGAGGTAGCGACCAGGACCAGGTCGATGTCGCCCGCCTGCAGACCGGCAGCGGCGAGCGCCTTGGCCGCCGCGTGCGCCGCCAGCTCGTCCACCGGCTCGTCGGGGCCGCCGAGGTGCCGGGTCTTGATGCCGACGCGGCTGGTGATCCACTCGTCGCTGGTGTCGACCATCGCCGCCAGATCGTGGTTCGTGAGCACCTTGGCGGGCTGATAGTGGCCGAGCGCCACGACACGTGAGCCGGTCATATTCAGGTTCCCCTCGCTACTTATGGCAGGAACCATCCAGTCTTGGTCGCTACCGCCCGGTACAGGGGCACGTGATCCCACAGGAATAGCGGCCGGAGGTTGGAGGCTTGACGACAGCCTCGCCCTCCTGGCTCACACAACGTCATCGGGGTTACGCCGATGGTGACGCCCGGGATCGGCTGCAGCGCCGCGCCGGGTGTACGGGACAATGACAGCGTTGAGGTCGCTACGTACAGAAATCGGGTCTGACTGTCATGGGACGGGTCACCGAGCGCCGCCGCACCATCCGCATCCGGGACGGGGTCGTCTCCGCCCGCCCGGACACCCTCGTCGCCGAGGAGCCCCTGGAGATCCGGCTGAACGGCAAGCCGCTCGCCATCACGATGCGCACTCCGGGCGACGACTTCGCTCTCGCGGCCGGCTTCCTGGTGAGCGAGGGCGTGATCGGTGACGGCGCCGAGGTGCAGTCGATCGTGTACTGCGCCGGGGCGAGCGCCGAGGGGGTGAACACGTACAACGTGGTGGACGTGCGGCTCGCGCCGGGCGTCGTGGTCCCCGACATCACGCTGGAGCGCAACGTCTACACGACGTCCTCCTGCGGTCTGTGCGGCAAGGCCAGCCTGGACGCGGTACGCACCACGACCCGACACCCGGTCGCCGACACTCCCCCCGTCCGCGTCGCCCCGGAGCTGCTGGCGGCCCTCCCCGACCGGTTGCGCGCCTCGCAGCGGGTGTTCGACCGGACCGGAGGTCTGCACGCGGCGGCGCTGTTCTCCGAGACGGGCGAGCTGATCGACGTACGGGAGGACGTCGGCCGGCACAACGCGGTCGACAAGCTGGTCGGCCGGGCCCTGACCGACGGCCGGCTGCCGCTGTCCCGGTCGGTCCTGCTGGTCTCGGGCCGGGCCTCGTTCGAGCTCGCGCAGAAGGCGGTGATGGCCGGCATCCCGATGCTGGCGGCCGTCTCCGCGCCGTCGTCCCTCGCGGTCGACCTGGCGGCCGAGACCGGCCTCACCCTGGTCGGCTTCCTGCGGGGTCCTTCCATGAACGTGTACGCGGGAGAGCACCGCATCGCCCTGGAGGCGACGGCCGACCAGGGCTGAGAGGCGCGGGCCGGGCCCCGCCTCTCAGCCCACGGCGGCACTCTCCCGCGCCACCGCACGGTCCGGCGCCTCCAGGAGGTCCCGGGCACGCCGCTTCGCGATCACCGCACACACCATGAGCTGCATCTGGTGGAAGAGCATCAGCGGCAGAACGGCGAGGCTCGCCTGCGCGCCGAACAGGACGCTCGCCATCGGCAGTCCCGAGGCGAGGCTCTTCTTGGAGCCGGCGAACTGGATGGCGACGCGGTCCTCGCGCCCGAAGCCGAGCCGCTTCGCCCCGTACCAGCTCACCGCCAGCATCAGCGCGAGCAGCACCGCCTCGGCGGCGAGCAGCGCTCCGAGCCGCGCGGGGGTGACCTGGTGCCAGATGCCGGCCACCATGCCCTCGCTGAACGCGGTGTAGACGACCAGCAGGATCGAACCCCGGTCGACCAGCCCCAGAACCTTCTTGTGGCGTGCCAGGAAGCCGCCGATCCAGCGGCGCAGCAGCTGTCCGGCGACGAACGGCAGCAGCAGCTGGACGCCGATCCTCAGCAGGGCGTCCACGGAGAAGCCGCCGCCGCTGTTGCCGAGGAGCGCCGCCGCGAGCAGCGGGGTGACGAAGATGCCGGCGATCGAGGAGAACGAGCCCGCGCAGATCGCGGCGGGCACGTTGCCGCGGGCGATCGAGGTGAAGGCGATGGACGACTGGATGGTCGAGGGGACGAGGCAGAGGAAGAGGAAGCCGCTCTGCAGCTGAGGCGTCAGCACGTACGGCACGAGCCCTCCGCTCGCCAGGCCCAGCAGCGGGAACGCGACGAACGTGCAGGCCAGGACGGTGAGGTGGAGGCGCCAGTGCTTGAGCCCTTCGACGGCCTGGGCGGTGGACAGCCGGGCGCCGTAGAGGAAGAACAGGAACGCGACCGCCCCGGTGGAGGCCCCGCTCGCCACGTCGGCGGCGGCGCCGGAGGCCGGCAGCAGGGCCGCGAGGACGACGGTGCCGACCAACGCCATGATGTACGGGTCGATCGGCAGCCAGGACGGCAACGGCAGGGTGCGGCGGCTCATGTCTCCACGTCTTCTCTCGTTCCGGTCGTGCGTCCCCATCCTGCTCCCGGCCCCTGACATCGGGAATCCCGTATACCGCTCTGACTGCGATCATGGATCGCGATAGCCTCCCGCCATGTACGACCCGACGCAGCTGCGCACCTTCCTCGCCGTCGCCCAGACCCTCAGCTTCACCGCTGCCGCCCGCCGGCTCGGCGTGCGGCAGTCCACGGTGAGCCAGCACGTGCGGCGGCTGGAGGACGCGACCGGACGCCGGCTGTTCAACCGGGACACGCACCGGGTCGACCTCACGGTGGACGGCGAGGCGATGCTCGGCTTCGCACGGACGATCCTGGAGGCGCACGAGCGGGCGTCGGCGTTCTTCGCCGGCACCCGGCTGCGTGGACGGCTGCGCTTCGGGGCCTCGGAGGACTTCGTGCTGACCCGGTTGCCGGAGATCCTGCAGGCGTTCCGCCGCGACCATCCGGAGGTCGAGCTGGAGCTGACCGTCGAGCTGTCGGGGACGCTGCACCAGCGGCTGGCGGCGGGCCGTCTCGACCTGGTGCTCGCCAAGCGTCGGACCGGCGACACCCACGGGGAGCTGGTCCGGCACGACGCGCTGATCTGGATCGGTGCGCCGGGGCTCCGGGTCGACCCGGACCGGCCGGTGCCGCTGATCCTCTTCCCGCCGCCGGGCATCACCCGGGCCCGCGCCCTGGAGGTCCTGGAGGAACAGGGCCGCTCATGGCGGGTCGCGTGCACGAGCGGCAGCCTCAGCGGGCTGATCGCGGCCGCGCACGCGGGGCTCGGCGTGATGGCGCACAGCCGCGGTCTGGTCCCGCCGGGGCTGGTGACGGTGGAGGCCAGGGCGGGGCTGCCGGACCTCGGTGACGTGGACTTCGTCCTGCTGCACGGCCGGCGCCGGGGCGACGCCCAGCCGGCCGCGGACGCGCTGGCCGCGGCGATCCTGACGGGCGGTGAGCGGCTGGTCCGCCCGAGCGGCGGGATCGGCGTGGTCGGTGATCAGGGGCGCGCATGACGGAGGGCGGGGAGGGGAGAATGAACGCGACCGTGGCGGCTTGCGGCAGCGGCCCGGCGTGGGCGCGCGGACGGCCGCCGCGGGCCGGTCGCCCGTGCCCGTACGCGAGCGCGTGCCCGTGACGTACAGATTCCGTGGAGATTCCCGCGCGAGCCACTTACTCCACGGTCGGAAGCGCGCCCGGGCCTTGCCCATCTGGCCGGATTTCACCACCTGACCAGTGCGGACGGCACCCGGTGCCGTCCGTTCGCGGCACTCCCGCGGCGACGCCCGGTGGGGTAGCGTCACGGCGCTGTGCGGAGCGCCACAAGGAGCAGGTCATTGCGTGAGTTCACTGTCCCACCCATGGCGGCCGCGCCCCACGTAGGCGGGCTCGCCGATGTCGTGTTCGACTACGCCGAGGAGGATCCCCACCGGGTCGCTCTCGGCCGGAAGGACGCGGACGGACGCTGGCGGGATGTCACCTCGGCGACGTTCCGCGACGAGGTGCTGGCGCTGGCCAAGGGGCTGATCGCGCACGGGGTGCGGTTCGGCGACCGGGTCGCTCTGATGTCCCGTACCCGCTACGAGTGGACCCTCTTCGACTTCGCCCTGTGGACGGTGGGCGCCCAGTCCGTGCCGGTGTACCCGACCTCGTCGGCCGAGCAGGTCCTGTGGATGCTGCACGACGCCGAGGTCTCGGCGATCATGGTCGAGCACGAGGACCACGCGATGACGGTCGCGTCGGTGATCGACCGGCTGCCGCACCTGAAGCGGCTGTGGCAGCTGGACGCCGGCGCGGTGACCGAGCTGACGGAGGCCGGCGCTCCCATCGAGGACGAGGTCGTGCACCGGCACCGGCGCGCGGTGACGCCCGAGTCGGTCGCCACCCTCATCTACACCTCGGGCACGACGGGACGCCCGAAGGGCTGTGTGATCACACACGCCAACTTCATGTTCGAGACGGAGACGATGGCGTCCCGCTGGGAGTCGGTCTTCCACTCCAAGCCGGGCGACGAGGCGGCGACGCTGCTCTTCCTGCCGCTGGCGCACGTGTTCGGGCGGATGGTGGAGGTCACCGCGATCCGCGGCCGGGTGAAGCTGGGCCACCAGCCGGAGCTCTCCGCGAAGGCGCTGATGCCGGACCTGGTGTCGTTCCGTCCCACGTTCATCCTGGCGGTGCCGTACATCTTCGAGAAGGTCTTCAACGGCGCCCGCCGCAAGGCCGAGGCGGAAGGCAGGGTCGGGCCCTTCGACAAGGCCGTTGACATCGCTGTCAAGTACGCGGAGGCGATGGAGGCGCGGGCCTTCGGCACCGGCCCCGGTCCGTCCGCCGGGCTGCGGATGCAGCACCAGTTCTTCGACAAGGTCGTCTACAAGAAGGTGCGCGAGGCGATGGGCGGCCGGATCCGGCACGCCATGTCCGGCGGCTCGGGGATGGAGCGGCAGCTCGGGCTGTTCTTCGCGGGCGCGGGCGTCACCGTGTACGAGGGCTACGGGCTGACCGAGACGACGGCCGCGGCCACCGCCAACCCCCCGGAGCGCACCCGGTACGGCACGGTGGGGCAGCCGATCCCCGGCACGAGCGTGCACATCGCCGACGACGGCGAGATCTGGGTGTACGGCGCCAACGTGTTCGGCGGCTACCTGGGCGACCCGAAGGCCACCGCCGCCGTGCTCAACGACGGCTGGCTGGCCACCGGCGACCTGGGCGCGCTGGACGAGGACGGCTATCTGACGATCACCGGGCGCAAGAAGGAGATCCTGGTGACGTCCGGTGGCAAGAGCGTCTCGCCGGCCGGACTCGAGGAGCGCGTACGGGCGCATCCACTGGTGGCGCAGTGCATCGTGGTCGGCAACGACCGGCCGTACATCGCGGCGCTCGTCACCGTCGACCAGGAGTCCGTGGAGCACTGGCTGGCGATGCAGGGACGGCAGACGCTGACCCCGGGGGAGCTGGTGCGGGACCCGGACCTGGAGATGGAGGTCCGGCGCGCGGTGGTCGCCGCGAACACGGCGGTCTCCCAGGCCGAGTCGATCCGTACGTTCCGGATCCTGGCCCACCAGTTCACCGAGGAGCACGGCCTGCTGACGCCCTCGCTGAAGCTGAAACGCAAGGCGATCGAGACGGCGTACGCGTCCGAGGTCGACGCGCTCTACCGCTGACGGGCACCCGGCTGTGTGCGCGGCTCTTCGCGCGTACCGGCCAGGCTCTGCGCCCCGGCTGTGTGCGCGGCTCTGCGCGAGTATCCCTCCGGCTGCACGTCCCGGGAGTACCGTTCCGATGAAAACGGTGCCGAACGGGAATGTGCGGGCCGTCTTGATCGTTCACCCTGGGAGTCAAACCCCACAACGTTAGGATCGACCGCTCGTGAGCCAGGTCCCCTCCCTCACTCTCAACAACGGCGTCGAGATGCCGCAGCTCGGTTTCGGAGTCTGGCAGGTGCCGGACGACGAGGCCGAGACGGCGGTCGCCACGGCCATCGAGTCCGGGTACCGCAGCATCGACACCGCCGCGATCTACCAGAACGAGGTGGGCACCGGAAAGGCGATCGCGGCCTCCGGTGTCGCCCGCGAGGAGCTCTTCGTCACCACGAAGCTGTGGAACACGGAGCAGGGTTACGACGCGGCGCTGCGTGCCTTCGACGCCTCCCTCGACAAGCTGGGCCTCGAATACGTCGACCTGTACCTGATCCACTGGCCGGTGCCGGCCAAGGACGCCTACGTCGACACGTACCGGGCCTTCGAGAAGATCTACGCCGACGGCCGCGCGAAGGCCATCGGCGTGTCGAACTTCCTCCCCGAGCACCTGGAGCGTCTGCTCGGCGAGACCTCCGTGGTCCCGGCCCTCAACCAGATCGAGCTGCACCCGCAGCTCCAGCAGGCCGAGTCGCGCGCGCTGCACGCCCAGCACGGCATCGCGACCGAGGCCTGGTCCCCGCTGGGTTCGGGCAAGGGGCTCCTGGAGGTCCCGACGGTCGTCGCGGTCGCGCAGAAGCACGGCCGCACACCGGCCCAGGCGGTGCTGCGCTGGCACCTCCAGACGGGCAACGTGGTGATCCCCAAGTCCGTGACGCCGTCGCGGATCGCGGAGAACATCGACGTGTTCGACTTCGAGCTGGACGCCGACGACCTGGCCGCGTTCGCGGCGCTGGACGAGGGCAAGCGGCTCGGCCCGAACCCGGGCGAGTTCAACCTCGGCGCCTGAGGCGCGACGTACCCTCGCCGACCCACCTGTGACCGCCGCCCGGCCCGGAGCCGGGCGGCGGTCTTCGCCGTACAAGCCGTACGAGCCGTACGAAACGCACGAAGGGACCACCGGACATGACCGGGGACACCGCGCCCATGGCCGGTCTTTACCGGCTGCGCAATGTGGGCAGCGGGCTGGTGCTGGAGGTGCGGGACGCCGCGAAGGGCGGCGGCGCACCGGTCCAGCAGAACGACGTCGACGGATCGGCCTCCCAGCACTGGGAGTTCACCCCCGTCCACGAGGGCGCGGCCCTGCACCACGTGGTCAACGCGCACAGCGGCAAGCGGCTGGACGTGCGCGGCGCCTCGACGGAGAACGGGGCCCTGATCCAGCAGTGGCGGGCGAACAACTTCGGTGCGCAGGAGTGGCTGATCGAACGGCACCTGGAGGCGCCCGGCACGGTGACGCTGGTGAGCTTCGTCAGCGGACTGGTCCTGGAGGTCGCCGACGGCAGCACGGCGAAGGGGGCGTCCGTCCAGCAGTGGGAGGACACCGACTCCCCCTGCCAGTGGTGGCGGCTGGAGCCGGTGTCCGGCACACGGTAGTACGCCGTCCATCTCGGGCGCGGCGGCGGGGGCGAGATGCCATTACGGCAGGCTGCCACCCTTGCGGTACTCCTGCGGGCTGACTCCGCGGACCCGCTTGAAGGCGGTGCTGAAGGCGAAGGCCTGGCTGTATCCGACCTGGCGGGCCACCGCCTCGACGGTCGCGTCCGTCTCGCGGAGCAGATCGGCCGCGACGGCGAGGCGCCAGCCGGTGAGATACGCCATCGGGGGCTCCCCCACCAGCTCGGTGAAGCGCCGGGCGAGACCCGCCCGGGAGACCCCGGTCCGGCCGGCCAGCGCGGCCACCGTCCAGGGATGGGCGGGTTCGTTCTGGAGCAGTCTCAGCGCCTGTCCGACGACGGGGTCGCCCATCGCCCGGTACCAGGCGGGGGCCTCGGCGCCCGGCCGGGAGAACCAGGTGCGCAGCGCGTCGATAAGGAGCAGGTCCAGCAGCCGGTCCAGCACCACGCTCTGGCCCGGTTCGTCCCGCGCGATCTCGTCGTCGAGCAGCGCCGGCAACGCGCCGGCCCGGCCGCCGGAGGGCAGGACGATCAGCGGGGGCAGCGCGTCGAGGAGCCGTCCGCTGATCTCGCCGTCCAGCAGGTACGTGCCGACGAGGACGGCCGTGGATCCGTCCGGCGCGTTGCCCCAGGTACGTACGCCCAGGTTCATGGACTGCGCCAGCGGTTCCCCGCGCAGGGTGGTGCAGGTGCCACCGGGGCCGATGCGTGCCTGCGGTTCGGTTTCCGGTTGGTCCGCGACCGTGTACGGCTCGGGGCCGCGCGCGACGGCCAGGTCTCCCGGGCGCAGCAGCACGGGCTCGGTGGATCCGGCGGGAACGATCCACGCCTCGCCGGCGGTCACGGACATGAGGCAGAGCGGTGCCCGGTCCTCGATCCGTACGGACCAGGGCGGTTCCATCACCATCCGCAGCAGAAAGGCGCCCCGGGCCCGTGGCCCGTCCAGCAGTCCGGCGAGTGCGTCCATGCGGGGCAGCGTAGACGCACGCGTAGGGAGCTGAGCGGCTGGGGGATGGAGCGCGCGGGGCGGTGCGGGGAGTCTTGAGCCATGACGAAGAACACGCAGAACTGCAACGACAAGCAGGAACTCCCCACAGCACGCCCCGTGCTGGTGACGAGCGCGACCGGGAAGACGGGCCGCCGGGTGGCCGAACGGCTGGCGGCACGCGGGGTGCCGGTGCGTGCCGGATCACGCAGCGGCCAGGTCCCCTTCGACTGGGAGGACCCGTCGGGGTGGGAAGTCGCCTTGAGCGGGGCGGAGGCCGCCTACGTCGCGTACTACCCCGATCTGGCGGCGCCCGGCGCGCCGGAGGCGATGACCGCCTTCGGACGGATCGCGCGGCGGTGCGGAGTTCGGCGGCTGGTGCTGCTCTCGGGGCGGGGCGAGCCGCAGGCCGTGGTCGCGGAGGACGCGTTGCGCTCGGCTGCGGGGGATGCCGAACTGACGGTGGTGCGCTCGGCGTTCTTCGCGCAGAACTTCAGCGAGGGCGCGCTGCTCGAGGGGGTGCTCGGCGGTGAGGTGGTGTTCCCGGCGGGCGGGAGCGCGGAGCCGTTCGTGGACGTCGACGACCTGGCCGACGTGGTGGTCGCCGCGCTGTGCGGTGAGGGCGGCGCGGGCGCGGTCCATGAGTTGACCGGTCCCCGGACGCTGACTTTCGCCGAGGCGGCTGCCGAGCTCGCCGGGGCGACGGGGCGCGAGGTGCGGTACGTCGCCGTGACGGGCCCTCAGTATGCGGCGGTGCTGGAGGAGTACGGCGTTCCGCAGGCCGAAGCTGCTTTTCTGGCGGGGCTGTTCACGTTCCTGCTGGACGGGCACAACGCGACGGTGACGGAGGGCGTGAAGCAGGCACTGGGCCGCGACCCGAAGCCGTTCGCCGCGTTCGCCGCCGAGGCGGCGCGCGACGGCGCGTGGCACGCGTAGCCGGCGCGTGACGGTGGGGATCGCGGGGGCCCTATCGGCGGCGGAACGCCAGGAGCCGGTACTCCGGATCGGCGCGCCGGCGGTCGGGCTCGGGCAGCGCCGTCAGTGCCTGTGCGAGCCGTTCGGCGGTCGCCCCGGGCAGGGCGAGGCGCGAGGCGTAGTAGCCGCGCCGCACACCGTGGGCCGCGCTCAGCGGTGTCCGCCCCTGCCCGTGGCCGCGGAACACGGTGCTGCCCACCACGTCGAGGCCGTGCGCGGCGCCGTACGCGATGATCCGCTCGGTGCCGTCGGAGGGGTTCGGCGACAGGTACGGGGCGAACGCCTCGTCGATGTCGCTGCCGACATCGTGCGCCGCGTCCTTGTCCACGGTGGTCACGAAGACGCCGCCGGGCCGCAGCACGCGCGCCGCCTGCGCCACCACCGCCCGCGCGGCGCCCTCCTCGCGCAGCAGGTGCAGCAGCCAGACGGCCACCGCCGCGTCGACCGCCGCGTCCGGCAGGGGCAGCCGGCGCGCGTCGGCGAGCACCACGGCGCCGACACGCTGCCGGGCGACGCGGACCATGCCGTGGGCGGCGTCGGAGCCGAACACCCGAAGGCCGGGGCGGCCGTCGGCGATCCGCTCGGTGACCAGTCCCGTACCGCAGCCGATGTCCAGCAGCGTGCGGGCGGCGGGCGGGACCAGGCCGAGCACCGCAGCGGCGGCGGCCTCCGCGCGGGGCACACCGCCGCGTGTGGCGTCGTAGACGGCTGCCTCGTCGTCGTAGTTCAGCATCCGGCCGACTGTACGACACGGCCCGGCCGGCGGCGCAGAGGCGACGCCCGTATTGCCGGTGGGCCACCGGGGTCATAACGTGCCGTTATGGAGCTGGAGTTGCGCCATCTGCGAACCGTACGCGCCATCGCCGACACCGGAAGCCTCACCAAGGCGGCCGCCTCTCTCGGGCTCGCCCAGCCCGCACTGAGCGCGCAGCTGCGGCGGATCGAGAAGGCGCTGGGCGGCCCGCTGTTCGACCGGGACCACACGGGCGCGCGGCCGACGCTCCTGGGCGAACTGGTGCTGGAACGGGCGCGGGTGGTGCTGCCGGCCGTCAGCGAGCTCCAGGAGGAGGCGGTGCGGTTCGCCAACGCGTGGGGGGCCTTGGAGCGGTTCCGGCTCGGCGGCACCCATGGTCCGCTGCTCGGCGGGCTCGTCGACCGGCTGGCCGCGGCGCACCCGGCGGCGCCGGTGTCCACGTACACCTCGTGGTCGGTGGCGGAGCTGGCGGGGCAACTGGTGGACGGCAGGCTGGACTTCGTGCTCATCGGGGCCTGCGGCGAGAGCCCGCCGCCGGTCGCCGACCGGCTGGAATGGCAGGTCATCGGGATCGACCCGGTCTTCGTGATGCTTCCGGAGAGCCACCCGCTGGCCGGCGAGGCCGAACTGGAGCTCTCCGCGCTGGCGGACGAGTGCTGGGCGGATGTGCCCGGGGACGGCTGCTTCGCCGACTGCTTCGTGGCCGCGTGTGCCCGGGCCGGCTTCAGCCCGGTTTCGGTGTACGAGACGGACACGGCGTCCGTCGTCCATCTGGTGCAGGTGGGGCGGGCCGTCGGGCTGTGCCGGGCGACGTTCCCTCCGACGCCGGGCGTGGTGACCCGTCCGGTGACCGGTTCGCCGCTCAGCTGGCGCCATCTGCTGGGCTGGCACCCGCGCTCGGCGGCCGCGTCGGCGGCTGCCGGAGCGGTGAGCGGGCACACCCGGGCCGCGTACGCCGAAGCGGTGGAGCGCAGCGACAGCTACCCGCGCTGGCTCGCCGCGCATCCCCGCTTCGGTGCCGCGCCCTGAGGGTCGGGCTCCGGGCCGCACCGCCCGGGGTGACGACAGCCCTACTCGGCGCCGTGTCCGGCGGCGACGGCCTCCACCCGGGCGGCCAGGGCGAGGTCCTTCTCGGTAACCTTTCCGCCGGCGTCGTGGGAGTTCACAAAGAGGGCGACGGTGTTGTAGCCGAGCGTCAGATCGGAGTGGTGGTTCAGCTCGTCCTGGATCCGGGCGACGTGCACGGTGAGGGCGGTGGCGGCGAAGTGCGACGGGAGCCGGTAGGTGCGGGCGATCCGGTCCCCTTCCAGCGTCCAGCCGGGCAGTTCGCGCAGCCGGTCCTCGATCTCGTCCTGGGGCAGCGGTGCGGCGGGCATGCGGTGGCTCCCTCACTCGGGCTTTTCGGGTCATTGATGCCGGTGACGTTACGGTCTCCGTATGACAACTGTCGCGCTTGACACGGGGGTAGGGCCGCTGCTGCGCAGCTGGCGGGAGCGTCGCCGGATCAGCCAGCTGGAGCTGGCGCTGCGGGCCGACTCATCGGCCCGGCACATCTCGTTCATCGAGACGGGTCGCTCCCGCCCCAGCGAGGAGATGGTCCTGCGGCTGGCCGGCCATCTCGACGTGCCCGTGCGGGAACGCAACGCCCTGCTGGTGGTCGCCGGTTACGCCCCGCGCTTCACGGAGACCGCGCTCGACGATCCGGCCATGGGCGCGCTGCGAGAAGGCATGGACCGGCTGCTCCAGGGGTACGACCCGTATCCGGCGTTCGTCGTCGACGGTCTGTACACGGTGGTGGCGGCCAATCAGGGGATGGCCCGGATGCTGGACGGAGTGGCGGAGCATCTGCTCACCCCGCCGCTGAACGCCATGCGGCTCACCCTGCACCCGGAGGGTCTGGCCCCGCGCATCCGGAATCTGCGGGAGTGGCGGGCCGACCTGCTGGCCCAGATGGAGCGCCAGATCGCGCTGGTCCGTTCGGCGGAGCTGCGTGCGCTGTACGAGGAGGTCGCGGGCTATCCCGTCCCGGCCGCGGCGGCGGGCGACGCGGACCGGGCCGTTCCCTCGTCCTCGGTGCCCTTCGCCCTGCCCCTGGTGATCGAGCACGGCGGGCAGCTGCTGTCCTTCGTGGCGTCCATCGCGACGTTCAACACTCCGATGGACGTGACGGTCGCGGAACTGGCCATCGAGACGCTGCTGCCGGCCGACGCGGCGACCGCCGCGTATCTGCGGTCGCTCATTGGCTGACGACGGGCCGCGCCCAAGGGGCGTCGTCCCGGGCCAGGACCCGTGCGGCCAGGCACGCCGCGGCGAGGATCGCCACGGCCGGCAGGGCGGCAGGACCGGGTGCCCGTGCAGGACGCGCAGCACTACGGGCACGGGCACGGGCACGCTCCGATCACGGGACGGGTGATCAGGATGGTGCCGCCGTGCCCGGGCCCCGATGCGACGACCGAGGCGCGTCGCCCCTGTGCCGCTCGAACGGCGCAGGGGCAACGGGCCGGCGCCTCGCGGTGCCGGTGGACCACTTGGACGCGGACTACACGCGCGCCCCGCTGTCCAGCGGCTCCCGGTGCCCGGCCCCCTTGCGCGGAGCCCGGACGGGCGGCGGGGCGTTGCTGGTGCGCTCCAGGAGGAGCGCGGCCGGGACGGCGGTCATGACCGAGGAGTACGTCCCGACGACGATGCCGATCAGCAGGGCGAGCGCGAAGTCCGCGAGTGAGTCGCCGCCCAGCACCGCCAGCGCGACGAGGATGAACAGGGCGCCCATACCGGTGTTGACGGTCCGGGGGACGGTCTGCAGGACGGCCCGGTTCGCCACCTCCGCCAGTGGTTGTCTGCGGGCCTTCGCCCACAGCTCCCTGACCCGGTCGAAGACCACGACCGAGTCGTTGACGGAGTACCCGATGACGGTGAGGAGCGCCGCCAGGAAGATGCCGTCGACGGTGCGTCCCAGCCAGGCGAAGGCTCCGACCAGGATGATCACGTCATGGACGAGCGCTCCGACGGAGGCCACGGCGAACGTCCAGCGGAAGCGGACCGCCAGGTAGCCCAGTTGGACGAGCACGGCGATGGCCAGGGCGATCAGGGCGTTGCGCCGCAGTTCGTCGCCCAGGCTGGGACCGATCAGTTCGTCGCGGACCTTGGTGGTCTCGCCGCCCTCCGCGGCGAGGGCGGCGCGCAGGGCGTGTTCGCCGTCGTTGTCGAGATCGCCGGTGCGCACCGAGATGTCGCCGGCGCCGGCCGTGGTGACCTCGGCGTCCCCGAAGCCCGCACCGGCCAGCGCGGTACGCGCGCGCTCCACGTCGACGGGGCGGCTGGTGGCGTACTCGACGAGCCGGCCGCCGGTGAACTCGACGCCGAGGTTGACGCCGCGCACCAGGATGCCCGCCACCGCGACCGCGACCAGGACGGCCGAGACCAGCAGCCAGCGCCGGGGGGAGCGCATCAGCTGCGGGTCGCGGCGGTTGATCCAGGTCCGCACGCGGCCGGGGCTCGCGATGCCGTTGACGCCCCGGTAGTCGCTGACGAACCGGGAACGGGCCGCCGTCTCGGTGAGTGCGCGGGCGATGACGAGCGCGGAGAACATCGACGCGAGGACGCCGATGCCGAGCGTGACACCGAAGCCCTTGACCGGTCCCGAGCCGAGGAAGAACAGCAGGCCGGCCGCGATGAGCGTCGTCACGTTGGAGTCGGCGACGGCGCTCCAGGCGTGCCGGAATCCGGCGGTGAGCGAGGTGCGCAGCGCCTTCTTCGGCCGGAGCGTGTGTTCCTCTCTCGCCCGTTCGAAGACCAGCACGTTCGCGTCGACCGCCATCCCGATGGCCAGGACGAAGCCGGCAAGCCCTGGCAGGGTGAGGGTGACGCCGAGGGCGACCAGTGCGGCGTACGAGATCACCCCGTACGCGCCGAGTGCCACGGCGGCGAGGGCGCCGAACAGCCGGTAGACGGCGGTGATGAACAGCGCCGTGGCCGCGGCGCCGATGAGCGCGGCGCGGGCACTGGCGTCGATGGCCGCGGCGCCGAGCGTCGGGCCGACCGTCCGCTGCTCGACGATCTCGACGGGCACGGGCAGGGCTCCGCCCTGGATCAGCAGGGCGAGTTCGCGGGCCTCGTCGGCGCTGAAGGAGCCGGTGATCTGGGTGGACCCGGAGGGCAGCCCGGTGTCGCAGGCGACCGTCGGGGAGACCTGCGGCGAGGAGATCACCTGCTGGTCGAGGACGATGGCGACGCGGCGCCGTTCGTCCTGGACGGGGTGGCAGGCCGCTGCCCCGGTCAGCCGGGTCCAGTCCCGGCCGGCGTCCTTGTGGAAGTCGAGGGTGACGGTCCATCCCGCGCCCTGCTGGGCGTCGAACGCGGCGGACGCCTCCTTGACTCCGGCGCCCGAGATCTCGGCGGGGCCGAGTGCGAGGGTGCGGCCCTCCTCGTCGGGGAGGGCCTTCCCGTCGCCGGCCGGGGAGCCGGGGCCCTGCACGGCGTGGAAGGTCAGCTGGGCGGTCCTGCCGATGACGTCGGCGGCCTTGCGCGGGTCCTGTACGTCAGGGAGTTCGACGATGATCCGGTCCTCGCCGGAACGGGTCAGGGTCGGCTCCGTGACGCCGAGCGAGTCGATGCGCTTGCGCAGCACCTCCAGGGTGCGGTCGGTGCTCTCGCGGTCGGCCTTCGCGGTGTCGGAGTCCTTGGCCTGCAGCACCATGCGGGTGCCGCCCTGGAGATCGAGGCCGAGTCTGGGGGACATGGTCAGCGTGATGAGTACGGAGACGAGCAGTACGGCCGCAGCCAGAACCGCCCGCACCGTGGTGGCGCGGGTCATGCGTGTTTCCTCCGAAAAGCGGCCGGACCCGCCGCTCCCGGGTCGGCCCGGAGGGCGCTAGGACGGCGCGAACGGCACGGCTGTGTTGGGGGTCGGGACCGGTGAGAGGCCCCCGGGCCGGAGCACGGCGCCCCTCGGAGGCCCGCGCACGCCGGGGAGCGCGGCGCGGAAGCGGCAGGCGGCCACGGAGGGCGCGGCGGGCGCGGCCCCGGGGACGGGGTGCGGGAGCGGGACGCCGGAGGTGAGCGGTGGCAGGGAGCCGGGGCCGGGCGGTGGAAGGTGCTGCGGGGTACGGGGATGCTCCGCGACGGCCCACGGCTGCGTCCCCGTCGCCGGTCCTCGACGGTGGACGCCTGCAGCGGGTCGGGTGCGGTCGGCGCGCTCCGTGCGGTCCGTGCGGTCCGTGCAGTCCGTGCGGCCCGTGCGGTCCGTGCGCAGGGAGCGGTCGGTGCGCACGGAGCGGTCGGTGCGCACGGAGCGGTCGGTGCGCACGGAGCGGTCGGTGCGGTCGGTGTAGGGGGTGGACGGCCTGGTTCCGGCCGGGCCGGACGCGGTGGACGCGGTGGGCGCCGGGCCGGCCACCGAGCGGGCGGGAAGCCCGCTCCCGGCGGCCGCGGGTGCGCCGCCCGCGACGGCGAGGACGGCGAGGAGCAGGGCCGCGAGGAACTGCCGTGCCACCGCCGCGCGTCCGCGGTGCGCCGGGGCGTCCGGCCGGTTCCCGGGAGGCGCGTTTTCCCGGGGCGGCCCCGGGAGAGGGGTCACCCGGATCGGCCGGGCAGGGCGGGTGCGGCCGAGGGGTGGCGGAGCACGGAGCTGAGGATCAGCCCGGCACCCCGCACGACCGCGGTCGCCGGATCGTCCGTGAGCCGGACGGGCGCGCCGAGGCGGAGCGCGATCCGGTGGGTGATGTCCGGTCGCAGCGCACCGCCTCCGGCGAGCAACGGGCCCTTGCGCAGGGCTCCGAGCAGCGCGCCGTGCCGGTCCTGACGCCACATCTCCATGACCATGTCCAGGACGGCGCGGACGACGGCGGTGGGCGGCTCGCCGGGTTCCAGGTCGCTGGTCCCCGTCTCGGCGAGGCGCGCGTCGCGGACCCTTCCGTCGACGAGGAGGGTCGCCTCGGTCAGTTCGGCCCCGATGTCGACGACGAGGAGCGGGCCGCCGCCCTGCGGTCCGGCAGCGGCGGCGGCCGCCCTGGCGCTGTCCAGGACGATGACGCGCGACGGGCCGAGCGTGGTGAGTATGTCCCGGGCGGCGGCGCGGTGTCCGGATCCGGCGAGGACGGGGTGGCTGAGGACGATCACCGTGTCGCTGCGGTCGGCGCCCAGGGCCCTGTCGGCGATCCGGCCGAGCATCCGGCCGCAGGACTCCGCGTCGACGATGCGCCCGCGCCGGACCGGCCGGCCGCCGTGCCCGTAGTCACCCACCGGGTCGGCTTCGGTGTCCGCGACGACACCCTGCCCCGGAACCCAGGCGCGCGTGCGCGAACTGCCGAGGTCGAGCGCGAGCCCGCGGGTGAGGCTCTGGTCCTGGGGATGCCGACGGTGAACGGAGCGGGCCTGTTCCCGCCCGTCGCGCAAAGAAGGCATCGCCCCTCACCTCCGGCCCGACACACGGCCGTTCACCACCCATGGACCCGCTGATCGCGAGGCATGGCCGAACCCTCACTATGCAATAGGGAGGTAAAGAAAGCCACTCCCACCCCAGATCGAAGGAACCCCGGTCACCGCACCCGGCTCACCCACGCCCCCGGCGGCCGCATCGCCGTCACCCCCCGGACGGCAGGTACTCCCCGATCAGCTCCGCGAATTCCTCCGGGGCGGCGATCCGTACGCCCAGGTCCTCCGCCTTGGTTCGCTTCGAGCCCGCCTTCTCGCCGGCCACCAGGAGTGTGGTGCGCTTGGAGACGCTGGAGGAGGACTTTCCGCCGGCGCGCTCGATCAGCTCGTTCATCTGGTTGCGCGAGAGCTTCTCCAGAGCCCCGCTCATCGCTCCGGTGACCACCACCGTCATCCCGTCCAGCGGCCGCCCGTCCGTGCTCTCGCCGTCCGTCGTCGCGTCGCCCTCCTCGCCCGGTTCCGGGGGCGGGGTGGCGCCCGGTTCCGTCATGGTGACTCCGGCCGCGACCAGCTTCTCGATCAGCGGGGCCAGCTCGGCCAGCTCCGCGACGACGCCGGCGGCCTTCTCCTTGCCGATGCCGTCGACCCGCTGGAGGGTCTCGACGTCGGCGGCTCTGATCCGGTCCATGTCCGCGAAGTAGCGTGCGATGCGCCGGGACATGGAGCGCCCGGTGCCGCGCACCCCCAGCGCGCAGAAGACCCGGGAGAGCGGCTGCGCGCGTGCCGCGTCGATCGCGGCCAGCAGATTGTCCGTGCTGGTCTCGCCCATCCGGTCCAGCGCGAGCAACTGCTCGCGCTCCAGGGTGAACAGATCGGCGAAGTCCGCGACCAGGCCGGCGTCGACGAGCTGGACCACGCGGGTCGCGCCGAGGCCCTCGATGTCGAGCTGGTCGCGCCCCGCCGCGTACGAGATGGACGCCACCAGGCGGCAGTCGCGGCCACGGACACAGCGCCAGCGCTGCTCGCTGGTGTCGATCTCGGAACCGCACTGCGGGCACGCCTCGGGGAAGACGACCGGCTGTTCCTCTCCGGTGCGCAGATGGGCGACGGGGGCCTCGATGCGGGGAATGATGTCGCCCGCCTTGTAGACCATCACATGGTCGCCGATCCGCAGATCGCGGCGGGTGATGTCGGCCGGGTTGTGCAGGGTGGCGTAACCGACGGTCGATCCGTCGATCTCGACCGGCTCCAGCACGGCGCGCGGCGCGATGATGCCGGTACGGCCCACGTTCCACTCGACGCCGAGCAGGCGGGTGACCTTCTCGACGGCCGGCAGCTTGTACGCGATGGCCCAGCGCGGCGCCCGGGTGCCGTTGCCCGCGTCGCGCTGGTCGGCGGCGAGGTCCGCCTTGATGACGATGCCGTCGATCCCGAAGGGCAACGAGGCGCGCAGCGAGGCGACTTCCTCGACCCTCGCCTGGACGTCCTCGACGGTGGTGACGGTGCGTGGCGCCACCGCCGTGTCCGCCGCGGTGTGGACGCCGAGGCCCGCCACGTAGCGAAGCGTTTCGCTGTGGGGCAGCTCGGCGAGCGTGGCGGTGAGCTCCCCCGAGTCGGGCAGCGCCAGCGCGCCGTATGCAAAGAACGTCATCTCCACCGTGTAGGAACGGTCCTTGGCGCGCAGGGTGCCCGCCGCGCCGTTGCGCGCGTTGGCGAAGGGCGCGCCGCCGTGTTCGGTGCGCAGCGTGTTTGCCTGCTCGAACTGTTCTGCCGTCATCAGGATCTCGCCGCGCATCTCGATCGTGACCGGCTCGGCGAGCTGCCGGGGCAGTCCGACGACGGTGCCGATCGCGTGTGACACGTCCTCGCCCGCGATGCCGTCGCCGCGGGTGATCAGCTGCTCCAGCCGGCCGGCGCGGTAGCGGGCCGCGACGGCGAGGCCGTCGAGCTTCGGTTCGACGCTCCAGGCGGTGACCGGCCGCCCTATCCGGCGCTCCAAGGAGGCGGTCCAGGTGGCGAACTGCTCGGCCGAGAAGACGTTGTCCAGGGAGAGCATCGGAACCGTGTGCGGTACGTCCCCGACCGCCACGCCACCGGCCACCTTGCCGGTCGGCGACTCGGCCAGCACGTCCTGCGGGTGGTCCTGCTCGTACGCGGCGATCCCGCGCGCCAGCCGGTCGTACGCATCGTCGTCGAGCGCGCTCTCGCCCGTGGCGTAATACGCGGCGGCGGCCTGCGACGCTTCTTCGACCGCGGCGGCGTAGGCGGCGGTATCGGCGAGCACAACAGCTGAGTTCGTCATGCCCCTATCCTGCCGTCCACCACTGACAACGCCCTGGTCGGCAGCCGTGGACCCCCGCTCGGGTGCGGTCAGGGAGCGCCGCTCCGACCGTCGGTCCGCACCGGCACCTGCGGCCCCGAGACCTCGCGCAGCCAGTACCTCAGGACCCGGTGCACGGCCTCGGCGCCGACCAGTTCGGCCGGCCGTTCGCCGCCTTGCGCCACCTCCCCGCTTTCGGCGGCGGCCGCGTCCAGCGGGTCCGTCATGCCGCGCGGTGACAGCAGGAACGGCCGGGACTGCTCGCCGCCCAGGCCGCCGTGCGAGCCGATCTGTTCCTCGAAGGCGTGCACCCGGCCGGTCGCGGGGTCGTACATCGAGTTGACCATCACATCGGCGACGTGCGGGAACGTGTCCGTGCGCCGGACCGCGTCGGCCGCGCCAGGGCCGAAGGGGGCCAGCGGGCCCTGCCCGTCCTTCAGTTCCGCCACCGGGACGCGCGTCTGGTCGCGCCCCAGCACCACCGATCCGTCCCTCTCGCTGCGCACGAGCAGAAAGCCGATGCCGGGGTGGTTGGCGAGCGTGCTGAGCAGGGCGGGATGGCGGCGGTCGAGCTGCTCCTGCGAGGCGCGGCCCCCGATCTCGGGGAAGGAGATCAGGCCGAGGTTGCCGGAGGCGAGGACGACCGGGTCCGAGGCAATCGCGACCTGCTTCTCCTCGCCCTCGGCGACCGGCCGGTGGAGCGCCGTCCGGACCGCGTCGCGCGCCTCGGAGCCGCTCTTGCTCCGCTGCGCCCTGCGGGGCACCGGCAGGCCGCATCCCGCCCGCACGAGGTCCTTGAGCGTCAGCCCGTACGCCCCGGCGAAGGTCTCCCCCGGGCTCTGCCCGTGATCGGACAGGAGGACGACGCGGTAGGAGCGCGGGGTGTGTTCGGCGACCTTGACGATCAAAGCGAGGGAGCGGTCCAGCCGGGCGAGGACCTTCTCGGCGTCCCGGCTGCGCGGCCCCGAGTGGTGGGCCACCTCGTCGTAGGCGACGAGGTCGGCGTAGACGACGGTCCGTCCGGCGAACATGTCCCCTATGACGGCGGCGACCACCACGTCCCGTTCGACGACGGTCGCGAAGGCCCGGATGAAGGGGTAGAGCCCGCCGCGCTTGATCCGGGGCGACTCCTTGCGGATCCGGGCCCGGGTCGACTGCCCTATCTCGCGCCCGGTCTCGGCGACGAAGGAGAGGGCGGTGCGGACGGCGTTGGCGGGGTCGGAGAAGTAGGCGAAGTATCCGGCCCTCGACCGCCGGCCCTTGCCCCGCCGGGCGGCCATCGACAGGACGAGGGCGAGCTGGGCGGCGCCGCCGCTGAAGAGGTTGCCGCGGCTGGCGCCGTCGACGGTCAGGAGTCCGCCGTCGCGGGTGCGCCCGATGGCACGGCGCTGGAGCTCGAGGGCGCTCGCCGGTCTGCTGGAGACCATGATGTCGCCGGACTCCTTCTCGTACCAGCGGAAGGCGGGGACATCGTGGTTGCTGCCGTGCAGGATGCCGAGCTGGCTGGCGCCGGTCTGGCTGGACCAGTCCGTGCGCCACGGGGTGAGCCGGTGGCCCTCGGCGTCGGCCAGCCAGTGGGCGACGGTCGGCATGACTCCGTCGGCGGCGGCCTCGGCGAGGACGTCGTGGCCGACGCCGTCGAGCTGGATGAAGACGGTGCCGGGCGGCTGCTCGCCGTCCGCGCCGGCCGTGCCGCTGCGGCGGCGGCGCCGCTCGGCCAGGCGCGAGAGCCTGCGGCGGTAGGCGTTGTCGTCACGGACGGCGAGTGCCGTGGAGGTCGCTGAGGCGACGGCGGACATGACGGCCGCGACGACGACGGCCGTCTCCGGGGCGGCGGCGCCCCGCCCGTCCGGGATGAGCCGCAGCGCGATCAGGAGCAGCGAGCCGTTGAGGAAGAAGACCAGCATGCCGAGGACGAGGGCCGGCACGATGAGCAGGGCCCGTACGAGCACCGGCCAGACCAGCGCCGAGAGCAGACCGAACGCGCCCGCGCCCCACGCCGCCGTGAACGCGGTCCTGGTCACGCTGTCGCCGTCGTCCGACTGGAGCTGGAAGTCCGGCAGAATCCCGGCGAGCACCAGCATGGTGAGCGTCGAGACCGCCCACACCACGATCACCCGCATCAGGGCGCTTCCGGCTGTCCGCCATCGCCCGTCACCCACGCCGTGCCACCTCACGTCCGGGCCCCGCCGTTCCGGACCCCGCCCCAGCCTTTCACAGCGGGCCCGGCGCGCCGCCGGGCCCTGAGCCCTGAGGGCGCGTTCAGCAGCCGTCGTAGCCGGCCGTAGGCATGGAGAGTCTGCGGTGCACGCTGGCTTTCGTACGGGCGCTGTACCGCGGTTCGTCGAGACCGGCGATCTCCAGGCGCACGCCGCGGCGCTCGCACTCCGCGGCGAACTGCGGCACCGAGGCGACGGCCCGGGCGAGCACCCGGTCGGTGGGGGCGACGAAGAGTTCCACCTCGCCCTCCTCGACGTCGGCCCAGAGGGCCTGGTGGTCGGGGCGCAGTCCGTAGAGACGCAGCTGCCGGGTGACGACGTAGCCCTGGCCGGCGGCCCAGCGGGCGCACATGGCGTGCTGGCTGCGCGTGTCCACGAGGAACGGATCGCTGTCGAGCTCCTCCAGCGGTGTGAGGCTGGCGATGGCCGCCACCCGTACATCCCCCACCATGACCGTCCGTCCCCGTGCTAGGCGTTCTGCGACCCTATCGGCCGGATGCCCGTACAAGAAGGCGCACGTCAGGGCGGGAAGGGGCGCGCGAGGCCGGGCGGGCGCGCCGGGGAGCCCCTGGGCGTGCCGTCCGCCCCGTAGGCTCGGTGGCAGGTCCGGGGGCGGCGGAGCCGACAGGTCCGCAGAACAGGAGGTGGCACGTGCCGGTGGAGATCACCTGGTGGGGTCATGCCACCTGCACGATCGAGGACTCCGGGGTGCGGGTCCTGACGGATCCCCTTCTCGTACGGCGCTTCGCGCATCTGCGGCGCCGCCGCGGTGCGCTGCCCGGTCCGGCGGCCACGGTCGCCGACGTCGTGCTCATCTCGCATCTGCACTCCGATCATCTGCATCTGCCGTCCCTGGCCCGCATCGCCCCCGGCGCCCGGCTGATCGTCCCGTGGGGGGCGGTGCGGGCGGTGCCGGGGCTGCGGGTGCTGCGCAGGATGCGCGGGCTGCGGATCACCGAGGTGGCGGCGGGCGACGAGGTGCGTGTGGGCGAGGTGCGCGTCAGGGCCGTGCCGGCGCTGCACGATGGGCGGCGCCTGCCGGTCGGCCCGCACCGCTCCCCCGCGCTCGGGTACGTGGTGGAGGGCGAGGCGCGCACGTACTTCGCCGGGGACACCGGGCTCTTCGACGACATGGCGAAAGCGGTCGGTCCGGTGGACGTGGCGCTGCTGCCGGTCGGCGGCTGGGGGCCGTACCTGGGGCACAGTCATCTCGATGCGACCCGTGCGGCCGAGGCGCTGGTCCGGCTCGCGCCGCGCGCGGCGGTGCCGGTGCACTACGGCACGTACTGGCCGATCGGGATGGACGGCATCCGGCCCCACGAGTTCCACTCGCCGGGCGACGAGTTCGTCCGTCAGGCGGCGCTGCGGGCGCCCCAGGTCGCGGTGCACCTGCTGGAGCACGGCGCGCGCGTGCGGCCGGGGGCCACCGGGTGATACACGAGTTCCTCAGGCAGACGACGCAGTTGCCCCCGGAGTCGACGCAGCAGGCGGTCGGCTACCCCTCGCTGTTCCTGCTGGTGGCCGTGGGAGCCCTGGTGCCGGTGGTGCCGACGGGTGCGCTGGTGAGCTCGGCGGCCGTGGTGGCGTTCCATCAGTCGTCGCCGTTCTCGCTGCTGATCGTGTTCGCGGTGGCGTCTGCCGCCGCGTTCCTCGGGGACGTCTGCCTGTACTGGCTGGGGCAGCGCGGGGTGCGGTCGAAGAACGGTTCCAAGTGGCTGCGGGCGATCAGCGACCGGGCCGCGCCGGAGCGGCTCGCGCAGGCGCAGCGGAAGCTGGACGAGCACGGGGCGACGGTGCTGGTGCTGTCGAGGCTGGTGCCGGCGGGACGGATTCCGGTGATGCTGGCGTGTCTGCTGGGGCGGATGCCGCTGAGGCGGTTCGCCCGGGGCGATGTGCCGGCGTGTCTGGCCTGGGCGGCGACATATCAGCTGATCGGGATCCTCGGCGGCTCGCTGTTCCCGGAGCCGTGGCAGGGCGTCGTGGCGGCGGTGGGCCTGACGCTGCTGATCAGCGGGGCGCCGGCGGTGTGGCACCGGCTGCGTGGCCGGTCCGGCCGCTGACCTGGTTGGTCCGGCTCAGCCGCTGACCGTACGCGGCCGGCTCGGGGTGCCGAGGAGGCGCGAGCCGCCGATCGGCAGGTCCCAGAGCCGCTCGCGCGGGTGGCCGGCCCGCCGCCAGGCGGTGCGCAGCCGGGTGAGGGGTTCGAGTACGGGCTCCGCGGACATCAGGAACGTCGCCCAGTGCATGGGCGCCATGGCGTGGGCGCCGAGATCCTCGTACGCCTGCACGGCCTCCTCCGGGTCGGTGTGCACATCGGCGAGCCACCAGCGCGGCTCGTACGCCCCGATCGGCAGCAGGGCCAGGTCGATCCCGGGGTGGCGGCGGCCGATCTCCGTGAACCAGTGGCCGTATCCGGTGTCCCCGGCGAAGTAGATGCGCGGTCCCCGGACCGGCCCGGTGGTGTCCTCGATGACCCAGCCGCCCCACAGCGAGCGGCAGGTGTCGGTGAGGGTGCGCTTGGACCAGTGGTGCGAGGGCACGAAGTCGAAGCGCACGCCGTCCAGTTCCGCCGATTCCCACCAGTCGAGTTCGGTGACGCAGCCGAAGCCGCGGCGGCGGCACCAGCGGCCCAGCCCGGCGGGGACGAACAGCGGGGTGTGCCGGGGCAGCCTGCGCAGGGTGGGTGCGTCGAGGTGGTCGTAGTGGTTGTGGCTGATGACGACCGCGTCGACCGTCGGCAGGTCCTCCCAGCGGATGCCGACGGGGGTGATCCGGGGCGGGATGCCGAGGATGCGGCGGGACCAGACGGGGTCGGCGAGCACGGTCAGTCCGCCGGTGCGGATGATCCAGCTGGCGTGCCCGGCCCAGGTGACGCAGCTGGTCCCGGCCGGGGTGACGGGAAGCGGCTCGGGGGCGTACGGCAGCCGGTGGACGCCGCGCAGTCCCTCGGCGTTGGGCCGGATGGCGTGCTCGCGGGCCAGTCGGGACATGCCCATGACTCCGGGCAGGGGCGCGGTGAGCCGGTCGGCGAAGCTGCCGGGCCAGGACCGCACCTCTCCCAGGGGGCGCGGGGTGACGACCTCGCCGCGGGGCACACGGCTCGGGTCGCGGGCCACGGAGTGCTCGGTCCGGTCCGTCATCGAGGGCCTCCCGTCTCGGAGAGCGTCGGCGCAGCGTGTCAGCGGAGTTCGTCGAGGGCTGCTCGGAACATGCTCAGCGCTGCCGCGACATGCGGCAATTCGAGGGGCTCCGCAGCGGTGAGCGACTCCTCCTGCTGCCGCGCTGTCGACCCGAGCAGCGATCCGGTGCCCAGCCGCACCCGCAGCGCGCCCAGTTCGTCGCCGAAGCGGTGGCCGCCCGGGGCGGGGGCGCCCAGCCGCTGCGTCAGGTACTCCTCCAGTTCCAGCGAGTCCGTGACCCCGCGCGCGGCGAGTGGGGAGCGCAGCGGGCCGAGGTCCGCGTACAGGTGCCGGCCCGCCTGCGGGGGTCTGGCCAGGGCACCGGCGGCGAGGACCGCCCGGTGGGCCTCCGCGGCGACCCTGGCCTGGAGGAACGCGGCCCGGCGGACCCGTCTCGTCACGGCGTCCGGTTCGCGCAGGGCGTGGGCGGCGGCCGCCGCGACCGGTCCAGCGACCAGGGCGCCGAGTGCGGTGAGGATGTCGAGGGTACGGGCGTGGCGCACCGCCGAACGCTCGGTGTCGGGGAACCGGGCGACGGCGACCGGCCAGGCCGACGGGGTCAGCGCGCCCACCAGGTCGGAGACGACCGTCACGTCGTCCGGGCACATCTCGGCCGGGCTGAGCAGCACCGTGTCGTGCGGCCGGTGCAGGGTGTCGCGCCACGTCTCGTCGCTGACGATGTGGAGCCCCTCGGCGACGGCCGCCTCGCACGCCTCACGCACCAGTTCCGGCGGGGCGACCGTGGCCGTGGGGTCGTCGGCCACCGACATCAGCAGCAGCCGCGGCCTGCCGCCCTCGGCACGTACCCGGCGCACGGTCTCCAGCAGGGCGTACGGATCGGGCACGCCGCCGCACTCGGCCGGAGTGGGCACGTGGTAGGCGGGCCGGCCCAGCAGCCGGGCCTGGGGGATCCAGGCGGCGGGGCAGGGGCGCGGCATGAGTACGTCGCCCCCGTGCGCGGCGATCAGGGCGAGGATCAGCGGGGAGGTGCCGGGCGCGGCGGCGATGTGCTCGGCGCCGCCGTGCAGTCCCCGCCGGTCCCAGTAGGCGCGGGCCGCCTCGCGCAGGGCCGCCGAGCCGCCGGCCGGTTCGGGTTCGCCGCGGGGTGCAGCGGCGGCCAGGACCTCGGCCAGCTCGGGCAGGACGGGCAGCGCGGGGCCCGGCGCGGGCGGTCCGTACCGTACGGGCCCGTGGTCCTCCCGGATCCCGGGCGTGCCGCGCCCCTGACGTCCGGTCCGCTCCCGGCCCATCCGGGCCTCCTTCGCCGCCGCTTCGCCCTCCGGCCGTTCCTCGGCCCTCGGCCCTTCATGGGCTCTTCGGCCGTTCCCTGACCGTCGGCCCTTCATGGGCTCTCCGGCCCTTTATACGAGGGAATGGGGCGGCGCGCCCGCGCTACCGCGAACCCGTCCGGGCGGCGGTGGCAGCACCGCTCGGGCGGGGGCGCCCGGGGCACGGGAGCGCACCGCGGCGCGGCGTCCCCATTGACACTCGCCCCGCCGCGTCATTACGGTCACGTCAAGATTTCGAACGAGTGACGAAATATCGAACACAGCGAGGGGCAACTCCCGTGCGTATCACCGGAATCAGCACACACGTGGTGGGAACACCCTGGCGCAATCTCACCTATGTGCAGGTCCACACCGACGAGGGCCTCACCGGTGTGGGCGAGACCCGGATGCTCGGCCGCACCGATGCGCTCGTCGGCTATCTGCGCGAGGCGGAGGCCAACCACGTCGCCGGTTCCGACCCGTTCGCCGTCGAGGACCTGGTACGCCGGATGAAGTACGGAGACTACGGGCGGGCCGGCGAGATCGTGATGTCCGGCATCGCGGTCGTCGAGATGGCCTGCTGGGACATCAAGGGCAAGGCGCTCGGCGTCCCGGTCTGGCAGCTGCTGGGCGGCAAGGTCACCGACCGCGTGAAGGCGTACGCCAACGGCTGGTACACCACCGAGCGGACCCCGGACGCCTACCACAAGGCCGCCTCCGCGGTCGTCGCGCGCGGCTACCGGGCGCTGAAGATCGACCCCTTCGGGACCGGCCACTTCGAGCTGGGCCAGGAGGAGACCCGGTACTCCGTGTCCCTCATCGAGGCCGTCCGGGACGCCATCGGCCCGGACACCGAACTGATGCTGGAGATGCACGGCCGCTTCAGCCCCTCGACGGCGGTGCGGATCGCGCACGAGATGGCTCAGTTCCGGCCGGCCTGGCTGGAGGAGCCGGTGCCGCCGGAGAACCTGAAGGCACTCGCCAAGGTGGCGGCCAAGGTCGACATGCCGATCGCGACGGGTGAGCGCATCCACGACCGGATCGAGTTCCGCGAGCTCTTCGAGTCGCAGGCCGCCGACATCATCCAGCCGGACGTCGGCCACATCGGCGGCATCCTGGAGACGCGCAAGCTCGCCGCCACGGCCGAGACCCACTACACGCTGATCGCCCCGCACAATGTCGGCGGCTCGGTCCTGACCGCGGCCAGCCTCCAGGTCGCCGGCTGCACGCCCAACTTCAAGATCCTCGAGCACTTCAACGACTTCGCGGACGCCGACATCAAGAAGGTCGTCCGGGGCGCCCCGCAGGTCGACCCCGCGACCGGCTGCTTCGAGCTCTCGGACGCCCCGGGCCTCGGCGTGGAGCTCGATGTGGACGCCGCCGCCGAATTCCCGCAGCAGCAGGCCCGGTTCGACCTGTGGGCCGACGGCTGGGAGAAGAGGAAGCCCAAGTGAGCGAGACAGCCGCGCGCTCACGGGCCATCAGGGTCGACCGGCCGGGCGAACACCGCCTGATCACCGGGCCGGTCGTGGAGCCCGGCCCGGGCGAGGTCCGGGTGCGCGTGGCCGCGGCCGGGATCTGCATGAGCGACCGCGAGCTGTACGACGGCCGCCGCGACCCGCAGTACGTGCGCTTCCCGGTGGTGCCCGGTCACGAGTGGTCGGGCACCGTCGAGGCGGTGGGCGCGGGCGTCGACCCCGCCCTGGCCGGCCGGTGCACGGTCGCCGAGGGGTTCCGCTCCTGCGGAACCTGTGCGCGGTGCCGCAGTGGTGAGACCTCGCTGTGCACCGCGGGGTACGACGAGACGGGCTTCACCCGGCCGGGGGCGTTCGCCGACCATGTCGTGGTGCCCGCACGGCTGTTGCACCCGCTGGCCGACGACGCGGACCTGCGCGCCGCCGCGCTCCTGGAGCCCGCGGCCGTGGCCGCATCGGCGGTGCGGGCCGGGTCGCCGGAGCCGGGCGAGCGGATCGCGGTCGTGGGCGCGGGAACGCTCGGCCTGCTCGCGGTCCAGCTGCTCGCCGCCCTGTCCCCGGCGGAGCTGACGGTGATCGATCCGCGCGGCGAACGGGCCCGCCAGGCCCTGCGCTTCGGGGCGAGCGAGGCACTGACACCCGAGGAGGCGGCGGAGGCGCACGGCCGGTACGACCTGGTGGTGGAGACGGCCGGGGCCCCGACCACCGCGGCCGACGCCTGCCTGCTCGCGCGGCCCGGCGGCCGGGCCGTGCTCACGGGGATGTTCGCGCCGGGGGCCGTCGGCATCGACCCCCTGCACCTGTCGCTGAGCCGACTCACCGTGCGCAGCGTCTTCGGGGCGTCCTCCGCGTCCTGGTCGCACGCGGTACGGGCGTTCACCGCGGGGCTGCTCGACCCGGCGGCACTGATCACGCACGAGTTCCCGCTGGAGCGGTTCGCGGAGGCGGTGGCGCTTGTCGGGGGCGGCGGTGCGGGAACGGGCAAGGTCCTGATGCGCCCCTAGGGCCTTCGCGAGGGCCCTCCGTCCTGGCCCTTCGTCCGAAGGTGGCCCCGCCCCGCGCGTCCCCCATCCACCCGAACCCCGTCCGACCCACCGAACACGAAAGGCCGCCCATGACCTCCGCATCCCCCGCCTCGTCCGGACCGCGCACCGGCGTCCGGCGTCCGGGCGAGCCCGCGCTCACCGTGCTCGGACTGGGCGCTCCCGCCGCAGAGCCGGCCGACGCGTCCGCGTACACCTTTCCCGACGGCGGCACCTGGCGGACCGAGATCCCGTCCGTTGAGGGCCCCGAAGCGCTGTCCGTCGTACTGAAGGAGAGCGCGCGGCTCGATGTCCCCGTCCACCGGATCAGCCAGGGCAGCGGGGTCTGGATGCTCAGCGACACCGAGATCACCGACATGGCCGAGGGCTGCGCCGAACGCGGCATCGAGCTCTGCCTGTTCACCGGTCCGCGCGGCAGCTGGGACACCGGGGCCTCCTTCCGCACCGATTCGGGCGGAGCCGGGCTGCGGGCCCGTGGCCACGACGCCCTGGCCGGCTGCGTCGAGGACGCCCTGCGGGCCTCCGCGCTGGGCGTGAAGTGCCTGCTGGTGGCGGACGAAGGGGTGCTCTGGACCCTGCACCGGCTCCGCGTACAGGGCGTGCTGCCCGCCGACACGACGTTCAAGGTGTCAGCCCTCGTCGGCCCGGTGAACCCCGCCTCCTTCGCCGTGTACGAACAGCTCGGGGCCGACTCCGTCAACATCCCCTCCGACCTGACGCTCGCTCACTTCACTGAGATCCGGCGGGCGTCGGCCGCTCCGATGGACCTGTACATCGAGGCGCCGGACGACCTCGGCGGATATGTGCGGATGTACGAGGCGGCCGAGCTGATCCGGCGCGGCGCGCCGCTGTACCTCAAATTCGGCCTGTCCAAGGCGCCCGGCATCTACCCGTACGGCGCCCACCTGCGCGAGGTCGCCCTGGAGACGGCCCGCGAGCGGGTCCGGCGCGGCCGGCTGGTCCTGAATCTGCTGGCCCGGCACGGGGCGGACGGGAACATGTCGCCGCTCGGCTCCCGGCTGCCGGGCACGCTGCGGCGCTTCCCGGCGGAGTGAGGCGCCGGCGGGCGGCGCGCCCCTGCCGGCACCCCTCGACCCGTCAGCCCGCGAAGGCCGTTCCCGGCAAGCCCTGGCCGGCGTCCGACAGGACCAGCAGCGAGCCCGAGAGCGGGTGCGGTGCGTCAAGGCCGGTGCGGGCGGTGCAGATGTAGAGGTCACGCAGGTCCCGGCCGCCGAAGGCGCAGGCCGTGGGCCGTCGCACCGGCAGCTCGACGACGCGGTCCAGCCTGCCGTCGGCCGTGTAGCGGCGCAGCGCGGATCCGTCCCACAGGGCGGTCCAGACGGCGCCCTCCGCGTCGACCGTCAGCCCGTCGGGGTAGCCCGCGCCCTCCTCCACGGTCGCGAACGGGCGGCGGCGGGTGATGTGTTCGCCGTCCACGTCGAAGACGTCGATCCGGCGGGTCGGGGTGTCGATGTAGTACATCAGCCGGCCGTCCGGGCTCCATCCGGTGCCGTTGCTGCAGGTCACCAGTGGCAGCACCCGGGTGGCCGTGCCGTCGGGGGCGATACGGGTGAGGCTGCCGCCGGTCTCCGACTCGTCGTAGCGCATGGTGCCGGCCCAGAGCGCACCGTCCGGTGCCACCGCGGCGTCGTTCCCGCGCCGTCCCGGCTCGGCGTCGTGGACGAGCCAGCGGAAGGCGCCGTCCGCGTCGTAGAGCCCGATGCCGTCACGGAGATTGACGACGAGGCCGCCGCCGGCCCGTGGCTTGGCCGCGCCGACGTGCTGTTCGGTGGCCATGACGGTCCGCCGGCCGTCGGCGGGGTCGTACGTGTGGATCCGGGCGGAGAGGATGTCGACCCAGATCAGCCGTTCGGCGGCCGCGTCCCAGGTCGGGCCCTCCCCCAGTGCGGCGTGTTCCCGGACGGCGACATCGAGGCGGGGGTGGCTCACCGCTGCCTCCGGTGGTGTCCGAGACGGCCGGAGAGCGCCTCGGCGCCTTCGACGGCGAGGGTGGCCAGTTCCGCCTCGCGCTCCTGACTCCAGCGGATCATGGGGACGGAGACGGAGAGCGCGGCGACGACCTGGCCGGACCGGTCCCGGACGGGCGCGGCGACGCAGCTCACGTCCGGGTTGGACTCCCGGTGTTCCAGCGCGATGCCGCGTTCGCGTACGGAGGTGAGCGCCGCCCGCAACTCCCCTTCGTCGGTGATGCTGTTGGGTGTCATCCCGGTCAGTTCGAGTCCGGCGAGGCGCGCGTCGAGTTCCCGTTCGGGAAGGGCCGCGAGCAGCATCTTGCCCACCGACGTGCAGTGGGCGGGCAGCTTGCGGCCGGCCGCCGACACCATCCGTACCGCGTGGGTGGAATCCACCTTGGCGATGTAGATGACGTCGGTCCCTTCCAGGATCGCCACGTGGACGGTCTCCCCGCAGGTCTCCGCGACCTGCCGGGCCACCTGCTGGCCCTCGGCCGCGAGGTCGAGCTGCTCGGCGTAGCGGCTGCCGAGCTGATAGGTGCGGACGCCGAGGCGGTAGCGGCCGGGCTGACCGGGGACGGTGACCAGGTACGAGCGGGCGGCGAGCGTGGTCAGCAGCTCGTGGACGGTGGTGCGCGGGAGCTGGAGCCTGCGGGTCACCTCGGGCGCGGAGAGCGTACCGTCGCCGTCGAGGAAGAGTTCGAGTACGTCCAGCGCCCGGGTCACCGCAGGGACGAGTCGCCCCATGGTCGTGCACCACCCTCTCGTGTTCGACATTCCGGCCAGTGACCGGCATCACGAACACAGGCTAAGCGTGGCGTACTTGTGGGGCAATGACGGGGGTGATGTGCGGCACCCTCCCCGGCGATGACCGCGGGGATTTGTTCTGGTATATGGGGAAATGGTAGAGGCGTCGCGGTCGCCGGGCCCTCCACTCCCACGCCCACGCGCCCGGCCTGGGCACGTCGGCCGGTTCGGCGGGTTCGAGGCGGGTATGCGCAGTTCCATGTCCTCACCGAGCATCCCTTCACACCTGCCGAGACCCACCGGGCTGCGGAGCCTTCTGCACCGCGGCGACCTGGCCGTGTTCCAGAGTCTGGCCGAGCGGCACTGGCCTGCCGCCGGGCCCGTGCTGCCCCGCCTCAGCCGCAGCGCGAATCACGGGCTGCTGTGGTTCGGCGCCGCGGCGGGCATCGCCGCGTTCGGCGGCAGCGCCCGGGCCCGGCGGGCCGCGCTGCGCGGCATCGCGTCGCTGGCCGTCGCCTCGGCGGCGATCAACACGGTCGGCAAGGGCGCGGTCCGGCGGGAGCGGCCGGTCCTGGACGCCGTGCCGGTGATACGGCAGCTGAAGCGGCAGCCGGTCACCACGTCCTTCCCTTCGGGGCACGCCGCTTCGGCCGCCGCCTTCGCCACCGGTGTGGCGCTCGAATCGAAGGGCTGGGGAGCCGTCGTCGCACCCCTCGCCCTCTCGGTGGCCGCCTCACGCGTCTACACCGGCGTGCACTACCCGAGTGATGTGCTGGCCGGCGCCGCCCTCGGCATAGGGGCGGCGTTCGCCCTGCGCGGCGTCGTGCCGACCCGGGGACAGCTGCCCGCGCCGGGCAGGCCACCGGCCGACGCGCCCGCCCTGCCCGACGGCCAGGGCCTGGTCGTCGTCGTCAACCAGGAGTCGGGTACGGCGACGGCCACGGCGTCGCTGGTCCGGGACGCCCTGCTGAACGCGGAGGTGGTGGAGTGCCCGCCGGCCGAGCTCGCGGCGGAGCTGGAGAAGGCCGCGGGCCGCGGCCGGGCGCTGGGGGTGTGCGGAGGCGACGGCACCGTCAACCGGGCGGCGGCGGTGGCCGCCGTGCACGGTATGCCGCTCGCCGTGTTCCCCGGCGGGACGCTGAACCACTTCGCGTACGACCTGGGCATAGAGTCCGTGCCGGACGTCTGCGCCGCCCTCGCTTCGGGAAGCGCGGTCCGGGCGGACCTCGGCCGTTTCCGGCCCGGGCCGGAAGGCCCCGGGGGCGCCCACGGCTACTTCCTCAACGCCTTCAGCCTGGGCGTCTACCCGGAACTGGTACGGACCCGTGAACGCTGGGCCCCGCGGATCGGCGGCTGGCCGGCCGGTGTCCTCGCGGCCTGCGAGGCACTGCGCGGACGGCGCCCCCTGGAAGCCGAACTGCAGGGCAGGAGAAGGCCCTTGTGGCTGCTGTTCGTCGGCAACGGACTCTTCCAGCGGGTCGGCCCGGCGCCCGGCCGACGCCACAACCTCGCGGACGGACTGCTGGACGTCCGCGTGATCCACGGGGGCAGGACCCCCGGCCTGAGGCTGCTGGCGGCCGCCATCGCCGGCCCCCTGACCCGCTCCCCCATCCACGCGGCGGAACGGCGCCGGCGCATCCGCATCTCCGGACTGAAACCCGGCACCCCGTACGCGTACGACGGTGAAGTGGCGCACAGCCAGGGCGACTTGATGATCGACAAGCTGCCGGAGGCGCTGACGGTCTACTGCCCGAGGCCGGTCTGAGACTGCTGGAACCAGCGAACCAAGGGCGGCCGACGCGGAGTTCGGCCGCCCTTTCGCATGAGCCGGCACCAAGAAGCCGGTTGTCCACATCGCAAGATAGCTATCTCATTATTCGGCACGAGGGCCTACGGTGGAGGTACGGATCACCGCCGGCGGCCCGCGTTTCGCGGGGCGCGCCCGAGAGAGGACGAACGGTCATGCCGAAGGAGACAGCCGTCTACACCCACGGCCACCACGAGTCGGTGCTGCGCTCGCACCGCTGGCGCACCGCCGCCAATTCGGCGGCCTACCTCATCGGCGAACTCCGCCCGGGACTGAGCGTGCTGGACGTCGGATGCGGGCCCGGTACCATCACCGCCGACCTGGCGGCGCTGGTCGCCCCCGGCCGGGTGACGGCCGTCGACACCACTCGCGAGATCCTCGGCCAGGCCGCCGACACCGCGTCGGAACGCGGCCTGGACAACGTCGAGTTCGCCGTCGCCGACGTACACGCCCTGGAATTCCCCGACGACTCGTTCGACGTGGTCCACGCCCACCAGGTCCTCCAGCACGTCGGCGACCCGGTGCAGGCGCTGCGCGAGATGCGGCGGGTCTGCCGTCCCGGCGGCATCGTCGCGGCCCGCGACAGCGACTACGCGGCCATGAGCTGGTTCCCCGAGTCACCGGTCATGGACGCCTGGCAGCAGCTGTACGACCGGGTGGCGCGGGCCAACGGCGGCGAACCTGACGCGGGCCGCCGGCTGCTCTCCTGGGCGCGCGAGGCGGGCTTCACCGACATCACGCCGACGGCCGCCTCCTGGTGCTTCGCCACCCCGGAGAGCCGGGAGTGGTGGAGCAGCCTGTGGGCGGACCGCACCGTCGGCTCGGTCTACGCGAAGCTGGCGGTCGACGGCGGCCATGCGACGCCCGAAGAGCTCACCGCGATCTCCGATGCCTGGCACACCTGGGGCGAGCAGGGCGACGGCTGGTTCATGGTCCCGCACGGCGAGATCCTCTGCCGGGCATGAGCCACCGCCCGGGGGCCTGCCGGATCCGCCGGCCCCCGGGTCTCCGCCCCCTCCGCCGAATCGATCACACACGGCTGACCGGCCAACTACCCTGTTCGGCATGGAAATCCTGGGAACCACGCTGCGTATCTGCGTCGACGACCTGGAGGCCGCGGTGGCCTTCTACGAGGACCTCACGGCGACCCCGGCGCTGCGTTTCGAACGCGGCGGGGTGTCCGTCGCCGCCATCAGCTGCTTTCTGCTGATGAGCGGCCCCGAGTCCGAGCTGGAGATCCTGCGGCGGGTGACGGCGACGATCGCGGTGAAGGACGTCGACGAGGCCCACGCCTCCCTGACCCGGGTGGGCGCCCGCGTCATCGCGGGTCCGGTGCCCACCCCGGTCGGCCGTAACCTGATCGCCGTACACCCGGACGGCTCGGTCTTCGAGTACGTCGACCGCAACCGGGCCGTCTGAGCCCGCCTCCTCCGGCCGCAACCGGGCCTTCTGATCCTGCCGCCCCCGGCGCAACCGGGACGCCCGCCCGTCCTATCCCCGGGGCCGCATCCGGTAGTTGTACGCGTCCGGCAGCGGTTCGCCGCCCGGCCCCGTGAGTTCGGCCCACACCTCGTCCAGGATCTCCGCACCCTCGCGCAGATCGGCGACCTCGAAGCCCTCGTCGAACACGGCACGGGCGGCCGCCCGGTCGCCCTCCGCGAGCAGGAGGCGCGCCTCCAGGAGCCGGAAGCGGCCCCGGAGCCGGATTTCCGGAAGCACGCCGGTCCACACCGTGCGGGCAGCGTCGGTGCGGCCGGCCGCGAGCAGGGCCTCGATCGCCTCCCGGCCGAGGGCCGCCGTGGCCGCCGTCCATGCCTCGCCGTCGTCGCGGCGCTCCGCGCACAGGTCGTCGAACGCCTCCGCGTAATGGCCGGCCGCCCTGTCCCGCTGGCCGCTGTCCTGGGCGGCGACGGCGAGGCAGCGCAGCAGCGGCCAGCGGGACGGGGCGAGAACCAGCCCGCGCTCCCAGCTGCGGACCGCCTGGGCGCGGTCGCCGGCATGCCACTGGGCGACGCCGAGGTGGTACTCGGTGAGCGGTTCGGCGGAGGCCGTCTCCAGCATGTCGCGCCAGTGCGGGGAGACGAGGCTGGGTCCGGGCGGGGCGGCGCGGCGCGGTTCGGGGAAGGAGCCCTGCTCCAGCAGCGCGAGCCAGGGGGCCTGCTGTTCACCGAGCGTGGAGTCCGCGAACGGGGTGCCGGGCAGCTTGTACCCGGCGCGCCGTACCTCCAGGGCGCCCCAGCCCGAGCCGGTGGCGAGGATCTCGCCCGGCTCGGTGTCGGCGCAGCGCCTCCACGCCTCGTAGGCGGCGTCCACATCGGCGCGCGGCAGCGCCCGGGCGAGCCGCTGCTCGGTCTCGGCGCGAGCCGCGGCCCAGTCGCCGCCGTGCACCGTCGCGGGGTCCGCGGCCAGCGGCCCGTACGACTCCAGCCAGCTGAACTCGCCGCCGGGCTCCAGCGGCACGTGCTCCAGCTGGGTGCGGGCGAGCCCGGCCTGGATCTCGGCATAGCCGGCCGTGCCGGGTTCGGTGAGCCATTCCTGCCAGCGGCGGCCGCCCGGCCCGCTGCCCCAGAGGAAGAGCTTGCGGCCGCGCAGCAGGTCGGTGGAGGTCTGGACGAGTCCCCGGCCGTCCTCGTCGAGGGAGGCGATCCAGCGGCGGGCGCCGTCGGGCACCTCGTAGAAGTAGTCGGCGGGGAAGTCGCCGCGCAGCGGGTACGTCCGGTCGACGCCACCGCTCTGGGGGACCGGGACCCGGGTCAGTGTCCGTTCGTAGCCGAAGTGCCAGGCCTCGTCGGCGGGCGCCAGCACCCGGGTGCGTTCGCCCTCCGGGACGGCGATGTTGGACCACCAGTACACGGGTGCGGGGTGGTCGTGCGGGTTGCGTATCCGTACGCCTACATGGAGGAAGTCGGAGTTCTCGGGCAGCCACAGATCGACCTGGAACGGCAGGTCGCGCAGCCGCTCCCATTCCCACAGCCGGACCATCTCGCCGCCGTCGGGCGCCGGGACGCGGGCGGCGTGCACCGGGGCGCAGGACAGCGTGGTGTGCCCGGTCGCGCCGATGTTCCACTCGATGCCGCCGGAGAACCAGGCGCCGTTGAGCGCGAAGTCGGCGGGCTGCAGGACGGGGTTGGTGTAGACGAGGTCGCGGCCCGTCGGCTTGTGGAACAGGGAGTGGACGCGCCCGCCGAGCCCGGGGAGCACGGTGGCCCGCAGCCGGTCGTTCTCGATGACGATCGCGTCGAGGTCCGTGGGGGTGCGCTCGCGTCCGTAGCCGTCGAGGATCCGTACGGGAAGGACGGTGGCGAGCGGTGCGTGGCCGATCTGACGGGCCATGTCGCGGGGCAGTCCGGCCCGGTCCCGGTCGTCGATGACATGCATCTCGTCGAGGGGCCGCAGAGCGGGCAGCGGATTCTCCGGTCCCGTCGCCGCCGCGGGCAGGGTCAGGACGGTGCGTCGTACGGTGGTGGCCAAGGCAACCTCAATCCCTCGCGCGGGCTGCCGCAGGTCCGGGCGCCCCCGATGACCATGGAACACGCTGGACGCCGCCCGGACCAGGGCACCGGCCGTCAGACTTCGGCAAAAGCCGCGACGACCAGGCCGGCGAGCAGCGCGCCCGCCGTGCCGTCCGGGTCGAGATCCGGGTCGTAGACCGTGACGTTCAGTCCGACGCAGCGGGGCGAGCGGACCAGTGTCCGCAGCAGGGGGCCGAGTTCGCCGGGGAGCAGTCCGCCGTCGTCGGGGCTGTCGACGGCGGGCATGACCGAGGGGTCGAGCACATCGGCGTCCAGGTGGACCCAGTAGCCGTCGAGCGCCGGGCCCTCCAGGCTCCGCACGACCCCGCCCGCCACGTCTGCGGCGCCCCACTCGCGGATCTCCCCGACGGTCGCCACCGGGATCTTCAACCGGGCGAGTTCGGCGCGGTCCTCGTCGTAGTCGCGGATGCCGAGGACCCGCACGTCCTCGTCCCTGAGGTAGGGCCGCAGCCCCTCCAGGTCTGCGAGGTCGTCCTGCCCCCGGCCGGTGGCGATGGCCAGCTCCTCGCCGGCCGCGGCGCCGATCCGGTCGCTGTTGCCCTCATGGCGGAAGTCCGCGGACCCGTCGACCGACACCAGTGCGTACCGCCCGATCCGGCGCAGGGCGAGCGAGGCACCGAGCTGGATGGAACAGTCGCCGCCCAGGACGAGCGGGAAGTCACCGGCGCGTACGTGGCGCTCGACGCGGTCGGCGAGGGTGCGGGTGTACCGGGCGATCGCGGCGGCGTTGAAGACGCCGTCGCCCTCCTGCCAGCCGCCGATGTCGTAGCGGGGCGGCACGACGACACCGCCTTCCAACGCGCCGAGCCGCTGCAGGATCCGCTGTTCCCGCAGGGCGCCGGCGAGCTTGTAGCAGCCGGGTACGGTGCCGGGCGCGGGCGGCCGGAGGCCGAGGTTGGAGGGGGCGTCGAGCACCACGATATTCCGCATGCGTTCCATCCTGCGCGCCGTAGGGTGGCCGGTCGAACGGTTTACGGAAAGCGACAGGAACGGCGGGTCGGGATGAGTACGCAGCACACGTACCGAGTGATCGTGCGCGGCACGTGGAAAGGGCTGACGGACGAGGCCCGCGAGCGGCTGCTCGCCGAGGTGGAGCAGCACGGTCTGGCCGCGATGCAGTTCAGCGAGGAGGGATCGCTGACGTACGACCGCGTACTGAAGCACTTCAGCTTCCGGTACGTCGTCGTGTCGGACGCCGCGGACGGCGAGGAGATGGCGGCCGCGCTCGCCGAGGAGCGCGCGGAAACGGCGCTGCGGAAGGCCGGTTACGGCCACGGCGACCTCCGGTCCACGGCGACGGACATGGACACCATGAAGATCAACTACAAGGGGCGGCGGGGTCCGGGGGCGGCGTGAGGATCACGGCTACGGCCTCCGACGTCGGCGTCTCCCAGCCGGCGGTGTCCCACCACCCGAAGAAGCTGCGCGAGGCGGGCCTGCTGAACTCCGAGCGGCGATTCCCGGTGATCGGAGCCGTGTTCACCCGTAGAGCTGGTCCGCAGAGTCGGTAGCCGGGCACTCATGGCCTGGGGTGGTGTAGGCGAAGTTCAGAACGATGCGGTGTACTCCCTGCTCGTTGAGAGGAGTGACGCGGTGGGCGGTGAGGTCGCTGCGCAGCAGGTAGGCGTCTCCGGTGCGGTGGTGGACCTGCCGGGTGCCGGGGGCGTCCAAGGCGCTCAGGTCTGCACTTCCGGGTCGGTATTCGAGCAGTCCGCCGCTCTCCGGCTTTGGTGGTGCGTCGATGAACAGCACCAGGGCCAGCGGATGGTCGTCGGTGTGTGCGCCGTGGGTGTCGCCGGGACGGTGCAGGATGTTCAGGACATGCCGTTCCACCGGGTCGTCCACGGGGATGACGTCACAACCGTGGAGAGCGGTGAGCAGGCCCACCAAACCGGTGTCCCGGTAGAGGGCGCTGATCGTCTCGGAGCCTTCGGCGATTTCTTTGCCGCCCAGGGTGGTCATGTGGCGGGGGCTGTCGGCCATGCAGTCCATGTGGAAGTCCCGGCGGGACCCGGTCTCTCGGAGCCGGCCGGTCTCCTCCCGCAGACGGTGCAGCCCCTCCGGGCTCACCAGCCCGGTCAGCGGCACGTAGCCTTCGGCGGCGAAACGATGACGAAGCGGCTCGGTCTTCTCGGGAAGTGTCAGCACAGGCACAGCCCTTCCACCACCAGGACCAGCCGGAAACATGCCGATCCGCCGCCGGACCAACGCCCCCCTTGGTCTCGGGCGGGTCCACGCCCGAGACGCCGCTTTCGGGTTGGCCGGGTCAGCTGAAGATCACGGAGCGCACTTGCAGGCGCTCCGACCCGCCGCCGGTGTACGGGCGCAGAATGAAGTAGGAGTCACCTTCGCAGTCGGCGTTGAGAAACACGGTCGCCGTGGCGTCGGTCCGATTCTTCGGCGAATAGCCGGGGGCCAGGTCGTCGGAGCCGACGCCGGGCAGGTTGATGCACTGCTCACTGGGCGGGTCGTTGAGGAAGCCCACGGCCTCATACCCTTCGTCGGTTGCGTACGTGTAGCGGAACTGGCCCTCGGCGGCGTGGGCCGATGCGGGCAGGGTGACGACGAGCGTGAGCGCGCCGAGGGCGGCGGAGACGCTGTGACGAAGACGCATGGGTGCAAATCCTCCAGAGGCAAGTACGGGTGCGGTACCACGCTGCCCCGACCGACCGCTGTGCCGGCGTGATTGCCACGCGACCGAGGCCGCAGAATCGTTTTCTCCTCACCCGGCCGAGTGCCTCCTCGGCCTCGGCGCCGCCCCCTCCCCCACCGGCAAGCAGCCGAGGCCGTGCCCTCGGACAGGGGGCACGGCCTCGGCCGGACGGCGAACGGGCCGGGCTACTGCTGCGGCGCCGGTGCGGTGGAGCCTCTCGGGGTGAGCGAAGGGGTCGGGACCTGGAGTGCCCCGGTGTGCGTGCCTTCGATCAGCGAGAACAGGGCCCGGGCGACCTCCGCACCGAAGTGGTGGACGTCGTGACTCATGGCCGACAGGGTGGGATGGGTGATCCGGCACAGCTGGGAGTCGTCCCAGGCGAGCAGGGAGAGATCGTCCGGGACGACGAAACCCATCTCCGCCGCGACGCCGGCACCCGCGACCGCCATGATGTCGTTGTCGTAGATGATCGCGGTGGGACGATCCGCCGACAGAAGCAGTGAGCGGGTCGCCCGCGCGCCTTCCCTCTCGTCGAAGCCGGTCGCTATCTGGCGCCCCTCCTCCATCCCGAGTTCACGCACGGTCGCCGCGAAGGCCGCGGTCCTGATCGCGCTGTGACCGAATCCGGCCGGGCCGCCGACCCGCGCCAGCCGCCGGTGCCCGAGGGCGGCCAGATAGCGGACGGCCTCGGCCGTCGCCGTGGCGTCGTCCGTCCACACCGCGGGGAAGGACCCCGTGAGCGACGGGTGCCCGACGGCCACCGCGGGCAGCCCGACGGCCTGCAGTGCCGGGACCCGCGGGTCGTTCTCCTGGAAGTCCACCAGCACCGCGCCGGCGATCGTCTGGCTGCGCCACCACGTCTTGTACAGATCGATCTCTTCGTCGACATCGCGCACCAGCCGCAGGAGCAGCGAGCACGAACGCTCGGCCAGCACGCTTTCGATGCCGGAGATGAAGTCCATGTAGAACGGTTCCAGACCCAGCAGGCGGGCCGGGCGGCACAGGGCGAGGCCGATGATGTCGACTCGCTGGCTGGAGAGGCTGCGAGCCGTCTGGTTCGGTGCCCAGCCCAGGTCCCGGGCGGCTTCGAAGATGCGTTCGCGCGTGGTGTCCGAGACGCCCCGCTTGTGATTGAACGCGAGGGAGACGGCTCCCTTGGACACGCCCGCCCGGGCCGCGACGTCCTTGATGGTGATACGTGCCGGACTGTTCACTCGGTATCCGCGCAGAACAAGGCGGCCCTTACGTCGTCCGCGGTGATCTGGCCGCAGCCGTCGACCCGGATCCTGACCTGCTCGCCGGCCAGCAGCGTGGTGAGGCCGCGGTCGGCCGCGGCATGGGGACCGAGCCGGTCGGCCTGGAGCAAAAGGTCCCTGACGAGGGTGTGCGCGTTGACCACGACGTCGACCTTACCGCCGTTACCCGCAACCGGTTCCACCGCTACGTCGAAGGCCGGGCGCTCATAGGCGAACTCCTTGTCCGGCACAGGGAAATACGTGGCCCGCAGGCCGTCGGCGTCGGCGACCAGGAACTCCTTCGTGGAGCGTTCGGCCGGCACCAGCTCGGACGGAACGGGGAGCCTCGTGACGGAACGCGCCGCGACGGTCACCTCGTGCGTGCTCCGGCCGACGGTCGCACCGCCGGCCTCCAGGCGGTGCAGCGTGACCTCGGTACGCCATGGCGTCGCGGACTGGTTGATGACGGCGAGGACCGGGGCCCCGTCGCCGGGCTGCAGGGTCAGCAGCCGGTCCGCGTAGACCCGGCGCAGCTCGTGGTGGAGCGGCTTGAGACGGCCGTCCCCGTCCACGGCGGCCCAGGAGGTGACCGGCCAGCAGTCGTTGAGCTGCCAGACCACGGTGCCGGCACACACCGGCCAGTGGGAGCGCCAGTGCTCGATGCCGGCGGCCACGGCACGGGCCTGGACGACCTGCGTCAGGTAGTGCCACCGGTCGAAGTCGCCTTCGGGCAGCGCGAAGTGGCGTGCGACTCCGCGGTTCAGCTTGCCGTTGCCGTCCTCGGCCTTCTGGTGGTGCAGCATGCCCGGGGAGTCGGGGGCCAGCTCCTCGCCCGGGAGGGCGCGTCGGAGTGTGGCCATCGTGGGAGGGGCCTGCCAGCCGAACTCGGCGACGAACCGGGGGACGTTCGCGCGGTACTCGGCGTAGTCCTGGCGGTTCCACACCTCCCAGGAGTGGTACGTGCCGTGGTCGGGGTCGTTGGGGTGGTGGTCCCATGATCCGGACCAGGGGCTCCCCGCGGCGTAGTGCCGGGTGGGGTCGAGTTCGGCGACCAGGCGGGGCAGCAGGCCGAGGTAGTAGCCCTCGCCCCAGGAGCCGCCGGCGAGTCCGGACTCCCAGTCCCAGTCGCGGAATCCCCAGAGGTTCTCGTTGTTGCCGTTCCACAGGACCAGGCTGGCGTGCGGCATGAGCCGCACCACGTTGTCCCGGGCCTCGGCCTCGACCTCTCCCCGCAGGGGCTGCTCCTCCGGGTAGGCCGAGCAGGCGAAGAGGAAGTCCTGCCAGACCATCAGCCCGAGTTCGTCGCAGGCGTCGTAGAACGCCTCGTCCTCGTAGATGCCGCCGCCCCAGATGCGTACGAGATCGACGTTGGCGTCGACCGCCTGGCCGAGCCGGGTGCGGTAGCGCTCCGGGGTGACGCGCGAGGGGAACACGTCGTCCGGGATCCAGTTGACGCCGCGGGCGAACACGCGCTCACCGTTGACGACGAGCGTGAACCCGGAGCCCCGCGCGTCGGCGCCGCGGTCCAGTTCGACGGTGCGGAAACCGATGCGCCGGTGCCAGGCGTCCAGCTCTCCCTCCTCGTCGAGGAGGGTGACGTCGAGGTCGTAGAGGGGCTGGTCACCGTAGCCGCGCGGCCACCAGAGCTCGGGCCGGTCGACCGTCAGGCGCAGTACGGCCTCGTCGCCCTCGAATCGGGTCTCCGCTACTTGGCCGGCCACCGTGGCCCGCGCCAGCAGAACGGCGCCCGCCCCCCGGGCGGTGCGCTCCACCTGCACCCTGACCTCGACGTTCCCCGTGGTTTCATCGACGGTGACCAGCGGACGGACGGACGCGAGGCGCGCCCTCGACCAGTGTTCCAGCCGTACGGGCCGCCAGATTCCGGCGGTGACGAGGGTCGGGCCCCAGTCCCAGCCGAAGCTACTGGCCATCTTGCGGATGTACTGGAAGGGCTCGGGATACACATTGGGCCGGTCACCGGTGACCGCGCGCACCGCCTCGGCCTCGTCGTAGGCGGAGGAGAAATGCACCTCCAGCGGGCCGGTCAGCCCCGTGACGTCGAACCGGTAGGTGCGGTGCATGTTCCGGGTCGTCCCCACCTCCCGGCCGGCGAAGGTGATCCGGGCGGCGGTGTCCAGGCCCTCGAAGACGAGGTCGGTGCGCTCGTGCCCGCTGTCGTGGGAGACGTCGGTGCGATAGGTCCACGCGCGTCGGCCGACCCAGGCGACCTCGGTCTCGTTGAGTTCGAGGAACGGGTCCGGGATGACTCCGGCGGCGAGCAGATCGGTATGGACGCAGCCGGGCACCTGGGCCGGCAGCCGGTCCTGTCCGTGACGCAGGCTCCAGCCTTCGGTGAGAGGGGTGACGTCCTTCATGTGCGGCTCCAATCGCCCGGTACGCGCGCTGGCAGTTGTATGACGCCGCACAACTTAGCCGCTCAATCGATCACTGTCTATAAACCGGTCTAGTCACGAGCTTGTAACGCTACGAACATGCTCCAGGGCCTCCACCTGCACCAACGCGTCACCTGGTAACGATTAGGCATCGTCATGGAAATCAGAGCTTTACCGGTTCACACACGTCCTGTCATAGTGCCAACATCCCACCGCAGACCTGAGCCGCCATCTGAAGGAGTTGGGCACATGGGGAAGACCAAGACGCTCGCAGGTGCATTTCTGGCCCTCGCGACACTGACCGTCACCGGCTGCAGCGGCGGAGGGGCGCCGTCGACCGAAACGGCCGCGGCCCCCACCGACCCGAGCAAGGCAACCGGCACCATCACGGTCCTGACCCAGCGGACGGACCTGGTCCAGAGCGGGGCCATGGCCGCCTATGCGGCGGAGTTCAACAAGATCTACCCCAAGGTCAAGGTGAAGTTCGAGGGCCTGACCGACTACGAGGGCGAAGTCAAGATCCGGATGAACACCGAGGACTACGGCGACGTCCTCATGATCCCGGCCGCGGTCTCCAAGAACGACTACCCCAAGTTCTTCGCCCCGCTGGGCGCGTCGATCGAGATGGCGGACAAGTACCGCTTCACCGACAAGACGACCGTCGGCAGCAAGGCGTACGGCATCGCCCAGTTCGGCACCGCCAACGGCTTCGTCTACAACAAGGCCCTCTGGAAGAAGGCCGGCATCACCGACTGGCCGGCCTCGCCGGAGGAGTTCCTCGCGGACCTCAAGGCGATCAAGTCGAAGACCGGCGCGACCCCCTACTACACCAACTTCAAGGACGGCTGGCCGCTGGTCCAGTGGACGAGCAACGTCGGCTCGGTCACCTGCAGCGAAGAGGCCTCCAACAAGCTCGCCGGCCCGGTCTCGCCGTGGAAGTCCGGCAGCGAGCTCCAGGTGATCGACTCCCTGCTGTACGACATCGTCAAGGACGGTCTCTCCGAGAAGGACCCCAGCACCACCAACTGGGAAGCCTCGAAGAGCAAGCTCGCCAAGGGCGAGATCGGCACCATGATGCTCGGCTCGTGGTCGATCACCCAGATGAAGGACGCCGCCGAGAAGGCGGGGAAGAACCCCGACGACATCGCCTTCATGCCCGTGCCCGTACAGCGGGAGAACGGACAGTGCGCCACCCTGGTCTCGGACTACCAGCAGGCCATCAACGCGCACTCCGACCACAAGGAAGCGGCCCGGGCCTGGATCGACTGGTTCACCGAGAAGTCCGGCTACTCCGCCAAGGAGGGAGCCGTCCCCACGCTGAAGTCGGCCCCCATGCCGGCCACCCTGAAGGAATTCGTTGACAACGATGTCACGTTCGTGGAGCGTTCGGAGAGCAAGACCGGCGAGGTCAACGACATCGACAACGCCGCAGAGATCGGGCTCAACAAGCCCGACTACCGCCAGAAGCTGATCGACATCGCCCGCGGAGCCCAGAAGGGCAGCCTCGAGGACTACTTCACCGAGCTCGACAAGAAGTGGGACGAGGCAGCGAAGACCGCCGGCTCCTGACCCGGTGAGGGGGCCCCGGCCGCACGACACCGGCCGGGGCCCCGCCCTCCCGCGCACACGGGATGACGACGCGGACGACGAAAGGCCCGATATGACCCAGACGACCGAGGTGGCGAGCGTGAAGACGCACCGTGCAGCGCCCTCACGTCGCAAGACCACACAGAGCGGTGCCGGCCCGCAAGGACGCAGGACGTGGGGACAACTGCTCCGCCGCGCGACCCCCTGGCTCTTCCTGGCGGCGCCGCTGGTCCTGCTGATCACGTTCACCTACGTACCTGTGGGGAACATGATCTATTACAGCTTCACGGACTGGGACGGAATCAGCCCGGACCGGAACTTCACCGGAGTGGACAACTACGTCCAGATCTTCACCCGGCCCGAGCTCTTCCGGGTGTTCTTCGTGAGCTTCTACTACCTGGCCGCCTCCGGGGTCCAGATCGTCATCGCGCTGTACTTCGCCACGGTGCTCAGTTTCGATCTGCGGTTCCGCAACCTGTTCAAGGGCCTGCTCTTCTTCCCCTACCTCATCAACGGCGTGGCCATCGGATTCGTCTTCCTGTACTTCTTCCAGGACGGCGGCACGCTGGACTCCGTGCTGTCCTGGTTCGGGTCGGGGACCGACCACGCCTGGCTGGGCGACCCGGCATCCGCCAACACCTCGCTCGCCGGCGTCTCCGTCTGGCGCTTCACCGGCCTGAACTTCGTCCTGTTCCTCGGCGCCATCCAGTCGATCCCCGGCGAGCTCTACGAGGCGGCCCAACTGGACGGGGCGACACGGTGGCAGCAGTTCCGGCACATCATCGCCCCGAGCATCAGGCCCGTACTGAGCCTGAGCATCATCCTTGCGATCTCCGGATCGCTCGCCGTCTTCGAGATCCCCTGGATCATGACCAGCGGTGCGACCGGCACCTCGACGTTCGTCATCCAGACGGTGAAGCTCGCGTTCCAGTTCAACAAGACCGGTCTGGCGTCGGCGGCCGCCGTGGTGCTGCTGCTGATCATTCTGCTGATCACCTGGATCCAGCGCCGGCTCGTGCCCGACGAAAAGGTGGACCTCGTATGACCACGGCCCCGCAGCCCGCCGCGCCCGCCCGTCCGGCGGCCGGCCGTTCCGTGCCCGGCCGTTCCGTGCCCGGCCGCTCCGTGCCCGGTCCCCGACAGGTCCGCGGCCGCGGCCGCGTCGGTCAGACCTTCGTCTACGTCTCGCTCGTCATCGCCTCGCTGGTGGTGCTCCTCCCGCTCGCCGTCGTCTTTCTCACCTCCCTCAAGACGTCCGAGGAGGCCACGGACGGCGGTGCGCTGTCCCTGCCGGGCAACTGGCTGAACTTCGGCAACTACGCCACCGCGTTCTCCGACGGCCACATGCTGACGGCCTTCGGCAACACCGCGTTCATCCTGCTGTTCTCGATCACCGGCACCGTGATCATCGGCTCGATGACCGCGTACGCCATCGACCGCTTCCACTTCCGGGCCAAGAAGCTGATCATGGCCCTCTTCCTGATCGCCACGCTCGTGCCCGGCGTCACCACACAGGTCGCCACCTTCCAGGTCGTCAACAGCTTCGGGCTGTTCGACACCCGGTGGGCCCCGATCCTGCTCTACATGGGCACGGACATCGTGTCGATCTACATCTTCCTGCAGTTCATCCGCGGCATCCCCGTGTCCCTCGACGAAGCCGCGCGGCTGGACGGGGCGAACTCCTTCACGATCTACCGCAAGATCATCTTCCCGCTGCTCAAGCCGGCGATCGCGACCGTAGTGATCATCAAGGGGATCACCGTCTACAACGACTTCTACATCCCCTTCCTCTACATGCCCTCCCAGGAACTCGGCACGGTCTCCACCGCCCTGTTCCGGTTCAAGGGACCGTTCGGAGCGCACTGGGAAAACATCTCGGCGGGGGCGGTGCTGGTCATCGTCCCGACGCTGGTCATCTTCCTGTTCCTGCAGCGGTACATCTATAACGGGTTCGCCCAGGGAGCGACGAAGTAGGGGCGGGGGGGTTCCGTCCTCAATCGCCGGACAGGCTTGTGTGCGGGTCCCCTCGCGGGGTGCGGGTGCGCCATGCCGGTGGGTGGGGGTGGGGTCCCTCCGGGGCGTCTCCTCAGAAATGGCGTGTTCACCCGGGTCCGAGAGGGACCCGGGTCGTACGCCATGTCCTGCGGGGACTCCCCTGCACGCCCCCACCCAGCCGTCCTTGCGTGTGAACGCCGGCGATACGACTGCCGCAGACGCCAGACGGCCGGGGCCGGGGGCGTGCAGGGGAGTCCCCGCAGGACGACGAACATCGACCCGGGTCCGCTGCGTACCCGCGGAGCGTTCGTCGTCCGAGGAGACGCCCCGGAGGGGCCCCGGACCCCCACCCACGGGGTAAAGGCGCCCGCACCCTGCGGAGGCACCCGCACCAACCAAGCCCGTCATGGGGGTGCCCCCATGCCCTTAAGGCTATGGGGGAGATTGAGGACAAAGACCCGCGCCCCGGAAGGGGCAAGCGGAGCGAACCGGTTAAGTTCGGGCCCCTTCGGGCCCGACCGTCGCGCGGAAGACCTCGCCGTCCCCGGAGACAGTCAACCGTTCCCCGGCCGGGGCGTACGCCGAGTCGCCCGGCTGCAGGGTGAGCGTCCCGGACGGGCTGGTCAGGCGGATCCGTCCCCGCGTGCAGACGAGGATCTGCGGAGCGCTCGCGTCCAGGTCCGCACCAGGGCGGCGGATGCGGGAGAGGCGGAAGTCGTCCACCGGGGCGGGGTAGACCTCCTCACCCCCGCGCGCGGTAGGCCGCAGGATGCGTACGGGAGCAGCGGTGAACCTCACCACGCGCAGGAGTTCCTCCGCGTCCACGTGCTTCGTGGTGAGGCCGCACCTGAGGACGTTGTCCGAGGCCGCCATGAGTTCGACGCCCAGTCCGTGCAGGTAGGCGTGCGGGACGCCGGCGCCGAGGAACAGCCCTTCGCCCGGGGCGAGCCGCACATGATGCAGCATCAGGGCGGCCAGGAGCCCGCCGTCACCCGGATGGGCCCGGGACACGGCCTCGTAGGCCTCGAAGGCGGACCGGTGCGGCCCCGCACTCCGCGCCGCGCGGGCCACCGCCGTGGTCACCGCGTCGATCAGGTCGGGGGAGGCGGCGAGGAAGGCGGAGAACACCGCACGCAGGGCGGATTCCTCGGGCTCCGCGCGGAGGGCCGCGGCGTGGTGGGCGAGTTCGGGCAGGCCGAGGGCGTCGAGCAGGTCGGCGCATTGCGCGGGCGGCCGGAAGCCGCAGAGCCCGTCGAAGGGGCTGAGGGCCACGATCATCTCGGGCTTGTGGTTGTCGTCCCGGTAGTTGCGGTGCGGGGCGACGAGCGGGACGCCCTGGGCTTCCTCGATCTTGAAGCCGATGGCCGCCTGGGCCAGGTCCGGGTGGACCTGGAGCGAGAGTGGGGAGTCGGCGGCGAGGAGTTTGAGGAGGAACGGGAGGCGGGGCCCGAACCTGCGGAGCGTCGCCTCCCCCAGTTCGGCGGCCGGTGCCGCCTCGATGAGCGCGTCGAGCGGTTCGGGTCCGGAGCCGCGGTGGACCCGCGACGGGGCCGACGGGTGCGCGCCCATCCACAGCTCCGCCCGGGGCGTGCCGTCGGGCTCCGTCCCCGTCAGGGCGGGCAGTGCGGTGGTGGAACCCCAGGCGTAGGGGCGGATGGTGTTGACGAGCTGGTCCACGGGTGGTTCCTTCCGGCCGGCGACGGGTCAGGAGTGCAGGGCCGGTTCGGGCCGGGTACGGGCGCCGAGCCGCGCGGAGGCGGTGGCCGCGGCTCCGATGAGTCCCGCGTCCTGGGCGAGGCCTGTGGGCACGATGGAGATGCCGCGTGTGAAGTCGAGTACGGCGTAGTCGTCCATGCACCGCCGGAGGGGAACGAAGAGGACGTCACCGGCCTGAGCGACACCGCCCCCGATGACGACGCGTTCCAGCTCGACGAGGGCGGCGGTCGCCGCGATGCCGGCGGCCAGGGCCCGGGCGGCCCTGTCGTAGGCCGCGAGCGCGCGGTCGTCGCCGGACCGGGCCGCTTCGGCGACCGCGGCCGCGTTCGGCGCGACGCCGGAAGGGGCCGTCCATCCGAGCGCGCGGGCGTGGGCGGCGATGGCCGTGCCGCTGGCGAGGCTCTCGACGCAGCCCGGTGCGCCGCAGGCGCAGCGGGAGCCGGCGAGGTCGACGGTGATGTGGCCGATGTGCCCGGCGTTGCCCGTGCGCCCCGCGTGGACTTTTCCGTCGAGGATCAGCCCGCCCCCGACCCCGGTGGAGACCACCATGCAGAGCGCGTTGTCGATTCCGCGTGCGGCGCCGAGCCAGTGCTCGGCGGCCGTCATGGCGACAGCGTCCCCGACCAGCACGGGAAGGATTCCGAGCGGCAGTTTCGCATGCGTCCGTACGAGTTCGACGAGCGGGAAGCTCCGCCAGCCGGGAATGTTCACCGGGCTGACCGTGCCGGCAACGGTGTCGACCGGGCCGGCGCTGGCGACGCCCAGGCAGGTCAGTTCCTCCCAGGCGGGGTGGGCCGCCAGTTCGTCCAGCACCGCCATCACGGCCGCCGCCAGTTCGGCGGCGGGCCGGGTGGCCGGTGTCGCGCACTGGGCCCGTGCGACGAGGCGGCCCTGCTCGTCGACGAGCGCGCCCGCGATCTTGGTCCCGCCTATGTCGAGTGCTCCGTACACCATCAAGGTTCTGCCCTTTCCTGAAGGGGCGCCCGATCGCCCCGAGCCGATACTCTGCCCGGATCTGACAACGTTGTCTAGCTCGTCCGGTTTATCACAGTAATGGTTTAGCAAAGGGCCCTTGGCTTTCTGTGTACCGGCCGGGCGGCGAGGATGGGCGGATGCGCATCCCCGAATCGGAACGGCCCCCGACCGGCCCCACGCTTGAGCAGCTCCTCGCGCTGATCGCCACGGGGACGCTCGACGTCGTCGCCGCCCCGTGCGGCACCGGGATGCCCGTGTCCGACGTGGTCCTGCACGACCCCGGCGAGGAGAGGGACGAAGAGGCGTGGGCGGCCACCGGGCTGATCCTGCTCGCGGTCGGCGTGGAGGTCTCCTCGCCCGAGGCGGTCGACGTGCTGTGCGCGGCGGACCGCGCCGGGGCCGCGGCCGTGGTGATGCGGCGCGGTGCCCGGGGTCCGCGGGCGGCCCTTCTGGAGGCGGCGGAGCGGGGACGTACGGCGTTGCTGACCCGGCCGCCCGCCCAGGGCTGGACCGAGGTGCTCGGCCGGTTGCGTACGGCGCTGGCGCACAGCGTTCCGGGCGGATCCGGGGGCGCGGCCGGGGTGGACGGGCTGCCGCTGGGCGATCTGCCGGGCCTGGCCAACACCGTGGCGGACCTCGTCGGCGGCGCCATCACGATCGAGGATCCGCAGTCGCGGGTGCTGGCCTACTCGCGCATGGAGCACGAGCCCGATCCGATGCGCAGACTCACGATCCTCGGGCAGGAGGTGCCCCGCTGGCGGGTCGTCGAACTGCGGGAGAGCGGCTTCTTCCAGGCGTTGTGGAACACCGACGACGTGGTGCGGCTCCCCGCCGACGAGCGCTACGCGGAGCGGCTGGCGGTCGCGGTGCGCCACGGGTCGGAGGTGCTCGGCTCGATCTGGGCCGCCGCCGACGGGCGGCCGCTGGCCGAGGACGCCGTGGCGGCGCTGCGGACGGCGGGCCGCGCGGCCGTCCCGCACCTGTCGCATCACCGGACGTGGGGCCGGGCCGCGGCCCTGGCCCGTGAGGGGGCGGTGCACGCGCTCCTGGCGGGCAGCGTCCAGGCCGCGCACGACGTCGGAATCGTACGGGGCCGGCCGTACGCCGTGATGGTGGCGGAGGCGTACGACGGCCGGGAGCCCGCACCGGGTGAGGTCGGGGACCGGGTGCTCGACGTCCTCGCGCTGCAGGCCGCCGCCTACCGTCCGGGGTGCGTGACGGCACGGTCGGGGCAGCGGCTGTACGCCCTGGTGCCGGCCGCGGACGAGGAGACGGACCCCGCGCGCACGCTGCTGGCCGCGGCCCGTTCGGTGCCGCGAGGCGTGGTCTTCGCCGGTGCCGGCCCCGTGGTGACGGACCTGGCGGAGCTGCCCGCCTCCCGTGACGCCGCGGAGCTGGTGGTACGGGTGCTGCGGGACCGGGCCGCGCACCTGCCCGCCTCGGGGACCGGGTCGGCGGTGGCGTCGTACGCGGAGGTGGCGTCCGAGGCTGCGGTCCTGCGGCTGCTCGACTGCGTGGAGCCCTTGTGGGGGACGCTGTCGGGGCCGGTGCACGCGATGCTGGAGCACGACCGGGCTCACGGGTCGCGGTACGGCGCGTCGGTCGCCGCGCACCTCGACGCCTTCGGTGACACGGCCGCCGCAGCGGAGCGCCTCCATGTGCACCCCAACACCCTGCGGTACCGGCTGCGGCGGGCCCGGGAGCTGTTCGGCGTGGACCTGGCCGACCCCGCCGTGCGGCTCCTCGCGGACATCGGACTGCGGCTGGGGCGCGCCCGGCCCTGATCCGCTTGATCCTTTATCTGTGCAACCGGACAAAGTGACCGACTGTTGCTGGTGGTGGGCGATGAAGACATGCCGGGCCCCGTACCCCGAAGCTGGGCACAACGGCCCGCAGCCCGGGTGCCCGATCCACGAGGAGTGTGGTCCCAGGTGACGTACGGTTCAGCCCTTCAGCGCGAGCGCGCCCGCGAGGCGGCCCTCGCCCATGCCGTCGACGACGGGCTGCTCGGCCCCGGTTCGCCCTTGGTCGGCCTCCTCGACGTCGACGGCGTGCTGGCCGCGGTGAACGCGCTCAACGAGGCGTTCGAGGGGCCGGCCACGGTCCACCACACGTTCGCGGCCAAGGCCTGCGGGCTGGTGCCCGTGCTGCGGCTGCTCTCCGAGGCGGGGATGGGCTGCGAAGTGGCCTCGCCGGGCGAGCTGGAACAGGCACTCGCGGCGGGCTTCAGCCCTGGCCGGCTGGTCTTCGACAGCCCCGCGAAGACGGTCGAGGAACTGGCGTTCGCACTCGACCACGGCGTCGCGATCAATGTGGACAACTTCCAGGAACTGGAGCGCGTCGACCGCCTGCTGGCCGGCCGAGAGCCTTTCGGACCCGTTGGTCTCCGGGTGAACCCCCAGGTCGGCGCCGGTGCCATCGGGGCGATGAGCACGGCGACCGCGACGTCCAAATTCGGCGTCGCCCTCCGCGATCCCGGAGCCGTCGACGCGGTGATCGACGCCTTCGCCCGGCGCCCCTGGCTCACCCGCCTGCACGCGCACGTCGGCTCCCAGGGCTGCCCGCTGCCCCTCATCGCCCAGGGGGTCAGCGCCGCGTACGAGCTCGCGGAGCGGATCAACCGCCGGCTGGGGCATGCCCGGATCACCGGCCTGGACATCGGCGGCGGACTGCCCGTCAACTTCGACAGCGAGGACGACCGCCCCACGTACGCCGACTACGTCGCCGAACTGCGCGGCGCCGCCCCCGGGCTCTTCGACGGCCGCTACGCCCTGGTCACCGAGTTCGGCCGCTCGCTGCTGGCGAAGAGCGGCACCATCGGCTCGATCGTCGAGTACACCAAGTCGGCCGGCGGCCGACGGATCGCCGTCACGCACGCCGGGGCCCAGGTGGCCACCCGTACCGTGTTCATGCCGGACGCCTGGCCGCTGCGCGTCGGCGTGTTCGACCCCACGGGCCGTCCCAAGGAGGGGCCGCTCCAGGTCGTGGACATCGCGGGGCCGTGCTGCTTCGCGGGAGACCTGACGGCGACGGCCCGCGAACTCCCGGCGATCAGTCCGGGGGATGTGGTGGCGCTGTACGACACCGGGGCGTATTACTTCTCCTCGCACTTCTCGTACAACTCCCTTCCCAGACCTGCCGTGTACGGCTATCGCACAGATGCTTCCGGGCAGATCCGCCTCGCCCTGGTCCGCGAGGCCCAGACCGTGCGTGAAGTCGTCGAGGAGAGCGGCCTCTCCCACGCGGACGCGCTCGTCGCGCTGTGCGCGGAGGGGCCCCGAGGTTCTTGAGGCCGCGGCCGGACCGCGCGGCAGGGAAGCGCCGGCCCCACCGGCTACCCGACCGGATCGTCGCCGGTCGGCGCAGGCATCGGGTGCGGTCGCAGGACCATGAGGGGGCCTTCCGAGGTCGCCACCATGGCGAAGGGGAACCGGTCGAGCTCCAGGCAGAGCGCGACGTCGTCGGGGTGGACTCCTTGCCGCACACCCTCCGCCAGCTCGGACGCGGCGCGGGAGGCGGCCCCGCGGCGGAGGAACTCGGCAGCGTCCGTCGCCGCCCCGGTGGCCCTTCCGGCGATGTACTGGGCGCACGCCAGGTCCTCGTCGGCCGTTCCGTCCTCGCCGGTGACGAGGAACGTGACGTGGTCGCTCCCGCGGTCCCGCAGGAGCCGGGCCGTTGCCTCCGCGACCACGAAGCCGGCGCACAGCACCAGTTGGGCCTCCTTGACCGCGAGAGCGCCGACCGTCCCGGCCGTGGTCTTCTGGACCACGGTCCGACCGCCGAGCTCGGCGGACCGCAGCAGGCCCGGCGAGTTGACGGCGTCGAACCCGGGCGCGGGCGGGCCGTCCTTGAGTGCCACCCAGTCCGGGTGGAGCACCTTGAGAGCCAGGGCTTCGTCCAGTGACGCGGCGAGGACGATCTTCTCGGCGCCCCGGGCAAACGCCCAGGCGGCGACGGTGTACGCACGCATGACGTCGACCACGACCGCCACCGACGGGACTTCGGCCAGATCAGGTATTCCGAGGAAACGAGTGTTCATTCCGGTCATGATCACGCATGCCCGGCCGCAGTGCACCGATGTCCGCCCCTGACCTGCCGCCCGCGCCGGTTCTCCCGGCGCGGGCGGCGGCGTGGGCGGTGCGGTCACGTCACACGGCAGCGGTTCGCTTGCCCGCGATCAGATCCTGCCGCGCGCCAGCCGGGTCAGAGGGCCCGTCGGCGGCTTGGCGGTCGACCGCCCGATCGCGAAGGCCGCTCCGGCGACACCGGCGACGCCTGCCGCGGCTCCGGCCGCCACTGCCCTCCGGTGCTTGATGACGGTCCAGGCCGTGGTGGCGGCGCCCGCCGCCTTGGCGGCGTTGGCCGTCACCGCGTGCCGGCCGTGCTCGAGGCCGGTGGCCGCGGCACGCCCGATGCGCCGGGTCGACTCCCCGGTCGCCCGCATGCCGTCCGAGGCCGCGTTCTTGGCGCCCCCGGCCGCCGACTGCGCCTGGTCGGCCTGCTCGCCGACAGCCGCGGTGCCTGCACCGGCCGACTTCCGGGTCGAGGCCGCCGCCTTGCGGGCGGTGGTGGTCCTGCCCTTGCTCGGAGTGGAGTTCTTGGTGTCCTTGCTTTCAGCAGTCATGGCCTTCCTCCTTGCCTCGGGTGATGCGATGAAACCTTGGCCGGAACCGCTCAGCCGCCGTTCTGCGGAAGCAGCGAGCCGAGCGGCCCCAGGTCGAGATTGAGGTCGTCCATCGTCAGGTCGTAGCGGTCGCACAGCTCCGTCATGCGTTCATGCAGGACCATCAGCGTCATGCCGATCCGCTCCTCCTGCGCTTCGCTCAGGTCGCCCTGGTCGACCCGGTGGATCGCGGTACGTTCCATGAGCTGGCGCAGCAGTTCGACGATGGTGAGCACCAGCTTCATGAGGTCCCTCTCCACCGTGTCCGGGTCGGTGTGCAGCCGCTGGGCCGCCGCGGAGGGGCAGCGCTCGTCCGATGGTGCGGGGCTCAGCCCGAACGCCCGGGCCGCCGCGTGCGCCACGTCTTCCGCTGCGGCGGAGGTGCCCGTAGCACCTCGTGCGTGATCGGGGCCGGTCATCGCGTCCTCCTCTCCCTGGTGCCGCTGGCGGTGGCCGGGTTGCTGCGGTCCCGTACGAGAGCGGGCCGTGGGCTCACCACGGAGCCGGCTCCTCGCCCGTGACCGACCTGATCACCGCGCGAAGGCTGACGTGGACGAGATCCACATCGGCGATGGACAGCACCAGGTCGCCGGTGAGTACCGCCCCACCGTTCAGCAGGCGGTCCAGCAGGTCGATCAGCGCGACGGGCGGGCCGCTTCGGGGGCCCGCCTCGCCGAGGACGCCGCCCGCGAGGTCCGTGGTCATCGCGCCCCGCCGCCGTCCGTGTCCTGCGCCGCCACGGCGGTGGCGAACGAGTAGGGCGCCCACGGCCCGGTCACCTCGACCGATACCCCGGGGGCGCCGTCGGCAAGCGCGGAGAGCTCCTGGCGCAGCCGCTCCATGTGCTCCCGGGGGACGAGATAGGCCTCGTTGGCCACGTTCACCCCCGGACGGGAGGCGAGCTGCCCCTGCTGCGGACGGTGGACCGCCCGCTCCGTGGCCAGGCTCTCCGCCACCCGCGCGGCACGGGCGGCCAGGTCGGATGCCGCCCGGTAGGCGTCCTGGCTGCTGTGCTGCTGCGCCCGGCGCTGCCGCAGATAGGCGCGGCCCGCCCCGGCGCCCGCGGACGCTCCGGCGGACGGCTCCGGCGCGGCGGCCGTGCGGGGATCGGCGTACACCTTCACCCCCAGCTCGACCTGACCCTCCAGTCGGCCCAACAGCTCCTGGAACTCGCCGTGTTGCCGGACCAGCATGTCGGCCACCCGGGCGTCGTCCAGGTAGACCGTGGCCAGCCGCATCGGAAGGACCGACGTCTCGGCGAACGCGGCGTCCACCACGGCGTGGTGGACGCGGGCGACCGCTTCGAGCCTGTCCAGGTCCTCCATCTGTGCGGTGAGGCCCCGCTCGCTGAAGGTGTCCGACGGGACGCCCGAGACCAGCGCGCACAGCCCTCCCCCGCCGACCGGGCGCAGGGGCCGCCCGTCCACGCCCGGCAGCCGGGCGGCCAGCCCGTGGAGGGCGGGGGTGTCACGGCCGACGGCGTAGACGTACGTCACGTCCTCGACGTCCGGGTCCGTGAAACCGGCGGGCGGGTTCGGTCGGGAGCTCATCGTTCCTCCTCCTGGTGGGCCGGAGCGGCCTGCCTTTCGGCGTCCGCGGGCCCCGGGAGCCCGGCGGCCGATCGCAGACGGGCCAGCTCGGCGCGCAGCTGCTCGTTCTCCTCGGCGAGGGCGTCGTTCGATGAGCCGGACCGGGTGTCGCCCGACGAGCCGGTCAGGGCGTCGGCCTCGCGCGGTGCGGGTGCCTCCTCCGTCTCGCGGGCCGGGCGGGCCCGTGAGGAGAGGGAGGGATCGTGCTCCCACCAGTCGATGCCCATTTCCTTGGCCTTGTCGACGGAGGCGACGAGCAGGCGGAGTTTGATGGTGAGCAGCTCGATGTCGAGCAGGTTGATCTGGATGTCACCGGCGATGACGATGCCCTTGTCCAGGACCCGTTCCAGGATGTCGGCGAGGTTGGCCGACCCGCCCTGCTGCCCGTACGCCGGGGCGCCGGCCCGCGGCGTGGCGGGCAGCCGGCCGGCGAGTGAATCGGTCACGACGTCTCACGCCTTTCCGTGGTCTGGGTGCGGATCCGTGCGCGGTGCTCGTGTCACCGGTCGGCGTGCGCCGCACGGCGTCGGGAGCGGCGAGCCGGCCGGGTCTCCTCCTCCGGCTCGTCGTCCTGTTCCTCGTCGTCGGGGGCACCCTCGTCCGCCGCCTCGTCGTCGGGGGCGTCCTCGTCCGCCGCCTCGTCGTCCTGTTCCGCGTCGGCGGCGTCCTCGTACGCGGGGTCCTCTTCCTCGGCCTCTTCAGGCTCCTCCCACTCGTCCGCCGGAGGCTCCTCGTCGTCGTACGCGGCGTCGGTGTCGTCGTGCGGCCGCTCGTCCTCGGCCGGCTCGTCCGCCTCGTCCCGAGGGTGCTCGTCCTCGGGCCCGGCGCCCTCGTCGTTCCGCGCCTCTTCCTCCTCGACCGCCTCGTCGTGGCTGACGACGACGTCTCCGTCACGGATCTCTCCGCGCCAGCCGTCGGTCGCCTCGCCGCGCATCATGAGGAACTTGCGGTAGAGCTTGAGGTCGAGCCGGGCGCGGCGGCCCTGGGCGCGCCATATGTTGCCGGTCTTCTCGAACAGGCCCTTGGGGAAGTACTCGAGGACCAGCAGGACGCGCGTGAGATCGTCGGTGATGGCGTGGAAGGTGACCACGCCCTTGACCGTGCCCTTGGCGCCTTCGGTGGTCCAGGTGATGCGCTCGTCGGGCACCTGCTCGGTGACGTTCGCCTTCCAACTGCGGGTGGACTTGGCGACCTTCACCTTCCAGTTGCTGGTGGTGTCGTCCGCCTTCTCCACGCTCACGACGCCCTTGGCGAACGTGCTGAACTCCTGGAACTGGGTCCACTGGTCGTACGCCTCGCGGACCGGCACGCCGACGTCGATGTCCTCGACGACGGTGACGCTCTTGGACTTGCCGCCGCCGGATTTGCGTCCCTTGCCGAACAATCCCTTCACCTTGTCCTTGACGGTGTCCTTGAGGTGGGAGGCGCCGGCGGTCAGGGCGGCCTGAGCGGGCGACTTGCCTTCGCCGAGGGCCTTGCCGCCCTTGGCGAGGCTCTTGAGGGCGCCGCCCCCACTGCCCGGCTCCGCGAGCCGCGACACGGATTCGCCCAGGCGATGGCCCAGTTGGGTCACCGTGTGTTCGGCGCGCGCCCGCAGGTAGTTCTGCACCTCGTCCTTGAGGCGGTCGGTGGCCGGGTTCGCGAGCACGGCGTCCTTGATGCCGCCCCGTGCGGACTCAGGCATTGTCGCCTCCCCGGGCCTTGCGGGCGCCGGAGGCCGCGGTCTTACGGGCGGCTCCGGTGCGCTTGCGCGCGGGGGCGGAGGACTTGCCCGTGCTCCCGGACCTGCCGGTGCCCGACGAGGACCGGCTCTTCGAGGCCGCGGCCTTGGACCCGGACTTCGCGGCGGCCTTGCGCGGGGCGGGCTCGCGCTCCTCGCCCTCGTCCTGGCTCCGGTCCGCCTCGTCCTCGTATCCCGCCTCGTCCTCGTCCTCGTCCTCGTACTCGTCGTCGGGGCCGGCCCCCAGCGCCCGGGTGCGCTGCTGCAGCGAGTCGGCCAGGCTGCCGGCCCGCTGGGTCACGGCCTTGGTGGCGGCTGTTCTGGTGGCGTCCACCAGCTCCTTGCGGACCTGGCCGTTGAGAGAGCCCAGAACCGGTGAGTCGGCCAGCGCTCTGCCGATCTGCCGCGGGTCGAGATCGATCTTCTTACCCATGAGGAACATCCCGAATCCCAGGGCGAGTTTGGCCTTCTTGGTACGCCCCAGCAGGTATCCCCCCACCAGAGCGGCGCCGATCTTGGCATGCTGTGTCATCGTCGATGCACCTCGAATCTCCCCCGGTCACGTCTAGTTGTGAGTGTGGGTCAGTCACGGCGTGTGCCGTGTGCTGCGTCGGTACTCCTCGATCTCATCGAGGCGGTCGAGCAGTTCGTCCTCCCGCCGGTCGAACTCCTCGTCGTCGATGAGGCCGTTGTTCAGGTCCCGTTCCAGTTGCGCGAGCTGGGCGCGTACCGGCTCGGGGTCGTAGAACTCCTCCTCGGCGGCGTGGACGACCTGGTCGAGGACCCAGGCCGTCCCCCGGACGGGAGCCAGCGGCAGGGTCAGGATGCCGGTGATGAGGCCCATGGGGGCTGATCACCTCCCTCCGCTCGGGGAGCCGCACGGGCCGCGGTCAGACGAAGCTGTACGGGGGCAGCGGACCGGTCAGCGTGAACTCGTACGCGTCGCCCCGCTGGTCGGCCTCGCGCCGGACCGCGGCCACGAAGGCGTCGGTCTCCGCACGGGGCACGAGGAAGGAGAGGTTGAGGAACTGCTGGGGAGCCGGCTCCGCCTGGGAGCAACCGGTGACGACAGGCGCCAGCCGCCCGGCCACCTCCTCGGCCTCCTTCCGGTGGCGGGCGGCCACCTCCTTGGCCACGGCCTCTCCCAGGGCGACCCGGTCCTCGTGACGGCCCTCGGCGCGGGCCCGCTCGTTGAGCTGCCGTATCCCGTCGGACTCGGCCATGATCTCCCGCAGGAGGTCGTCCTCGTCCCGGCCGGCCTTGAGGTTGTACTCCACCCGGCCGTCCAGTTCCGCCAGCCGCTCCGCGTACGTGTCGGCCTCCCGGTCCAGGACCGCGGTGACCTCCTCGTCGTCGGGTCCCACCAGGCCGAAGCGCATGGGCAGGGTCGCGCCGCCCGCCATCAGCGTCTCCAGCACGCCCTGGTGGGCCATGACGTCGCGTCGCTTGGCGCGGAGCCCGGGGGGCGCGTCGCTGACCACGGCGGCCAGCCGGCCGGTGCGCACGGTGCGCAGCGCCGAGGGCGGTTCGCCCACGCCGTGCAGGCCGTTCAGTGGCAACGGGTGGTCGGCGCCGGTGATGGCGTAGATGTAGGTGGACACCGTTACTCCTCGCGTCGCTGGGTCTGACGGCCGGCCGCGGCCTTACGGGCCGGCCGCTTGCGGGGCTCCTCCTCGGGCTCGTCGCGCTTGCCCTGCAACGATTCGCTGAACGCCTCGACGGCGCCGGTCAGCGCACCCTTGGACTTGCCCTTGGCGCCGTTCTCCGTCATGTCGCCGACCAGGTCGGTGAGCTGGCTCGGCGCCTTGCGGCCGGACTCGAGGTCGAGCCGGTTGCACGCCTCGGCGAACCGCAGGTAGGTGTCGACACTGGCGACCACCACCCGGACATCGATTTTCAGGATTTCGATGCCCACCAGGGATACGCGGACGAATGCGTCGATGACCAGACCGCGGTCGAGTATGAGCTCGAGTACGTCGTAGAGATTTCCCGAGCCGCTCCCGCCGGACGTGGCATTGCTCTGCTGCACGAGTGTCATGGGGAACTCCTTTCGGTGATCTTCCGTTCGGTGATCTTCGTTCCGTCTGACGCCGGAATTCAGCGCCGGTCTATCTGACCTCTGGCATAGCGCCGCAGCCTTTCGTAGGACATGAGCCTTCCCTGGGGGTCGAGTTGCACCCGGTAGGAGGCCATCACGCTCATGGTGTCCGGCACTCTTTCCACCTCGACCACTTCCACATCCGCCGACCAGCCGTCGTCGGTCGCCTTCACCGCGGAAACCGACCCCGGCTCGCACCGCAGCAGTTCCGTGAGCTGCGCTGAGGCATTTCGCATGGCGGTGGGAACGTCGATGCGCTTTTCGTCGTGCTCCTTTTCGCTGTCCTTCTCCGTACTCATCCCTCACCTGTCGCCGGGGAAGCCCGCTCACTGACCGGCCTCCGACTTTCGGGGCTTCCGGTCGCCTGCCCGAGCCGTCCGGACGTATGCGCGAAAGGAAGAGATGGACTGTGACTCCCTCCCCGGGCGGGGCTCCGCCGCGCCATGCGTATGTCCGGGCCGACGCGCCCCATGCGCTGCTCAGACGGACAGGCGCCCCAGCACCCAGTGCATCGCGCGGTGCACGGCCTCGCGCGACTCCTCCGTCGGGTCGAGGGTCTCGAACGCGTGGCGGCCGTGCGGTACGTCGACCACCTCGACGTCCGCCGCGCACTTGCCGGCCGCGGTCAGGAACTCCTCGACGGTGACGGCGATCTCGGGGGTTTCGCGCCCCACCCGAGTGATCAGGATGGGCAGGGTGCCCGCGCTCGCCACCGCACTCACCGGGTGGAACCTGCTGTCGACCAGCCCCCAGCCCGCGTGCGAGGCCAGCACCGGGTAGGAGGCGGCCAGAGCGCGCAGCCAGGCCGGCGGCCGCCTCAGCCAGTCCGCCGCGAGGAGGCCGCCGCCCGAGAAGAACCACAGCGCGATCCGGTCCGCGTCCACCCGCGGATCGGCCCTGACCAGCTCGACCGCGGCGGCCACGTCCGCGGCGGCGCGCGGGTAGTCGGTCATGCCGTGCAGCCGGTGATCGAGCGTCACGCCGACCGCGCCCTCCATGGCCGCGTACCGCGCGTATCCCTGGAGGGCCGGCCAGTCCCGCGGCGTCGGCAGGGCCCCGGCGGGCACCGGGCCGCCGTGCACGAACACCACCGCGGGCCGGGGGTCCTCGGCGTCGGGCAGGTACAGGTCGACGTTCCCGGTCCGCTCGCGAGGCAGTTGAGGCACGTCCAGCAGAAACGGCCGCAGGTGCGCGGGCGGTTCGCGGAGGCCGGGCGAAACCAGCCGGTGTCCTTCGCCCGCGGCCGCCCGCAGCAGGACGTCGGCCAGCTCGGCCGGCAGGGACAGCATCGGCCAGTGGCCGGTGGGCAGTTCGAAGAACGACACCTGAGGATCGGCCAGCGGCTGAAAGACGGGATCGCCGAGGTCCACCCGCCGCTGGACCATCTCGATGGTCGAACCGTTGGCCGTGCACAGCACCCCCGTCACGGGCAGCGCCGCCGCCCTGCCGGTCAGCCGCAGCGGCTGGAGCAGGGTGCCCAGTGGCTGCGGGGAGGCGAGTGCGGTGAGCCGGTCGAGTGCCGCTTCGGGGATGCCGGCGGTGCTGCCCCAGCGCTGCCACTCCTCGCGGGCCGGGGCGGCCAGACCCCCGCCGTCGCCCTCCGCACCGGCGCGCCCGGCCACCTCCTCGCGCACGGAGGGGTCCGGGACGGCGGCCAGCGCCGGCGCGCCGTCCTGGCCCGGCCCCGTGTCCACGCAGACGATCCGGCCGATGTGCTCCGCGCGGCGGTCGGCGGCGCCCAGCACCGGGTGGACCCCGTAGTCGTGCCCGACCAGCACGATCTCCTGGTCCGGGCCGGCGTCCGCGCGCACCGAGTCGATCAGCGCGAGCACGTCCTGGATGTGCGTCTCCAGGCCGATGCCGCCCGTCGCGGCGCCCCGCGGCCCGCCCAGACCGGTGAGGGCCGCCGTGTGCACACCGGCACCCGCGGAGGCCAGGCGGGCAGCGGCGTCCTCCCACACGTGGGCGCCGGTGAACATGCCTGACACCAGAATGAATTCGCTCATGGTCCTCTCCTCTGCGATCCGTCGTCGGCGCACCGGCCCCCGATCGTCCCGGCCGCCGTCGCCGGTACCGTAGAAGCTCCCTCAGAGGGAGGTTCAAGTGCTCACGCCGCCCGACGGTCTGTGCAGCATCGGCGAGCTCGCCGAGCGCGCGGGCGTCACCGTCAAGGCCGTCCGCTTCTACTCCGACAACGGTCTGCTGCCGGAGGCCTCCCGCAGCGCGGGCGGTCATCGCCGTTACGGCCCCGACGCCCTCGGCCGGCTGCGCCTGCTCCGCTCCCTGCGCGGCCTCGGGCTGCCGGTGCGCGAGGTGCGGCGCGTACTCGACGAGGAGGAGGACGGGGTGCGGGGAGCCCTGGAGGACGCCGTCGCGGGGCAGTTGCGGGAACTCGGCTCACAGCTCACGGCCCTGCGGTGGCGGGAGGCGGGGATGCGGCTGGTGCTGGAGTGCCCGCCCGGGGAGCGGGCCGACCGGTTGCGCCTGATCGGGGCGGTGGCCGCCCCGCCGAGCACGGACCCCATGGCCCGGTTCTGGCGCGCCTGGCTGCCGCCGCGGATGCCGGCCCGGGCGCGGACCGCGTTCCTGGAGGTGGCGGTGGCTCAGCCTCCCGACGACCCGGACCCGGCCCAGGTGCTTGCCTTCGCCCGGCTGAACGCGCTGGTGACCCGCCCCTGCACCGGCGGGGAGCGGCCCCAGCCCGAGGCGCACAAGGACTCCGGAGGCCGCGCGTCCGCCGTTCTGTACGCGGGTCTGGCGCAGGCGTACGAGCTGGCGGGCGCCCACCTGCGCCGGGGTGGCGCACCCCGTCCGGGCGAGGCGCTGGACAGTTTCGTGGACGCGTACGCGCGCGCCTACGGCAGCCGGGACACCCCGGCCTTCCGCAGGCTGCTCGCCGGTCAGCTCGCCGCCGACCCGCGGATCGACCGGTACTGGGAGCTGACCGCCGACATGATCACCGCGCCGGGCGGTCCGCCGGAGCCGACCCCGGGGTCCGCGCACGACTGGCTGTTCGCCGCGCTGGACGCGCAGACCGCCGCGACGGCGGGCTGAGGGCCGGCCGGCGGCACCGTGGCTCCGCGCATCACCGCGGCAGCCGGAGCACCGGCCGAGGCGCCTTCGCCTCAGCGCATCTCCGCCGTGATGGCCCACCGCTCGTGGTCACGCCAGGCCCCGTCGATGAACAGGAAGTCCGGCGAGAGCCCCTCCAGCCGGAATCCCGCCCTGCGCACCAGCGCGATCGAGCCGGCGTTGCCGGGCTGGATGTTCGCTTCGAGCCGGTGCAGGCCGAGCGGACCGAAGGCGTGACCGAGTACGAGACCGAGCGCCTCGCTCATCAGGCCGCGCCCGGCCGCGTGGGCGAAGGCCCCGTAGCCGAGCGCGCCACAGCGGAATCCGCCCATGACGATGTTGTTGATGTTGATGAACCCGGCGATCGCGCCGTCGGCCGCACTGCCTGCCGCGCCGCCGCGCTCGCACACCAGGAATCCCGCGCGTGCCGGGTCCTCGATGAGCACGCTCGCGTAGGCGGCGTACGTGTCGGGGTCGGCGGGCGGGAACAGCCAGGGGCGTTGCAGTGCACGGCTCTCCCGGGCACGGGCGGTGAACTCGTCCGCGTCGGCGTACGTGAACGGGCGGATCGCCGTGCGCGGGCCCTCGGCCAGGTAGGGGATGTCGGACATCGAGCCAGCCTAGATGCATTGATCACGAGCGTGGTCGACCTGCCCTGCCGGGCTGGGCCGGGGACGGCTACTTGGGGGTGCGCCTGCGGAAGAAGTACGCCCCGCAGGCCATTCCGGCCAGGAACATCACGATCAGCCACACGTACATCGGCATGGTCACCAGTGGAATGATGAGGCGGACCTCGACCTCTTTGGTGTTCTCCACGATGAACACGATCGACAGGACCGCGATGACGAGGACCAGGATGCGGGCCGGCGTGAACGCATCCGTGCTGCGCTTGCTGTCGCTCGACACGTCCTTCGGGCTCATGAAGCGGCCCCTTCCCTCGTTACGGTGTGCCACAGCCCCCGGGCACCAGGATGGCTCCTTCCGCATGCCCGGGGGCGGTGGGCGCGGCCGTTCGGGTGACGGCCGTACGCCGCTGCTACCGCGTCACTTCCCCGTGCCGCCCACCACCGGCAGCTCCAGCACCCCGGTGTCCCCGGGTGCGCTGACGACCGTGACGGGTTTGATGCCGCGGTTGCCGAAGTACGCGTCGTCGCTGGCCGCGATCGCGAACTCCAGCCGGTGTCCCGCCTCGTACCGGTGGACGATGCCGGGCAGCTGGACGGTGAAGGGGCGGGTCACGTCGGGCACCCGGACCGGCGAGACGAGCCGGTTCACCAGGGTCCTGGTCCCGTCCGGTGCCACGTCGTACACCTTGGCGAACAGGACGAGCTTGTCGGCGGCGTCACCACTGTTCTGGACGCGCTCCGTCTTCGGCGAGACGACCTTCAGCGTGGCCTTCGGGGCCCCGACCACATCGAGGGCCGAGGCGAGCGGGGCGCTGGTCCAGCCGAGGTAGGTGCCCTTGGTGTCGTACGGCTTCGGGTCGGGCAGTCCGATGAGGCCGGCGAGTGAGCTCTCCGAGTGGCTGGTGGGGATCAGCCAGTTGGTGTACTGGCGGCTGCCGCGCGCGACCTCGGCGCGGTCGTCGACGAGCTTGCCGTCGCCGGAGAGGTACAGGGTCCGGGTCGGGCCGGGGACGGCGTCCGCGGTGCCGTAACCGCTCTGCCAGTCGCGGTAGTAGGCGAACTCCGGTCCGGTGTCCGTCGTGGACTGGTGGTTGAGGTAGCGGTCGAACCAGGCGAGGACGCGCCCGCCGACGTAACTGCTCTCGAGATTGCCCTGGGTCAGGTCGAGTTCGCCCGGCACCTGGCCGCCGCTGTGGCCCCAGGCCTGCCAGATCATCTTGGCCGTGGTGCCCTGCGCCTTGAGCGTCCGGTACGTGGCCGTGGCCTCGTTCAGGTTGAACAGGCTGTCGGCCTGGCCCTGAATCAGGAGGGTCGGCGCCTTGACGCGCTTCAGGTACGAGACGGGCGAGACGCTGCGCGCGTAGTCGAGCATGGCGGCGGTCTTGTCCGCGGGAAAGCGGCCGGAGTTGAGCAGCCGGATGGTGTCGCAGGCCTGCGCGGCGAAGTGGAGGCAGTCCAGGCTGCCGAAACGGGACGGGTCGAGGCTGGGGCTGAGGATCGTCTGGCCCTCTCCCATCAGGTAGAAGCCGTTGGTCCACTGCCACTTGAAGACGCCGGCGGTGTCGGAGGAGACGCCGTGGGCCGCGCCGGTGTTGTTCGGGGCGAGCGCGTATCCGAGGTCGTTCCAGGTGATGAGCGGAACGAGTGCGTCGACGCGGGGGTCGACGGCCGCGGTGGCCATCTGGACGGCTCCGCCGTACGAACCGCCGATCATGCCGACCGTGGGATCTCCGGGGCCGTCCTGGGTGACGAAGTCGGCCTTGGTGCCGTCGTCGGCGGCGCGTGTCCCGCCGAGGAAGTCGACGAGGGCGGCCGCCGCCCTGCCGTCGGTCTCCGGGTCGTCGAGGGTGATGAGGCAGCCGGACTTGCCGAAGCCCAGGCCGGAGTAGACGAGTCCGGCGTAGCCGCGGGAGGCGAACGCCTTGCCGATGCCGTCGGTCGAGCCGTCCGACTTGCTGCCGCCGAAGCCGTTGGTGGCGAGCACGGCGGGCACCTTGTGCAGGGCGTCGGCTCCGGCGGGGCGGTAGAGGTCGGCGTCCACAGTGCAGGAGCGGCCGCCGGCGGACACGGTGAACTTCAGTGGGGTGACGGTGTATTGGGACAGGGCGACCGTGTCCGCCTGTGCGGTGCCGGCGAGCACGAGGGGTGCGGCGAGCGCGGCCCCGGCGACGAAGGAGAGTGGTGTGCGGGACAGCGGCTTCGACCACTTCGACGACTTCGACGACTTCGACCGGCGGGACCGGAACAGGGAACCGGAGACAGCACGCGACACGAGGACCTCCACACCGAGGACACCTTACCGACCGGTAAGTATTGGGTCGCGCTCATGCTGTGACACAGGTCATAGCCGTGTCAACGCCCGGGACGGCGTTTTCTGAAGGTTGCTCAGCTTCTTCGCATCCCGTCCCGTCCGGGCCGGCCCGGCGCACGCCGGAGCGCCGCGAAGGCCCAGGCGTGACGCCTGGGCCTTCGACGGGTCGGGTTCATATACGGGCCCGGGTCCGCTCAGACCAGTGCCGGGACCTCGACCGTGAGCGTGGCCGGACCGCCGTCCGCCGGAGCGTCGAGCACGGCCGGCACCCCCAGGGGAATCGTCAGCCCGGTGGGGCCGTGCCCGAAGCCGAGCTCCTCGACGACGGGCACGCCCAGCGGGCCGAGCCGGTCGGCGAGCACCGCCCGGACGCGCTCGTACGGTCCGCAGCCCGCCCAGGAACCGCAGGCCACTCCGGCTACGCCGTCGAGCGCCCCGGCCCGCAGCAGTTGGGTGAGGATGCGGTCGATGCTGTACGGATCCTCGGCGGTGTCCTCGATGACCAGCAGGCCGCCCCGGGCCGAGGTGCGGGCGTGCGGGGTGGCGAGGTCGGCCGCGAGCAGGCTCACACAGCCGCCGTACGTGATGCCCCGGGCCCGCCCCGGCACCAGCGCTCTCGCGTCGTCGAGCCCCAGCGTCATCACCGTCTCGGGCTCGAACAGGGTGGCCCGCAGCGAATCCTGGGTCGGCGGGTCCTTCAGGAAGGCCTCGGTCCCCACCATCGGACCGTGCAGGGTGGCGAGCCCCGTCCGCAGGGCGAACGCCTCGTGGAGCACGGTGATGTCGCTGTAGCCGACGAACACCTTGGGCCCGGCGGCCCGCATCGCCGCCCAGTCCACCAGATCGACCATGCGATGTGCCCCGTATCCACCGCGGGCGCAGATCACCGCGTCGACGGACGGATCGCACCAGGCGTCCTGGAGGTCCCGGGCCCGCATCTCGTCGCTGCCGCCCAGATACTCCAACTCCCGGTGCACGTCCAGCACATGCGGCATCACGACCGGGTCGAGCCCCCAGCCGCGCAGGAGGTCGAGACCCGGCTCCAGCCTGTCGGCGGGCACCGGTCCACTCGGGGAGACGACGGCGACCCTGGCGCCCGCGCTCAGCCGGGCGGGCCGGGTCAGGGGGGCGAGTGGCAAGGGAGCGAGGGTCACTTCCTCAGCTCCAGCCGCGGCACGTCACTCCGGTCGAGACCGAACGTCTGCACGTACAGCGAGAGTTCCGCCTCCAGCGCGCTGATCATGGTCTCGGCGCGCCGGAATCCGTGTCCCTCGCCCGGGTAGGTGAGATAGGCGTGCGGAATGCCGCGGCCCTGGACGGCGTCCAGGAACCGTTCGCACTGCACGGGGGGGCAGATGGGGTCGTCCTCCCCCTGAAGGATCAGGAAGGGGGTCGTGAGCGCGGCGGTGCGGCTGATCGGTGACCTGTCGCGGTAGCGGTCGGGAACCTCGGCGAGCGGGCCGACCAGCGACTCCAGGTACTGCGATTCGAAGTCGTGGGTCTCGTCGGTGCCCCAGGCGGTCAGGTCCAGGATGGGGTAGATGATCGTGCCGCACGCGTAGACGTCGGTCCCGGTCAGCGAGGCGGCGGCGGTCCATCCCCCGGCGCTTCCGCCGCGGACGGCGAGCCGGCGGGGGTCGGCGGTGCCCTCGGCGGCGAGCGCCCCGGCGACGGCGGCGCAGTCCTCCACGTCGACGACGCCCCACTGCTCGCGCAGCCGGTTGCGGTAGGCCCGGCCGTAGCCGGTGGAGCCGCCGTAGTTCACCTCGGCGACGCCGATGCCGCGCGAGGTGAAGTAGGCGATCTCCAGGTCGAGTACGAGCGCGGCGTGGCCGGTCGGGCCGCCGTGGGCCCACACCACGTAGGGCGGCAGTTCGTCGTCGGGGCCGGTCCGGTCGGGGCTGTGCGGCGGGTAGACCTGGGCGTGGATCTCGCGGCCACCGGGGCCGGTGAAGGTGCGGACGGCGGGCTCGGGGTAGTACGCCGGGTCGACCGCGTCCTCGTGCGGGGCGCCGATGATCCGGGTGTGCCCGGTCGCGGTGTCCAGTTCGACGATCTCGTACGCGCTGCGCGGGCTCGCCGCGATGCCGATGACGCGGCTGCCCTGCACGGCCAGGGTCTCGGCCCATTCGGTCCAGGGCCCGACGATGTCGACGAGGTCGCCCGTCTGCGGGTCGAGGATGCCGAGGGTGGTGGATCCGACGCCGTGGAGTGCGGCGATCAGCCCGTTGTCCAGCGAGCGGAACCAGTTGAGCCCGATCTTCCACAAGGGACCCGCGAACTCCTCCTCGCGGGGACAGAGTTCATCGACGGCGCCGCCGTCCGGGTCGGCGCGGTACAGGTTCCACCACCCGCTGCGGTCACTGGCGAACAGCAGCCGGCCGTCGGCGTCCCACCGGACCTGCGGCACGGATTCCTCCGGGCCGCCCAGGAAGCCGCGGGCGTCGCGGAACGTGCCGTCCTCGCCGATGTCGGCGAGCATCACCTCGGTGCCGTCCCACGGCATCCGCGGGTGGTCCCAGGCGATCCACGCCGCGCGCCGTCCGTCGGGCGACACCTCGGGGCCGGTGACGAACCGGTGCCGGCCGTCGGAGAGTTCGCGTACCGCGGACCGGTCTCCGGCCGCCGAGCCGTCCAGCGGGACGGCGGCGATCACCCGGCGCAGTTCGGTCGGGGCCTCGCCGGTGAACTCCTCCAGGACGCACCAGACTTCGCCCGCCGCACCCCGGTCGGGGTGCAGCCGCGGGTCGGCCCAGCGCAGTCCGCCGCCGACCGTGGAGACGGGAGTCAGGGGCCATGGTTCCCGGGGCTCGTCGGGGGCGTAGGCGTACAGCCGCTGGTCGTCGAAGTGGACGAAGACGATCAGCGGGCCGCCCTCGGCGCGCTCGGCACCGGCCCAGGGCCTTCCGCCGTACTCGATGACGCGGCTGCGTACGTTCCACGGCGCGGGCAGCTCCGTGGTGGTGCCGTCCGCCGACCGGCGGACCAGGGCGCGCCGGCCGGCCTGGGCCGGGCGCGGCTCGGTCCACCACAGCTCGTCGCCGACCGCCCCCACGTACTCGGGGCGGCCGTCGCGGGAGGCGGCCAGCGCGGCGTCGATCGGTGAAGGCCAGCTTCCGTAGGCCCCAGTCGTTTTCATGATCGGTTCCCCCGAGTGGTTCAGGCGGTGCGCAGGTAGTGGTCCAGGACCCGGACGCCGAAGTGCAGCGCCTCGACGGGGACGCGCTCGTCCACGCCGTGGAAGAGGGCCTGGTAGTCGAAGCCGACGGGCAGCTTCAGCGGCGAGAAGCCGTAGCCGGTGATGCCGAGCCGGGAGAACTGCTTGGCGTCGGTGCCGCCGGACATGCAGTACGGCACGACGTGGCCGTCCGGGTCGAACCGCTCGACGGCCGCACGGAGTTTGGCGTACGTGGGCGAGTCGACCGGTGCCTGGAGCGGCACCTCGCGGTGGTGGTACTCCCAGTCGACCGAGGGCCCCGTCAGCCGGTCCAGCGTGGCGTGGAACTCGTCCTCGCCGCCGGGGACCGTCCGGCCGTCGATGTAGGCGGTGGCGTGGCCCGGAATCACGTTGACCTTGTAGCCGGCGTCCAGCATCGTCGGGTTGGAGCTGTTGCGGACGGTCGGCGCGACGAGGTCGGCGGACGGTCCGATCTTGCCGAGGAGTTCGTCCACGTCGAAGCCGGGGGCATCGAGGTCGGGGTGGATGCCGTGCAGCGCGGCGATCTCGGTGAGGGCGGCGCGGACCGTGGGCGTGAGACGCACGGGCCATTCGTGTTCTCCGATACGGGCGACGGCCGCGGCCAGTGCGCTGACCGCGTTGGCGTGGTTGACCTTGGAGCCGTGCCCCGCCTTGCCGTGGGCGGTGAGCTTGAGCCATCCGGTGCCGCGTTCGCCGGCGGCGATGGGGTAGAGCGGCATGTTCGGCCCGGCGTGGAAGGTGAAGGCGCCCGACTCGCTGATGCCTTCGGTACACCCTTCGAAGAGTGCGGCGTGCCGGTCGGCGAGGAAGCCGGAGCCGTCGTCGGCGCTGGCCTCCTCGTCGGCGGTGTACGCGATCACGATGTCGCGGCGGGGGCGGATGCCGGCCCTGGCCCAGAACCGGACGACGGCCAGGACCATCGCGTCCATGTTCTTCATGTCGATGGCGCCGCGGCCCCAGACGACTCCGTCGCGTACCTCGCCGGAGAAGGGGTGCACGGTCCAGTCGTCGGCCTCGGCGGGTACGACGTCCAGGTGGCCGTGGACCAGGAGCGCGTCCGCGGACGGGTCGGTACCCGGGATGCGGGCGACCACGTTGGTGCGGCCGGGGGTGCGCTCCAGCATCGCCGGTTCGAGTCCGGCGGCGGCCAGCCGCTCGGCGACGTACTCGGCGGCCGGGCGTTCGCGGCAGTCGCCGCCGCCCCGGTTGGTGGTGTCGATGCGGATCAGTTCGGAGGTGAACGTCACCGATTCGTCGAGCGCGAGCGCGTCGACGCCGTCCTGGGGGGTGCTCGCCTCAGCCATACTGTTCCTCCACGGCGGACGACACGATGGTCGTCACCGCCTTGAACGTGCGGATACCTTCGTACATCGTCGCGCTCGTGTAGGCGACCCGCCTCTCGCCGGCGGGCGCCACGCCCGGCACGACGGTGGCGGCCGCGGCCAGGTGTTCGGCGTCGAACTCCAGCTCCACGGTGAACGGGCCGCCGTCCACCGGTGTGTACCGCCCGGCGAGCACGACCGCCTCCTTGGCCGCCGCACGGATGTCGGCGGCGGTACGGGCGGGGGTCCGGCAGACCGCGGCATAGCGCGACACATAGTCCTTGACGGCGACCGTCCGCGCGTCGGGGGCGTAGCCCTTCGCGTCCACGCAGGTCAGGTCGTCGCCGGTGACGAGGACGACGGGCACGCCGTACTCGGCGGCCACGTGGGCGTTGAGCAGCCCCTCACTGGCCCGGACCCCGTTCAGCCACACCCCGGTGATGGAGTTGGCCAGGTAGGTGTGGGCCAGCACGCCCTCCGTGCCGGCGCCCGTGTGGTAGCCGACGAACGCGACGGCGTCGACGTCACCGTCCTGGATGCCCTCGACCATGCTGAGGGACTTGTGCTTGCCGGTGAGCATCTGGACCCGGTCGTCGAGCCGCTCCAGCAGCAGGTTGCGCATGGTCCAGTGGGCCTCGTTGATGAGCACCTCGTCGGCGCCCCCGTCGTAGAAGCCGAGGGCGGCCGCATTGACGTCCGAGGTGAACAGAGAGCGGCACCGCTCCCACTGGGGGGTGCCTGGCAGCACATCGGCCGGCCAGGTCACGCCGGTGGCGCCTTCCATATCGGCGCTGACGAGGATCTTCATGCGGCCACACGGTACGCGCCACCGAACGCGCAGGCCAGGGCTGCCCGGACCTGCAGAGGTCCATTCCTCTGAAGGCCACGGACCAGGGGACCCCGGCCCGGAAATTTTCAGCCGGCAGAGGCGGTGCGGTGCTCGTGGACGCGCAGGTTCAGCGTGACGAGGTCGAGCAGCGGCGTGCCGACGGACAGGCTCCGGGCCCGGTCCGTGAGGTCGCCGAAGACCTGCTCGGCCTCGGTCGGGGCGCCCTGGACGACGTCGCGGTACAGCGAGGCGGTGAGGGTTGATCCTTCCGCGGTGAGCATCGCGGCCACGGCGTCGAGTTCCTTTTCCCGTACGGGGTGCCCTGCGGCTGCCGCGACGGTGGCGCACTCGGCCAGAAGGGCGGTGACGAAGGCGGGCCCGCCGGGGACGGCCCGGACGTCGCCGACCGTGCCGCGCATCAGGCAGGTCAGCCCCGCCAGGGTGCTGATGAACACCCACTTGCCCCACACCGCCCCGATGACGTCCTTGGACCGGTGGGTGTCGATGCCCGCGTCGTCGAGGACGGCGCCGATCGCCTCGACCCGCTCGGACGTGCCGCCCCGCTGCTCGCCGATCGTCAGGCTCGCTATGGGGGCGAGGCGCACGATGTCGCCTTCGTCGTTCAGCGTCGTGATGATCCTGGCGACGCCGCCCAGCACCGCCTTCTCGCCGAACCGGTCGTTGAGCCGCGCCAGGTGGGCCATGCCGTTGAGCAGGGGCACGATCGCGGTCCCCGGTCCGACGGCCGGCGCGATGTCGTCGAGGGCGCCGTCCAGGGCCGTGGCCTTCACCGAGAGCAGCACCAGGTCGTAGGGGCCCGGGAGTTCGTCCGCGGTGACGAGCCGGGGCGTGATCCTCTCCTCCTGGCCCAGCCCGGTGATGCGCAGTCCGCGCTCCCGGAGGGCGGCGGCGCGGCGAGGGCGGACCAGGAAGGTGGTGTCCTTGCCCGCCTGTGCGAGCCGGGCACCGAAGTAGCCACCGGTGGCTCCTGCTCCTACGACCAGAATCTTCATGTACGTGCACCTTCCCGGGGGTCCGTGATCAGGGTTCGGGGCGAGGGACGGGGCCGCTCAGCCGCCGATGCGCAGGACCAGCTTGCCGGTCGACGTGCGCCCCTCCATCAGCAGGTGCGCGTCGGCCGCGTCCGCCAGCGCGAACTCGGCCGTCACCGGGAGGTCGACGTGCCCGTCGGTCACGGCGCGGAAGGCCCGTTCCGCGACGGTACGCAGGGTGGCGGGGTCGCTCGCCGCCAGCTCCAGGATCGAGAAGCCGGCCACGGACCTGCTGCCCGGGTAGAGGTCGGGCTGCCCGACGCTCCAGGGCTGTGCGCCGCTCGCGTTGCCGAAGGAGACCAGGCGCCCGAAGACGGAGAGCGCGTCGACGCCACGGCGAAGGGTGTCTCCGCCCACGGGGTCGAGGACCAGGTCGACGCCCCGGCCGCCGGTGGCGCGGTGGACCTCCTTGGGGAAGGTGTCGCCGGTGAACACCTCGTCGTAGCCGTGGTCGAGGGCGTACGCGGCCTTCGCGGCAGAGGACACCACGCCGTACACGGCTCCGGCGCCGGCGGCCCGGGCCAGCTGACCGGCCACCGTGCCGACTCCGCCGGCCGCGCCCTGCACGAGCACGCTCTCGCCGGCCCGCAGCCGCCCGACCTCGTGCAGCAGGGCGTGGGCGGTCGGCAGCACGGTGGGCAGGGTGGCTCCGGTGCGCAGGTCGACGCCGTCGGGCAGCGGGAAGACGGTGGCGGCGGGCGCGGCCACCACGTCCGCGTATCCGCCGCCGTCGAGGAACGCGGCGACCTCCTGGCCGGGGTGCAGTCCCGTGACCCCCTCGCCTACGGCTCGCACCCGGCCCGAGACCTCCAGGCCCGGGACGAAGGGCAGCTCCGGCACCCGGTACCCGTCGGAACGGGCCTTCAGATCAGCGAAGTTGACACCGGCATAGGCGACGTCGATGGTGACCTGCCCGGGGCCGGGCTCCGGAGTGGCCGTCTCGACGACGGTCAGCACCTCGGGGCCGCCGTACTCCTTGAACTCGATCGCACGCATGACAGACCGCCCCCTGGAAAAGGTGTTCAACGAAAAGCGAACACTCAGAGTGTAAGATATTCATCGAACACTCGGCAAGGGTCACGGCCACGAATACGGCCACGGACAAGGGGAACGGACATGCCCAACAAGCCTGCGGGCAGCGGACATCGCGCCGCTCCGGTGCACACCGACCCCGCGGAGGTCTCCGTCCTCGGAGCCCTGTCCGCACTCGCTGACCCGGTCCGTCTCCAGCTGGTCCGCGAACTGGCGGGCTCGCAGGACTGGACACGCAGCTGCGGCAGTTTCGACGTACCGGTCGGCAAGGCCGCCCTCAGCCATCACTTCTCGGTGCTGCGGGGGGCGGGCCTGGTGGAGCAGCGCGACCTGGGCCCCAAGCGGGTCAACCGTCTGCGCCGCGAGGAGTTCGAGGCCCGCTTCCCCGGTCTGCTGCACCTGCTGCTGCGGGCGGACGACGCATGAGGCCGGCGCCCCGGACATGGGGAGCGCCGGCCTTGTCGTCGCCGTTCAGCGGCGCTTCGCGCCCTTCAGGAGCTTTTCGATCCTGGCGAGTTCCTTGTCGCTGAAGTCGAGGTTGCGGATCGCCTCCACGCTGTTCTCCAGCTGGGCGACGCTGCTCGCGCCGACCACCGCGGAGGTGACCCGGCCGCCGCGCAGTACCCAGGCCAGTGCCATCTGCGCCAGCGACTGACCGCGCTCGGAGGCCAGTTCGTTCAGTTCGCCGAGGCGGCCGACCAACTCGGGCGTGACCGCGTCGGCTGACAGGAACGGGCTGCTGCCCGCGGCGCGCGAGCCCTCGGGAATGCCGCGGAGGTAGCGGTCCGAGAGGATGCCCTGTTCCAGCGGCGAGTAGGCGATGGAGCCGACGCCCAGCTCGTCGAGGGCCGTGAGCAGACCGTCCTCGACCCAGCGGTCCAGCATCGAGTAGCGCGGCTGGTGGATGAGCAGCGGCGTGCCGAGGTCCTTCAGGATCCGGGCGGCCTCCCTCGTCTGCTCGGCCGAGTAGTTGGAGACACCCACGTAGAGCGCCTTGCCCTGCTGCACCGCCGAGTGGAGGGCGCCCATCGTCTCTTCGAGCGGCGTCTCGGGGTCGGGCCGGTGGGAGTAGAAGATGTCGACGTAGTCGAGGCCCAGACGGGTGAGGCTCTGGTCCAGGGAGGAGAGAAGGTTCTTGCGCGAGCCCCACTCCCCGTACGGGCCGTCCCACATCAGGTAGCCCGCCTTGGTGGACACGATGATCTCGTCCCGGTGCCGGGCGAAGTCCGTCGCGAGCGCGCGGCCCATCGCCGTCTCGGCGGAGCCGGGCGGCGGGCCGTAGTTGTTCGCCAGATCGAAGTGGGTGATGCCGAGGTCGAACGCCCGGCGGAGGATCTGCCCCTGGGACTCCGGCGTCCGGTCACCGCCGAAGTTGTGCCACAGACCGAGCGAGAGGGCGGGCAGCTTGAGACCGCTGCGCCCGGTGCGCCGGTACGGCATGTCCTGGTAGCGGTCGGCGGACGGGATGTACATACGGGACTCCAGGGGGAGAGATCGTTCAGGTTCTCTTGCGGGTACGACGTGCAGGGTCCAGGCTCGCTCACAACGATCCAGCAGTCCAACAGGAGATTCCGCTGGGATTCAGCGCCTATATTTCTCAATCATGGAGTTGCGCCAGCTGGAACATTTCGTCGCCGTCGCCCGGGAGCAGCATTTCACCCGGGCCGCCGAGCGCGTCGCCGTGTCGCAGTCGGGCCTGTCGGCCTCCGTCCGGGCCCTGGAGCAGGAGCTGCGGACCCCTCTGTTCAGCCGGACCACCCGCAGTGTGCGGCTGACCGAGGCCGGACGCGCCCTGCTGGTCGAGGCCGAACGCACCCTGGCGGGCGCGCGGGCGGCGAAGGACGCCGTCGACGCCGTGCGGGGACTGCTGCGGGGCACCCTGTCGGTGGGCGTGGAGCAGTGCGTGGCCGGGGTGAGTCTCCCCCGGCTGCTCGCGGCCTTCCACCGGGCACACCCGCACATGGAGATCCGGCTCCGCCAGGAGGGGACGACGAACCTGGTGGACGGAGTGGCCGCCGGGCGGCTCGACATCGCCTTCGCTGCCACGGTCTCCCCCGTGGAGTGGCGTGGCGAGCTGGTCCCGCTGGCCCGTGAGCCCATGGTTCTGCTGTGCTCACCCGGCCACCGCCTGGCCGCGGCGGACCGGGTGGCGTGGGAGGAGCTGAGCGGTGAGGCGTTCATCGACTTCCATCCGGACTTCGGTCCGCGCCGTGCCGCCGACGAGGCGTTCGCGGCCGCGCGGGTGCGCCGCACGGTGGCACTGGAGGTCAACGACGTACACAGCCTGCTGGAGCTGGTGCGCGAGGGGCTCGGCATCGCGGTGGTGCCGCACCACTTCTCCCGCAAACCGGAGGCTATGGGGCTGGTGGCGGTGGCGCTCGACGGGGTCGACCAGCCCTGTTACGAGAGTGTCGTGGTGCTTCCGGCCGCGCAGGCGATGAGCCCGGGGGCACGGGCGCTGATGGCGCTCGTACGGGAGGGGACCGGGCACTGACCCACGGCGGTGAGCCGCTCAGCGCCTCGGCGAACGCCCCGTCCTCCTGCGCGACGCCGCTGCAGGTGTCGCCGGCCTTCGTGGTGCCCCCGTCGGTGCACGGCCGGTCGCGAAAAGACGCCCACAGGGAGAGCGCGCCGACGCCCTGACGGCGGGCGAATTCCGTGTCGTCGCTTACCGCACCTTCGGCTGGCCCTGGCTGGGGTTCGTGTTCCCGTCGATGGGCGTGATGTTCGCGCTCGCCGGACCGCTCATGGCGCGTTCGCTGGAGCGGCCCGCGCCCCAGGTGATCCGGGGGCGGCTGCGCCGCCTGCTGATCCCGCTGTGGGTGTTCGGTCTGCTCCTCGGTGTGGCGATGCTGCTGCACGGCTGGGTGCCCGGCGTCGACGTCCAGTACTGGGTGGTGCCGGTCGGCGATCCGCCGGGCGACGCGTGGGCCGAGCAGGCGTGGGCGGTGCTGTGGTACCTGCGGACGTACCTCTGGTTCGTTCTCCTGTCCCCCTGTCCTGCTCCGCGCCTTCCGGTTCGCGCCGGTCCCGGTGCTGGCCCTCTCCCTCGTCCCCGTCCTGGCGCTGACCGCCTCGGGCCGGGAGCCGGACGGGCGGCTGGGGAGTGCGGTCAGCGATGTGTCGCTCTTCCTGTTCTGCCGGCTGCTGGGTTTCGCCCACCGCGACGGGGCGGCGAGACGGAAGCCGCGACTGCTGCCCTGAAATGACGCGCACCGGCCCCGGAGGGACTCCGGTGCGCGTCGCGGATCAGAGGGCGGCGGCCAGGACGAACCACCGCGCCGGCAGGTCGATCCGGGTTCCGTCCGGCAGGTACTCGGTCTGCGGCAGCGCCGTGTCACCGCTGTCCAGGGTGGTCAGTCCGGCCGCCCGCAGCAGATCCGGCACCTCCTCCTCGGTGGCGCTCGCCGGTTTCAGCCCGTGCTCGAAGACGCGCCGCAGCTTCTCGGGCGGCCCGCCCGGCACCTCTGACGCCTGCTGCAGCACAACCTTGGAGGCCGGGGTCAGCTCGGCGACGAAGGCCCGGCCCCGCTTCCCCAGCAGGGTCGCCACGGCCGCGGCGACCGCCGGCCTGGCCTCGGGTTCGCTCTGGTGGATGACCGCCCGCATGTAGACGTTCACATCGCCGGTCCGCTCGTGCAGGGCGCGCACCGCGTCACCGTCGACGAGGTCCAGCTGGGCGAACTCGGCGACGCCTTCGGGGTCCGCCCGGCGGGCGTGGGCTATCGCCGCGTGCGAGAGGTCCACGCCGATCGCGCGGGCGAACCGGGTGGCGAGGTAGCGGGTCTGGGTGCCGTTTCCGCAGCCGAGGTCGACGACGGGCAGCGAGGCGTCGGCGTACGGCAGGAGCAGCTCGCTGTGCGGTACGGCGCTCAGCGCGGGGGCGGCGTCCCAGATCGCCTCGCCGGGCGCGTCCGAAGTCGCCGACCAGAACCCCTCCCATGCCTCGCGGTATCGCTGTGACACATCCATGCGCACTCCCAAGTCCGGCCGTCGCGAGGCTTTTCGCTCAGCACCGGACTACCGTCCCCCGCCGTCCGGGGCAAGGGTGCGCACCGCATCGACGCGCTGGCGACCGCGTTCTTCACCAGGCGATCGGCCGGGGGCGCGGGAACCGGGAGAGGGCCAGCTCGAACCAGACGGTCTTGCCGCGCGCCGTGGTGCTCGTGCCCCATTCCCGGGCGAGGCTGCTCACCAGGGCGAGCCCGCGGCCGAACTCGTCGTCCGCGGTGGCGCCGAGCAGCGTGGCCGGGGCGGGTTCGTCGTCGCTGACCTCGCACAGCAGGGCGCCGGTGCGCACCAGCCGGAGCCCGATGTGATGGGTACGGCCGTGCTTCACGGCGTTGGTGACGAGCTCGCTGACCATGAGCTCGGCCGCCTCCACCGCGTCCGGCAGGTCCCAGTCCAGGAGCCGGCCATGGACCAGGCGGCGGGCCCGGGCCACCTCGCGCGGGTCCAGGGCCAGTTGCCATTCGGCGACGTCGGCGTCCGGGATCCCGTTCAGCCGGGCCATCAGCAGGGCCACGTCGTCCTTGCGGCCGCCACGGGGGTTCAGGGCCCGGATGATCGTGTCGCAGGCATCGTCCATGGACGCGGCGGGATGGGCGGCGGAGGCGCAGAGAGCGGCCAGGCCCGCCCCGATGTCCTGGCCCCGCACCTCGACCAGTCCGTCGGTGCACAGCACCAGCCGGTCGCCTGGGCGCACCGGCACGGTGGCGGTCTCGAAGGCGACCTGGCCGACACCGATGGGCGCACCGGTCGGCAGGTCGAGCAGCTCGGCCCGGCCGTCCTCGGCGTGGACCAGCACGGGCGGGATGTGCCCGGCGTTGGCGATCTGGAGCTCCGATCGGATCGGGTCGTAGACCGCGTAGAGGCAGGTCGCGAGATACTGCTCACCGAGCCGCTGGGCCAGGTCGTCGAGGTTGCGCAGCAGCTGGGCGGGCTCCATCTCCATGGTGGCCATGGTCAGGACGGCGGTGCGCAACTGGCCCATCATCGCGGCTGAGTTGAGGCCGTGCCCCATGACGTCCCCGACGACGAGCGCGGTCCGGGAGCCGGGCAGCTTCACCGAGTCGAACCAGTCGCCGCCGACCCTGCCCAGCCGGGCGCCGGGCAGGTATCGGGTCGCGATGTCGCAGCCCGCCATGCGCGGTTCGATCTGCGGGAGCATGCTGTCCTGGAGGGTCTCGGCGACGTTCTCCTGGTACGTGTACATGCGGGCGTTGTCGAGGACGAGCCCGGCCCGGGCGGCGAGTTCGGCGCCGGTGGTGCGGTCCATATCGTCGAAGGGCTCGCGGCCGGGGCGGCGCATCAGCACCATGAAGCCGAGCACCACGTCACGGGCCTTGAGCGGGACGATGAGCAGGGAGCGGTGGGTGATGAGGGGGCGCAGGTCACGCTTCTCGAACTCGCCCGAGATCCGGTTGCTCAACTCCTCGCTGACGTAAGGGACGATGACGGGTTCGCCGGTGACCATGCACTGGAAGAACGGGGTGTGCTCCGGGAAGGCGATGGATTCGCCGACGGGCACGGTGTCGTCCCAGCGGCCCGGTTCGTCGTTGTGCTCGACCCAGACGCGGTGCCAGACGGTCGTGACGTCGGGCGGCCCGTCCGGGAAGCCCTCACCGGCCAGGACGGCGGCGCGCAGATGTGTGCCGGCGAAGTCGGTGAAGCGGGGCACGGCGGCGCTGGTGACCTCGCGGATGGTCCGTTCCAAGTCGAGGGAGGTGCCGATGCGGCCGCTGACCTCGTTGAGGAATTCCAGCCGCTCGCGGACCGCCGCGTACTCGAGGTCCAGCTCCGGGCGGGGTGCGGTGTGCGGGACGGGCGAGTCTCCGGCGCTGTCCCGCGGGCCGTCGGCGGTACGTCGTCCGGTGCGGCGCGGCACGCCCCAGTCGGGGGTCACCGGGATCCGGTCGTGGTGACTGAACTCGATGACGGGGTAGCCCAGTTCGAGGATCTGGGAGACGATCCTGGTGGCTTCCTGGACGCTCATGCTGGGCAGGATCTCCGGCAGCCGCGAGGAGAGCTCCCGGTAGCCGGGGAAGTCGGTGTGCAGGGCGAATCCGGGGGCGATCGTCTCGTTGTCCCGGCTCTCGCCCTCTCCGCCCCGCAGCGGCGCGGAGTCCGCGGCGAGCACGAGGAGCCGCTCGGGGCCCGGGCCGACCAGCGGATAGGCCCACCACAGCACGTCGATCCGGCCGCGGTCCGGTTCGTCCACGCGCGCCCGGCCCGCCGCCGGGTAGGCGACGCTCCCGCTGAGGGAACTGTCGAGCCCGTGACCGAACTCGGCGAACGCCTCGTCCGGCAGCGGATCACCTCGCTGCCGTAACGCCCCGCTCACCGGCAGGAGTTCACCCGCGGGGCAGCCGACGGCATGCTCCCGGGAGACCCCGAAGAGTTTCCTCGCACCGGTCGACCAGTGCGACACGAGTCCGTCCCCGTCGACGACGACCACGGCGAGCGGCACGCGGCCCGCCGCGGCGTCACGCGGTGGTGGTGTCCTCTGTGGCGGCACACCGAGGTCCATGGGCGGAAGGCTCCTTCCTCACCACAAGTTTCTGCGGTGCGTGCGTCCACGGTACGGCCCCGCGTCCGGCGTCGCCGGTCATCGGCACAATCACCCCCGAGCGGGTGGTGCGCCGGGCGCGAACCGACCGCGTCGGTGGCCGTCCGGGGACGGCCACCGCCCGGAATCAGTCCTCGTGGCCCAGCTGGAGGTCCCGTTCCGTGCGCCCGCCGCCGGCGACCTGGAGCACGGTGGCGACCGGCGGATAGCCGGCGGCGATCACGGTGTACTCACCCGTGGACAGGTCGACGAAGCGGAACGAGCCGTCGGGGCCGGTGGTCAGCGTGTCGACCACGTTGCCCGCCGCGTCCAGGAGCGTCACGCGGGCGTCCTCGACGGGCCGCCCGCCCGTGGCCCGGACGATGCCGCGCAGTACGGCGCCTCCGGCCAGTTCGATGTCCTGCCGGGTCTCCCTGGCCGCCTGCACGCTGACCGGCAGCGCGGCGGGCCGGAAGGCGGGCGCGGAGGCGGCCAGGGTGTACTCCCCCGCGACCAGCTCCGCGATCACGTACCCGCCCTCGCGCCCGCTGCGGGTGGAGGCGACGACTTCTCCGCGTACGTCGGTCAGGGTGACGGCCGCGTCCCGTACGGGGACACCGTCCGCGGTCACGACGGTCCCGGCCAGCCGGCCGGCGCCGCCGAGCACGACATCGAGCTCCACCGGCCGTTCGCCCACCGTGACGCTGACGGCCTGCGGCTGGTGGCCGCCCGCGGCAGCGATGAGGACGTACGATCCGGCCCCGGGCACGCTCAGCGCGTACCGTCCCTCGTCCCCGCTGGCGCCCCTGCCGACCTGCCGGCCCTGGACGTCGATGAGGGTGAGGGCGGCGCGCGGGACCTTCGTGCCGTCGGGGTGCTGGACGCTGCCGCAGACCGGAACCCCGGAGAGGTACCCGGTGGAGGGGGCGGCGGGGTCGGTGCGGGCGGACGGGATCGTCGCGGGCTCGGCTGCGGTTTCGGGGCTGTGGTGGGACACCAGCGGTTTCTCCTTGAGGAAGAAGGCGAAGAACAGGCCGAGCACGAGGACCGGCACGAGGTAGAGGAAGATCCGGGGCATCGCGTCGGCGTACGCCTGGATGTAGGCGTCGCGCAGCGCGGGCTCCATCGCGTGGACCAGCTGCGGCGTGATCGACTCCGGGTCCGGCAGACCGGCTCCGGAGGGCAGCCGTACGGCGAGCGCGTCGGCCAGCCGGCCGGCGAAGAGCGTGCCGAACACGGCGGCTCCGACGCTGCCGCCGATCTGCCGGAAGTAGTTGTTGGCGCTGGTGGCGGTGCCGAGGTCGGCGGGGCGTACGGAGTTCTGCACGGCCAGCACCAGCACGGGCATGATCAGCCCGATCCCGAGACCGAGGACCGCCTGCGCGATGCTGTACTCGAGCCGCGCAGTGTCGGTCTCGAGCCGGGACAGCAGCCACATGCCCACCGCGGAGATCGCGCTGCCCGCGATCGGGTAGACGCGGTAGCGGCCGGTACGGGAGATCAGCTGGCCGGAGACCACGGAGGCGCCGACGATGCCGCCCATCATCGGGAGCATGAGCAGCCCGGACTCGGTGGCGGTGGCCCCGTCGACCATCTGCAGGAAGGTCGGCAGATAGCTGGCGGCGCCGAAAAGCGCCACGCCGACGACCGCGCCGACCAGAGCGGTGACGTTGAAGACCGAGTCGCGGAACAGCCGCAGCGGGATGATCGGTTCGGGCGCGCGGTGCTCGACGGCCAGGAACAGCAGAGTCGTTCCGGCGGCCCCGGCGGCCAGCCCGAGGATGGTGCGCGACCCCCAGGCGTACTCCGTACCGCCCCAACTGGTCAGCAGGACGAGGCAGGTGGAGGCGCCGGCCAGCAGCACGGCCCCGAGGATGTCGAGCCGGGGCCGGACGCCGGGCTTGGGGAGTTTCAGTACGACGGTGATGACGACGAAGGTCACCAGGCCGAACGGGACGTTGATGTAGAAGCACCAGCGCCATGAGGCGTGGTCGGTGAAGAAGCCGCCGAGCAACGGGCCCGCCACGGACGCGAGTCCGAAGGCCGCGCCGATGAGGCCCATGAACCGGCCGCGCTCCCGGGGCGGTACGACGTCCGCGATGATGGCCTGGACACCGATCATCAGTCCGCCGCCGCCGACGCCCTGGAGGGCGCGGAAGGCGATGAGTTCGTCCATGGTGCGCGACCAGCCGGCCAGGGCGGAGCCGACGACGAAGACGATGATCGCGAACTGGAAGACGCTCTTGCGTCCGAAGAGGTCGCCGAGCTTGCCGTAGACCGGGAGACCGATGGTGGAGGCGAGCAGATAGGCGGTGACCGCCCAGGACATCTTCTCCAGGCCGTGCAGCTCACCGACGATCTTGGGGAGGGCGGTGGCGACGATCATCTGGTCGAGCGCGGCGAGCAGCAGCGTCAGCATCAGGCCGACGAAGACGAGCCGGATGCGGCGGCGGTCCGTGGCCCCGTCGCCGGCCGGGGCCGGGGCGGCGGACTCGGTCCCGGCGGGCGGCGGCGGGGGCGGGACGGCCGCGGGCACCGCGTCGGCGTTCCCCGTACCGCCGGGCTCGTCCTTCACCAGAGTGATCCCACCCACCACGTGCCGCTCCCCTCGTCGCACTGCCGCCGCCATTTCTCGCATTGCGCGACAAGCGAGGGCAAACGTGACGAGGGGGCGCTGACGGCGCACTCAGGGGGCGTATCCCCCGGTGGGAGCCACTACGGCGCACAACCTACGGGCCAGAAAAACCACCCGAACCGGTGAGGCCGGGAAACGCGGCGGGAGACCGAACGCGGCGGGAGACTACTTCTCCACCTCGGCTGCGAGGTTCTGCAGCAGCTCGTCGTAGATGCGGCCGAGCCCCTTGGGGGCGAAGGTCTTCTCGAAGAATCCGCCGATGCCGCCGGCGCCGTTCCACACGGTGGAGACGACGGCCTTGGACTTCCCCTCGCCGGCCGGGGTGACGGTCCAGGTCGTGACCATCGAGGAGTTGCGGTCCTTCTCCACGAGCTGCCCATCGGTGGGCTCGGTGACCTCCAACAGGCAGTCGCGTACCCGCTTGCTGGTGGCCTGGAGCTTCCAGTGGACGAGGGTGCCCTCCCCGTCGCCGCCCTCCCGGACCTCGTACTCGCTGAAGTGACCCGGCAGCACCTTGCCGCGGACGTCCTTGTAGTCGGCCAGCGCGTCGAACACCGTCTCCGCGTCCGCCGCGATGATCCGCTCTGTCGTGGCCTCGACCTGCGCCATGGCTGTTCCTCCAGCACTCGGTTGTTCGGGGTGTGCTGAGCCAACCACCTCGGCAGCCCGGCTCAAAATCCGGCCCGGGACGAAGGGGAGAAAACGATCAAGGGAACAAGTGTTCTATTCTCGGGCCAGTGCTACCGAGGAGGCGTCCATGCGTTGGGACAATCTGGCAGATAATCCCGCCAACACCACCACACCGGCCAACGGTGCGCTCTTCGCCGCGGACGCGGTGACGACCCGCACCTTCGACACGCCGGAATTCAGAGGCATCACCTTTCACGAGATCCGGGCCCGTTCGATCGTGAACCGGGTGCCGGGCGCGTCCCGGATGCCGTTCGAATGGACCGTCAATCCCTACCGGGGCTGCTCCCACGCCTGCGTCTACTGTTTCGCCCGCAAGACGCACAGCTATCTGGACCTCGACACCGGGCTCGGCTTCGACTCGCAGATCGTGGTCAAGATCAACGCCCCGGAGCTGGTCCGCCGCGAGCTCGCCTCGCCGCGCTGGCACGGCGCGCACATCGCGATGGGCACCAACGTGGACTGCTACCAGAGGGCCGAGGGCCGCTACCGGCTGATGCCCGGCATCCTCACCGCCCTGCGCGACCACGCGAATCCCTTCTCGATCCTCACGAAGGGCACGCTGATCCTGCGCGATCTGGAGCTGCTGCGGCAGTCCGCGGAGGTCACCGAGGTCGGCGTCTCGGTCTCCGTGGGCTTCACCGACCCCGAACTGTGGCGGACCGTGGAGCCCGGCACCCCCTCCCCCGAGCGGCGCCTCGACGTCGTACGCACGCTCAGCGAGCACGGCATCGGCTGCGGGGTGCTGATGGCGCCCGTCATCCCGTACCTCGGCGACCGGCCCGAGCAGCTGCGGGCGACGGTCCGGGCGATCGCCGCCGCCGGCGCGACGTCGGTGACCCCGCTCGTCCTCCATCTGCGCCCGGGCGCCCGGGAATGGTTCATGGAGTGGCTCGGCCGGCACCACCCGCACCTCGTGCGGCGGTACGAGCGGCTGTACGCGGACGGCGCGTACGCGCCCACCTGGTACCAGCGCCGCATCACCCGGTACGTGCACGAGCTGGCGACGGAGTACGGCATCGGGCCCTCGCACCGCGGGCCCGCGAGCGGCTTCCGCGGGAGCGGCGGTCCGCAGACCCCGCCGCCCGGTTCCGAACCCACCCAGCTGACCCTGCTCTGATCCACGTCGCTGGCGGCAAACGGGTCATCTCTCATCAGAACGGGTCCTTCCGGTCCCGAATACGGGGAGCATGCGGCGGGGGCTGCGCCGCGCGCAGCCGTGTTCCCCCACCACGGGAGGCCATATGACGAACCGTTCAGGAGTTCTGTTCGCCGTCGGGGCGACGGTGGCCGGTCTGGTGACCGCCACGCCGTCACCGGCGAGCGCCGAGAGCGGCGCGCAGCGTGCCGCGTCGCTCAAGTGGACCGAGTGCGGCACCCAGGCGTACCCGACGCTGCAGTGCGCGTCGGTGCGCGCCCCGCTGGACCATGACGTCCCGTCGGGCCGCGAGATCACCCTCGCCCTGACCCGGGTCCCGCACACGGCGAAGACCTTCCAGGGGCCGCTGCTGGTCAATCCGGGCGGCCCCGGCGGCAGCGGCAGGTCCCTGGCGGGTTTCGTCGCCGCCTCGCTGCCGGCGAAGGTGGCCGCGCAGTACGACGTCATCGGGTTCGACCCGCGGGGCGTGGGCAGGAGCCGGCCGGCCCTGGACTGCGTACCGAAGTACTTCGACCCGGTACGGCCCGACCCGGTGCCCCGCTCCCTCCGCGACGAGCAGGTCAACCGGAACCGCGCCCGCGACTTCGCGGCCTCCTGCGGCGAGAAGTACCCGGACCTGCTGCCCTTCATGGACACGGTCAGCGCGGCCAAGGACCTCGATGTGATCCGCCACGCGACGGGCTCGCGGCAGCTCAACTACCTCGGCTACTCCTACGGCACCTATCTGGGCACGGTCTACGCCAAGCTGTTCCCGGACCGCGTCCGGCGCCTGGTCCTCGATTCGAACGTGGACCCGGACGGGGTCTGGTACGACGACAACATCAGCCAGGACTACGCGTTCGACACCCGCCACAAGGCGTTCGCCGCGTGGGTGGCGAAGCACGACGCCACGTACGGGCTCGGCAGCGACCCGGCGAAGGTCGAGGCGGCCTGGTACCGGATGCGGGACGCGGTGAAGAGGCATCCCGCGGGCAAGAAGGTCGGCGCGGGCGAGTTGGACGACACGTTCCTGCCGGGCGGCTACTACAACGGCTACTGGCCGACGCTGGCCGGAGCGTTCGCGGCGTATGTGAACGACAAGGACGACAAGGCCCTGGTCAAGGCGTACGAGCGCTTCGGCGCGGTCGACGCGGAAGGCGACAACGGGTACTCGGTCTACTCGGCCGTGCAGTGCAGGGACGCGCAGTGGCCGGGCGACTGGAACGTCTGGCGCAGCGACAGTTGGCGGGTCCACGCGAAGGCGCCGTTCATGACGTGGGGCAACACCTGGTACAACGCCCCGTGCGCCGACTGGCCGGTGGAGCCCCTGAACCCGGTCCGGGTCTCCAACCGCGCGCTGCCGCCGGTGCTGCTCTTCCAGGCGACGGACGACGCGGCGACTCCGTACGAGGGCGGCGTCACCCTGCACCGCAAGCTGAAGGGTTCGAGCCTGGTCGTCGAGCAGGGCGGCGGCAACCACGGCGTCACGCTGAGCGGCAACGACTGCCTGGACCACTACCTGGCCGACTACCTGGCCAAGGGCACCGTGCCCCGCGGCAAGGGCGGCGACGCGGACGCGGTCTGCGCGAAGACGCCCGACCCGAAGCCGGCGGCCGCCAAGTCCGCCCGCCCGGCCTCCCGCACGGACGCGAACGGCCGCGGCAGCACGCTGCACGGCCTGCTCGGCTTCCGGGGCTGAGAAAGCCCGGCTTCCGGGGCTGAGAAAGCCCGGCTTCGGGGGCTGAGAACGAGCCCTCAGTCCGTCGGCAGGCGGCTGAGGGCGGCCTCGGCCGCCGTCCCGAGGCGGGGGTGGGGCAGGGCCGCCTCCAGGACCGGGCGGGCCCGGCCGTCGCCGAGCCGGCCGAGGCCCTCGACGCAGGCCAGGGCCACCCGCCAGTGCGGTTCGTCGGGCCCCAGCAGCCGGGACAGGGTGCTCATGAGGGCGGGGACGGACTCGGGGGCCCGCAGCTCCGTGAGCAGCCGGACCGGGTGCAGGGCGTAGGCGGTGCGCAGGGTATTGGTGGCGAGCGCCGCGGCCGCGCGGGGTGTGCGGGGGTCGCCGAGGCGGGCGAGGGCGTGGGCGGCGGTGACGCAGCGCTCCGGGTCGCGGTGGTTGAGCAGCAGCACCAGGGTCTCGAAGGCGCGGCGGTCACCGCCGCAGCCGAGCCGGAACGCGGCGATCTCACGTGCCCAGAGCGGGCGTTCGCGCTCGACGAGCACCTCGGCCAGTTCCTCGTGGTCCTCGGTGGCCACCAGTCTGCGGTAGGCCGCCGACTGCCCCGCCTCGTCCGCCAGCCGGTGCGTCAGTGACCAGAGCTCCTCATCCATGACCGTCAGCGTATCCGTGAGCACACAGCGTGGCGGCGAGGCCGGAAGATGTGAGGGGGGCCACAACAACCCAGGGCTGGCGCGCTCGTTACTCGCCGGTTAACCTCATGTGAGCGGGACACTCCCCCCGCCGGCTCCGGTGGCCTGGTGACGCAGCCACCTGAGTGTTTGTCGGTTCGGCACTGTGCGAGACGGACTCCGGGACAGAGTCCGTCACCCCTTCCCGGTCCCGGCGCGTACCGCGCGCCCGGACTCGAGCACCACGACAGGCAATTTCCGCACGCCACGCGCCGGTCGGGCCCGTCGGCCCGTCTCATCGGCCGCGCCCCGTGCGTCCCTCAGTCGTCACTCATCCCTGGAGTCCCGTGATGGACACCCCGTTCAGCACCATTGCCGTCGTCGGCCTCGGCACCATGGGCACCGGCATCGCCGAGGTCCTGGCCCGCGCCGGCCGCGAGGTCATCGGTATCGACATCGACGACGCGACCGCCCGCCGGGCCGTCGCCTCCCTGGAGACCTCCACCGCCCGCGCCGTGCGGCGCGAGCGGATGACGGAGGAGGAGCGACGCGACGCCCTCGCCCGGTTCCGCACCTTCTCCGACCTCCAGGCCGCGGCCGAGGCGGATCTGGTCATCGAGGTCGTGCCGGAGACGTACGAGATCAAGCAGCAGGTCTTCCGCGAGCTCGACGCGATCGTCTCCCCCACCGCCATTCTCGCCACGGGCACCAACGCGCTGTCGGTGACCCGCCTCGCAGCGGAGTCGCAGCACCCGGAGCGGGTCCTCGGGCTGCACTTCTTCAACCCGGCGCCGGCGATGAAGCTGGTCGAGGTGGTCTCCTCGGTGCTGACCGCGCCACCGGCCGTCGAGGCCGTCACCGCGCTCGCCCGGGAGCTGGGCAAGGAGCCGGTCGCGGTCGGTGACCGGCCCGGGTTCGTCGCCGACGGTCTGCTGTTCGGCTACCTCAACCAGGCCGCCGCCATGTACGAGGCGAACTACGCCTCCCGCGAGGACATCGACGCGGCGATGAAGCTGGGCTGCGGGCTGCCGATGGGTCCGCTGGCGCTGCTGGACCTGATCGGGATCGACACCGCCCGTACGGTCCTGGAGGCGATGTACTCCGCCTCGCACGACCGGCTGCACGCCCCGGCGCCCGTGCTGGGCCAGCTCAGCGCGGCCGGGCTGACCGGCCGCAAGTCGGGGCGCGGCTTCTACACGTACGCCGAGCCCGGCAGCGAGACGGTGGTGCCGGACGCGCTGACTCCGGCCGAGGACGCCGGGGCGGGCGCCGGACGCACGGTGCGCTCGGTCGGCGTCGCCGGTTCCGGGACGATGGCTTCGGGGATCGCGGAGGTCTTCGCGAAGGCCGGGTACGACGTGGTGCTCGCCGCGCGCAGCCAGGAGAAGGCGGACATCGCCAAGGTCCGGATCGCGAAGTCGCTGGAGCGCTCCGTCACCAAGGGGCGGCTGACTGCCGGGGCCCGGGACGAGACGCTTGCCCGGATCACCGCCGCGGGGTCGCTGGACTCCTTCGAGGGAGTCGACCTCGCCGTGGAGGCCGTCGCGGAGGACCTGCTGGTCAAGCAGCAGTTGTTCGCCACGCTGGACAAGGTCTGCAGGCCGGGCGCGGTGCTCGCCACCACCACCTCCTCGCTGCCCGTCGTCTCGATCGCCCGGGCCACCTCGCGGCCCGAGGACGTCATCGGGATGCACTTCTTCAACCCGGCGCCGGCGATGAAGCTGGTGGAGGTCGTCCGTACGGTGCTCACCGCCGACGACGTGCACGCCACGGTCCGCGAGGTCTGCGGGAAGGTGCGCAAGCACCCGGTGGACTGCGGGGACCGGGCCGGCTTCATCGTGAACGCGCTGCTGTTCCCGTACCTCAACAACGCGATCAAGATGGTCGAGGAGCACTACGCGAGCCTCGACGACATCGACGCCGCGATGAAGCTGGGAGGCGGCTACCCGATGGGTCCGTTCGAGCTCCTGGACGTCGTGGGCCTCGACGTCTCGCTGGCCATCGAGAAGGTGCTGCACGGCGAGTTCCGCGACCCGGGCCTCGCCCCGGCGCCGCTCCTCGAGCACCTGGTGGCCGCGGGCTGCCTCGGCCGCAAGACCGGGCGCGGCTTCCGCGAATATGCCCGCCGCTGAGGGCGCCCGGCCCGGAGGACCCCCCGCGGGGCTCTCCGGGCCGGGAGCCGGGTGGGGCGGGCTGCTCGGGCCTGTGGGCGGGCCGCCCCCACAGGCGCGCTCTCCTGCACCGATGCAGTACGTTCACACCATGTCCCAGCCCGCCAGGTCCCCCCGTGTGTCCGCCGCGCCCGATGTCCCGGAAAGCGCCGCGGGCACCCGCGCCGCCGCCCAACGGCTCAAAATGCGCCGTGAACTGGCCGCGGCGGCGATGGAGCTCTTCGCCACGAAGGGCTACGAGGCGACGACCGTCGACGAGATCGCGGGCGCGGCGGGTGTCGCCCGGCGGACCTTTTTCCGGCACTTCCGGTCCAAGGAAGAGGCCATCTTCCCGGACCACGACGACACCCTCGTACGGGCCGAGGCGGTCCTGAACGCCGCCCCCGCGCACGAGCACCCCCTCGACACGGTCTGCCGCGGCATCAAGGAAGTCATGCGGATGTACGCGGCGAAGCCCGTGGTCTCCGTGGCCCGCTACAAACTGACCCGGGAGGTGCCCACCCTCCGGCAGGCGGAGATCGCCTCGGTGGCCCGCTACGAGCGGCTGTTCACGCGCTATCTGCTGGGCCACTTCGACGAGCGCGACCACCAGGCCGGCAACGACGATCCGCTGCTGGCGGAGGTCGCGGCGTCCGCCGTGGTCACCGCGCACAACCATGTGCTGCGCCGCTGGCTGCGCGCGGACGGCCAGGGCGACGTGGAGGCGCAGCTGGACCAGGCGTTCGCGATCGTCCGCGACACGTTCGGGACGGGGATCGGCGCGGGGCGGACCGCCGCCAGTGAGCCGGCGAAGCCGCCGGCCGCCTCGGTGAGCACGCAGGGCCAGGTACTGGTGGCCGTGGCGCGCACGGACGCGCCGCTGGACGAAGTGATGCGCACGATCCAGCAGGCGCTCACGGAGCGCTGAGCGCGGGCGTACTCCTCTCGGCCGCCCGCCCCGCCCGGCCCGGGCCCGTAGGCTTCAGAGCCCCTCGTCGCTCTGCCACGGCGGCGGGGCGGAGCCCTCGCTCCAGGCCGCGAGCGCCTCGCCGTCCAGACACTGGATCCCGCAGTGCTCCGCGTAGTCCAGGGCCGGTTCGGTGTATTCGCTGGTGGTGACGCAGACGGCGATCTCCGCCTCGTGCACGGCGTAGCAGGTTCCGCCGAATCGCTGAAGATCCTGGGAACCGACCTTGTTGGCAGCGCCGTAGTACTTGCACTGGACGACCAGGCGCCGCCCGTCCGGGACCGTCGCGATCACGTCCGCCCCCAGGTCACCCGCTCCGCCCACGACCTGCACCTCGGAGCAGCCGTCCCGCTCACAGAGCGCGGCGATCGCGTCCTCGAAACCGTCGGCGTCCAGGGCCTCGTAGCCAGGGGGCTCCTCCTCGGGCTCCGCCGGTTCCGGCTCCGGTCCGGCCAGGACGGCCGTGCGGGCGATGCCCTCGTCGTGGGGGCGGCCGAACGGCTCGGGGGCGGGGTCGAAGAGCTCCTGAGGCGGGTCGAAGAGCTCGTGCGCGGCTTCGGAGAGCGGACCGCGTGTCCCACGCGGCCTGCGGCGCGGGCTGCGGAGGTACAGGAGCAGGCCGCCCGCCGCGACGAGGGCCGCGACCGGCACCACGGCCGCCGGGTGTCTGCACACCCCCTCCCAGACAGTGCGCACCGCCAGCCATCCTCCGCAGATCAGCAGGGCGAGGGCGCCGAAGCCGAAGGCGGTCCTGCGCACGCTGAAGGCCTTTCCGTACCCGCGACCGCGCTCTCGTGCCGGTGCCGTCATCCGCGCCGCTCCGCCTGTCCTGATATGAGTCTTCCAAGATCATTCATCTCTGCCGTCTGCCCCGGCCCGGCGGATCCAACGGTCGTGAAATGCGGTTGCCGCGGCCTCGCCCCGGTGCTGTGGTGTGCGGATGAACGATCAACCGGCCGCACACGCGGCAACACTGCTGGCCGCCTTCGACCGCGAGATGCGCGAGCAGGCCCGGCCCGAGGGCCCCGGCCTCCGCGTCGAGCGCACCGCGGACGTCGTACGGCAGGTGGGCACGGACCGCGACTGGAACGGGGTCGTGTGGTCCTCGCCGGACCTGGACGCCGCACGGGCCGACGCGGCGATCGCCGCGCAGGTGGCCCACTGCACGGCGCTCGGGTACGGAGAGTTCGAGTGGAAGCTGTACGCGCACGACCGGCCGGCCGACCTCGGGGCGCGGCTGCTGGCGGCCGGCTTCGTGCCCGAGGAGCCGGAGACGCTGCTGGTCGCGCCGGTCGCGGACCAGCCCCTGGCCGTGCGGCTCCCGGAGGGCGTCCGCCTGCGCACGGTGCGTGACGAGGCCGATGTGGAGCTGATGGTCCGGGCCCATGAGCAGGCGTTCGGCTCGGACGGGTCCCGGCTGCGCCACCAGGTGCTGGCGCGGCTGGGGGAGGACCCGGACCACTTCGTCGGGGTGCTGGCCATGGCGGGCGACGAGCCGGTGAGCTCGGCCCGGATGGAGTTGTACCGGGGCACCGGCTTCGCCGGGCTGTGGGGCGGCGGCACGGTCGAGGCGTGGCGCGGCAGGGGCATCTACCGGGCGCTGATCGCGTTCCGGGCGGGGATCGCCGCCGAGCGCGGCTACCGGTATCTCCAGGTCGACGCCACGGAGTACAGCCGCCCGATCCTGCAGCGCCTCGGTTTCACGGCGCTGGGCACGACGACTCCGTACATCTACCGGCCCGCCTCCTGACCACCCATGGCGGGGCATATGGCGGCAAAACGCCCGTCGTGTTGCTCATGCGTGGCACCCGGATGACAATTGAGGGAAATTGCTGGCACCCAGTGCCTTGCCAGCTGTCACGGAGTGCCATACGTTGAAGTCGTCCGGGCGGCCGGCGTGCTGAGACCTCACGTACGCCGGCTGTCCCCGCAAACCACGTGTTTGCGCGCCCGGGCGCCTGCGTCACAGGCAAACCCTTCTGCTCCACAGAGCAAGCAGCCGAGCACCATCCGCCGAACCGACGGCACACCTCCACGCAATACCGCTCCCCCTGCTTCGCAGGACCCTCAAGCGTTCCCTCAAACGCCGCACCGCCGGAGGCACACCGTGAAGGAAATCCTGGACGCGATCCAGTCCGAGGACAGCACCGCCGCAGACTTCGCGGCCCTGCCCATTCCCGACTCGTACCGCGCGGTGACCGTGCACAAGGACGAGGCCGAGATGTTCTCCGGCGTCGCCAGCCGCGACAAGGACCCGCGCAAGTCCCTCCACGTCGAGGACGTGCCGGTGCCCGAGCTCGGCCCGGGCGAGGCGCTGGTGGCGGTCATGGCCAGCTCGGTCAACTACAACTCCGTGTGGACGTCGATCTTCGAGCCCGTCTCGACCTTCGGCTTCCTGGAGCGGTACGGAAAGCTCAGCGACCTCAGCAAGCGCCACGACCTGCCGTACCACGTCATCGGCTCCGACCTGGCGGGCGTCGTCCTGCGCACCGGCCCCGGCGTCAACGCCTGGAAGCCCGGCGACGAGGTCGTCGCGCACTGCCTCTCGGTCGAGCTGGAGTCCTCGGACGGCCACAACGACACGATGCTCGACCCCGAGCAGCGCATCTGGGGCTTCGAGACGAACTTCGGCGGCCTGGCAGAGATCGCACTCGTCAAGTCCAACCAACTGATGCCGAAGCCGGACCACCTCAGCTGGGAGGAGGCCGCGGCACCGGGGCTGGTCAACTCCACCGCGTACCGTCAGCTCGTCTCGCGCAACGGCGCCGGAATGAAGCAGGGCGACAACGTCCTCATCTGGGGCGCGAGCGGCGGACTCGGCTCCTACGCCACCCAGTTCGCGCTGGCCGGCGGCGCCAACCCGATCTGTGTGGTCTCCAGCGACCAGAAGGCGGAGATCTGCCGGAAGATGGGCGCCGAGGCGATCATCGACCGCAACGCCGAGGGCTACAAGTTCTGGAAGGACGAGCACAACCAGGACCCGCGCGAGTGGAAGCGCTTCGGCAAGCGCATCCGTGAACTCACCGGCGGCGAGGACGTGGACATCGTCTTCGAGCACCCGGGCCGCGAGACCTTCGGCGCCAGCGTGTACGTGACCCGCAAGGGCGGCACGATCGTCACCTGCGCCTCGACCTCGGGCTACAACCACGAGTACGACAACCGCTACCTGTGGATGTCGCTCAAGAAGATCGTGGGCTCCCACTTCGCCAACTACCGCGAGGCCTGGGAGGCCAACCGCCTGGTCGCCAAGGGGAAGATCCACCCGACGCTGTCGAAGGTGTACTCCCTGGAGGACACCGGCCAGGCCGCGTACGACGTGCACCGCAACCTCCACCAGGGCAAGGTCGGCGTCCTCGCGCTCGCCCCGCGCGAAGGACTCGGCGTGCGCGACGGGGAGCTGCGCGAGCAGCACATCGACGCGATCAACCGATTCAGGAACATCTGACATGGACGGCCGTCAGAAGGACCGCCCCTGGCTCATGCGGACGTACGCCGGTCACTCGACCGCCGAGGCGTCCAACGAGCTCTACCGGCGCAACCTCGCCAAGGGCCAGACCGGTCTGTCCGTCGCGTTCGACCTGCCGACCCAGACCGGCTACGACCCCGACCACGTCCTCGCCCGCGGCGAGGTCGGCCGGGTCGGCGTGCCGGTCTCGCACCTCGGCGACATGCGCCGGCTGTTCCAGGACATACCCCTGGAGCAGATGAACACCTCGATGACGATCAACGCCACCGCGATGTGGCTGCTGGCGCTCTACCAGGTCGTCGCCGAGGAGCAGGGCGCGGATCCCGGGAAGCTCCAGGGCACCACGCAGAACGACATCGTCAAGGAGTACCTCTCGCGCGGGACGCACGTCTTCCCGCCGGGGCCCTCGCTGCGGCTGACCACCGACATGATCACGTACACGGTCAACCGCATACCGAAGTGGAACCCGATCAACATCTGCAGCTACCACCTGCAGGAGGCCGGGGCCACCCCGGTCCAGGAGATCGCGTACGCCATGTCCACGGCGATCGCCGTGCTCGACGCGGTCCGTGCCTCGGGGCAGGTGCCCGAGGAGAAGTTCGGCGATGTGGTCGCCCGGATCTCCTTCTTCGTGAACGCGGGCGTCCGCTTCATCGAGGAGATGTGCAAGATGCGCGCCTTCGGCCGCATCTGGGACCGGGTCACCCGCGAGCGCTACGGCATCACGGACGCCAAGCAGCGCCGCTTCCGCTACGGCGTCCAGGTCAACTCCCTCGGTCTGACCGAGGCGCAGCCGGAGAACAACGTCCAGCGCATCGTGCTGGAGATGCTGGCCGTCACCCTCTCCAAGGACGCCCGCGCCCGCGCCGTACAGCTGCCCGCCTGGAACGAGGCGCTGGGGCTCCCCCGGCCCTGGGACCAGCAGTGGTCGCTGCGCATCCAGCAGGTCCTCGCCCACGAGAGCGACCTGCTGGAGTACGAGGACATCTTCGCCGGTTCGCACGTCATCGAGGCCAAGGTGGACGAGCTGGTCACGGAGTCGCTCGCCGAGATGGACCGGATCGAGCAGATGGGCGGCGCCATGGCGGCCGTCGAGTCCGGTTATCTGAAGTCCGAGCTGGTCTCCTCGCACGCCGCCCGCCGCGCCCGGATCGAGGGCGGCGAGGAGAAGATCGTCGGCGTCAACATCTACGGCACGACGGAGCCGAGCCCGCTCACCGCCGACCTCGACGGGGCGATCATGACGGTCGACCCGGCGAACGAGGCGAGGGTCGTCGCCGCGCTCCACGAGTGGCGCGACAACCGCGACGAGCCACGCGCCACCGAGGCGCTGGCCGCGCTGAAGAAGGCCGCCGCCGGCACCGAGAACCTGATGGAGGCGACCGTCGAGTGCGCCCGGGCGGGCGTCACCACCGGCGAGTGGTCCTGGGCCCTGCGCGACGTCTTCGGCGAGTTCCGCGCGCCGACCGGTGTGTCCTCCGCTCCGGTCGCCGTCACCGCCGAGGCGGGCACGCCGCTCGCCCTCGTACGCGAGAAGACGGCCCGGACGGCAGAGGATCTGGGGGCCGGCCGGCTGCGCCTGCTGGTCGGCAAACCGGGCCTGGACGGGCACTCCAACGGCGCCGAGCAGATCGCCGTGCGCGCCCGCGACGCCGGCTTCGAGGTCGTCTACCAGGGCATCCGCCTGACGCCCGAACAGATCGTCTCGGCCGCCGTCGCCGAGGACGTGCACTGCGTCGGCCTGTCGATCCTGTCCGGCTCGCACGCCGAGCTGGTGCCGGACGTACTGAACCGGCTGCGCCGCACCGGAGCCGGCGACATTCCGGTGATCGCGGGCGGGATCATTCCCCCCGCCGACGCCGCAGCCCTGATCAAGGCCGGTGTCGCCGCCGTATTCACCCCGAAGGACTTCGGCATCACGGAGATCATCGGCCGTATCGTCGACGAGATCCGGAAAGCGAACAAGCTCGACCCTCTGGAGGTCCCCGCATGACCGTGCCCACCGCTCCCGTGAACCGGCTGCGCCCGCGCCGCTCCTGCCTGGCCGTGCCGGGCTCGAACCCGCGGTTCCTGGAGAAGGCCCAGGGCCTCCCGGCCGACCAGGTCTTCCTGGACCTGGAGGACGCCTGCGCGCCGCTCGCCAAGGAGGGCGCCCGGCACCACATCGTCGACGCGCTGAACAACGGCGACTGGACGGGCAAGACCCGGGTCGTGCGGGTCAACGACTGGACGACCCACTGGACGTACCGCGACGTCATCACGGTCGTCGAGGGCGCGGGCCCGAATCTCGACTGCATCATGCTGCCGAAGGTCCAGGACGCCCAGCAGGTCGTCGCGCTCGACCTGCTGCTCACCCAGATCGAGAAGACGATGGGCTTCGAGGTCGGGAAGATCGGCATCGAGGCGCAGATCGAGAACGCCAAGGGCCTCGTCAACATCGACGACATCGCCGCTGCCTCACCGCGCCTGGAGACCCTGATCTTCGGCCCGGCCGACTTCATGGCGTCGATCAACATGAAGACCCTGGTCGTCGGCCAGCAGCCGCCCGGCTACCCGGCGGACGCGTACCACTACATCCTGATGCGCATCCTGATGGCGGCCCGCACACACGATCTCCAGGCGATCGACGGCCCGTTCCTCCAGATCCGCGACGTGGACGCCTACCGCGAGGTCGCCGGCCGTGCCGCCGCGCTCGGCTTCGACGGCAAGTGGGTGCTGCACCCCGGGCAGGTGGACGCGGCCAACGAGGTGTTCTCGCCCTCCCAGGAGGACTACGACCACGCCGAGCTGATCCTGGACGCCTACGACTGGTGCACCTCCGAGGAGGGCGGCAAGAAGGGCTCCGCGATGCTCGGCGACGAGATGATCGACGAGGCCAGCCGCAAGATGGCCCTGGTCGTCGCGGGCAAGGGCCGGGCTGCCGGCATGCAGCGCACCTCCAAGTTCGAAGCCCCGGAGGCCTGATCATGCAGTTCGGACGCACGTACGAGGAATTCGAGGTCGGTGCGGTCTACAAGCACTGGCCCGGAAAGACCGTCACCGAATACGACGACCACCTCTTCTGCCTGCTGACCATGAATCACCACCCGCTGCACATGGACAGCAACTACGCCGGGAAGACGACCGACTTCGGCAAGAACGTGGTCGTCGGCAACTACATCTACTCGCTGCTGCTCGGCATGTCGGTCCCGGACGTCTCCGGAAAGGCGATCGCCAACCTGGAGGTCGAGTCGCTGAAGCACGTGGCGCCGACCTTCCACGGCGACACGATCTACGGCGAGACCACCGTTCTGGACAAGACCCCGTCAAAGTCCAAGAGCGACCGCGGAATCGTTTATGTGGAGACCAAGGGCTACAAGCAGGACGGCACGCTGGTCTGCGTGTTCCGCCGCAAGGTCATGGTCCCCACCGAGACGTACATCAAGGAGCGGGGCGGCGAGCAGCCGGGCCGCCCGGAGCTGAACCAGCCTTCGCCTTCGCAGAAGAACGTGGAGAAGTAACCATGACGCGACTCGCCCAGACGGCCGGTCTCAACGACGTCCAGCAGGAAATCCTCTCCACGGTGCGGAATTTCGTCGACAAGGAGATCATTCCGGTCGCGACCCAGCTGGAGCACCGCGACGAGTACCCGTACGAGATCGTCGAGGGGCTCAAGGAACTCGGCCTGTTCGGGCTGATGATCCCCGAGGAGTACGGGGGCCTGGGTGAGTCGCTTCTCACATACGCGCTGTGCGTGGAGGAAATCGCCCGCGGCTGGATGAGCGTGTCGGGAATCATCAACACGCACTTCATCGTGGCGTACATGCTCAAGCAGCACGGCACCCAGGAGCAGAAGGACACCTTCCTGCCCCGGATGGCGCTGGGCGAGGTCCGCGGGGCCTTCTCGATGTCCGAGCCGGCGCTGGGCTCCGACGTCGCGGCGATCAGCTCCAAGGGCGTCAGGGACGGCGAGGAGTACGTCCTGACCGGCCAGAAGATGTGGCTGACGAACGGCGGCACGTCCTCGCTCGTCGCCGTTCTGTGCCGGAGTGACGAAGGCCACCCCGAGGGCACCCCGCCGCACAAGTCGATGACGACCTTCCTGGTGGAGAAGGAGCCCGGATTCGGCGAGGTCCGGCCCGGTCTCACCATCCCGGGGAAGATCGACAAGATGGGCTACAAGGGCGTCGACACCACCGAGCTCATCATGGACGGACTGCGCATTCCGGCCAATCGGGTCCTGGGCGGCACCACGGGCCGAGGGTTTTACCAAATGATGGACGGTGTCGAGGTCGGCCGCGTCAATGTGGCTGCGCGTGGCTGCGGCGTCGCACAGCGTGCGTTCGAACTGGGCGTTTCCTACGCGCAACAGCGCCACACCTTCGGAAAGCCGATCGCCGAGCACCAGGCGATCCAGTTCAAGCTGGCCGAAATGGCCACCAAGGTCGAGGCAGCGCATGCGATGATGGTAAATGCAGCGCGCAAAAAGGACTCCGGGGAGCGAAACGACCTGGAGGCAGGGATGGCGAAGTACCTCGCCTCCGAGTACTGCAAGGAAGTCGTCGAGGACGCCTTCCGTATCCACGGCGGTTACGGCTTCTCCAAGGAGTACGAGATCGAGCGCCTCTACCGGGAGGCCCCGATGCTGCTGATCGGTGAAGGTACCGCCGAGATCCAGAAAATGATCATCGGGCGCCGACTCCTCGAGGAGTACCGTTTCCAGGGTTGATTGTCCCTTTCGTGGTGATTTAACCGCGAAGAAGATCACACCCTGTCATCCTCATCCGGTGCCTTCCAGACGTCCGACTCGGCTGCTGGCTTGCCCAGTTGCGGTCCGCAACCGATAACATCGCCGGAAAAGCCGCCGTCCCCCGTTGCCAGCGCGGCATCATCCGCTACGAAGGTCATCCATGCCCGACAGCCATACCTCTGCACCACGCGGCGGAGTCCGCCTCGCACGCGGAGCTTCGCCGTGGCTCCTGCCGACCGTCGCCACCGCCGCACTCAGCCTGACCCGGGCCCGCAAGTCCGGGCGCTGGGCGGCCGTGGCCGTGCCCACCACCGCGCTCGCGGCGGGCATGCTGTGGTTCTTCCGCGACCCCGAGCGCGAGATCACCCAGGGGCGCGTCATCTCACCGGCCGACGGCGTGGTGCAGAGCATCATGCCGTGGAAGGACGGGCGCACCCGCGTCGCGATCTTCATGAGCCCGCTGAACGTGCACGTCAACCGCGCACCGCTGGCCGGCACGGTGACATCGGTCGAGCACATCCCCGGTGGGTTCGTCCCGGCGTTCAACAAGGAGAGCGAGAACAACGAGCGCGTTGTCTGGCACTTCGACACCGAGCTCGGTGACATCGAGATGGTGCAGATCGCGGGTGCGGTCGCCCGCCGCATCGTCCCGTACGTCCCGCAGGGCACGAAGCTGGAGCAGGGCGAGCGCATCGGCCTGATCCGCTTCGGCTCACGGGTCGACATCTACCTTCCGGAAGGTATCGATGTCGCGGTCGAGGTCGGTCAGGCCACCACCGCGGGGGTGACTCGCATTGACCGTGATTGATCCGGACACGCAGGCCGGCTGGGTGCCGGAGGCCGAGGTCGAGGACGACGTCGAGGACATGCCGCTCTCCATGCGGCTGTCGATAGCGGACACCCTCACGCTCGGTAACGCCACGTGTGGATTCATGGCGGTGTACTTCACCACCACGGGAATCCTCATTCCCCACCTCACGGGCAGCGACGAGAGCGGCATGGCCCGGCATTCCGCCGCCACCGCCGTGATCCTCATGCTCATGGCGGCGATCTTCGACCTGTTCGACGGGCTCGTGGCCCGCAAGCTGCGTTCCTCGCCGATGGGCGCCGAGCTGGACAACCTCTCGGACCTGGTCAGCTTCGGGCTCGCCCCGGCGTACTTCGTCCTCGTGTACGGGATGGTCGCGGACGACGCGCACCAGCGGGTCTCGGCCCTCGCGGCGATCGTGGTGCTGCTGGCGGTGGTGCTCAGGCTTGCGAGATTCTCCTGCGTGACCATGAAGGACGGCATGTTCCAGGGCATGCCGAGCCCCTTCGGAGCGCTCACGGTCATCTCGATCGTGCTCCTGGAGCTGCCCTTCCCGCCCACCCTGCTCGCGATCGTCGGAGTGGCGTGGCTCATGGTCAGCCGGGTCGAGTACCCGAAACCGCGGGGCGTGCTCGCGGTGGCGATGCTCGGCTGGATCGTGGCCGCGATGGGGCTCCTGGCCGCGTGGGCGTTCGACGCTCCCGGTGGTCAGCTGCTGCTCCAGACCGGCTGTGCGCTCCAGGTGGTCCTGGGTGCGGTCATCCCGCTCTTCGCGACAGCCCGCCGGGTGAACACCTTCCGTGACAACCGGCGCGAGGCACGAGCGGCACAGCTGCCGTAACCCGCACGCGTACACACAGCACAGCAAGAACGAGGGCCCGGATGCTCCCCAGCATCCGGGCCCTCGTGCGCGTGCCGGGTCGTCGTGCCGTCCGCCGTTCCGCACCGCTCACCCGTACGGCAACTCCGCCCCTGCCCTGCCGGAGCCGACGGTACGGTGCCGGAGGGCCGGTCCGGGACCGCGGTCGGCCCGGAGGGGGTGCGGGCGGATGCCGGAGGCCGGTGCCGCCTCCCTCGTGCACATGGCGCCCAGCGGTCCCGGCAGCGGGCCGACCCGGACGACGACCCGGCGGGGGCCGCCGAACGGGCGGGCCGGGGCGGGGAACGGCTGCGGAGTACGCCGTGTCCCACGACCTCGCCGTCCTCGACCGCGCCGTCGACGACTTCCGCGCCGCCGTCGGACCTCGACGAGGCGCTGGCAGACCCGCACGCCACGCACGACGGGCCGGGGCAGCCCCGGGTCTGGTGGGTGCCGACCGGGTCCCTCGCGCTGCTGCCCGTTCATGCGGCGGGGCACCGCGACGGCTCGCGCACCCTGCTGGACCGCGTGATCTCCTCCTACACCCCCACGGTGCGGTCGCTGAACACTGCCCGCGCAGCCCCGCCCGCACCCGCGGGCCCCCGGACACCCCTCGCCGTCACCCTGTCCCGCACCCCGGGCCTCGCAATCGCTTGCGTCGAGCGAGCGCACCGTAGCGCCGATTTCCCGCCCAATCCCCGCACTGCACGCATTACTGACAGGTTAGCGTCACGGAATTTAGCGGTGAGAGCAGTTTCTTGCGCAGCGCCGTGGACTTGCTTGCACCGGTACTTCTAGCCTGTGGGCGTCCGAAGAGCCCCCACGAGCCGCAAGGACGACATCGACGTGACGTCACCACCCCGAAATCTCCTACTCAGGCGGTCCATATCCGCCTCCGTCTCCCTGGCACTCGCCGCGTTCGGCACCGCCGCCGCCGTGGTCCTGTCCAGCGCGCCCGCCGCCCAGGCGGCGGGCGTGCCCGCCCCCTCCCCCGTGGCGGTCCCCGGCCGCGGTGCGACCGTTCCATTCAAGGAGCAGGAAGCCGAGTACGCCGCCACCAACGGCACGCTGATCGGCCCGAACCGCCTGTACGGCACGCTGCCCTCGGAAGCCTCGGGCCGGCAGGCCGTGACGCTGGACGCGGTCGGTGAGTACGTGGAGTTCACACTCACCGCACCCGCGAACGCCATGTCCTTCCGGTACTCGCTGCCGGACAACGCCGCGGGATCGGGCCGGGACGCCTCGATCGACGTGCGGGTGGACGGCGCCTCCCCCAAGGCGGTGCCGGTCACCTCGAAGTACGGCTGGTACTACGGCGGCTACCCGTTCAACAACAACCCGGGCGACACCAACCCGCACCACTTCTACGACGAGGCCCGCACCATGTTCGGGTCGACACTCGCGGCCGGTACGAAGGTCAGGTTGCAGGTCTCGTCCACCGCCGCCTCACCGTCGTTCACCATCGACCTGGCGGACTTCGAACAGGTGGCCGCGCCCATCGCCAAGCCCTCGGGCGCCCTCGACGTCGTCGCCGGCTTCGGCGCCGACCCGACCGGGGCCGCGGACTCGACCGCCAAGATCCAGGCGGCCGTGGACGCGGGCAGGGCGCAGGGCAAGGAGGTGTACATCCCGCAGGGCACCTTCCAGGTCCGCGACCACATCGTCGTGGACAAGGTGACGCTGCGCGGCGCAGGCCCCTGGTACTCCGTCCTGACCGGGCGCGACCCCTCGGACCGGAGCAAGGGCGTCGGCGTCTACGGCAAGTACGCCGGGGAGGGAGGCAGCAGCAACGTCACGCTCAAGGACTTCGCCATCATCGGCGACATCCGGGAGCGGGTGGACAACGACCAGGTCAACGCCATCGGCGGCGCCCTGTCGAACTCGACCGTCGACAACGTCTGGATGCAGCACACCAAGTGCGGTGCCTGGATGGACGGCCCGATGGACAACTTCACCATCAAGAACAGCCGCATCCTGGACCAGACCGCGGACGGCGTGAACTTCCACTACGGCGTCACCAACTCCACGGTCACCAACACCTTCGTCCGCAACACCGGTGACGACGGTCTGGCGATGTGGGCGGAGAACGTCGCGAACGTGAAGAACAAGTTCACGTTCAACACCGTGGTCCTGCCGATCCTGGCCAACAACATCGTCACGTACGGCGGCAAGGACATCACCATTTCCGACAACGTCATGTCGGACACCATCACCAACGGCGGCGGGCTGCATATCGCCAACCGCTACCCGGGCGTCAACTCGGGTCGGGGCACGGCCGTCTCCGGCACCACCACGGCGGCCCGCAACACCCTGATCCGTACCGGCAACAACGACTACAACTGGCAGTTCGGCGTCGGCGCGATCTGGTTCAGCGGGCTCAACGAGCCGATCAACGCCACGATCAACATCTCCGACACCGAGATCCTGGACAGCTCCTACGCCGCGATCCACCTCATCGAGGGTGCGACGAACGGGCTGCACTTCGACAACATCCGAATCGACGGCGCGGGCACCTACGCCCTTCAGGTCCAGGCACCGGGTACCGCCACCTTCACCGATGTCGTGGCGACGCACATCGCCCAGCCCAACCCGATCCACAACTGCGTGGGCAGCGGCTTCCAGATCACCCGGGGCACCGGGAACTCCGGCTGGTACGCCGATCCGCCGGCCTGCACGGGCACCTGGCCGGCCCCGGTGTGGACCAACGGCGGGGTTCCGGGCGGCGGCAGCGGCCCGACGGACCCCACCGACCCGCCCACCGACCCGCCGGCCGAGACGGGAAACCTCGCCCGGGGCCGTAACGTCACCGAGTCCGGCCACGCGGACGTGTACGGCGCGTCCAACGCCGTCGACGGCAACGCGAACACCTACTGGGAGAGCACCAACCACGCCTTCCCGCAGACCATCACCGTGGACCTGGGCGCAGCCAAGGCGGTCAAGCGCCTGGTCCTGAAACTGCCCCCGGCGGCTGCCTGGTCCACCCGCACGCAGACCCTGAGCGTGTCGGGCAGCACCGACAACGGCAGCTTCAATTCGCTGAAGGCATCGGCGGGTTACACCTTCGATCCGTCGAGCGGGAATCAGGCGACCGTCACCCTCCCCGGCACACCGTCCCGCTATCTGCGGCTGACGGTCACCGGCAACACGGGCTGGCCGGCCGCTCAGCTCTCGGAACTGGAGGCCTACACCAACTGATCCCGGACACACCCCCGGGGCGGTACGCATCACGCGTGCCGCCCCGAGGGCCTTGTGCCGCTGCCGTCTACTTCAGCGTGTAGGACTTCGCCGCCGCTGCCGCCTGTGCGGGCCTGACGACCTTGAGGCCGCCGGGGGTCTTGGCGTCCGGCTTCATGATCACGCTCTCCCGGGTGGAGGGCGCCGCCGGGTCGGAGAAGTTGTGCGGCATCCCGAAGTCGCCGCCGAAGTCCGTGATGGTCAGCAGGGCCTTGTCAATGCCCTCACGGGTGAGGTCCTTCGAGGCGCAGGCCTTCTTCAGCGCCTCGCCGAACAGGCTCGCCGCGTTGTAACCCGCGATGACGCCGTTGTCGAGGCCGTCCTTCGGGTACTCGGTGCCGTACTCCTTGGCGAGCTTCGCCGGGCCGGCGCCCGGGTCGCCGATCGGCAGGGTGGAGGCGGCGACGTAGAAGTCTGCCTCCAGGGCCGGACCCGCCTGCGTCTTCAGCAGCTGGGGGGCGAACGCCGAGTTGTTGCCGACGACCGGGACCTTGAAGCCGGTCGCGGCCGCGACACCGACCAACGAGGCCGCCTGACGCGGGCCCGCGCTGATGACGACGGCCTTGACGCCGGCCTGCTTGAGAGCCGCGACCTGCGCGGTCATGTCGTTGTCGGTCGGCTTGATCTTCTGCTCGACGACGGTGAGACCCGCCTCCTTCGCCGCGTACTTCGAACCGGCCAGGGCGTTCTCGCCGTAGTCGCCCTCGAAGTAGACATGACCGATCTTGTCGCCCTTGGCGATGCGCTTCTCGGTGAGCAGGTAGTCGATCGCGTTGATCGTCTCGACGTCGTACGTGGCGCCGATGACGCGTACGTACTTGCTGCCGAGGAGATTCGCCGACCAGGCCTGCGGCAGGACGAGTCCCTTGTCCTGGCCGTCGATGCGCTGCTCGACGGCCGCGACGAACGGCGAACCGATGAACTGGACGAAGCCCAGCACCTTCGGCTCCAGTTCGGTGTAACCGGCGATGGCCTTCTGCGGGTCGTAGCCGTGGTCGCGCACGGTCAGTTCGACCTTGCGCTCGCAGATGCCGCCCGCGGCGTTGGTCTGCTTGGCCCAGAGCTGCTGGGCCTGGGTGACGCTCTTGCCGAGCGAGGCGTAGACCCCGGTCATGTCGGTGAGCGCGCCCAGCGAGATCGTCGAGTCGGTGACGCCCTCGCCGGTCTTCACACCGGCCTTGTCCTCGGCTCCCCCGTCGGAGGACTTGGCCTTCTCGCTGCAGCCCACGAGGGTGAGGGTGAGGGCCGCGCACACGGCCCCGAGCACACGCAGTTTCATTTCTTCTCCCCTGAATTCTTCATCAGACGTGTCAGGCCGCCGGGCAGGAACAGAACAGCCGCGACCACCGCGGCGCCGTACAGATAGCGCGATGCCTCGCCCGGAGCCAGACCGCCCGTGCCGGGGGCGGAGACCAGGGGCAGGGAATCGCTGTAGTGGGTGAGCAGCTGCGGCAGCAGCGAGACGAACGCGGCCCCGACGACCGCTCCCGCCACGGTGCCGAGCCCGCCGATGACGATCATGGCGAGGTATTCGAGGGACAGGACCATGCCGAAGTACTCGGGAACGGTCCGCTGGAAGACCAGCGCGAGCAGGACGCCCGCCAGTCCGGCGTACATGGAGGACAGGACGAAGACGCCCGCCCGGTAGCGGGCCACGGGGACACCCATCACGCCTGCGGCGATGCGGTGGTCACGGATGGCGTTGAGCGCCCGGCCGGGCCGGCCGCGCAGCACTCCGCGGGCGAAGAGGCCGCTCAGGAGCAGGGCGGCCAGAGCCGCGTACCAGAGCTTCTCGGAGGACTGGAACGGCACCCCGGCCACGATGACCTCGGTGTCGTCGAAGCCGAAGCCGAAGAGCGAGAGGGGCGGCACGGCCCGGCCGTTGAAGCCTCCGGTGAGGGAGCCGGCGTTGAACAGCACATGCTGGCCGATGAAGATCAGCGCCAGCGTGGCGATGCCGAGATAGGCGCCGCGCAGCCGGCTCGCGATGGGGCTGAACAGTCCGCCCGCGGCACCCGCGAGAAGCACCGCGAGCACGGCGGCGAGCCAGGGGGGCAGGCCGAGCCCGGAGAGTTCGTGCCCGTTCTCCGTGCTGCTCTCCCCCGCCAGGACGCAGTAGCCGTACGCGCCCACCGCGAGGAAGAAGGCGTGCCCCATGGAGAGCTGGCCGGTGGCGCCGGTGAGGAGGTTGAGCCCGATGGCGCCGATGGCGGCGGCCATCGCGAAGAGTCCGGCCTGCAGCCAGAAGCGGTCCAGGTAGAACGGGAACGCGAGCAGCAGCACCGAGCCGACGGCCCACAGGTAGGTACGCGGGTGGCGCAGCCGGGCGGCGAGGTCGGAGCCCGGGGTGGTGAGCGGGGTTCCCGCGGCGGTCTCGGTGGTCGTGGTGTCAGACACGGGCGAGCTCCTTCGTACCGAAGAGTCCCGCGGGCCGCAGGAGCAGCACGAGCACCATCACCAGATAGGGGGCGAGGTCGCCTATGCCGCGGCCCAGGAAGGACAGGTCGCTCTGGTAGCCGGTGGCGAGCGATTCCGTGACCCCGACGATCAGCCCCCCGGCGAGGGCGCCGGTCGTCGAGTCGAGTCCGCCGAGGATGGCGGCCGGGAAGGCCTTGAGCGCGGCCAGTGAGGTGGCCCGCTCCAGTCCCGGGGTGGGGAAGACGGTGAGGAACAGGGCGGCCACCGCGGCGAGTGCTCCGGCCACCGCCCAGGCGGAGAGCGACACCCGGCCGAGCTTGATCCCCATCAGGGCCGCGGTCTGCGGGTTCTCGGCGGCGGCCCGCATCGACACGCCCCAGGAGGTGAAGCGGAAGGCGAGGAGGAACACCGTGATGAGCAGGCCGGCGGCGAGGAACGCGGCGATCCGGGTCTCGGCGAGGGTGACGCCGCCGATGGTGACGACGCCGTCGCCCCACGGGTCGCCGAGCGCGAGGACGTCCGTGCCCATGCGCCGGGTGAGTTCGGTGGTGAGGAGGATGTCGACGCCGATGGTGACGATGGCCAGGACGCTGTGGTCGCTGCCCCGGTAGCGGCGCATCACCAGGAACTCGACGGCCGATCCGACGACGGCCGCGCCCGCGATGCCGACGGCGAGCGCCGGCCAGAAGCCGATGTCGTCGTGGAGAACGGCCGTCACGTAACCGCCCGCGAGCAGCAGGGAGGCGTGGGCGAAGTTGACGACCTCGGTGGCCTTGAAGATGACGACGAAGCCGAGCGCGATCAGTGCGTAGACCGAGCCGATGGAGAGGCCGCCGAGGAGGAGTTCGATGAAGGTGGTCATTCCTGTGCCCCCAAGTAGGCCTGGACGACGGCCGGATCGTTCTGGACCTCGGCGGGGGTGCCGCCGGAGATCCTGCGTCCGAAGTCGAGTACGGTCACGGCGTCCGCGAGCCGCATCACCACTCCCATGTCGTGTTCGACGAGCACGATCGAGATGCCGAGGCTGTCCCGTACCCCGGCCACGACCGCCGCGGTGCGCCGCCGTTCGTCGGCGGTCATCCCGGCGACGGGTTCGTCCAGGAGGAGTACCTGCGGCTCCATGCACAGCGCGCGGCCGAGCTCGACGAGCTTCTGCTGCCCGTACGGGAGCGCCCCGGCAGGCCGGTCCAACTCCTTTTCCAGTCCAATGAACTCGGCGATCTCGCGGACCCGTTCCAGATGGCGGCGGGCCTCGCGGGCGGCGGACGGCAGGCGCAGTCCGCTGGCGAGGAACCCGGCGCGGGTGAGCCGGTGCCGGCCGAGCAGCAGGCTGTCGGCGACGGTGGCGTGCGGCGGGAGCGCGATGTTCTGGAAGGTGCGGGCGACGCCGAGTCGGGCGATCCTGTGCGGGGCGAGTCCGGTGAGCTCCGTCGTCCCGAGGTGGACGGTGCCGGAAGCCGCCCGGTACACCCCGGACAACACGTTGAAGCAGGTGGACTTCCCCGCCCCGTTGGGGCCGATGACGGCGTGCACGCTGCCCGGCTCCACGGTGAAGGAGATGCCGTCGAGCGCGGTGAGCCCGGCGAAGCGAACGGTGACGTCGCGGACGGCGAGTGCGGCCGGAGCTGTTTCCTGCACCACGGTCACGCGGACCACCTGCTCAGGGTCCGTACGGCTCCGGAGGCCCGGTCCGCGTCCTCGGCGGCCGTCTCGTCGACGACGCCCAGGTAGCGGCGGCGCACCTCGTCGGAGGCGGCGAGTTCGTCGGCCGGCCCCTGAAGGGTGACCTCGCCGACCTCCAGGACGTACGCCGTCGAGGCGAGCCGCAGGGCGATCGCCGCGTTCTGCTCGACGAGCAGGACCGAGGTCCCCGCCGCGTTGATCTCCTGCACCGTCTCGGCGATGCGCTGCGCCATCAACGGGGCGAGCCCGAGCGAGGGTTCGTCGAGCAGCAGCAGGCGGGGCCCTGCCATCAATGCCCTCCCCATGGCGAGCATCTGCTGCTCGCCGCCCGACAGCAGCCCGGCGCGCTGGTGCGCGCGCTGGGCCAGTACCGGGAACAGCTCGTGTACGCGGGTCAGCGCGGCCGCCGACGCCTTGCGGCCGCCGCGGGCTCCGAGGGCGCCCGCCCGCAGGTTGTCGGCCACCGTCATGCGGGCGAACACCTGTCGGCCTTCCGGCACCTGAACCACTCCGGCGGCCACCACCTGGGCGGCGCGCAGCCCGTCCAGGGGACGGCCGTCGAAGCGGACGGTGCCCGTACCCGTCCCGCGGTGGAAGCCGAGGGTCCGCGAGATGGCCCGCAGCAGCGTGGTCTTCCCGGCCCCGTTGCCGCCGAGTACGGCGGTGATCGCGCCGGCCGGCACATCGAGGGAGACGTCGCGCAGGGACCGTACCGGGCCGTAGCCCACGGACAGTGCGCGGATCTCGAGCGTTGCCATGCGTCCTCCTCCTTCCGCCTTGTCTGGGAACCGACGCGTCGATCACGCCGGTTCGTGAGGCGCAGGGGTCCGGCGGCCGGTCATGGCCGGTGGTGCCCGCCTGCGTCTGTCTGTCCTGGTCCTGCCTGGCCTGCCTGTGCCTGCCCTGTGTCTCTGTGGGTCTGTGTCTCTGTGGGGCCACAGACCAGCAGCGGGCGGGCCGCGCGTCCACGGTCACCGGCCGAAACGCTGCGGGTGCCCCGTGCGGAAGGCCGCCCGTTGTGCACGCGCACAGAGGCGTGGCGAGTGCGGTCGCCCCCGGCCCGGACCGGTGCCATCCTCACCACGGCGGTCCGGTGCGACGGGGCCGGTGGCCCGAGCACGGCAACGGCCCAGGGAGTGTCGTCGAACTGCCGCCTGCCGCGCGGCGGCTCGCCGTCAGCGTCCACGTGTACGGGCCGTTGGGCAGGTAGCCCCCGTCCGCGGACCGCCCGTCCCACGTAGCGGAGACGGAGTA
>NZ_JBEOSI010000002.1:0-490879 GCF_040302845.1 Streptomyces sp. NPDC096323
ATGGCGTACGACGGGGGTCGGATGTCCACCTGGCCGCACATGCCATTTCTGAGGAGTCTCCCCGGAGGGACCCCACCCCCACCCACCGGACAGGGCGCGCCTGCACCCGGCGGGGGAGCCGCACCACAAGCCCGTCCGGCGATTGAGGACGGAACCCCGCCACCCCATGGGGGCGCCCGCCGGTTAGATTGGGCGGGTGCCCACACGTCGCGCCGCCCTCTGCGCCCTCCCCGTCCTCGCCCTCTTCGGCGCAGCCGCCTTCGCGCCGCTGCCGTTCACGCTGGCGCAGCCGGGGACGACGGCGAACGTGCTCGGCGACGACCACGGCATCCCCGTGATCAGCATCGAGGGCACCCCCACCCGGCCCACCAAGGGCCAGCTGCGGATGACGACGATCGTGGCGACCGGGCCGACCGCCGACGTAGGCGTCGGTGATGTGATCGACAGCTGGTTCCGTACGGACCGGGCGGTCATGCCGCGCGACTCCGTGTACCCCTCCGGCGGGTCCGAGAAGGAGATCGAGAAGCACAACCTCGACGACATGGCGAAGTCGCAGGACTCCGCGGTCGACGCCGCACTGAACTACCTCGGCGAGAAGCCCGGCTCGGTCGACGTGACGCTGCACCTCGCCGATGTGGGCGGCCCCAGCGCCGGCCTGTTCTTCGCGCTGGGCATCGTCGACAAGCTGGACGGCGACGGCTCGGGCGGCGATCTCACCGGCGGCCGCACCATCGCCGGCACGGGCACCATCGAGGCGGACGGGGAGGTCGGCGCGGTCGGCGGTGTCTCGCTCAAGACCCAGGCGGCCCGCCGGGACGGGGCGACCGTCTTCCTCGTACCGAAGGCGGAGTGCAAGGAGGCGAAGTCCGAGCTTCCGAAGGGCCTCCGGCTGATCCCGGTCACGACGCTGAAGGGCGCGGTGGACTCGTTGCGGGCGCTGGACCACGGCGGGAAGATCCCGAGCTGCTGACCCGCTACGCCGTCCGAGGCGCGCGTGCCGGCATTGCGGCCTGGCGCGGTATCACGCGCAGGCCCAGTTCGACCATGGTCCAGCCCAGCCGGGTCCGCAGGTCCTTCCGCGGGGCGGTGCAGTGCTGCGCCAGGAGGAACTCGTAGGCCTGGGCGCGCAGTTCGGCGGAGCGGATGCGGTGGAGCTGAAGGTGCGTCTCGGGATGCATGGCTGGTGTTCCCTTCAGTCGGTGGGGCGCGGGAAGACGTGCAGATGCGTGCGGACGACGGCTGAGCCCTCGGTGTCCTCGGGGACGCGGCCGCGGTAGCTGTTGACCAGGTCGTGGATCTTGTCGGACAGCTCCCTGGAGAGCTCCGGGGTGAGCCGTACCTTGAAGTCGCTGAGGTCCGAGGCCGCGTACCACTCCTGGGGCCATTCGTGCATCGTGCCGAGCCAGGTGCTCAGCTCCTGGCCGTGCACCGTCGCGACCTCGTGGAGGACGAGACCCATGGCGCCGCGCACCTCGGGGTCGGGGTCGTTCATGAACTCGGGGCCGAAGGCGGCGCCGGCGTGCACGGCCCGCCACCAGCGCTCGCGACCCTTGCCGCGCGTCGGGTCGTCCTCGACGAACCCGTACGTGGCGAGCTGGCGCAGGTGGTAGCTGGTGGCGCCGCTGGACTCGCCGAGCCGGTCGGCGAGGCCGGAGGCGGTGGCCGGCCCGAACTCCCGCAGGGCGTTGAGCAGCCTGATGCGCAAGGGGTGGGCGAGTCCGCGCAGGGTGCGGGCGTCGACGCTGAGGACCTTGGGGTCCTCAGCGGTTCCGGCCCGGTCGTCGGGCTCCATCGTTGGCATGCCCCAACGATAGAGTTACAAAGGGAGCTTTGCAACAGACCTTTGCAAAGTTTCTTTGTAACTCCGGGGGTCCCGGAACCTCTGGGTTCAGACGGTGTCCTGTGCCGCCTGTTCGACCAGCGGGATGATGCGCAGGCGGACCGGGTTCTCCATGACGATGGCCGTGGAGGCCCGGACGATGCCGTCGAAGCCGACGACGCGGTCGATCACCCGCTGAAGGTCCGCGTTGGAACGGGCCACGAGCCGGCAGAGCATGTCGCCGTGCCCGGTGGTGGTGTGCAGCTCCAGGACCTCCGGTACGCCGCCCAGGTGGGCCCGGACATCGGCGCCCTGGCCCTGCTTGATCTCCAGCGTCGCGAAGGCGGTCACCGGATAGCCGAGGGCCGCCGGGTCCACGTCCGGACCGAAGCCGCGGATGACGCCGTGCGACTGAAGGCGGTCCAGGCGCGCCTGCACCGTCCCGCGCGCCACGCCCAGCCGGCGCGACGCCTCCAGGACGCCGATCCGGGGCTCGCGTGCCAGCAGCACGATGAGCCGCCCGTCCAGGTGATCGATTGCCACGGCCGGCCTCCGAGGGGCACTGTGATGGTCATCATGTACAGATAGCCCGCCCATCATCGCGAGGTGCTGGGCATATTGCCCAGCGATTTCGGGAACTGTTGCGCACCTTGCGAAGCGGCGGGAACCTTCGGACATGACTGAGACGATGCACAGCACCCCCGACACCGCCCGGCAGGCCGATCCCTTCCCGGTCAAGGGCATGGACGCCGTCGTCTTCGCCGTCGGCAACGCCAAGCAGGCCGCGCACTACTACTCGACGGCCTTCGGCATGAAGCTGGTCGCCTACTCCGGACCGGAGAACGGCAGCCGCGAGACCGCGAGTTACGTCCTGACCAACGGCTCCGCGCGCTTCGTGTTCACCTCCGTCATCAAGGCGTCCACGGACCACGGCCGTTTCCTCGCCGAGCACGTGGCCGAGCACGGCGACGGTGTCGTCGACCTCGCCATCGAGGTTCCCGACGCCCGTGCCGCGTACGCCTACGCCGTCGAGCACGGCGCTCTCGGCCTCGCCGAGCCGCACGAGGTCAAGGACGAGCACGGCACAGTCGTCCTGGCCGCCATCGCCACGTACGGCAAGACCCGGCACACCCTCGTCGAGCGCGGCGGCTACGACGGCCCCTACCTCCCCGGCTTCGCCGCCGCCGACCCGATCGTCGAGCCGCCGGCCAAGCGCACCTTCCAGGCCGTCGACCACTGCGTCGGCAACGTCGAGCTCGGCCGGATGAACGAGTGGGTCGGCTTCTACAACAAGGTCATGGGCTTCACCAACATGAAGGAGTTCGTGGGCGACGACATCGCCACCGAGTACTCCGCGCTCATGTCCAAGGTCGTCGCCGACGGCACGCTCAAGGTCAAGTTCCCGATCAACGAGCCGGCCGTCGCCAAGAAGAAGTCCCAGATCGACGAGTACCTGGAGTTCTACGGCGGCGCCGGCGTCCAGCACATCGCGCTCGCCACGAACGACATCGTCGCCTCCGTGAAGGCGATGCGCGCGGCCGGCGTCCAGTTCCTCGACACCCCGGACTCGTACTACGACACCCTGGGCGAGTGGGCGGGTGAGACCCGGGTGCCCGTGGAGACCCTGCGCGAGCTGAAGATCCTCGTGGACCGCGACGAGGACGGTTACCTGCTGCAGATCTTCACCAAGCCGGTCCAGGACCGGCCGACCGTCTTCTTCGAGATGATCGAGCGCCACGGCTCGATGGGCTTCGGCAAGGGCAACTTCAAGGCCCTCTTCGAGGCGATCGAGCGCGAGCAGGAGAAGCGCGGCAACCTCTGATCCACCGGGGCGCAACAGGACGGGCGGGCCGGATGCTTCCGGCCCGCCCGTCGCGCTCACCCGCGGCTGTCCTACTTCTTCACACGGTCCAGGCAGAGAACGAACTTCTCGGCGTCCCACTCCTGGGCGAGTGCGGCCTCGCCGACCGTGCAGGCGTTGGTGTCGAAGGTGTCCTCGACGACCTTGACGACCTTGTAGTTGGCGTCGGCGTCCCCGCAGCCCTTGGTCTCGACCTCGGGGTTGTTCTCCGCGCCGGTGACCTGGACGCAGTCGCCGACCTCGGCGCGTACCGGTGAGTCGCCGAAGGCGTAACCGATGCCGAGCTTCACCACCACCGCGACGACGATCATGACGACGACGCCGAGGATCTTCTTCAGCGCGTTCTTCTTCGGGGGAGCGGCGGGCGGCGCAGGCACGGCCCCCTGCACGGGCTGCCCCTGCGGGAACTGCGGGAACTGCGGGGAGGCGGGCGGCGTCGGAGCGCTCATCGGCGGTTTTTCCTCGAGTTTGCATGTGGATCGAACGCGCGCACGATACACGAAAATGTAAGGGCCGGATAAGGGCGGGGACAGCTGCTCACGCAGCGAGGAGGGGCGGGCCGGAGATCCGGCCCGCCCCTCCTCCTGTCGTGCGGGTACGGGCTTCAGCGGCCCGCCGGTGGCTGCGGGGCCGACGGCTTGGCCGGGGTGCGCGCGGCGGCGGCCTTCGGTGCGGCCGCCTTCGCCTGCCGGCCCGGCGGACCGGCCGCCGGGGCCGGGTCCGCGGCCTCACCGGGAGCCGGGGCGGGCTCCCCGGCCGGGGCGTCGGGCGCGCCCTGACCGGCCTCCGGTCCGGCCGCCGCCGGCGGTGCGGCGGGCCGCATGTCCTGGGGGCCGCCCGCCGGGGGCTGCCCCAGCGCGTCCAGCGCCTCCTGGGCCCGCGGCGCGTCCAGCGGGGAGAACTGCGGGTTGGTGCGCAGCGCCTCCTCCAGATGGCGGCGGGCCGGACCGAAGTCCTTCAGCGCCCGCTGGACCATGCCGAGGTGGTACGCGTACGAGGCGTTCTGTCCACCGGAGTCGACGGCCCGCTCCGCGTACTCGAGCGCCGCGTCCGGATCGCCCGAGCGGTGCAGCGCCCAGCCCAGCGCGTCGGCCACCGCCGCGCTGTGGTGGCCGCGGTCCCACTCCGCCCGCAGCAGCCCCACCGCCGCGGCCGCGTCGCCGTGAGCGGCCTCGAAGCGGCCCAGGAGCAGGGACGCGTCCACGCCCCGCGCCTTGTCGCGGGCCAGGGCCTCCCGCAGCTTCGTGTACTGGTCCGCGGAGTCGCCGTCCAGGCCGAGCGACTCGTACAGCTCACCCAGCTCCAGCAGATAGGCCGGGTCCGGGGACCTCTTCAGCGCCGCCTGGTAGTCGCGCTGCGCCTCGTCGGTGCGGCCGAGGGCCGCCAGCGCACGGGCCCGGCCGGCGAGGGACGGGTGATGGGCGGGATCGGCGCGCAGCGCGGCCCCGTACTGGGCCACCGCCTCCTCCGGCTCGCCCCGCTCCCAGGCCAGCTCGCCCAGCCGGGACAGGCAGGCGGCCTTCTCCGCCGGCGTCTTCGCCCGGTTCGCGGCGTCCTGCGCGGTGGCCAGCGCGTCCTCGCGCCAGCCGCGGTCCCGGTACATCTGCGCGGTCAGCCCCAGCGACGGAACACCGGAGCGCAGCGCCGCGTACTTCTCCACCGCCTTCGTCGCGGACTTGTAGTCGCCCAGGCCGTTGTACGCGTCGATCAGCTCCGGATACACGGCCCACTGCCCGGGCTGCCGGGCCCGTACCGTCTCGCCCCACTTCTTCGCCGTCACGTAGTCGCGCCGGGCGTTGGCGAGCGAGGCGAGGCCGACCCAGGCCGCCTCGTTCCCGCGCTCACCGGGCCGCACGTCCAGGGACCGCTTCAGGGCCTGTTCGGCCCTGGTGTAGTACGCCGCGTCGGAGGCCCGCTGCCCCTGCTCCACGTACGCCGACCCGAGCACCGCCCACGACCGCGCGTCCGAGGGATGCGTGCCCACCCACTTCTGCCGGTCCCCGATGAGCGCCGTCAGATCGGCGAGCGAGGCGGGGGAGCCCGCGGCCGTCGCGCTCATCGCGCGCGAGACGGGGCCCGGCAGGGGGGCCGCCGCGTCCTGGTCGTCATCGGGCACCGCGACCACCGCACCCGTCACCAGGACCGCACCCGCCACCACACCGAACGCGGCCCTCCGCAGGGAGGTGCGCAACGTGGCGGGCGGCGGCTCGGCCAGCGAAACGGGATCGGGGGGCAGGCCCGGCGGGGGCTCGCAGGGCAGGGGCCAGGCGGCGTCGGGGGAGTGGTCCGGCCCGGAGGCCGTCGGTGGCTGCTGTGGCGTGACGTCCATGCCGATCACTCTGCGTCAGTCATACGAACACACCGCGCCTTGCGAACGCTGCCGCCCACGGGTTCACACCAATGGGCCCGGGTGTCAGTCTTGGATCATGGACGATCTTCTCGCACTCCTGCGCGCGGGCCTGCCGGCCGAGGCCCTGATCACCGATCCGGACATCACCGCCTCCTACGCCAACGACATGGCGAGCTTCTGCGACGCGGGCACCCCCGCCGTCGTCACGCTGCCCCGCACCGTCGAGCAGGTCCAGCACATCATGCGCACCGCCACCGCCCTGCGCGTCCCGGTCGTCCCCCAGGGCGCCCGCACGGGGCTGTCCGGCGCGGCCAACGCCTCGGACGGCTGCATCGTGCTCTCCCTGGTGAAGATGGACCGGATCCTGGAGATCAGCCCCGTCGACCGCATCGCCGTGGTGGAACCGGGCGTCATCAACGCCGTCCTGTCCCGGGCGGTCAACGAGCACGGGCTGTGCTACCCGCCGGACCCCTCCAGCTGGGAGACGTGCACCATCGGCGGCAACATCGGCACCGCGTCCGGCGGCCTGTGCTGCGTGAAGTACGGGGTCACCGCCGAATACGTCCTGGGCCTGGACGTCGTCCTCGCCGACGGACGCCTGCTCTCCACCGGCCGCCGCACCGCCAAGGGCGTCGCCGGATACGACCTCACCCGCCTCTTCGTCGGCTCCGAAGGCAGCCTCGGCATCGTCGTCAAGGCCGTGCTCGCGCTCAAACCGCAGCCCCCGCGCCAGCTCGTCCTCGCCGCCGAGTTCCCCAGCGCCGCGAGCGCCTGCGACGCCGTCTGCCGCATCATGGAGCGCGGCCACACTCCGTCACTCCTCGAACTGATGGACCGTACGACCGTCCGTGCCGTCAACGCGATGGCGAACATGGGCCTCCCCGACTCCACCGAGGCCCTCCTGCTCGCCGCCTTCGACACCCCCGACCCCTCGGCCGACCTCGCCGCCGTCGGCGCACTCTGCACCGCCGCCGGAGCCACCGAAGTCGTCCCCGCCGAGGACGCAGCCGAGTCCGACCTGCTCCTCCAGGCCCGGCGGATGTCGCTCACCGCGATGGAGACCCTCAAGTCGGCGACCATGGTCGACGACGTGTGCGTACCCCGCTCCCAGCTCGGCGCCATGCTCGAAGGCACGGCGGCCGTCGCCGAGAAGTACGACCTCACCATCGGCGTCTGCGCCCACGCCGGTGACGGCAACACCCACCCCGTCGTCTGCTTCGACCACACGGACGCGGACGAGTCCCGGCGCGCCCGCGAGTCCTTCGACGAGATCATGGCGCTCGGCCTCCGGCTCGGCGGCACGATCACCGGCGAACACGGCGTGGGCGTCCTCAAGAAGGAGTGGCTCGCCCGAGAACTCGGCGAAGTGGGCGTGGAACTCCACCGGGGCATCAAGCAGGCCTTCGATCCGCTGGGTCTCCTCAACCCGGGCAAGGTCTTCTGACGCCCCGGCCCGCGCTCTCAACCCTCCCCGTCCTGCGACTCGTCCGACGGCCACGGGTCGCTCATCCACAGGTCGTCGGCCGGCAGCGGCGTGAGCAGCTCGGCCAGCGCCTCGTCGATGCCGAGCCGCTCGGACTCCGTACCCGGCGCGACGATCCGCAGCGTCCGCTCCACCCACGCGGCCACCGCCGCGGACGGCACCTCCAGCAGGGCATTGCCGTCGGGCGAGGTCAGCGCCACACAGATCACACTGCGCCCCTCGATCTTGGTGGGCCAGATCCGCACGTCCCCGTGGCCGCACGGCCGGAACACCCCCTCGACCAGCAGATCGCGGGCGAACGTCCAGTGCACGGGCGCGTCGGAGCCGATGTGGAAGGCGATGTGCACGGCGTACGGGTCCTCGGCCCGATACGACAGCCGTGCGGGCACGGGGATGCTGCGCTCCGGCGACAGGACGAGCTTGAGCTCCAGCTCTCGTTCCACGACGGTGTCCATGAGGTGCGTCCTTTCGATACCTGTGGGCCGGTCCCACGACCGCCCGCACAGGGAGAGAGCGCCCTCCCCGCCATCCATTACGCGACTTCGGGAAAAATATTTCGGCGTGACCGGAAAGGGGTCCAAACACCAGGACCCGCCCGGTGACAGGCGGGTGTCTGATAGATGTGGACCCTTGTATGAGGACCGGCCGTTCCCCCTTGCCGGCCGGTCCAACGCCTCGAAGAGATACGGGACCACGGTGATGAGCGCCCCAACCCCGGCACCCGGTGACGACCGACCCCGCGAGGGGTACTACCCCGACCCGTCCATTCCCGGATATGTCCGGTACTGGAACGGCGCCTCGTGGGTGCCCGGCACCAGCCGGCCCGCCCCGCAGCAGGGCGAGGCCCCGCCCGCCGCACCCGCGGGGGAGGAGGCCGCACCGCACGCCCCCGCTCCCGCCGCGGTCGACGAGACCGGCCCGATGTTCTTCGACGAGGAGCCGTACGAGGCGAACCGCCCCGAACCCGCCACCGCCTGGCAGGCCGACGCCTCCCGGCAGACCGGCTTCGGCGGCGAGCGCGACCGGCGGGTCTCCTGGGGCGGCACGCCCGAGGGCGGGCAGCCCGAACCGCAGGACGGGCCCGCCGCGACCGACCCCCGGACGCCCCCGGCCGGTTCCCCCGACGCCGCCCCGGCCGACCGCGCCCCCGCCGACCCGCGCAGCCCCGCCCCGGCCGACCCGACCCGTGGCGCGCTGCCGGGCATGAGGGACGGCAGCGGCCAGGCCCCCGAGCACACCGTCGCCATCCGCACAGGCCGCTCCGACCGCCCCGGACCTTCGGGCGACACGCCGCCCCCGCCCTCCGACGGCACCGTCACCATCCGCGCCATCGGCCCCGGCCGCGAGGCGCCCCGCCCGAGCGACGCCCAGCAGCCGCCCGCCGACGGCACGATGACGATCCGTGCGCTCACCCCCGGCACCACACCGGCCGCGCAGCAGCCGTCCGCGCCCGCCGCACAGGGACCCGCCGCCGCCCAGCCGCCCGCCCCGCAGGGAACCGCCCCCGCCGAGCTCAACAGCCCGCTCACCCCCGGCCCCGGTGGCGGCTCCACCTCCTGGGCGCAGCAGGTCCATCAGCTGGCCCGGCCCGAACAGGCCGCCCGGCCGCAGCCGCAGGCGCCCGCGCAGCAGCAACGGCCCGCGTTCCCGCAGCAGGCCCAGCAGCTCCAGCAGGCCCCGCAGTCCCAGCAGCCCGACCAGCCCGTCGTACCCTGGAAGCCCCCCGTCGACGACCACTTCCAGCAGCTCGCGGCGGCCCGGACATCGGCCCGCCCGGCGGCTCTCGGCAAGCGGCTGGCCGCCCGGCTCATCGACACGGTGGTGCTCGGCGCCCTCGTCGGCGCCGTCGCGGTGCCGCTCGCGGCCAGGGCGACGGACCACATCAACGAGAAGATCGACGCGGCCAAACTGTCGGGCGAGACGGTCAAGGTCTGGCTGCTGGACTCCACCACGGCCTCTCTGGGCGGCGCGGTTCTCGCTGCCTTCCTGGTGCTGGGGGTCCTCCTGGAGGCGCTGCCGACCGCGAAGTGGGGCCGTACGCTCGGCAAGAAACTCTGCGGACTCGACGTACGGGACATCGAGTCCCACGACACCCCCGGCTTCGGCGCCGCCCTGCGCCGCTGGCTGGTCTACGGGGTGCTGGGACTCGTGGTGATCGGCGTGGTCAACGTCCTCTGGTGCCTGGTCGACCGGCCGTGGCGCCAGTGCTGGCACGACAAGGCGGCCCGCACCTTCGTCGCGGGCTGACGGACCGCCGCCCGCCCCGCGAGCGACCCGCACGAGGGCCGCTCCCGGCCCCGCGGCGCCCCGCGAGCGACCCGCACGGCTGACGGCCCTTCGGGTGAGGGCCGTCGGACGGATCCCGTTCCCCCGAACGCACCTGAGCCGTTGCGGGCGCCCCGGCGGCGCGGTGCACTGCCCCCATGAGCAACGATCAGCCGACGTCCGGTCAGCCCCCCGAGGACGACCCGTTCTCCAAGAAGCCGCCCGGGTCCCAGCCCCCGCCGTCTTCGGGCTCGCCCTACGGCAGCGCGCCGCCCCCGCCGCCCAACGATCCCGGTCCGTACGGCGGCGGTCCGTACGGCGGAGCCGATCCGCTGGCCGGCATGCCGCCGCTCGCCGAACCCGGCAAGCGGATCCTGGCGAGGCTGATCGACTTCCTGATCATCTCGATCCCGCTGTACCTGATCTCGCTGCCCTGGGGCGGCGCGGTCATGTCGGACAGCAACGACGACGACGACGTCGGTGACGTCTTCGCCCAGACCTACAGCGGGCATCAGCTGCTCTGGTCGTTGCTCGCCCTGGTGCTCTACGTCGCCTACGACACGTACTTCACGCACAAGGACGGCCGCACCCTCGGCAAGCGGCTGCTGAAACTGCGCGTCGCGATGCTCAACGACGGCAGGGTGCCGGACACCGGCAGCGCGTTCCTGCGGGCCGTGGTGCTGTGGCTGCCCGCGCTGCTGTGCTGCCCGTGCCTGTGGTGGCTCATCAACATCGTGCTGATGTTCACCGACAAGCCCTACAAGCAGGGACTCCAGGACAAGGCGGCCAAGACGGTGGTGGTGGTCACCAACTGACGTACGGCCGGGAGGGCATCGGCACCCTCCCGGCGGTGACGTTCAGCGCCTCAGCGAGTGCTCGCCCACCCGCTGCGATGCGGCGCGGGCGGCCGGGATCCTGCTCTGTACGGGGTCGAGGGCGCGGCCCTCGGTTTCGGCGGCGGGGACGGTGGCACGGTGTGCGGACACCGCGGCCCCCGTCCTCGCCGCTTGTGCTGTCTTGCGGCGCGCGGGCAGCGGTACGGTGACGGCCACCAGCAGACCGAGCGCGAGCGCGGCCGTGCCGATGACGGCGATGCCGATGCCCGATTCGGTACGGGACAGCAGCAGCATGGCGAGGGTCGAGAAGACGACGGTCACCGAACCGTAGGAGAGCTGTGCAGCAGTGGGTCGCGGCATGGCGGTATCCGTCCTCGGGACGTCGGATGGGCAGTCTCTCAACACGGTCTCGCTGTCAAGTGACTCTACGACGGTGAATGCCCGAGCGGAACGGGTAGTAAGCGTAACCTAACCCACAGTACCGGTGCACAGGGGGCGCACGGAGTCATACCCGCGCGCCGGTAGGGGCGTTCGGCGCGCCGGTCGGGCACGGAGCGGTCGTCCGGATAGCGGAAACGCGCTCCTGCATAGTGCACTTGGCCTGTTCAAGTCAAGGTCTGTCTTTTCTTCCGTAACTCCGATCGAATGTCGTCACTTGTGACGCGTATCCGCGCGCGGCCCTTTCACACCTCCAAGGCCGTAGCCGCGGACGCCGGGGAGGACTGCATCACGTGATCATTAAAAGACGGGCGCTTCGCACCGGGGCGATTGTCGTGGCCATGGCTGCGACTGCCGCCACCGCATCCGCCTTCGCCACAGCTCAGGCAGATGACCAGGCGTCAAGCGCCTCCGCCTCCGCCATAGACCGCCGGGACCCGGGGTCGGCCAAGGGCAACAATCACGACCTGGAAGGCCCGTTCAGCAAGCAGCAGGACGCACAGCGTCAGGCCGCCCTCGAACAGGTCCTGTCGGGCGAGAAGAAGGCGACGACGCGCAACGGCTCGCAGGTCGTCAAGCTCGACGACGACAAGTACGTCGAGGTACAGCGCCAGAAGACCGACAAGATCTTCACCGTCCTCGTGGAGTTCGGTGACCAGGTCGACAACACGACCATGTTCGACCCGGACGGCGACGGCCCCAAGCCCGCCGTCCCGAAGTACGGCGGCACCGCGGGACCGGCGCACAACCAGATAGCCAAGCCGGACCCGGCGAAGGACAACAGCACCGCCTGGCAGGCCGATTACAACCAGGCCCACTTCCAGGACCTGTACTTCGGCACGGGCGCCGGCAAGAACTCGCTCAAGACGTACTACGAGAAGACGTCCTCCGGACGCTACTCGGTCGAGGGCGAGGTCTCCGACTGGGTCAAGGTCCCGTACAACGAGGCCCGCTACGGCTCGAACTACTGCGGCTCGTCCAACTGCGCCAACTCCTGGGACATGATCAAGGACGGCGTGAACGCCTGGGCCGCCGACCAGAAGGCCAAGGGCCGTACGCCCGAGCAGATCAAGGCGGACCTGTCCCAGTACGACCTGTGGGACCGTTACGACTTCGACAGTGACGGCAACTTCAACGAGCCCGACGGCTACATCGATCACTTCCAGATCGTGCACGCCGGCGAGGACGAGTCCGCGGGCGGCGGTGCCCAGGGCACCAACGCCATCTGGGCGCACCGCTGGTACGCCTACGGCACCAACGCCGGCGCGACCGGCCCGGCCGACAACAAGGCCGGCGGCACCCAGATCGGTGACACCGGCATCTGGGTCGGCGACTACACCGCGCAGCCCGAGAACGGCGGCCTGGGCGTCTTCGCCCACGAGTACGGCCACGACCTCGGCCTGCCGGACCTGTACGACACGACCAACACCGCCGAGAACTCGGTCGGCTTCTGGTCGCTGATGTCGGCCGGTTCCTGGCTCGGCACCGGAAAGAACAGCATCGGTGACCTGCCCGGCGACATGACCGCCTGGGACAAGTTCCAGCTGGGCTGGCTGGACTACGACGTGGCCAAGGCCGCGACGAAGTCCACCCACAAGCTGGGCGTGTCCGAGTACAACACCAAGAACAAGCAGGCACTCGTCGTCGAGCTGCCCGACAAGGCCGTCACCACCGCCGTCACGACGCCCGCCGAGGGCGCCAAGCAGTGGTGGAGCGACATGGGCGACAACCTCAGCAACACCCTGTCGCGCCCGGTCGACCTGACCGGCAAGTCCAAGGCCTCCCTCGACCTCGCCGGCTGGTGGGACATCGAGGCGGACTACGACTACCTCTACACCGAGGTGTCGGACAACGGCGGCACCAGCTGGACCGCGATCGACGGCACCGCCGACGGCAAGCCGATCCTGCGCGACGCCAGCGACAAGCCGGCCCTGACCGACGTCTCCGGCAAGTACATGAAGCTCTCGTACTCGCTGGACGCCTACGCCGGCAAGAAGATCGACATCCGCTTCCGCTACGCCACCGACGGCGGCGCGGGCGGCATCGGCTTCGCGGCGGACACCATCGCGGTCAACGCCGACGGTGCCGCGCTCTTCACGGACAACGCCGAGGGCGACGACAACGGCTGGACCGCCAAGGGCTTCTCCCGCGTGGGCTCGTCCTTCACCAAGGACTACAAGCAGCGCTACATCGCGGAGAACCGCCAGTACGTCTCGTACGACCAGACCCTCAAGGTCGGCCCGTACAACTTCGGGTTCTCCGGCACCCGTCCGGACTGGGTCGAGCACTACCCGTACCAGAACGGCCTGCTCATCTGGCTGTGGGACGAGTCGCAGAAGGACAACAACGTCTCGGCCCACCCGGGCCAGGGCCTGATCCTTCCGATCGACGCGCACGCCAAGCCGCTGAAGTGGTCGGACGGCACGGTCATCCGCAACAAGATCCAGCCGTTCGACGCTCCGTTCAGCTGGTACCCCACCGACGGCTTCACGCTGCACAACGGTGACGTGGCCACGAAGATCAAGCCGCAGCTCGGCGTTCCGGTCTTCGACGACCACCGGGGTACCTACTGGTACGCGGAGAACAAGACCGGAAGTGTGAAGGTTACTGACACCAACACCCGGATCTCGATCATCAACGAGCCGCTCAGCGGCTCCACGGTGACCGTCCAGGTGGCTCCCTCGCACAAGTAGTGCAGTAAAACCGCAGGTCACAGCATGATCGGCCGTCGCCCTCTAGCGGGCGGCGGCCGATCGTGTTTAGGTGCCTCTTGTTCGTTTCTTATTGACACTACGTCTCACGGGGGAGCGCGGAGCATGGCAGGCGGAGGATTCAGCACCTTGCCGAACGGCAGAGTGGTCGTCGCGATCACGCTGCCGAGTCCGGCGGAGGGCGTGGGGCCGGACACTCCGGTACGCGTCCTCGTGCACGCGGCCAACCGGGCCCGCGCACTGACCCGGCTCCGCAATCTCGGCCTGCGCGCCGTCTACCTCCGCGGCAACGCGGAGCCGCCCAGCCCGGACGAGATCACCGCCGTCCTGCACCACCCCGACGGCCTGCTGTGGCGCGCGAGACCCGAGCGGGCCCTGGAGCTCTGGCACCCGATCCAGGCCCTGCTGAGACCCGCCCTGCCGGCCCGGCAGGGCTGAGCGTCCTCCCTCAGCTGACCACCGGCTTGCCGGACAGCACCACGCCCGCGTCCCGCAGCTCGGCCAGCGCCCGCTCCGTCGTCGCCTCGGCGACGCCCGCGGTCAGATCCAGCAGTACGTGCGTGGCGAAGCCCTCACGGACGGCATCGAGCGCGGTGGCCCGGACGCAGTGGTCGGTCGCGATACCGACCACGTCGACCTCGGTGACCCCGCGCTCCCGCAGCCACTCGGCCAGCCCCGTCCCGTTCTCGTCCTGACCCTCGAAGCCGCTGTACGCGGCCGCGTAGGCGCCCTTGTCGAAGACGGTGTCGATCGCCCCGGAGGCGACCGCGGGGGCGAAATTGGGATGGAAGCCCACGCCTTCCGTACCGGCGACGCAGTGCACCGGCCAGGAGTGCTCGAAGTCCGGGTCCGGGGAGAAGTGGTCACCCGGGTCGACGTGGTGGTCACGGGTGGCCACCACGTGCCGGTAACCGGGCTGAGCCTCCCCGATCAGATCGGTGATGGCGGCGGCGACATCGGTGCCCCCGCCCACCGCGAGGCTCCCGCCCTCACAGAAGTCGTTCTGGACGTCCACAACGATCAAGGCGCGGTGCATCACGGGTGTCCTTCGGTGGGGGAGAGGGCGGCGGCTTCGGGATTACGCGTTACGGAGGTGGCCCCGAGCCTAGAGACTCGGGGCGGACAATCAAGCCCGCAGGGCATATCAAGCCCGTCATGGGGGTCCCCCCATGCCCTTGAGGCTATGGGGGAGATTGAGGACAAAGCGACTCCCGGGCGCCCCGGGGCACCCGCACCGAACCGCACCCCGCTCACACGTACTCCGTAGGCAGCACCGGCTCCCCCCGGGACAACTGCATCGCCGACATCGGCAGCCCCGCCCGCGCGGCGATATGCCGGTCCCGAGCCGCGTCCAGCGGCTCGCGCGCGACCACCTCGCCGCCCCGGACCAGCTCGACCTGCAGCTCCCGGCCGGCCAGCTCCGCCGGGACCGGTCCGGTGCCGACGACCTCCGCGTCGGCCACCCCGTCCTCGTCCAGTCGGCGCGCCGCCCACTTGCGACCGCCCCGCGAGGACTTCGCGCCCAGCGACTTCTTCGCCACCGGACGCAGCTCGTCCGCCAGGTCGCCCGAGTCGGCGCGGGCGACCAGCTTGTAGACCATCGAGCAGGTGGGGTGCCCGCTGCCGGTGACGAGCTGCGTGCCCACCCCGTACGCGTCCACCGGCGCGGCGGCCAGTGAGGCGATGGCGTACTCGTCCAGGTCCGACGTGACCACGATCTTCGTCTCCGTGGCGCCCAGCTCGTCCAGCTGCTGGCGCACCCGGTGCGCGACGAGCAGCAGGTCGCCGGAATCGATCCGTACCGCCCCCAGCTCCGTCCCCGCCACCTCGACCGCCGTACGGACCGCCGCGGTGACGTCGTACGTGTCGACCAGCAGCGTCGTGTCCCGCCCCAGCGAGTCGACCTGGGCCTGGAACGCGTCGCGCTCCGTGTCGTGCAACAGGGTGAACGCGTGGGCGCTCGTGCCGACGGTCGGGATGTTGTAGCGGAAGCCCGCCGCGAGGTCCGACGTCGTGTCGAAGCCGCCGACATACGCGGCACGGGCCGAGGCCACCGCCGACAGCTCGTGCGTGCGCCGGGCGCCCATCTCGATCAGCCGGCGCCCGCCCGCCGCCGCCGACATCCGCGAGGCCGCCGCGGCGATCGCCGAGTCGTGGTTGAGGATCGACAGGATCACCGTCTCCAGCAGCACGCACTCGGCGAAGGAGCCCTCGACCCGCAGGATCGGCGAGCCGGGGAAGTACACCTCACCCTCCGGGTAGCCCCAGATGTCGCCGCTGAACCGGTAATCGGCCAGATAGGCGAGCGTGGCCGCGTCCACGACGTTCTGGTCGCGCAGGAAGGTGAGCATCTCGTCGTCGAAGTGGAAGTTCTCCACCGCGTCCAGCACCCGCCCGATGCCCGCGACGACGCCGTAGCGCCGCCCTTCGGGCAGCCGGCGGGTGAACGCCTCGAAGACCGAGCGCCGGCCGGCGGTGCCGGCCTTCAGTGCGGCCTGCACCATCGTGAGCTCGTACTGGTCGGTGAAGAGTGCGGTCGACGGCACACCAACCCGTCGCCCAAGGTCCGCTGAGTTCATGCCGGGGATGCTACCCCTATTTCGTCAAAGTGACGAGATGGGGGTCCGGGGCCACTCCGGCGACCGGCCCGGGGCTCGCCGCGCCACCGGCCCCGTTTGTGCGATGCCCCCTCCCGAGTGGCAGCATGGGGTACGTGAGCGTCGCCCCCGCAGAGATCGAACGTCCCGAATCGGCCGAGGAGAACCTCGTCGTCCCCGAGCCCGACGTCCCCTGGGTGACGCTGGTCCACAACGACCCGGTCAACCTCATGAGCTACGTGACCTATGTCTTCCAGGCCTACTTCGGCTACCCCAAGGACAAGGCCCACAAGCTGATGCTGGACGTCCACCAGAAGGGCCGCGCCGTCGTGTCCAGCGGCACCCGCGAAGAGATGGAACGCGACGTGCAGGCCATGCACGGCTACGGACTGTGGGCCACCCTCACCCAGGACCGCAACTAGCACCTCCCCGCCCACCGCCCCGCCCGACCACCATCGGAGAGAACCCATGGCCGGCCATTTCGAGGCCACCCCCGGCGGCGGCGCGGCCGTCGCGCTCGACGAGGTGGAGATCGCGATCCTGCGCTCCCTCGCCGTCCAGCTGCTCGAACTCATCGGCCCCGGCGACCAGGCCGCCGACGGCGATGACCCGCTCGCCGCCCTCTTCGCCGAGGGCCCCAGCGAACCGCCCTCCGACCCCGCCCTGGCGCGGCTCTTCCCCGAGGCATACGGCGACGAGGACACCGAACTGCGCGCCGCGTCCGCCGAGTTCCGCCGCTTCACCGAGAACGACCTGCGCACCCGCAAGCGCGACGACGCCCTCGTCGTCGTCCGCACCCTCGACGCGCTCACGCCCGCCGGGGACGGCGCCGCCGTACTCACGCTCACCGCCGACGAATGCCGCAACTGGCTGGGCTCCCTCAACGACCTCCGGCTCACCATCGGCACCCGCCTGGAGGTCTCCGACGACGACGGGGGCGAGGACGGCTCCCTCTACCGGCTTCCGGACAGCGACCCGCGCAAGCCCATGGTCATGGCCTATCTCTGGCTGGGCGCGCTCCAGGAAACCCTCATCGAAACGCTCATGCCGTAACGCTGTGTATGCGCCGACCCGCCCGGTGTTCGCTCAACGAACGCTCAAATCCGAATAACGATCGCGTCACCTGATCGGCCTTTTTTGCCACGACCGGCCCCCGTTGTCCGCTTTTTCCTGTGGTATGCGCCACATAATGTCCGGTGGATCACCGATGTGCCCGTGATAAATCTTCACGACCACCCGGGGACGCCACCCCTGTTCCCGGGTAGGCGCTACAAGCCGGCAACCACCGGCGGCACTCCATCCATATCCGGGGGGATCAGGACCTGATCCGCGGCCGTAAGGCGCGGATCGGCGTGGAGAAAGGCGCAGCACATGACATCGGCGCAGGTCGACGACAAGGGACAGGGCGGCCCGCACGCCACAGGCGCGGATACCGCGACTTCCGCCGAGGGCTACCAGCGAGCCCTCGGCGCCCGCCAGATCCAGATGATCGCGATCGGCGGAGCCATCGGCACCGGCCTCTTCCTCGGCGCGGGCAAAGCCATCTCCAAGGCCGGACCGAGCCTCATCCTGGCCTACGCCATCGCGGGCCTGGTGATCTTCTTCATCATGCGGGCACTCGGCGAACTCCTCATGTACCGCCCGGTCTCGGGCTCATTCTCGGAGTACGCCCGCGAATTCGTCGGCCCCTTCGCAGGATTCGTCACCGGCTGGACCTACTGGCTGTTCTGGGTCGTCACCGGAATCACCGAAGTCACCGCCGCGGCCCAGTACATGACGTTCTGGTTCGACATTCCGCAATGGGTGTCCGCATTGATCTTCACGATCATCCTGTACGGCGTGAACCTGATCTCCGTAAAGCTGTTCGGGGAACTCGAATTCTGGTTCTCGATGGTCAAGGTCACCGCCATCGTCGGCATGATCCTCATCTGCGCCGGAATTCTCACCCTCGGCTTCTCCGACGCCGGAGACACCGCGTCCGTCACCCACCTCTGGTCCGACGGCGGCTTCTTCCCGCACGGCATCAAGGGCACCCTGATGACGCTGCAGATCGTGATGTTCGCCTTCCTCGCCGTCGAACTCGTCGGCGTCACCGCGGGTGAGTCCAAGGACCCCAAGACCGTCCTGCCCAAGGCCATCAACACCGTGCCCTGGCGCATCGCCGTCTTCTACGTCGGCGCCCTCATCATGATCCTCTCCGTCGTCCCCTGGACCGAGTTCTCCCCCGGCGTCTCCCCGTTCGTCGAAGCCTTCGAGAAGATGGGCCTCGGCCTCGGCGCCGGCATCGTCAACTTCGTCGTCCTGACCGCAGCGCTCTCCTCCTGCAACTCCGGCATGTACTCCACCGGCCGCATGCTGCGCGACCTCGCGCTCAACGGACAGGGACCGAAGTTCTTCACCAAGCTCACCAAGAGCGGCACCCCGCTCGTCGGCACCACGTTCTCCGCCGCCCTCATGCTCGTCGGCGTCTGGATCAACTACCAGTGGCCCGGTGACGCCTTCACCTACGTCGTCTCCTTCGCCACCATCTCCGGCATGTGGGCCTGGATCATGATCCTGGTCTGCCAGATCCGCTACCGCCGCCAGGCCGACCGCGGCGACCTCCCGCAGTCCACCTTCCGCGCCCCCGGAGCCCCGTACACCAGCGTCTTCGCCCTCGCCTTCATCGGCGTGGTCATCGTCATGATGGGCATCGACAAGGACGCCCGGATCTCGCTCTACTGCGCCCCCCTGTGGGCCCTGATCCTCGGCGTCTCGTACCTGGTCCTCAAGGCCCGCAACCCCGAGAACAAGGCCTTCGCCGGCCGCTGAGCCACAGCCCTCCCAGGGGTCGAGTCCACGATGCGGGCCCCCGCGTACCACCCCTCGGTACGCGGGGGCCCGTCGTCCTATCCTGGGCGCCATGCTGACCCTCACCCAGGCGCTGTACGACCAGATCGTCGCGCACTCCCGCGCCGACCACCCCGACGAGGCGTGCGGCGTGGTCGCCGGGCCCGCCGGAACCGGCCGCCCCGAACGCTTCATCCCCATGCTCAACGCCGCCCGCTCGCCCACCTTCTACGAATTCGACTCCGGCGACCTCCTCAAGCTCTACCGCGACATGGACGACCGCGACGAGGAACCCGTGATCGTCTACCACTCGCACACCGCGACCGAGGCCTACCCCTCCCGCACCGACGTCACGTACGCCAACGAGCCCGGCGCCCACTACGTCCTCGTATCGACCGCCGACACCGACGAGGCGGGACCCTTCCAGTTCCGCTCGTACCGCATCGTGGACGGCGAGATCACCGAGGAGGACGTCCAGGTCGTCGACGCCTACGTCACGCCCTGACCTCGGCACCGAGGCCCGCACGCGCCACGACGGACAGGGCCCTCACCCGGCCCTGTCCACGCCTCGAACACCAACCATCCACCAGATGAGATCACATTCCGGATCCCCGACCGGGAATCGATACGATGAGCCCATGGTTCCCCAAGACGTGAGCGACAAGACGCCGGGCATGCTGCTCGTTGCGCGCCTGCACGTCGACCTGTGCCGACTCGCCAGCGCGATCTGTACGAACCACCGGACCGCCGGCCGCGAGGCCTGAGCCCGGCCGAGGCCCGGCGCCGCCCCACCGGCCGCCACCCTCCACGCACCACCCCCTGCGCGGGGGCCAGAGCCGCGCGCCCCACGCCCACCGCCACCACTCCGCTTCGACAGGAGCCCACGCCATGGCCATCGAGGTCCGCATCCCGACCATCCTCCGCACCTACACCGACGGCGCCAAGGCCGTCGAAGGCAACGGGGACACCCTCGCCGACCTCTTCACGGACCTGGAAAGCCGCCACACCGGCATCCGCGAGCGCATCGTCGACGGCGACCAGCTCCGCCGCTTCGTCAACGTCTACCTCAACGACGAAGACGTCCGCTTCCTCGACGGCATCTCCACCAAGCTCAGCGACGGCGACAACATCACCATCCTCCCGGCCGTCGCCGGCGGCATGAACTGATGCGCTATGACAGCCCGCTCGCCGCAGTGGGCAACACCCCGCTCGTCCGCCTGCCGCGGCTGTCACCGTCGGACGACGTCCGCATCTGGGCCAAACTCGAGGACCGCAACCCCACCGGCTCGATCAAGGACCGCCCCGCGCTCCACATGGTCGAACAGGCCGAGAAGGACGGCCGGCTCACCCCCGGCTGCACGATCCTCGAACCCACCAGCGGCAACACCGGCATCTCCCTGGCCATGGCGGCCAAACTCAAGGGCTACCGCATCGTCTGCGTGATGCCCGAGAACACCTCCCAGGAGCGGCGCGACCTCCTCGCCATGTGGGGCGCCGAGATCATCTCCTCCCCGGCGGCGGGCGGCTCCAACACCGCCGTCCGCGTCGCCAAGGAACTCGCGGCCGAGCACCCCGACTGGGTCATGCTCTACCAGTACGGCAACCCCGACAACGCGGGCGCCCACTACGCCACCACCGGCCCCGAGATCCTCGCCGACCTCCCCTCCATCACCCACTTCGTCGCCGGCCTCGGCACCACGGGCACCCTCATGGGGGTCGGCCGCTACCTGCGCGAACACGTCGAAGGCATCAAGATCGTCGCCGCCGAGCCGCGCTACGACGACCTCGTCTACGGCCTGCGCAACCTCGACGAAGGCTTCGTCCCCGAGCTCTACGACGCCTCCGTCCTCACCACCCGCTTCTCCGTCGGCTCCGCCGACGCCGTCACCCGCACCCGCGAGCTCCTCCAGCAGGAGGGCATCTTCGCCGGCGTCTCCACCGGCGCCGCACTGCACGCCGCGATCGGCGTCGGCAACAAGGCCGTCAAGGCCGGCGAGAGCGCCGACATCGTCTTCGTCGTCGCCGACGGCGGCTGGAAGTACCTGTCGACGGGCGTCTACACCGCGCCGACGACCGAGGCGGCGATCGAAACGCTCCAGGGCCAGCTCTGGGCGTAGCGCCTGCCCCTTTCCCCGACGCCGGGGGTCCCGAACCACACAGGTCCGGGACCCCCGGCGTCCGCCGTTTCCGGGGGCTCAGGAATCAGCCCCCGGGGGTCCCCCGGACGAAGTCTGGGGGAGTTCGAGGAGCGGGGTCCGGGGCCAAGCCCCCGCGCGGCGGAGCCGCATGATGTCGCTGCCGGGAAGGGGCGGGGAGGGGACAAGCCCGCCGCAGGCGCACCCCCACGAGCCGCGCCCCCACAAGCGCACCGCCACACGCGCCCCCTTCCATCGAACCGGTGACAGCACAGGTGAGTTCCCCCACAACGACACACTCCGAAGGAGCGACCAGCTCTTTCGCGCCTTACGCTCAACAAACCGCTCAACAGACCGCACGAACCCTCCCCGTTCCCACGTCTCGGAGGTTCACGCTCCATGAAGCTCACCGTCGTCGGCTGCTCCGGCTCGTTCCCGTCCGCGGGATCGGCATGCTCGAGCTACCTCGTAGAGGCCGACGGCTTCAGGCTGCTCCTCGACATGGGCAACGGCGCCCTCGGCGAGCTGCAGCGCCACGTCGGTCTCTACGACCTCGACGCCATCTTCCTCAGCCACCTCCATGCCGATCACTGCATCGACATGTGCGCGTACTTCGTCGTCCGGTACTACCCGCACGACGGCGGACGCCAGGCCCGCATCCCGGTCTACGGCCCCGACGGCACGGAGCAGCGACTCACCACCGCGCACGCCGACACCCCGTCCGACCACGCGATGAGCGAGGTCTTCGACTTCCACACCCTGAAGCCCGGCTCCTTCGAGATCGGCCCCTTCTCGGTCCGTACGGAGAAGCTCTGCCACCCCGTCGACACGTTCGGCATCCGCATCGAGCACGGCGGCAGCTCGCTCACGTACTCCGGCGACACCGGCACCTGCGAGGCCCTGGACGAGCTGGCGGAGGGCGCCGACCTCTTCCTCTGCGAGGCGTCGTTCGTCCACGGCAAGGAGGACATCCCGGACCTCCACCTCAACGGCCGCGAGGCAGGCGAACTCGCCGCCCGCGCACAGGTGGGCCGCCTGGTCCTCACCCACATCCCGCCGTGGACCGACGCCGCCCGCAACCTCTCCGACGCGAGGGACGTCTTCGACGGCCCGACGGAGCTCGCGGTGCCGGGCGCCGTGTACGAGATCTGAGCCACGAGGCACGACGAAGCCCTCACCTTCCGCCGGGAAGGTGAGGGCTTCGAGCTGTCGTGGGACGGACCGGGCTTACGCCTTGGTCAGGTCCTCGATCTCCTCCTCGGGCTCGCGGCCCGGGGTGGTGAGGTTGAACTTGGTGATCGCGAAGCGGAACAGCACGTAGTAGATGGCTCCGAAGACGAGACCGATCGGGATGATCAGCCACGGCTTGGTCGCGAGGTTCCAGTTCAGCGCGTAGTCGATGAAGCCCGCCGAGAAGGTGAACCCGGCGTGCACGCCCAGCGCCCAGGTGACGGCCATCGACAGGGCGGTCAGCACCGCGTGGATCGCGTAGAGGACCGGCGCGATGAACATGAACGAGAACTCGATCGGCTCGGTCACACCGGTGACGAACGAGGTCAGCGCGAGGGAGATCATCATGCCCATCACGGCCTTGCGGCGCTCGGGGCGAGCCGCGTGGGCGATGGCGATGGCGGCGGCCGGGAGGCCGAACATCATGATCGGGAAGAAGCCCGACATGAACTGACCCGAGGTCGGGTCACCGGCGAAGAAGCGGTTCAGGTCGCCGTGCACGACGGCGCCCGTGGCGTCGGTGAAGTCACCCAGCTGGAACCACGAGACCGTGTTGACGAACTGGTGCATGCCGACCGGGATCAGCGCGCGGTTGATCAGGCCGAAGAGGCCGGCGCCGACGGAACCGAGGCCGGTCATCCACTCGCCGAAGTTGGATATGCCCTCACCGATGGGCTCCCAGACCAGGCCGAAGAAGACACCGAAGAGCACACCGACGAAGGCCATGATGATCGGGACGAGCCGGCGGCCGTTGAAGAAGCCGAGCCAGTCGACCAGCTTGGTGCGGTGGAACTTCTGCCACAGGATCGCTGTGACGAGACCCATCAGGATGCCGCCGAGCACACCGGGGTTGTTGTACGTCGCCGCCGTGTCCGCGCCCTTCTGGATCACCGCTTCGGTGACCGGGAAGGCCTTGAGCACGTTGCTGTAGACCAGGAAGCCCACGAGCGCGGCGAGCGCGGTGGAGCCGTCCGACTTCTTGGCGAACCCGATGGCGACACCGATGCAGAACAGCATCGGGAGGTTGTCGAAGACCGCGCCGCCGGCAGTGGCGAACACGGAAGCGACCTTGTGCCAGCCGAGACCGTCGTCACCGAAGACGTCGGGCTGGCCGAGACGGAGCAGAATGCCCGCGGCCGGCAGCACGGCGATCGGCAGCTGGAGGCTGCGTCCCACCTTCTGCAGGCCCTGGAACAGGCCGGAGCCCCGCTTCTTCGCGGGGGCCGCCGTGGCGGTGGCCGTACTCATCAACTTCCTCCAGTAGGCAAGGCGCCGCCAGGGACAGGGTGTTTTTTGGGTGGGCGACGACTCGAGAAACGCGCCGCTGCGCGGCGCGTGGTCTGGACCACTGAGTGGTGTAGACCAGTTGTAGCACGGTGAGGGTTAGATAAGGAACCTTCAATTCCCGACTACTTCACAGCAGCCACCACCCACGCACAGTGACATGCCGAAGGCCCCCGGACCGGAAGTCCGAGGGCCTTCGCCGACCAGGGTATAACCCCAGGTCGGGTGCTTACTTCGTCAGGTTCTTCTCGATCTCCTCCTCCACCTCGTCGGGCTCACGGCCCGGCGTCTGGAGGTTGAACCTGGTGATCGCGAACCGGAAGATGACGTAATACACGACGGCGAACGCCAGCCCGATCGGAATGATCAGCCACGGCTTCGTCGCCAGGCTCCAGTTGATGACGTAGTCGATCAGACCCGCCGAGAAGCTGAAGCCGTCCTTCGCCCCGAGCGCCCATGTCACCGCCATCGACACACCGGTGAGCACCGCGTGGATCGCGTACAACAGCGGCGCGACGAAGAGGAACGAGTACTCGATCGGCTCCGTGATTCCCGTCACGAACGACGTCAGGCCGACCGAGATCATCATGCCGCCCACCGCCTTCCGGCGATGCGGCTTCGCGCAGTGGTAGATCGCCAGGGCCGCCGCCGGTAGCGCGAACATCATGATCGGGAAGAACCCCGTCGTGAACTGGCCCGCCGTCGGGTCGCCCGCCAGGAACCGGTTGATGTCACCGTGCACGACCGTGCCGTCCGGCTTCGTGAAGTCACCGAACTGGAACCAGACGAACGTGTTCAGGAACTGATGCAGCCCGAAGACGAGCAGAGCCCGGTTGGCGATACCGAAGATGCCGGAGCCCAGCCAGTTCAGATCCACCAGCCACTCCGAGAAGCTGGTCAGCGCGTCACCGACCGGCTGCCACAGCCACGCACAGAGTGCCGCGAAGAGCAGACCCACGAACGCCATGATGATCGGCACCAGCCGGCGGCCGTTGAAGAACCCCAGCCAGTCCACCAGCTTCACCCGGTGATACCGCTGCCAGAACCACGCCGACATCAGACCCATCACGATCCCGCCGAACACCCCCGGGTTCTGGTACTCCGCCGCCGTCACCTGTGCGTCACCCGTGACACACGTACCGAACCAGGTACCGCCCGAGGTGAACGTCGACCCGCCGGGACAGTCCACCGGGAACGCGTGCAGCACCGCGTAATAGACGAGGAACCCGGTCACCGCCGCCAACGCCGTCGACCCGTCCGACTTCTTCGCCATGCCGATCGCGACACCCACGCAGAACAGCAACGGCAGCCCGAGACCCGAGTCCAGCAGCGCACCGCCTGCTGCCGCGAACACCTTCGCGACGTTGTCCCAGCCAAGGCCCTCGTCACCGAACACATCCGGCTGGCCGAGCCGGTTCAAGATCCCCGCCGCCGGCAGAACGGCGATCGGCAGCTGCAGACTGCGCCCCATCTTCTGCAGACCCTGGAAGAGGCCGTTCCACCACTTCTTCTGTGGGATCGCTGCGCTGCTTGAGCTCATCGGCGTCCTCCCGGAACAGGTCACATTTGGCGGGTGCTGCACACTGGTGTAGACCAGTTGCTGTACGGTGCGGAGCCCGCCCGCAAGACAGGGCGCCGGTGATCGTCATCTTTGGTGATGATCGGGCCACTCGCTCGCGAAGTTGGGCCAACCGTGCGTTACCGTGGCGAAACGGACCCAGGGTGGGCCGTCGCACGTACGTGAAGAACCAGGGAGAAGGCCATGGCCAGCAAGGCTGAGAAGATCGTCGCCGGGCTCGGCGGAATCGAGAACATCGAAGAGGTCGAAGGCTGCATCACCCGCCTCCGCACCGAGGTCATCGACCCGAGCAAGGTCGACGAAGCCGCGCTCAAGGCCGCCGGGGCCCACGGCGTCGTCAAGATGGGCACCGCGATCCAGGTCGTCATCGGCACCGACGCCGACCCCATCGCCGCCGACATCGAAGACATGATGTGAGCCCCCGCTGAACCCCCGGGCCCCGGCCCCAAACCCCGCAGGCCCCGCCCACCAGGACGGGGCCTGCGGCACACCCACCCACCCCCCGCACACCGCAACAGCCCCCACCCCGCACCCGATAAAGTCGACGCCATGTCACGTATCGACGGCCGCACCCCCGACCAGCTCCGCCCCGTCACCATCGAACGCGGATGGAGCAAGCACGCCGAAGGATCCGTACTCATCTCCTTCGGCGACACCAAAGTCTTCTGCACCGCCTCCGTCACCGAAGGCGTCCCCCGCTGGCGCAAAGGCAGCGGCGAAGGCTGGGTCACCGCCGAATACTCCATGCTCCCCCGCTCCACCAACACCCGCGGCGACCGCGAATCCGTACGCGGCAAAATCGGCGGACGCACCCACGAGATCAGCCGCCTCGTCGGCCGATCCCTCCGCGCCGTCATCGACTACAAAGCCCTCGGCGAAAACACCATCGTCCTCGACTGCGACGTCCTCCAGGCCGACGGCGGCACCCGCACCGCCGCCATCACCGGCGCCTACGTCGCCCTCGCCGACGCCATCACCTGGGCCCAGCACAAGAAGATCATCAAGCACGGCCGCAAACCGCTCACCGACACCGTCTCCGCCATCAGCGTCGGCATCGTCGACGGCACCCCCCTCCTCGACCTCTGCTACGAGGAAGACGTCCGCGCCGAAACCGACATGAACGTCGTCTGCACCGGCGACGGCCGCTTCGTCGAAATCCAGGGCACCGCCGAAGCCGAGCCGTTCGACCGCAAGGAACTGAACCTCCTCCTCGACCTCGCCACCGCCGGCTGCGTCGACCTCACCACCCTCCAGAACCAGGCACTCACCCGCACCCTCGGTGAGTAGACCCGGGTAAAGAAGCAACCAAGAACCCCCCACACAGCGTCGATACGCATACGGGCGCACGGATCAAACCGTGCGCCCGTCCGCACATCCGCACCCGGGGAGGGACCCACCCATGGCCACGCGCCACCGACACCACCGCCGCACCGCACTGGCCATCACCGCCACGCTGCTCACCATCACCGCCGCAGCCGGCTGCGGCGCCCTCGACAAGACCCTGGACTGCGTCCGCACCGCCGACGCCATCGCCACCAGCGTCGACAACCTCCGGCAGGCCGTCGCCAACGCCTCCAGCGACCCCACCCAGGCCTCCGAATCCCTCGACCAGATCGAGAAGGAACTCGGCAACCTCGGCGACAAGACCGACAACGCCGACCTCAGCAAGGCCGTCGACGACCTCCAGGCAGGCGTCGGCAGTGTCCGCGACTCCATCAATAAGGGCGACGCCACCCCCGACGTCACGCCCGTCACCGACGCGGCAACAGAGATCGGCAAGGTCTGCACCCCGTAACCGCACCGGCCCGGCGCGGCGATAATCGACCCATGACCCGCCTCATCCTCGCCACCCGCAACGCCGGGAAGATCACCGAACTCCACGCGATCCTCGCCGACGCCGGACTCACCCACGAACTCGTCGGCGCGGACGCGTACCCGGAGATCCCCGACGTCAAGGAAACCGGCGTCACCTTCGCCGAGAACGCCCTCCTCAAGGCCCACGCCCTCGCGCAAGCCACCGGCCACCCCGCCATCGCCGACGACTCCGGCCTCTGCGTCGACGTACTCGGCGGCGCCCCCGGCATCTTCTCGGCCCGCTGGTCCGGCACCCACGGCAACGACCGCGCCAACCTCGACCTGCTCCTCGCCCAGCTCTCCGACATCGACACCCCGCACCGCGCGGCCCACTTCGCCTGCGCCGCCGCCCTCGCCCTCCCCGACGGCACAGAACGCGTGGTCGAGGGCCGCCTGCTCGGCACCCTGCGCCACGTCCCCGCCGGCACGGGCGGCTTCGGCTACGACCCGATCCTCCAGCCGGAGGGCGAGACCCGCACGTGCGCTGAGCTGACGGCAGCGGAGAAGAACGCGATCAGCCACCGGGGCAAGGCGTTCCGGGCGCTGGTTCCGGTGGTTCGGGAGTTGGTGGGGTGAACCCGTAGGCAGAAACGGCCTGTGCACCGGTTCCTCGGTGTACAGGCCGTTCGCGTTGTGCGGCGGAAGGGATTCGAACCCTCAAGCCGTTTCACGGGCCACAGAACCTAAATCTGCTGTGTCACCTCTGCACCACCGCCGCTAGCCGCCTGCCATGCTACCGGGCGGGCCACCGGGGTGGTAGGCGCCTCACTCGCGCGCGGCTCGGCGTGCCCCTTCGGCACCAGGTGGCCCGCCCCGCTTCGGCGGGAACCGAAGCGGGGCGGGCCATTCCCCGTACGGGACGGGTCAGAACTTCGGGTCCGGGGTCTGGGCCGCGACCAGTTCTGCCGCCTCCTCGCTCGTTTCCACCGACGGCGGGGAGCCCGCCAGCGGCCTGTTGGCCGTTTCCTTCATGCAGGCCACCGCGATCACGCCCACCAGTGCCGCCGCCATCGCGTAGTACGCCGGCATCAGGTTGGTGCCCGACCAGCTGATCAAGGCCGTGATGACCAGCGGGGTCGTACCGCCGAAGATCGACGCCGACAGGTTGTAACCCACCGACAGGGACCCGTAGCGGACGTTCGTCGGGAACAGGGCCGGGAGTGCCGCGGACATCGTGCCGAGCATGCAGACCAGGGAGAGGCCCAGCATCAGCATGCCGATCGTGATCGCGGGGATGCTGCCCTGGCGGATCAGGAGGAAGGCGGGGAGGGACAGGAACAGGAAGCCGAGCATGCCCGTCATCAGCAGTGGCTTGCGGCCGAAGTGGTCGGAGAGTTTGCCGACCTGGCTGATGATCAGCATGAGGAAGACCATGACGGCGAGCAGGATCAGCAGGCCATGGGTTTCGCTGTAGCCGAGTTCGTCGGAGAGGTACGTCGGCATGTACGACAGCAGCATGTAGTCGGTGATGTTGTACGCGCCGACGAGGCAGATGCAGAGGATGAGCGTCGGCCAGTAGTTGCGGAAGATCTTGGCGAGGTCGCCCTTGGCGGTGGTCTCGACGCCGTCCGCGGCCTCGCTGGCGTGGGCGGTGCCGCCTTCGAGCTTCTGGAAGGCGGGGGTCTCGTCGAGGCGGAGTCGCAGGTAGAGGCCGACGAGGCCGAGGGGGCCGGCGACGAGGAAGGGGATGCGCCAGCCCCAGGCTTCCATCTGGGTGTCGGTGAGGAGTGCGTAGAGCGCGGTGACGAGGCCGGCGGCGCCGACGTATCCGGCGAGGGTGCCGAATTCGAGGAAGCTGCCGAAGAAGCCGCGTCGTTTGTCGGGGGCGTATTCGGCGATGAAGGTGGAGGCTCCGCCGTATTCGCCGCCGGTGGAGAAGCCCTGGAGCATCCGGAAGAGGATGAGGAGGACGGGGGCGCCGACGCCGATGGTGTCGTGGGAGGGGATGAGGCCGATGGCGAAGGTGCCGACCGCCATCATGATCATGGTGAGGGCGAGGACCTTCTTGCGGCCGATCTTGTCGCCCATGGGGCCGAAGAACATGCCGCCGAGGGGCCGGACGAGGAAGGCGACGGCGAAGGTGGCGAAGGAGGAGAGGAGCTGGGTGGTGTCGTTTCCGGAGGGGAAGAAGACGTGGCCGAGGGTGGCTGCGAGGTAGGAGTAGATGCCGAAGTCGAACCACTCCATGGCGTTGCCGAGTGAGGCCGCCTTGACCGCCCTCTTGACCGCTTGGTCGTCCGTGACCGTGATGTCGGTCCTGCGCAGCTTGGGGTTCTGGCGCTTTCGGATGACGCGGAAGAGGGCGGGGTGGCGTTTGACCGCTGCTGGGTCGGCCGCCTGGTGGGGGTCGGAGGCCGCCATGGCCGGGTCCTTTCCTCGGTGGGTGTTCCAGGAAAGGCTTCTGCGCGGACATGGCGGTTGCAAACCGATTCGGTGCTGGATTGGGATGTCCATCACATGTTTCGGTCGTTCGGCCCAATCCGTGGGGGGTTATGTGCTGTTTGCCTGCCGGTTGGGTCAGATGTTCAGGTCTTTGATGATTTTCGCGACGTGGCCGGTGGCGCGCACGTTGTAGAAGGCGTGCTCGACCTTGCCGTTCTCGTCGACGACGATCGTGGAGCGGATGACGCCCATCACCGTTTTGCCGTAGTTCTTCTTCTCGCCGAAGGCGCCGTAGGCCTCCAGGGTCTTCTTGTCGGGGTCGCCGACGAGGGTGACCTTGAGGTTCTCCTTTTCGCGGAACTGGGCGAGCTTCTCGGGCTTGTCGGGGGAGACGCCGATGACGTCGTAGCCGGCGGTGGCCAGGAGGTCGAGGTTGTCGGTGAAGTCGCAGGCCTGCTTGGTGCAGCCGGGGGTAAGCGCACGCGGGTAGAAGTAGACGATGACCTTGCGGCCCTTGTGGTCGGCGAGCGAGACGTCGTTGCCGTCGGCGTCCGGGAGGGTGAAGGCGGGGGCGGTGTCGCCGGGCTGGAGTCGCTCGCTCATGGTTCTCCTCGTTGGTACGTGGGGTGTACGGGTCCGAGAGTAATAGGGGTGCCGCCGGGTGCGTGGGCGGTCGAGCTGACAGACTGTCGATGAAGGTTTACCGGACGAGGATCACGGAGGCGGCGCAGTGTCGGATGCCAGGAGCCCTGCGCAGATCGAGGCGGACATCATCAGCAGGCGTGAGCAGCTGGCGGTGGTGCTCGATGAGATCGGGGTGCGGGTGCACCCGAAGACGATCATGGGTGATGCGAAGGCGAAGGTGGCCGGGACGGTGGACCGGACGGCCGGGCGTGCGTTCGTCGCGGTGAACCGGACGGTGTCGGATGTGAAGGCGCAGTTCGTGTCGGAGGATGGTGCTCCGCGTCTGGAGCGGGTGGTTCCGGCGGCGTTGCTGGTGGTGGGTGTGGTGGGTTTGGTGGTCGTGTCGAAGCGGCGCCGGAAGCGTTGACACCCGGGGGCGCGGGTCGGTGCCGGGGCCGGGTAGGTTGCGGGGCGTGAGCGAGAACAGCGACGACAAGCTGCCCATCCGGATGCTGCACGACCGTGTGCTGGTCCGGTCCGATTCGCCCGAGGGTGAGCGGCGTTCGGGTGGCGGGATTCTGATTCCGGCGACGGCTGCGGTCGGGCGCCGGCTGGGCTGGGCCGTGGTGGTCGCGGTGGGTCAGAACGTGCGGACGGTGGAGCCGGGGGACCGGGTGCTGTACGACCCCGAGGACCGTGCCGAGGTGGAGGTGCGGGGCGTGGCGTATGTGCTGATGCGGGAGCGGGATCTGCATGCGGTGGCCGCGGACCGGTTCGAGGGTTCGGTGGATTCGACGGGCCTGTATCTGTAGTCCTGATGGAGTCCTGAGTCCTGAGTCCTGATGTAGTCCTGATGGTGGCGTGAGGGGCCTGGTGACCGTTGTCACCAGGCCCTTTGCCTGTTCTTTGCTACGGTGGAGTGATCCCGACGAGACGCGCCGTACCGGGTTTCCGTAAAGACGACGCACCCGTGTTGTTCGTGTGTTCTGTCGTCGGAGGTGCCGTCGTGGCGTGGGTTCTGTTGGTGGTCGCGGGTCTGCTGGAAGTGGCCTGGTCGATCGGGATGAAGTACACCGAGGGGTTCACCCGGCTGTGGCCGAGTGTGTTCACAGGGCTGGGGATCGTGGCGAGCATGCTGTTGCTTTCGCATGCGGCGCGGACGTTGCCGATCGGTACGGCGTACGGGGTGTGGGTCGGTATCGGTGCGGCGGGTGCGGCGGTGCTGGGCATGGTGGTGCTGCATGAGCCGGTGACGGCGGCCCGGATCTTCTTCGTGTGTCTGTTGCTGGTGGCGGTGGTGGGGCTGAAGGCGACGTCGGGTCACTGACGCCGCCGGGTCACCGACGCGTGGGGGTGGCGGGGGCGACGGGGATGGCGGGGGCGCGCGTGCCGCGGGGGCCTTCGAAGAACTCTTCGCCTCCGCCGTTGTCGCGGCCCCCGCTGTCACCGCCGCCGTCGTCCTCGCCGCCGGTGCCGCCTCCGTTGCCTCCGCCCCCGTTGTCCTCGCCGCCGTCCGTGGTTCCGCCGTCGCTGTCCGTGCCGCCGGTGTTGTCGGTGGTGCCGGGGGCGGTCTGCGGGGTGGACGGGGTGGTGGGCGGGTTGGAGGTGGTGGGGCGGGTGCTGGAGGGGCTTCGGGTGGGCCGGCCGGTGGTGCCGGGGGCGGTGCTCTCGTCGCTGGGCAGTGCGGTCTCGTCGCTGCCGGGCTCCAGTTCGAGGTCGAACTCTTCGACGGGGGTGCCCTGCAGGGCGGCTCCGGTGTACTGGGCCCAGGTCAGGGCGGGTGCGCCGCCGCCGTTGATGCGGGGGAGGCCGAGTGCTCCGTAGAGCGGTGTCTGGGCGCCGGTGGCGGGGTTCTGGCCCATGACGGCGATGACGGTGGCGAGGCCGGGGGTGTAGCCGGCGAACCAGGCGGCCTTGTCCTCCTCGGCGGTGCCGGTCTTTCCGGCGGCGGGGCGGCCGGCGCCCTGGGCGGCGGTGCCGGTGCCTCCGTCGACGACGCTCCGGAGGATCGAGGTGGTGGTGTCGGCGGCTTCGCGGGTGACGGTCTGTTCGGTGGTGCGGTCGGGGAGGTCGACGCTCTCGCCGTCCTTGGAGACGTGGTCGACGAGGACGTGGGCGCCGTGTTCGCCGTGGTTGGCGAGGGTGGCGTAGGCCTCGGTCATGTCGAGGACGCTGGCGGTGGAGGGGCCGAGCGCGATGGACGGGGAGGCGGTGAGGTCGGGGGTGTCCTTGGGGATGCCGAGGTCGACGGCGGTGGTGCGGACCTTTTCGGGGCCGACGTCCTCGGCCATCTGGGCGTAGACGGCGTTGACGGATTTGTCGGTGGCTTCGCGGACGGTGATCTGGCCGTAGCTGCGGTCGTCCTCGTTGGCGGGGTCGTATCCGGTGGGTCCGTCGGGTCCTTGGACCATGCGTTTGTTGGTGCCGTCGTAGAGGGTGTCGGGGGTGATGCGGCGGCCGTCCCGGGTGGTGGAGCGGTTGGCGACGGCTGAGGTGAAGACGAACGGCTTGAAGGTGGAGCCGACCTGGTAGTCGCGGCGGGTGGCGTTGTTGACGTATTGGCGTGTGTAGTCGATGCCGCCGTACAGGGCGAGGACGTGGCCGGTGGCGGGGTCGATGGAGGCGCCGCCGACGCGGACGTTGCGGTCGGCCTTGTTGTCTTTGCTGGTCTTGGACATGACGTTGTCGTCGACGGCTTTGACGAGGGCGTCCTGCTTCTTCTTCTCCAGCGTGGTGGTGATGCGGTAGCCGCGGGTGGCGAGGGTCTTCTCGTCGAGGATGTCGTTGCGGACGAGGTAGTCCTCGACGGCCTGGACGATGTAGCCGCGTTGTCCGGAGAGGCTGTTGGTGGGCTTGACGGCGCCGGGCACGGGGAAGGTGAGGGCGGCGCGCTCGGCGGGGGTGAGCCACTTCTCCTTGACCATGCCGTCGAGTACGTAGTTCCAGCGGGCGAGGGCCGCGGGCTTGTTCTCGGGGTTGGTGACGACGTCGTAGGCGCTGGGCGCGTTGAGGAGGGAGGCGAGGTAGGCGCCTTCGGCGGTGGTGAGGTCGCCGACGTCCTTGCTGTAGTAGGCCTGGGAGGCGGCCTGGATGCCGTAGGCGTTGCGGCCGAAGTAGCTGGTGTTGAGGTAGCCCTCGAAGATCTGGTCCTTGGATTCTTCGCGGTTGAGCTTGATCGCGATGAAGAATTCCTTGATCTTGCGGACGACGGTCTGTTCCTGGCCCAGGTAGTAGTTCTTGACGTACTGCTGGGTGATGGTGGAGCCGCCTTGTTTGCCCTTGCCGGTGAGGGTGTTCCAGCCGGCCCGGAACATCGCCTTGATGTCGACGGCGCGTTCGGAGTAGAAGTCGCGGTCCTCGGCGGCGAGGACGGTGTGCTGGACGGTGCGGGGGATCTGGGCGAGGCGGACGTTCTCCCGGTTCACTTCGCCGTCGCGGGCGATGACGCTGCCGTCCTTGTAGAGGTAGACGTTGGACTGGGCGGTGGCGCTGGCGTTGGCGGGCGGGATGTCGACGAGTTGGTAGCCGGCGATGAAGCCGCCGATCAGGACGAGTGCGATGAGGAGGATGCCGCCGAGGACCATGCGCCAGGTGGGGATGGCGCGGCGCCATCCGGTGCGTTTGGGGCGCTTGGGTTTCTTCGGCTTCTTCTGTTGTCCCGCGGCCTCTCCGCCGGCGGCCGGGGTGCCCTGTTCCGCGGGGGCGGCAGCGTCGGCAGACAGGTCTCTGGGGGTCCAGCCGGGGTCTGCCGGGTCCCCGTTCTGCTGCTGTGGCTCGTCGCTCATGTCGGTGCAGACTCCTCGGCCGCGGTCAGTTCTCCCATACTGCACTTTTCTGTGGAATAACTACCGGATCGACCTTCGCAAAGCGGTCGCGGCGGTTGCCCCGGCTGGGCTAGGCTCCTGCGCTTTGGTGTCCGCGCGCGGCGGGGCACCCCGATCGTTGGGGGTGGTGAGGGTGCGGCTGTACGCGATGGTGGCGGTGGGCGGGTTCCGGCGCTATGCCACGTACCGGATCGAGACGGCTGCCGGGGTCTTCACGAACACCGTCTTCGGTTTTGTGCTGGCGTACACGTATGCGGCGCTGTGGGACGAGCGTCCGCAGCTCGGCGGTTACGACATGTCGCAGGCGCTCACGTACGTGTGGCTGGGGCAGGCGCTGTTGATGACGTGCGTGCTGATGGGCGGCGGTTTCGAGGACGAGCTGATCGAGCGGATCCGTACGGGCGATATCGCGGTCGATCTGTACCGGCCGGTGGACCTTCAGATGTGGTGGCTGGCGGGGGACTTGGGCCGGGCGGCGTTTCATCTGCTGGGGCGTGGCATCGTGCCGATGATCCTCGGCTCGCTGGCCTTCGATCTGGCGATGCCCGCGTCGCCGGGGCCGTGGGTGGCCTTCCTGGTGGCGGTGACGCTGGGGGTCGTGGTGAGTTTCGCGATCCGCTATCTGGTGGCGCTGTCGGCGTTCTGGCTGATGGACGGGGCGGGGGCGGCGCAGATGGCGTTCCTGGCGGGGACGTTCTTCTCGGGGATGCTGCTGCCGCTGAATCTGTTCCCGGGGCTGCTGGGCGAGGTGGCGCGGGCGCTGCCGTGGTCGGCGCTGCTCCAGGTGCCCGCCGATGTGTTCCTCGGCAAGGAAACCGGCTGGGGTCTGGTGCGGGTGTACGCGTTCCAGGCGGGCTGGGCGCTGGTGCTGCTGCTGGCGGGGCGGCTGCTGCAGTCGGTGGCGACGCGGAGGGTGGTGGTCCAGGGTGGCTGAGGCGGTGGACGAGGTGGTGGCCCGGGGGCCGGAGGTGGTGTTCGTTCCCCGGTCGCGGGCGGTGGAGGGGGTCCGGGCGTACGGGCTGATCGTGGGGATGTGGCTGCGGTCGACGATGGCGTACCGGGCGTCGTTCGTGATGACGACGTTCGGTAACTTCGCGGTGACGGCGTTCGACTTCGTCGCGATCCTGCTGATGTTCTCCCATGTCGACGCGTTGGGCGGTTACACGCTGCCGGAGATCGCCCTGCTGTACGGGGCCTCGGGTACGGCGTTCGGCCTGGCGGATCTGCTGATGGGGTCGATGGACCGGCTGGGCCGCCGGGTGCGGGACGGGACGCTGGACACGTTGCTGGTGCGGCCGGTTCCGGTGCTGGCGCAGGTGGCGGCGGACCGGTTCGCGTTGCGCAGGCTGGGGCGGGTGAGCCAGGGGCTGCTGGTGCTCGGCTGTGCGCTGGTGACGCTGGACGTCGACTGGACGGTGGCGAAGGTGGTGCTGGTGCCGCTGATGGTGGTGAGCGGGGCGGGGATCTTCGCGGCGGTGTTCGTGGCCGGGGCGGCGTTCCAGTTCGTCGCGCAGGACGCCTCGCAGGTGCAGAACTCGTTCACGTACGGAGGGGCGACGCTGCTCCAGTACCCGCCGACGATCTTCGCGACGGATCTGGTGCGCGGGGTGACGTTCGTCGTCCCGTTGGCCTTTGTGAACTGGCTGCCGTCCTTGTATGTGCTGGGGCGGGACTATCCGCTGGGCCTGCCGGACTGGGTGGCGTTCCTGCCGCCGCTGGTGGCGGGTGGGTGCGGGGCGCTCGCGGGATGGGCGTGGCGGGCGGGGCTGCGGGCGTACCGGAGTACGGGAAGTTGACGAGGGGCGAGCGGGAGGAGGCGGCCGGCATGGGTACCGACTTCATCGAGCTGGACGGTGTGGAGAAGGTCTTCGACGTCCGTCGCAGGACGGGTTTCCTGCGCAGCGAACGGCGTGCGGTGCGGGCTGTCGACGGGATCAGCTTCCGGGTGGCGCGCGGGGAGATGGTCGGCTACATCGGTCCGAACGGGGCGGGGAAGTCGACGACGATCAAGATGCTGACGGGGATCCTCACCCCGAGCGCCGGTTCGCTGCGGGTGGCGGGCATCGATCCGTCGCGGGAGCGTACGAGGCTGGCGCACCGGATCGGTGTGGTCTTCGGTCAGCGCACGACGCTGTGGTGGGACCTGCCGTTGCGGGACTCGTACCGTCTGATGCACCGGATGTACCGGATTCCCGATGACCGTTTCCGGGTCAATATGGACCGCTGCATCGAACTTCTCGATCTGGGCGAGTTGTTGGATGTGCCGGTGAGGCAGTTGTCGTTGGGGCAGCGGATGCGGGGTGATATCGCTGCCGCTCTGCTGCATGACCCGGAGGTGCTGTACCTGGACGAGCCGACGATCGGGCTCGATGTGGTGTCGAAGGCCAAGGTGCGGGGTTTTCTGCGTGACTTGAACGCGGAGCGCGGTACGACGGTGCTGCTCACCACTCACGATCTGACCGATATCGAGCAGTTGTGCAAGCGGGTGATGGTGATTGATCACGGCCGTCTGATGTACGACGGTGCGCTCGCGGGCCTGCACGAGGTGGGGGAGAGCGAGCGGACGCTCGTGGTGGATCTGGAGCGTGAACTCCCGCCGATCCGGCTGGAGTCGGAGCCTTCGGTGCGTACGGTGAAGGTGGAGGGGGTACGGCAGTGGCTGGCCTTTCCGGCGTCCGCCTCGGCGGCTCCGCTGGTGGCGCGGATCGCGGCGGAGTATCCGTTGATGGATCTCTCGGTGCGGGAGCCCGACATCGAGGCCGTGATCGCGAAGATGTACGCGTCGGCTTCCGGCAGGTAGTGGGGTGGCGCCGGACGGGCGCGGCGCAGGCCACCGGCCGCGCTGCCCCGCCCGGTGTGCTGTCAGCCGAGGGCGCCGAGGAGTTCGTTGCACGCCTGCTCGCAGGAGCGGCAGGCCTCGGCGCACAGGCGGCAGTGCTCGTGCATGTCCGCGTGCCGTCCGCATTCGTCGGCGCACGCCTTGCAGACCATGGCGCACGCGTTCAGGATCGCGGCGCTGATGTTGGCGTCGTAGCCGGTGTGACGCGACAGGACCGCGGCGGTGGCGGTGCAGATGTCGGCGCAGTCCATGTCGGTGCGGATGCACTTGGCCAGATCGCCCACCATGCCCTCGGACAGGCAGGCGTCCGCGCACGCCGTACACGCCTGTGCGCAGGCGATGCACTCCTCGACGCACTTGACGAGCTTGGCCTGGTCGATGGCGCCGAGGTCGGCCGGGTAGGTGGCGAGCATGCCCTTCACGGTGCTGGTCATCACCATGCCTCCGTTCTCCCGGGGGCCGGCGGGTCCGGGCGGCCGCCATCGAAGTCCCCGGTACTTCCAGCTAACGCCTTCACGCGCGCATGCGCCCGGCAGCACCGTGAGGTGCGGCCGGGCGCGGTGTCGGGCTGCCGGGTCAGTGGTAGGCGTGGGCGACGGCGTGGCCCTTGCCGCGGCCGATCAGCCACTTGTTGACCGGTGTCGTGATCAGGAAGGCGATGACGAAGCCGCCCAGGAGTGTGGTCCAGAACAGGGCGTCGGCGAGGTGGGCGTCCATCGCCCCGGGGACCAGGGCGATGATGCCGTTGTCCACGAGTTCCATCACCACGATCGAGACGGTGTCCGCGGCCAGGGCGACCTTGAGGGCGGTCTTGAAGCCCAGCCCCGCGTTGCGGATCCCGAACAGCGTGAACGAGTAGCCGAAGACGAACGCGAGCGCGATCGCGAGGATCATCGTCTGGACGTTGCCCCACATCAGGGCGGTGCCGATGATCATGCCGAGGATCTCGCCGACCGCGCATCCGGTCAGGCAGTGCAGCGTCGCCTTCGCGGCGGCTCCCCAGGTCGCCCCGCCCGTCCCGTGCCCGGCATGGCCGGCGTGCGCCTGGTGCGCGGCGTGGTCGTGCGCGGCGGCTGTGTGGTGTGCGCTGTGATCCATGGCCGTCATCCCCAATCCCGTCCAGTGTGGCCCGTTCCCGTGGACCCGTACCAGAAAACGTATACCCCCCAGGGGTATCTGTCCAGGGGGGTGGAGCTCACCTTTCGCCGTCCGGACCGCCGGATGCCGTCGGAAGCCGTCCCATCCGGCGGTTTCGCTGGCGGGGGGCCGCAAGCTCAATAGGCTGCACCTATGACAAGCGAACTTCCGGAGATGCGCGCCTCCGACGCCGAACGTGAACGGATCGCCGAGGTTCTGCGGGAGGCAGTGGCCGAGGGCCGGCTGCAGATGGAGGAGTTCGAGCAGCGGCTGGACGTCGCCTACAAGGCCCGCACCCACGGCGAGCTCGAACCGCTCGTCCGCGATCTGCCCGCCTCCGGTGGTGCGCCGGTGGCGCCGGTGGCCGGGGATCGGCCCCGGACGGGGTCGATGGCCCGCTGGTCGGACCGCGTCGGCAGGCCCGCCACCTCGCGGGGCGCCTTCGCGTTCTGGGGCGGGTTCGCGCGCCGGGGCCACTGGACGGTCGGCCGGGTGTTCACCGCGTTCGCGATGTGGGGCGGCGGCGAGATCGATCTGCGCGAGGCGAGCTTCGAGGACGGCGAGGTGGTCGTCCGCTGCTTCGCGATCATGGGCGGCATCCAGGTGACGGTCCCGCCGGAGCTGAACGTCGAGGTACGCGGCATCGGCATCATGGGCGGCTTCGGGGAGCGCGCGAAGGACGACGGGGTCCCGGCACCGGACGCTCCCCGGGTGCGGATCACCGGCCTCGCGCTGATGGGCGGCGTCGGGGTGGAGCACAAGCGGAGCAAGGCGGAGAAGCAGCGCCTGCGGAACGCGGAGCGCCCGCGCCTGGAGAAGGGCGACGGCGACCGATAGGGGAGCCGCGCCTAGCCTTTCGTTTGGATCAGGCCGGACCCCGCGAGCCCGGCATGATCCAAACGAAAGACCCTAGAGCGCGTCCGACAAGGGCCGGGTGTGCAGCAGGCTGTTCAGATCGATGAGCGATCCGAGGCGCTGGTAGCCGGCGTCGTTCAGGTGGAGGTGGTCGCCGGAGTCGTAGGCGGGCAGCAGCCGGTCCGGCCTTGACGGGTCGCGTACCGCGCCCTCGAAGTCGAGGACCTCGTCGAAGACCCCGCCGGCCCGGATCGTCTCGTTGACCTGCACGCGTACGGCGTTCTGGGCGGGGGTCCAGGTGCGGTAGCCCTCGGACGGCATCAAGGTCGCGCCGGCGACCCGCAGTCCGCGGGCGTGCGCGCGCTGCGTCAGGGTGCGCAGGGCGTCCGTGATCCGCGCGGGGTCCGTCTCCCGGGGGAGGTTCTGGATGTCGTTGATGCCGAGGGCGATGACGACGGTCTTCGCCCCGGTGACGTTCAGGACGTCGCGTTCGAAGCGGTCGAGGGCGCGTGGGCCGGTGCCGTCGCGCAGGACGCGGTTGCCGCCGATGCCCTGGTTGACCACCGCGTACCGGCCGTGCAGCCGGTCGGCGAGTACGTCGGGCCAGCGGCTGTTCGCGTCGGTGGTGGAGCCGCTGCCCGCGGTGAGTGAGTCGCCGAAGGCCACGAGGGTCCCCGCGGCGGTCCTGGCCCGTACGTCGACGGCGGTGAGGTAGCGCCAGTCCGTCGTGCGCCGGGTGCCCTGCGCGTCGTCGATGAAGGACGTCTGGTGGCTGTTGGGGTGGAAGGTGACCGGGCCCCGGGCGGTGGGGGTGCGCAGGGCGACGGTGAGATCGGCGTCGGGAGCGACCGGGACGGCGACGGGATCGCTGACGACCTGCCCGCCGACGGCGACGGTCACGGACGGTGCGCCGCGGAACGTGACCGGAAGGGCGTTCACGGTCACCTGGTCGATGAGCAGGGGATGCGTACCGAAGAGGTTGGAGAGGGTGACGCGGGCCGCGTCACCGCCGATGCTGGTGTGTACGACGTTACGGATGGTGCGCAGGGCCGGGTCGGTGCCCTGGTCGATCTGCCCCTGTACGGGGGCCGCGGCCCAGGTGGCGAGCCAGTGACCGGCGGAGTGGGCCGGTGCGGCGGGGGCCCGGCCGGCGCCCTGCGGGCCGGCGGCTGCCGTCTTCGCCCGGGACGGCCCGGAGAACAGCAGGGCCCCCGCGAACGCCACGACGGCGGCGAGCGCGGCGGTGCCCGCCACCAGGGCGATGAGCAGGGCGGACTCGTGGCGCCTGGGCATGGGCGGCGTGTCTCCTCGTTTGTTCGGGGTCGGATTCATGATGCGGCAGGGCGCGGGGAACTCGACGTGCGGCCCGGGAGTAGGTCAGGTAGGCACAATGCGTACGGGGCGCCGGGGGCGACGGGTACGCGGACGGGTGGAGCGCATGGAACGGATCGAAGGCGGCACGGCGAAGGACGCGACGGCCGGCGCGGCGGGCACCGGGACGGCGGGTACCGGCACGGGTGCGGACGGCTCGGGGCCGGGGCCGGGGCGACGGGCGGGCGCGCGTCCGGCGGCGTCCCTCGCCTCGTTCGCGTACACGGCCGCCGACGAGGAGAAGCGTCGTGGCGTACGGCGTATGAAGACCACGGCCACCGGCCTCCTTCTGTTTGTCGCGCTGGTGTATGTCCTCGCCACCTGGGCGAAGAACGAGGGGGTGGGCGGCTGGCCGGGCTTCGTCGCAGCGGCTGCCGAGGCGGGCATGGTGGGTGCGCTGGCCGACTGGTTCGCTGTCACTGCTCTCTTCAAGCGTCCGCTCGGTCTGCCGATTCCGCACACCGCCATCATTCCCACGAAGAAGGACCAGCTGGGGGCCTCCCTCGGTTCCTTCGTCGGCGAGAACTTTCTGTCGGGCGGCGTCGTCCGCGACCGGATCCACTCCCTGGCCATCGGCGGCAGGCTCGGCGCCTGGCTCGCGGAGCCCGCCCACGCGGACCGGGTGACGGCCGAGCTGTCGACCGCGCTGCGGGGCGCGCTCACCGTTCTGCGGGACTCGGACGTGCAGGCGGTCGTCGGCGAGGCGATCACCCGCCGGGCGAACACGGCGGAGGTCGGCCCCGGTCTCGGCAAGATGCTGGAGAAGGTCGTCGCGGACGGCGGTCACCGCAAGGTGGTGGACCTGATCTGCGTGCGGGCGCACGACTGGCTGGTGGAGCACGGCGACTCGGTGATGGACGCGGTGCAGGGCGGGGCGCCGGGCTGGACCCCGCGCTTCGTCGACAAGCGGGTGGGCGAGCGGGTCTACAAGGAGCTGCTGCGGTTCCTCACCGAGATGCGCGACATGCCGGGGCACCCGGCACGCGGCTCGATCGACACCTTCCTGACGGACTTCGCGGCCGATCTCCAGACCGATGCGGAGACCCGGGCCCGGGTGGAGCGGCTGAAGTCGGAGATCCTGGGACGCGGCGAGGTCCAGGACGTCATCGCCTCCGCATGGTCGTCCGTCCGGCAGATGATGATCACGGCGGCGGAGGACGAGCGGAGCGAACTGCGGCTGCGGGCCCGCGCCTCGCTGATGTCGCTGGGCGCCAGACTGGCGACGGACGAGCGGCTCCAGGCGAAGCTGGAGGGCTGGCTGGAGGACGCGGCGGTGTATGTGGTCACGACGTACCGGGCGGAGATCACGTCACTGATCAGCGACACGGTGGCCGGCTGGGACGCGGACCAGACGTCGAAGAAGATCGAGGCGCACATCGGCCGCGATCTGCAGTTCATCCGGATCAACGGCACGGTGGTGGGCGCGCTCGCGGGCCTGGTGATCTATTCGGTGTCCTGGGCGTTCGGAGCGTAGACACTCCGGGAGCCGGGAGCCGGGAGCCGGGAGCCGGGAGCGGGACCGGGTGCGTATCCGTCCTGTCGAGTTCGGATACGCACCCGGGTTACGCGGGGGAGTGCCCATGAATACGGGCACGGGTCCGCCCGCGTTCACCGCGTACGGAAGAAGTTTCCGCCGGCCCGGTTCAGGCGGCGCGGCGCGTGACGGCCCACGACGCGGCGGCCACCGTGCCCGCCACGGTGAACACCGCGGGCCAGGCGCCGACCTTCTTCGCCAGCGGGTGCGAACCCGCGAAGGCGGCCACATAGGCGGTCGTCAGGGCGACGGCGGCCCGCGGCCCGGCCTGCCGGTTCCACTCGTACGCGGCGACGCCTCCCGCGGCGGCGAGCGCGACGCCGCCCAGCGGCCGCTTCCTGGTCCACCGTGCCACGGCGTAACCGCCGACCAGTCCGCCCGCCGCCACCGCCGCTGCCGGAACCTTCGCCATCGCAGCCACCTCAGCCTTCTCGTAGATCGTCGTGGCCGTACCCGCGGCGCGCGCACCGCCCGTACCGGCTTACGGCTCCGAGGCTAACGCGGTCATCGGCGGGCGCGGCGCGCGGTATGGTCTGGGCCAACCGACGAGGGGGGCCTCACATGGCTGTTCGCATCCGCATGTCCACCGCCGTACCGGCCGTGGCGGCCGCCCTGATGGCCCTGGCCGGCTGCACCGAGGCCAGCACCTCGCAGGGCCCCGGCGACGATGTCCCGTACGTGGCGCCCTCGGTGAACGCGTCGGCGGTGGACAAGGGGATCGAGCAGGCCGAGGCGGACGCGGAGGCGACGACCGAGGCGCAGGCGGACCGGGAGGCTGCCCTGAACGCCGGACCCGGAGAGGTGCGCGACGCCTTCGCCGGTCTCCAGGCCACGCTCGACGACAACTGCACCCCGGGTGCGGGGGACTGCGCCTACTTCCTGGGCCGGGTGAACGAGGAACTGGACGGCCTGGGCAAGGCGATGAAGGCGGACAACGCCCGCCCGGACCACTTCAAGGAGCCCTTGGGCCGGCTGAACACCCTGCGCACGAAGCTGGCCGGCGACAACTCGACGGCCAACCTGGAGAAGCACTTCGACGACCTGATCGGCACGCGCGACCGCATCAACACGTGGATGCAGGGCCACCCGGAGGACTACCGCTGACCGACCGGCTCCCGGGCCGGCTCCGCTGACGGCCCGACTCCCGGCCGACCCTGTTGTGCAGCGCGCACACCCGCGCCAGGATCAACGTGCCGTGCGGCCGGCCCTGAACGGCCGGCGCACCGAACTCGACCTGGAGGCCGGACCGTTCATGAGTGACTTCAGCATCCACCGCGGGCAGGCGCACCACACCTGGGACCGGGCGATCGCCCCCGTCGCCACGCTCGCCCCCGGCGACGAGGCGGTCCTGGAGTTCCAGGACGCGAGCGGTGGGCAGTTGGGGAGGGCGTCGACCGCCGCCGACCTCACCGCGCTCGATTTCGGCACGCTCAACCCGGTCACCGGGCCGCTGCGCGTGGCCGGTGCCGAGCCGGGTGACGCGCTGGTCGTCGACATCCTCGACGTACAGGTGGGGGAGTGGGGCTGGACCGCCTGTCTGCCCGGATTCGGGCTGCTCGCCGACGACTTCCCCGATCCGCACCTGCGGATCTCCGCCATCGGCGACGGCCACGCGGAGCTCCTGCCCGGTCTGCGGATACCCGTCGTGCCGATGATCGGGACGATCGGCGTCGCCCCGCCCGAGCCCGGACCGCACTCGGTCATCCCGCCCCGCCGCTGGGGCGGCAACATGGACATCCGCCACATCGGGCCCGGTGCCCGGCTGATCCTGCCCGTGGGCGTGGCAGGCGCCCTGCTGTCGGCGGGCGACGCGCACGCCGCGATGGGCGACGGCGAGGTCTGCGGTACGGGGATCGAGACCGGGGCCACCGTGCGGCTGCGGGTGGACGTCCGCAAGGGCGCGGCGCCCCGCACCCCGGTGATCGAGACCCACCCGGTGAGCGCCCGGGACGGGGCGGCGCTGGCGACGACGGGCATCGGCCCGGACCTGATGGAGGCGGCCAAGGACGCCGTCCGGGCGCTGATCGACGAGATCACCGCCCGCACGGGCCTCGCATCGCAGGACGCGTACCTGCTGGCGAGCGTGGCAGCGGACCTGAAGATCTCCGAGGTGGTTGACGCCCCGAACTGGGTGGTCACGGCCCATGTGGAACGGGACCTGCTGGGCGGTTGACGGACGCGGGCGGGACGGTGGCCGGGGTACTCCCCACGGCCGTTCGCCCCGCCCCCGTGCGTGTCAGCCCATCGCGTTGCGCCAGACGGTCAGGTCGATCGTCATGTAGTCACTGGCCGAGTCCTCCGGGGAGTGGCCCTGGTACGTCAGGAGCCCCAGGTGCCCCGTAGCCGTGGTGATGCAGATCTGCCGGCCCTTGGAGAGCTTGTCCACATAGATGTTGGTGGTGAACCGGGTCTCCGAGCGACAGGTCTCCAGTGACCCCGGCTGTCCCGGGTCGAGCAGGACGAGACGCCCGCCTTCTTCCTCGGCGTCGATGTAGCCGCCGGTGTCGTAGGACAGTTCGTACCCGTTGTCCTCACCGTCCTGCGGGCGGACCTCCTCGTCGCCGAGCGTCAGGTGGTACCCGGCGGTGAGGTTGATGCCCGGGAACTCGCGGGGCTCCGGGTCCGCCACGGCGGAAGGCTTCGGATCGGCCTCCGCGGTGTCGTCCCCCTCCTGCACACTCGGCGACGCACTCCCCTGCTTCTGCGTCGGCGTGCTCTTGCCCTTCGGCGACTCGCTGCCCTGCGACGACTTCCCGTCGTCCTTCAGCAGGAAGTACGCCGTCCCGCCGCCCGCGACGCCGACGACGAGCGCGACCGCGATCGCGATGGCGGCGACCCGGCCGCCGCGGCGCTTGGCGGGCTGCGGCGCCGCCGGTCCCTGGGGCGGGAGATGTCCGGGGTACGTCTGGGCCTGCGCCGGGTACCCCGTGGGGAACTGCGTCGGGGCCTGCGCCTGCGAGGGCGGGCCCGGCTGGTAGGGCTGCGCGGGCTGGGCGGGGCCCGGCTGGTACGGCTGCGCCGGCTGGGTGGGAGCGGCGTGCCCGGGGACCGGGTACGGGCTCTGCGCGGCCTGCGGTGCCTGGCCGGGCGGCGGCGTGACCGGCGGACCGTACCCCGGGGGCGGGGTACTCGGCGCCGCCGGAGTCGTGGGAGAGTAGGCGACCGCCGGGGCGGCCGCCGGAGGCGGCGGGGTCTGCGCGGGAGCCGGAGCCGCCGCCCGTACGGTGATGTCGGCGGCCACCGGGCTCGGCAGCCAGTCCTCGGGGCGCCGCAGCACCGTCTCCGCGTTCGCGGTCTGGCACAGCGCGATGACCTCGGCGACCGAGGGCCTGGCCTCCGCGTCCTTGGCCAGGCAGCGGCTGACGAGCTCCATCAGCCGTTCCGGTACGCCGGTGAGGTCCGGGTCCTCGTGGACGATCCGGTAGAGCACCCCGTGCGAGGTCCCCTCACCGAAGGCCGGTGACCCGGTGGACGCGAACGCCGCGACCTGACCGAGCGCGAAGATGTCGGTGGCCGGGGTGACCCGGCGCCCCGCGGCCTGCTCCGGCGCCATGAACGACGGCGTGCCGATGGTGACGCCGCTGCCCGTGAGCGAGGTCGCGTCGGCCGCGTACGCGATACCGAAGTCGATGACGCGCGGACCGTCGGCTGCCAGCAGCACGTTCGACGGCTTGAGGTCGCGGTGCACGATGCCCGCACCGTGAATGACGTGCAGCGCCTCCGCCATCCCGGCGATCAGCAGCAGGACGGCCTCCACCGGCAGCGCCCCGTGCGCGACGACGGCGTCGGCGAGCGAGGGTCCCGGCACGTACGCGGTGGCGAGCCACGGCTGCGCACCCTGGGTGTCGGCGTCGATGACGGGCGCGGTGAACAGCCCCTGCACACGCTGCGCGGACTGCACCTCCTGCGCGAACCGCCGCCGGAATTCCGGGTCTTCGCCGAACTCGGGCCGGATCACCTTGATGGCGACGGGCCGGCCGCCGGGCGTGTACGACAGGTACACCTTGCCCATGCCGCCGGCGCCGAGCTTCGCGGCGAGACGGTACCCGGCGATGGTGACCGGGTCGTCGCCCGCGAGGGGCTGGAAGACCTGGGAGGCGCTGCCCCGGTTTGGCTGCTGACCGCTCATGAACTCATAACTCCCCCGAAGAGCACTGCTGTCGACAGGGCACCCTATCCAAAACCCGACGGGTGCAGAACGCGCGTGACAAGGGGCCTGTCCGTTCGCCGCGGTGGCCGGGCCCGCACCCGGAAGACGCGATTCCCGTTGCATGGCCGGAACGACTGTTTGATCATGGCCGTCGTGCCAGGCGTGTACCGCCGCAGGCCGCCGCACCCGTGGCGGCCGGTCATCGGATGAAAGGCCTTTCGTGCGCAAGCTCGTGTATTACATCGCCTCCACCCTCGACGGCTTCATCGCCGGACCGGACGGCGCCGACCCCACCGGACCGGGCGGATTCTGGCCGATCCCGGAGGACTACGTCGGGCACCTGATCGCCGAGTACCCGGAGACCCTTCCGGGGGCGGCCCGCGCCGCGCTCTCGATCACGGCGGAGGGCACGCACTTCGACACGGTCCTCGAAGGCAGGAGGTCCTACGAGGTCGGCCTCAAGGCCGGTGTCACGGACGCCTATCCGCACCTGCGGCACCTCGTCTTCTCCCGCACGCTGGGCGAGAGCCCCGACCCCGCCGTGGAGATCGTCGCCACCGATCCGGTCGCGCGGGTGCGGGAGCTGAAGCAGGAGGACGGCAAGGACATCTGGCTCGGCGGCGGCGGCGAGCTGGCCGCCTCCCTCTGCACCGAGATCGACACGCTCATCGTCAAGTTGAGCCCGATGACGATCGGTGCGGGCATCCCGCTCTTCTCGCACAAGGCGGCCTTCGACCCCACCGCCTGGACGCTGACTGACCACAAGGTCCTGGACAGCGGGGCGGCGTTCCTCACGTACGAGCGCGCGGCCGACGCGTGACCGGCCGGCGGAGTCGATGACCTCCGCCGGCCGGCCCCTCGCATCGCTACGGCGTCACGCGGCGGCGCAGGCGGCGCCGCTGAGGGTGAAGGCGGCCGGGGCCGCGTTCGTACCGCTCTGAGCGCCGGTGAAGCCGACGGTGACCGAGCCCTTCGCGGCGATCGTGGAGGTGTACGACGCGGGGGCGACGCTCACCGAGCGACCGGTCTGTGTGGGGGTTCCGCCCCACATGTTGGTGATGGTCTGGCCGTTGGCGAAGGCGAAGCCCAGCTTCCAGCCGTCGATGGCGGTGGTGCCGGTGTTGCGGATGGTGATCTCGCCCTGGAAGCCGCCGGGCCACTGGCCGACGATCCGGTAGCCGACGGAGCAGCTCCCGCCCGGGGCGCTGCCCTTGGCCGTGGTGATGCTCACCGTCGCCGAGCGTGCCGAGCGGTTCCCGGCGGCGTCGTGGGCGTACACGGCGAACGTGTACGCCGTGTCGGCGGTGAGGCCGGTGACGGAGACGCCGGGGGTGGCGGAGGAGGCGGCGGGCGTCTCCGTGCCGGCGCTGACGCGGACGACGTCGTAGCCCGTGACGGCAACGTTGTCGGACGACGCGGTCCAGGTCAGAGCCGCGGACGTGTCCGTCACCGCGGAGGCGGCCGGGGTGCCGGGCGCGGTCGGGGCCTGGGTGTCCTCCGATGTGCCGCCGCCGTAGACGGTGGCCTCGTGGGAGGTCTGGGCGATGCCGTTGGCGCCGTGGAAGATGCGCTCACCCCAGGGGCTGAGCTTGGTGGGGTCGAAGCCGATCGTCAGGTCGAGGATCGGGTCGGTGTTGCCGCTCCAGGACCAGGCGATGTAGCCGAGTTTCAGCTGCTCGGCGGTGGCCATCATGGTGTCCTCGTCCGGGTCGCCGTACTGGTCGGCCGGTCCTCCGAACTCCCCGATGAGCAGCGGCAGTCCGGCGTCCACGAAGGCGTGGAGGTAGTCGGTGACCTTCTGGGCGGTGTTGTAGACGCTGTACATGTGGATCGAGAAGATCAGGTTGCCGGTGGTGTCGGCGTCGTACACGGCCTGGGCGTTGTCCCGCATGACGCCCTGCCAGTCCTGACCCCAGTTGGGGGCGTCCACCATGATCGTGTGTGCGAACCCGGCGGCCCTCAGCTTCTGGATCGCGGCGGTCGTGGGCGCGGTCCAGCCGGCCGGGTTCGTGTTGCCCCAGGGCTCGTTGCCGATGTTGATGATGACGTAGTCCTCCTGGCCGGCGAGGACGTCCTTCAGGCTGATCCAGTAGTCGGCGGCGTGATCGAGCGTGCCGGCGGCGGAGTCCTCCCCGTATCCGGTGGTGTCGTGCACCTCGAGTACGCAGATGAGCCGGTTGGCCTTGCACGAGGCGATGACGGCGGCGACGTCGGCGGGGCTGTTCTTGCTCCAGCGGAAGCCGTCGGAGAGCACGACGCGGACGGTGTTGGCGCCCGTCGCCTTGATGTCGGCCAGCGACTGGGTCTGGCCGGGGTACCAGGTGTGGGCGTGGTTGACCCCGCGCATGACGAAGTCGTTGCCGTTGCCCTCGACGAGCCGGCCGTCGCTGATGTGCAGCCCGGTTCCGGCGGCGGTGGCGGCCTGCGCCGGGGCGAGGCCGCCGAGGGCGAGGAGCCCGAGGAGGGTGACGAGGGCGGTCAGGAGGACGGTGACGGGACTCCTGCGCGCTGGGTTCTTCGCCGTGCTTCTTGCTGTTCTCACTGCGGCTCCAGGGGGTGGCGGGGATCAAGAGCTGAGCATCGACAGACGTTCCATAGCTTGTGGGAGCGCTCCCACACTTGCGCGCTCCCATGAAAGCCATCCAGTCAGGAGCACGTCAAGACATCGGACGGATTCGGGTACAGCGACGGGTAAGTGAGTAGGCGTCAGGTACTGCCGCAGTCGGTGGACACCGGTGTGGGGCGGGGAAGCGGGTCCTGGGGTGGGTGACCCGGGGCCTCCTCTGCCGGGAGCTGACACCCGAGGACTTCGCGCTCAGGAGTCGACCGACAAGCGCTCACCGCCGCCGGGTGCGGGCCCTGCGGCGGTGAGCGCCTTCTCGCGGTTGCGCCCGCCTTCTTGCGGCTGCGCGGCGCCGTTCTCGCGGGTGGTCCGCGTCTTACAGACTGCGCGCGGTGATGTCGCCGTAGGAGGTGGTCGCGTGGATGTTCAGGGCGGCCTCGCCGTCGGCGTTCTTGAGCGTGTTGTGGATCCGGCCGTAGGCGGTGCCGGCGTCCAGCGAGGCGGAGGCGCCACGGGCGGCGCCGACCGAGATCGCGCCCTGCTCGGTGCGCAGCGTGACCGTGCCGCGCACGGCCTCGGTGATCCGGAGGTCGCCCTTCAGCGTGCTGATCTCGGCGGAGCCGCCCAGGCGGCCGACCGATACGTCGCCGGACTGCAGGGTGAGGTGCGCGCTGTCGGCCTCGTCGACCTTGACCGATCCCCGCGCGCTCTCGAAGGTGACGTCACCGAGCCGCCCGACGCCCCGGAGTTCGGCGTCGGCCGCCTTCGCCTCGACCGCGGAGCCGACGGGCAGTTGGACGGTCACCTCGACGGAACCGGAGCCGCCGAGGATCTGGTTCTTCGCCTCGGGGCCCGTGATCCGCAGCACGCCGTCGGCGAACACGACCTGGGTCTGCTCCGCCGCCTTCACGTCGCGGTTCTTGGAGGCGTTCGCGGGGCGGATGTCGACGGTGGTGTCGGCCCGGTCGGCGCCGATGAGCTGGATGCGGCCGGCGGCGATGTCGAGGACGGCGGTGACCTGGGCGGGGGTGTCGAACTTCTGCATGGCTTCTTTTCCTTCACTCGTTGTTTCCGATGAGAGAAAGCTACGTAGCGTTTCCGGATTCAGCAACGGTGTTCCCGCGCCAACCCGCCGTAAATGCAGGTCAGTAGTCCAATTTCATTGCAATGCCAGTGGGTTCTAATGCAACGGCGCCCCCGCAGTGCGTTGCAATGAGTCAACAATGAACGCTAAGCTCGGCGCGCCACGCACGCACACCACGCACACGCACACGCACCCACGAAAGGGACCGCGATGCCCGGAGGCAGACTCACCCAGCAGGAACGCCGGCAGATCGAGCTGGGACTGGCCGACGGGCTCGCCTACGCGGAGATCGCCCGACGCCTCGACCGCCCGACCTCGACGGTCACGCGCGAGGTGATGCGTAACGGCGGCCACGCGTACCGTGCCGACCTCGCCCACCGCGCCACCGAACACCGCGCCCACCGCCGCAAGCGCCCCGCGCCCGCGGATGCCCGTACGCCGCCCCCGCAGGCCCATGGACGCGATGCCGACGCCGTGCGCGCGTACGAGGACGTGTTCGCCACCGTCTTCATGCAGTCGGGACTGCCGAAGATGACCGCCCGTGTGCTGGCCGCCCTCTACATGACCGACAGAGGGACCCTCACCGCGGCCGAACTCGCCGAGCGCCTGGGGATCAGCACGGCGTCCGTCTCCAAGGCGATCGCTTTCCTCGAAAGCCAGGGCCTCGTCCGCCGGGAACGCGACGAAGGGCGCCGCGAGCGCTACGTCGTCGACGACGACGTCCTCTACCAGTCGACGATGGCCAGCGCCCGCGCCACCGCTCACCTCGGCGAGGTCGCCCGCCAGGGCGTGGGCGTCCTCGGCCAGGGCACACCGGCCGCGGCCCGCCTGGAGAACATCGCGCGCTTCATAGACTTCGTCTCCGAGAGCATCGCCCGAGCCGCAGACCAGGCCCGCGAGATCCTCCACGCGAAACCGGAATCGCCCGCGCCCTGACGGGAGGAGGTGCCTCAGATGCGGACCTCGGGCGGGAAGGCGTCCCGGCGGAGTTCCGCGGGCAGATGCCCGGTGTCGTTGTAGAGCAGTACGGAGGCGGGCCGGCCCGGCTCGTACCGGATGACGGTCAGCGCGGCGTTCGCGTGGTTGAGCCCGATCCAGCGCCACTCCGGCGCGTCGAGGGCGGCTCGCAGGAGCCAGCCGACGAGGAAGTTGTGCGTCACGAGCAGTTCGTGCCGGGGCTCGTCACCGTCCACCGGCCCCGTGAACCGGACGAGAGCCGCCCGGGCCAGCCCCGGCCCCTGTTCGCGCTCCTCGACCGGAAACTCGGCCAGCCTCGCGAGCGTGGCGTCGGCCGACTCGGGCGGCAGCTCGTGTCGTGGCGGCAGGTACGGGAGGTAGTCACCGGCCTCTTCGGACACGTGCAGGGGTACGTCACCGAGCTGCTCGCGGATCAGCTGAGCGGTCTGCTCCGCCCGGGGCAGCGGACCGTGGTGGACGGCCGTGAGCGGGGCGCGCCGCAGACGCTCGCCCAGGAGTACGGCCTGCCGTCGGCCGGTGCCGGTCAGCTCGCTCTCGTCCGGTGACGCCTCTCCGTGGCGAGTCAGGTAGAGGTAGCGGGTGGCTGTTCCAGTCATGGAGGCGGGTCCTCTGTCGGGCGCGGTGATCTTGCCGGTGTCCGGACGGCCGGACGGAGGGAACCACGCGGCGCATGTCCGCGTGGTTCCCTCCGTACCTGGTCACGACGAAGGGGGAGTGGGAGTGGCAGCGACCGACGCGTGCGTCATTTTCGACATCGGCGGCGTACTGGAGCTCACCCCGCCGACGGGGTGGGTACGGACGTGGGAAGAGCGACTGGGGCTCCCGCCGGGCACGGTGCACGAGCGGATGGGTGACGTATGGCAGGCCGGAAGCCTCGGGAGCATCGCCGAACGCGAGGTGTACGAGCAACTGGCAGCCCGCCTGCGCCTCGACCGGCCCCAGGTCGAAGCCTTCGTGGCCGACCTCTGGACGGAGTACCTCGGCACGCCCAATGAGGAGCTCATCGCCTACGCGCGAGGGCTCCGGGGAAAGTGCCGGCTGGGCATCCTGAGCAACAGCTTCGTCGGGGCCCGGGAGAGGGAGACGGCGCTGTACGGGTTCGACGAACTGGTCGAGGAGATCGTCTACTCGCACGAGATCGGCATCGAGAAGCCGGACCCGCGCGCGTTCGAGGCCGCCTGCGTCGCCCTGGGGGTGGAACCGGAGCGCTGCCTCTTCATCGACGACTTCGCGGTCAACGTGGGGGCAGCCGAGGCGGCGGGCATGCAGGGCCACCTGTTCGAGGACAATGCCCGGACGATCGCGCGCATTGCGTCCCACGTAGACGGGGCGCGAGGGGTCGCGGCGGAGCTCTGAGTACCGCTGCTCCGCGGCCCGTCCGGTGGCGGCGCGATCCGCACCGGCCGCGAGGCAGGGGGGCAGCGCCCTGCCGCCTCCGCGCCGAGGCCGATACCGCAGGCTGGGATCAACTTTCCCGGACGCGGCCCGAATCCTTTCGGCCGACCCGCGCCTCCTATACACGTGCCGGTGAACGCCGGGACGGGACACAGGAGGACATCGTGATCGTAGGTATCGCCATCGCCGCCGGAGCCGTACTGCTCTGCATATGCAGTTACGTCGTCCTGCGCAGGCGAAAGCAAGCCCGTGGCTGACTCGTCCTGGCCGGGTGAACAGCTGATCGGCGCCGCCCGGGGCGGCGACGTCGATGCGATCACCGCGCTGGTGTCGGGCTCGCACCCGAACGTGCGGCGCTTCGCCCGCTCGCTCTGCGCCACTCCGGAGGATGCCGAGGACGCCGCCCAGGAAGCCCTGATCATCCTCTATCGCAAGATCGGGATGCTCCGGGCATCCGGCGCACTGGCCTCGTGGATGTTCCGGATCGTCCGCAACGAGTGCCTGCGGCGCGCGCGGACGCTCCGGCCACCCGCGCCCCTGCCGGAGGTCGCCGTGCGCTCGGCCGAGGACGAGGTGCTGCAACGCATCGAGGCGAGCGAGGTGGCGGCAGCCATCGCCGCGCTGCCGGTCGAGCAGCGCAGCGTACTGATCATGCGCGACATCCAGGGCCACAGCGGACGCATGGTCGCCGACGCGCTCGGCCTCAGTACCGCCGCGATGAAATCCCGCCTGCACCGCGCGCGTACGGCGGTGCAGCAGTCCCTGCGCGCGCTCCCCGAACCCGAGTGTGGAGACACCGATGACGACAACACGAACCGACGGCCCTGACTTCGCGAGTGCGTCCCTTCCCCGGCACCTGCTGCGGGGTGTGGCCGGCTTCGGCGGACTGATCGGCTCGGTCGCGCTCATCCCGGTCACCGGACCGGTCAGCCTGCTGTTGCTGCCGGCCGGCCTCGTGGCACTGCGCGGCTGTCCGATGTGCTGGGCCGTCGGCCTGATGCAGACGATCTCGCGGGGCCGCCTGCAGCGGACCTGCGAGGACGGCCAGTGCAAACTGACTGTCGCGGACCGGCCGGCCGCACGGGTCTCGCCGTAGCGGCAGAGCGGGGCGCCTGTCCGGGCGGTCAGCCCGACGCCCGCTATGCGCTCAGGCGGGCGGCGATCTCCGCCGCCTTGTCGACGGCCAGCGGGTAGGGCGACCCGTACAGGATCTCGCCGGTGAGCACGGCGGGGCCGGTGACCGGGGGCGAACCGTGCTCGGCCGCGAGCCGGCTCGCAGCGGGGTTGGGGGCGCCGGGGCGGGCCCGGCCGGGCGCGATCTCGGAATGCCAGAGGGTCAGGGCGTCACTGATCTTGGTCGACCGTATGTGCTCGGACCCCAGAAGCCGGCTCACCTCCTGGACGAGGTCCATCCCGAAGAGGGAGGTCGGCACGTTCTTCACGTACCCGTCCTTCATGAGCAGCAGTCGGTGCGTTCCGGTGCTGCTTTCCTTGCGGCGGCTGAAGAGTCCCATCCGGCGAACCTAGTGGGATGCGCACGCCGTGTGGAGGGTGCGGAGCCGGTTGCTGCGTACGGATACGGGCCGACGGGCACGCGATACGGACGCCCGGGTCTCCCGTGGAGGACCGTGGGGGATCCAGCCTCAGTCACACATGTGCTTGGGGCCCTTCGCCCCCGGTCGGGCCCGGAAGTGGACCTCGTGCCCGGCATCGTCGGTGAATACGGCTTCCGCCCCCGACGTCACGGTCATGGTGCCGTGCTGGGTGGGGTTGCCCCACCCCTCGGGCGGATTTCCCGAACCGTCGGAGAGCGGGGTGCGGGCCTCGAAGTACGTCCCGCCGACCAGGGCCTCGTCGATTCCGCAATGGGTCAGGAGCTCGAAGGGGATCGTCCGGACCCCCGGGGCCCCCTGCGCGGACGGGGTCGCCCGCGCGGTCGGCGTCCCTTGTGCGGAGGGGGTCGCCCGCGCGGCCGGGCCGGCTTCCTCCGTCGTGCCGCAGCCGGTGAGTGCGCCGGCGGCCAACAAGGCGACGACGTACCTGAGTCTGTGAGTCATGGCCCTTCGACGCCCGGGCCGGGCCGGCGGTTCCCCTCCGGGTGGGGAGCCATGGGCCGGCGCGGCAGGCGACGGAACCGGGCGGCGGCGCGATGACACCTGCCGGACGGGCCACTCCCTTCGGTGACCCGTCACCGGGTGCGCTCAGGCGGGGAGTTCGACGACGCCGAGAGCGAAGTCCAGGTTCCCCACCCCCTGGTTGGCGAGGCCCACCGTGACCAGGCCCGCTCCCTCCAGCCAGTGCGCCATCTTCAGGCCGCCGACGTCCAGCGGGCGCAGCCCGAGGCTTTCGATGAACGCCTCCACGCGCGCCTTGGCCTGCGCGTCGTCGCCGGCGAGGAAGACATCGGGCCGGCCCTTCTCCAGCACGTGGCGGAAGACGGTGTTGAACGCCTTCACCACGCCGGCGCTTGCCGGGGCCGCCTTGGCGACTTGCTGCGCGACCGACGTCTCGTCGTCGTGGGCCAGCCCGTCGAACGTGGAGTTGAAGGGATTGCTGATGTCGACGATGACCTTGCCGGCGAGAGCGTCCCCGTACTGGGTGATGGCCGGTACGACACCGGCGTACAGCAGGGCCACGATCACGATGTCCCCGGCCGGGGCGGTGCCCCATTCTCCCGTCGTGGTGCCGCCGCCGAGGGTCTTGGCCAGGTCGGCGGCCTTGGACTGGTCGCGGCCCATGATCTCGACCGTGTTGCCGCCCGTCAGTGCCCGCGCGCCGATGGTGCGGGCCATGTTGCCGGTGCCGATGATGCTGATGCTGCTCATGAGATGTCCTCTCCTGGTCGTTGCGGGTTGTCGGGATCAGAGGGCGGTGGTGCCGCCGTCGGCGACGAGTTCCATCCCGTTGACGTAGCTGGAGTCGTCGGAGGCGAGGAAGAGGGCGGCGGAGGCGATTTCGTCGGGGTGGCCCATCCGGCCGCGGGGGATGAGGGACTCGAACTGGCGCCGGGTGGCGTCGTCGAAGAGTTCCGCCTGCTTGGCGGTGGCGACCTGGCCGGGGGTCAGGACGTTGACGCGGATCCGGCGGTCCTTGAGCTCGTTGAGCCAGACGCGGGCCCATGCCTGCTGGACGGCCTTGCTGCCGGCGTAGACGCTCCAGCCGGGGAAGGCGCCGAGGGAGGCGTTCGAGCCGGTCATGAGGATGGAGCCGCCGTCGTTGAAGAGCGGAAGGGCCTTCTGGACGGTGAACAGGGTGCCGCGGGCGTTGAGCCCGAACCACGTGTCGAACTGGGCCTCGGTGATCTCGCCGAGCGGGGCGGGCTCGCCGCCGCCCGCGCTGGCCCACAGCACGTCGATGCTTCCCTTCTCCCGCTTGACGACGTCGTACAGGCGGTCCAGGTCGGCCAGGTCGGCGGCGTCGCCCTGGACGCCGGTGACGTTGCGGCCGATCTGCCGCACGGCCTCGTCCAGGGCTTCCTGGCGGCGGCCGGTGATGAAGACGTGCGCTCCCTCATCGACGAACAGCTTCGCACCGGCCAGTGCCATGCCGTCGGTGCCGCCGGTGATGACCGCGACCTTGCCGTCGAGCTTTCCCATAGTCGTCCCCTTGAGCCGGTGGTGCCGTGTGCACCTGGAGCGACGGTGTTAAGTACACCGCCCTGTGTGCTTACGGTAGTGACTAGAGGGCTGGGGCGCAACTAAGTACACCGGTCGTTACCGAGCTGCGGTACGATGAACCCATGACGGAGTTGGAGAAGGGCCCCACGGGCAGCCGCCGCGGCCGGGGCGCTCGCGAGCGCATCCTCGGCGCGTCCCAGGAGCTGTTCCGCGAGCAGGGCATCAGCCGTACTGGCATGGACCAGCTGTGCGCGGCGGCCCAGGTGTCCAAGCGCACGGCGTACCAGCACTTCGGCGGCAAGGACGAGCTCGTCGCCGAGTACCTGCGCCGGTTCGACCCGTCCGTTCTGTCCGGCGTGTTCGACCGCACCGACCTCACGCCCCGCGAACGGCTCCTCGCGGCCTTCGACGTCCCTCCCACCACCCCCCTGTGCCCCTACATCGCCACCGCCGTGGAGCTCCACGACCCCCAGCACCCCGCGTCCCAGTACGCGCGCGACTACAAGAAGGCCGTCGCCGCGCGGCTCGCCGACACCGCCCGAGAAGCCGGCGCCGCCGACCCCGAAACGCTCGGCGAGCAGCTCGCGCTGCTCATCGACGGCGCCGCGGCCCGCACCCGGGTCATCGACGCCGACGCCTTCCCCACCGCCGCCGCCATCGCCGCCGTCCTCATCGACAACGCGATCCCGGCCTCGGCCGGTGATGACCGGCGACAGGCGCAGGCGTCGAGTTGACCTGACACTCGCTCGCTTCGGACAGGCGGAGACCGGAAGTTGGGATCGATGTGGGCGCTATGGAGGCGGCCAAGGGGGTCCGTAAGCGCCCACATCGATCTCAAATCCGCCGGGTTGCGGGAAGGAGCCGGGGCCACGCGGCCGGCCTGACTGTTCCCGCGCTACTGGTCCTGGTGGTACCGGGGTCAGGGCAGAATCACGCCCCTCCTCGGGGCGCAGCGGCGACAACCTGCCGTTCGCCGCACGGCGGACGGGCTGGCCGCGACCACCAACGGGCGGATGCGACCGGCCACGCCGAGCAGCCGGTCGCTAACCTCGGCCCCCATGAACCAGCGACGGCGCAAGAAGCTCACCCGGCGTCTCTTCGAAGCCCTCGCCGGGAGTGACGCCGCCGCCGTCAAGTCCGTTCTGCGCGCTGGAGCGGACCCGGAGCGGGCGGACAGGGAGGGCACCACCCCGCTGTACGAGGCATCCGTGAGAGGGATGACGGACATCGTCCGCCTGCTTCTGGCGGCCGGGGCCGCGCCGAACGCCGAGAGCAGCGGGCTCGGCGCCGAAGGCACGCCCTTGTGCGCGGCCGCGTCCTGGGGGCACACCGAAACGGTGCGCGAACTGCTGGCCCACGGCGCCGATCCGAACCTTCGCGAGGACCACGGCACGGGCTGGTCCCCTCTGAAGTGGGCGACCCGTCACCCCCATCCCGAAACGGTCGATCTCCTCATCGCAGCCGGAGTCGCCCCTGAGGAAACTCCGTAGCACCGCTGTTCGCCGTCCGGGTTCCAGCCAGCGCGACGGATCTCCCCACAAACCATTGCGGCGGGACTCCGCCCACCGGCCTACGCGCCCGCCGGAACCCGGACGAAGCCCTCGGCCCACTCGTCCTCGTCGAGCTCATAGGCATCGGAGAAGAAGCACTCCGGTTCGGCGAAACTTGGTGGTCAAGCGCCGTGCCGCGAGGCGCAGTTGACCCGCGTGCTGCGTACGGGCGCGCGCTCCGGGCGATCCGTTCCGTGACCGAATCGGTCGTCATTCGTGCTCCCCGCCACCGCCACACCCGTACAGGGTGGTGCAGGGGGTTTCATGCGCAGACTGTTCGGTCTTCTGCTACTGCTTCCGTTGCTTGCCGGTTGCTTCGCGCCCGGACCGCCACGCATTGAGCCGTACAAGGACGTCGAGGGCGCCTTTCGTGTGCCGCTGCCCGTGCCGACGGATGCCTCGGGCGGCTGGGCGCTGGCCGACCGCCGGCTGGGGGTCATCGGGCAGGGCCGCGTGGCAGCGAGGATCGACGAGAACGGGGAGGTGCTCTGGCGTACGAGGCTGCCGGCCAGGTTCGCACTGACCGAGCGGCCGGGGCAGGCGCACTCCGTCGCCAACCCGTCGGCGGGCCCGCTCACCCTTATCGGCGCGGCCCCGCCCGGCCGGTTTCCGTTGCTCGCGACACTCGATCCCTGGACCGGACGCTTCGCGGAGCTCGCCTACCCTCCGGTCCGCAGCCCTGGGGAACTGCGGCTCGTCACGGTCACGTCGACGTCGGGAACGCGTCTGGCGGTGGCCGCCACGTGCCTGCCCGCATCCTCCTGCACGGTGACAGCCTGGGACGCTGTCACCGGCCAGGTCCGGTGGAAGCACCGGACCCGCGGCCCGGCCGTCTTCGCCCCTCCTTGCGGCCAGGACGGGGCGACAGGGAAAGGCACGACCCAGTACTCGCGGAGATGCGATCCACTGGTCTTCGTCGCCGACGGCCGTCTCGTGACTCTCCAGGACGGTGATGACCAGCTCCAGTCAAGGCCCGTCGCGTTGCCCCAGGGTGACATCGCGCAGGTGATCCCCAGCCTCTACCGCATCCTCGTGGTGACGGCCCCGCACGGACCCGGCTGCCGCGCGCACGTGGCGGCGTACGGCCTCACGGCCGAGACGACGACCGCCCCGGCCTGGCAACGCAACTTCACCTGGGACCAGCCCCAGGCGGCCGTCCGCGAAGGCTGCCGCTGGGATCCGTCGATCCCGCTGTTCGTGGGCTCTCACCTGACCCTGCCGGAGGCGGCGGGAGCCCTGGTCGGCGACGATTACGACGGCACGTACTTCCTGCGTCTGAAGCCCGGCGAGTACCCCGTCGCCTATGGCATCGGCGTACTCGCCTATCGCACGGACGGCAGTTACCGCGACCCGCAGCCTCCGTCGACCGTCCGACGCCTCCCCATGGAGTTCGACCCCGCCGCGCAGAACCTGGGGCAGGGCGTCTGGTATATCCCGGGGAAGGGCCGAAGGGGCGAGATCATCGCGATCGACGTCTACGGGAAGATCACCTGGAGACGCGCCACGAGCGGCCAGCCGTTCTTCGTCGGGTCCAACCGCCTTGTGTACCCGTACGGTTCGGACCTGGCCGCGATCCGCACAGCCGGCTGAGCCGCCCGTCCCGGGCGCGCGGGAGCGGTCCGTCCCGGGCGCACGTGAGCCGCCCGCCGTGGGGGCCCTGACGCCGCCCGCTCCAGGAGTCCTCCCTGTGCGCGACAGCTCACGGGAGCACGACGCGGTAGTGGGTGGTCAGCCGCCGTTCGTCGTCCAGGACGTGGAACGCGAGGCCGGGCGGCTGGTCCCGGTCCGCGGCCTGATCGCCCTCCCAGGGCATGCGCAGGGTCCAGGTGACGGCCGGTCCGACGATCAGCGGGCGTCCGGCGAAGGTCGAGGCGGCCGCGGTGTGGGCGTGGCCCGTGAGGACGGCGGCGACCCGCGGGTGCGCGTCGAGCAGGCCGGCCAGGTGCCCGGGCTCCTGGAGCATGCAGGCGTCGGGCAGGGGGTGGTGGAGCGCGACGGGCGGCTGGTGGAAGGCGATCAGGGCCGGGGTGTCCTGCGGCAGCCCGGTGAGGGTGGAGTCGATCCAGGCGAGCGTTTCGGTGTCGAGCCGCCCCTCGTCGCGGCCCGGGATGGTGGAGTCGCACATCAGGACGGCGGTGCCGGACACGTGGTGGACCTGGTTGACCGGGCCGTGTTCGGGCGCCACTCCGAGCAGGGCCTTGCGGTAGGCGGGCCGGGCGTCGTGGTTCCCGGGGCAGGTGAGGACGGGGAAGGGTGCGGCCAGGATCCGAGCCGCTTCCTCGTACTCGGCCTCCGCACCGTGATCGGCGATGTCCCCGGTGACGAGGAGCGCGTCCACCGGGTGCGGCAGGGCTCGCAGGTAGTCCATGACGCGGGTGGCGCGCCGGGTCGCCCTCTCGCTGCCGTCCAGGTGCAGGTCGCTGATCTGTGCAAGCAGCGTCATTCCGCGGTCTCCTTCAATGGCGTACTCGGCCGACACCCTCCGCCAGGGCGGGCAGGCAGGCTCTTCACCTTTCCCGCCCCATCCCGCCTCTAACGGAAGGTTTCGTTTTTCCGTTAGAGACCCTAGGGTGTGCGCAGGGATGTGATCAAGTGGTCGACGACCCGAACCGAGACGGAAGGGAATGTCCTGTGGAGCGCTGGCTGCCCTTGGAACTGGCGAGCACGGTTCGCCACGACGGCGACGGCGGCGTCGCCGATGACCTCGCCACGGTCCAGGGCGCGACGCACTGGATCCAGGCGCAGGCGGATCTGCTGGCCCCCCACGTCCCGGTCGCGGAACTCGCCGCGGACGAGGACCTCAGACTGCGCATCATCGAGCTCCGGCAGGTGGTCCGGGCCCTGTTCGCCCAGGCGGTCAGTCCCGCTCCGCCCAGCCCCGCGGACGCCCATCGCCTGATGCCCGCAGACCGGGCCGTGACCCGCCTCAACACGGTTGCCGCGCGCGAACCGGTGGCCCCTCAACTGGACTGGCCGGCCGGGGGAGCTCCCGGCACCCGACTGCTGTCCGCGGAGAACGACCCGTACGTACGGCTCCTCTCGGCCCTGGCCCGAGCCGCCATCGGCTTCCTCGGCGGCCCGCAGCGCGAGCAGCTGCGCTCCTGCACCGCGCCCCGTTGCGTGCGCTACTTCGTGAAGAGCCACGGACGCCAGGAGTGGTGCAAGCCGTCCTGCGGCAACCGCGCCCGGGCGGCTCGCCACTACAGGCGTCAGCGCGCGGTGGCCGAGGGCGGCTGAGGCCGGGGGACCGGATCCGACGGCCGTCGCGACGACATCCCTTATCTCTCGCCCGGCAGCCCGAGCCGCTCCCGCTCGGCGTGGTAGAGCCGCCTGTGCACCTCTTCCGGTACGGGGTCGGCGGACAGTTCGTCGAGGGCCTCACGGGAACCGGCGGAAACGGGGACGTGCATCTGCGCGAGCTCCGCGGCCACCTGCGCGAACAGCGCGTCGTCGTCGAACGTGATGTCGTAAAGGCAGGCTTCGGCGAAGGTACGCCCGCCCAGTTGCCAGTACGTCGACTCCGAGTCGACCTTGACGACCGGAGGCGGGTTGCGGTCCACGCGCTGCTCCGGGTGCAGCCAGTACCCGTAGAAGCTGCTGTCCTCGTCCTGGGCCACGGCCATCAGATACGTGGCCATCTGTGCGGACGCCGCACAGTTGGCCATGATGTCCCGATCGGCGCGGTCCTTCTCGGTGAGGTAGCTGAAGTCGGTCAGCGGGTGGGGTGCACCGGGCTCCAGGATCGTGATGCCGAACTGCTCGAAGGGGTGCCCGCGTCCCTCCCACTGCGCTGTCGCCAGGAGCCGTACGTCCTCCGGCACGGGACGTCCGCCCAGCCGCAGCCGGGAGAACTCCCTCAACCGCTCCTCACACACAGATGAATCCTCTCGCTGCCCGGCGATGACACCGCAAGGGTAGGAGGTGCCTGTGGGCGGGCGGCTGGTGAGTCTCGGGGTCACGCGAAAGGCCACCCGCCGCCCACCCCCATCCGGACACCGCCGATCCCCGATGTCCTCAACGGCTTCCTGACTGCTTCAACCGTTGGCGGATGCGTTGGCGTGCCCAGAGCACCGCGACCGTGGGCACCATCGCGGGGCGTTCATCGCGGCCGGAGGCTCAGGGACCGGCCACGTCTGTGGGCGCGGTCCAGCCGGTGGCTCGGATCCACTCGGCCAGGTCCAGGGTGGCCGGTTCGATCGAGCGCACCACCGCGAGGTCCGAAGGGGATTGCACCGCCTTCGCGAACTCGCGGAACATCGCCTTGTCGAGGTCGGTGGGAAGCACGCTCAACGGGAGGACCTCGTGCCGTGCGGGGAGCCCGGCGCGCACGCCGAACGCCGCGGCGATCTGGGGGCCCGTCAGCTCGTCGCCGACGAGCTCGACGGCTCCGCCGGGCGCCTGCGCGGTGTCGAGCAGGAGCGCGGCGGCAACCCGGCCGATGTCCCTGACCGAGATCATCTTCAGGGCGACGTCCTCCGGCAGCGGCAGCCTCAGCACGATCTCCCCATGCTCCAGGCTCGGTGCCATGACGCTCGCGAAGTTCTCCATGAAGGCGGTCGCGCGAACCATCGTGGCCCTCAGGCCGGACTTCCTCAGGTGCTCCTCGATCCAGTGCTTCGAGTCGTGGTGCGGCACACCCGACTCCCGGTCCGCTCCGAAGACCGAGTTGAACACGACGTGCGGGACACCCGCCTCGACCGCCGCGTCGACGAGCGCGGTACCGATGCGGATCTCCGCCTCGACCTCTTCGAGGCTGTTCGCCTCCGGGGTCATGAAGTAGAACCCCTCGACCGTCGCCAGCGCGGCGGCCGTCGACGCCGGGTCGTCGGCCCGGATGGCGGCCAGCTCGACGCCGCGGGCGGCCAGCGTCTGAGCCCGGTCGGACTGCGGGTTGCGGACCAGAGCCCGCACACGCGCCTTGTGGTCCAGCAGCGCGTCGACCACCGCCCCGCCCTGTCGTCCCGTCGCGCCGAAGACCGCGATCGTGCCGGTCGTCTGTGTGCTCATCGCTGTCACCCTTCAGTAGTTCATGCCGTGAACAAAACTAGTTCACGGCATGAACTACGTCAAGGTATGGGTGTAGCGGGACCCCACGACCTCACGGTGTGATGGGCTGGTTCTAGGTGGGCGAAGAGAGGTCCGAGGTGTCCACGATGGCGGTGGCCACGCGCTCGAAGTCGCGCTGGTCGTCGGTGTCGAGGTTCCTCGCGATCTCGGGCAGGCGCTTGGTGATCTCGGCGTAAACGGCCTCGCCGAGCACCTTTCCCGCGGGCGTCGCAGTGAGCATGACAACCCGTCGGTCCTGCGCCGAGCTTGCCCGGCCGACCAGCTCGCGCCGCGCGGTGCGATCGACCAGCTGGCTCAACGCGTTCTTGGTCATGCCCAACGACGCGGCGAGGTCAGCCATCTGCCGCGGCTCGTTCCTGACTGCGCAGAGCAGCGTGGCCTGCGAGGGTGTCAGGTCGAACTCGGTGCAGATCTGCGCGTACTTGCGTTGAATCACAACCGAGAGCCAGAAGAGCTTGTCGCCATAGTCCACGCCGGCCTCCCACGTCCGATCGGCCTACTCGTCGCGGGCCGGCAGACCACGCCACTCGCCAGGAGATGCACACCTCTGCGAGACGGGCCTGGCAGTCCTACCGGACCACTGTAATCGTCTTACCCTGTCCCTTCACCCGCAGGTGGCGCCTCTGCCGGCGCGCGACCGGCAGCGACGCGTCCGCGTGTGCGGGTGCGATGGCGTCGCCGTCGAAGGGCCGGCGGCCTACTCGCGGTCAGTGCAGAGGTCGGCAATCAGGGCCCCGCTGGCCCACTCCTCCCAGGCATCGGGGGACCAGCCCCGGTCGCGGACGAAGATCAGGTACAGCTCCGGGCTGAGGAGCCCGTACAGCAGGTCGGCCGCGCGGGTGGTGTCGACGTCGGGGCGGGCGTCGGGCTTGGAGGTCAGTGCCTTCGCTGCGGCGTGCTGGACGGTGTAGCGCGGGTCGGGGCCGGCGGGCCACTGCGCGGCGATCTCCGGGTCCGTGGCTGCGGCAGCCGCGATCAACGGCATGATCGGGGCGACACGGCCGAGGATGTCGCCGACACCCCGTACATGGGCGCGCAGTTGCCCGGCTGCGGTGGGTTCGGCGCACGCGGCGCGGAACCAGTCGCGGTCCATCGTGGCGACGGGTTCGACGTCGCCCGCGATGGACGTGTCGACGACGTCCTTGAACAGCGCGCGCTTGTTGCGGAACACGAAGTACACGGTCTGGACGGCCACACCCGCGCGATCCGCAACCTCCTGAAGGCTTGTCGCGCCGTACCCCTGTGCGACGAACAGCTCCCGCGCCGCCGCGACGATCTTCTCGCGGGTGCGCCGCGAGCGTTGGGCTTGCTTGTTCGGGCGCTTGACGTTCTGTCCGTCGGATCCCTTGACCGCATCCATGTCGGGAGTCTATCTCTAGAGTCAGACATTAGAGATGAACTCTAATTTCTTGGAGGGGTAGCGATGAGTGAAGCTCGCACGGCTGCGGAGCTCGACCAAGAGGCGTTAGTGCGCGGGGCGTTGGAAGACTTCTACCGGGACGGCAAGCCGCCGTGGGACAGCGGCATCACGCCGCCCGAGCTGGTGGCCCTGATCGAGGGGCCCGGCGCGCTGACGCCGGGCCGGGTGCTCGAACTCGGCTGCGGCACCGGCACCAACGCGGTGTACCTCGCCCGGCACGGCTGGCGGGTGACGGCCGTCGACCTGGTCGACCGCGCGGTCCGGCAGGCGAGGAAGAAGGCCGACGCGGCGGGAGCGGACGTCACGGTGCTGTGCGGGGACGCCACCCGACTCGACGAGGTGGGCGTGCCCGGCCCGTACGACCTGTTCTTCGACCTGAGCTGCTACTGCGGGATTCCACCGCACCGCCGCGACGCCTACGCCGCCGGACTCACCGAGCGCGCCGCCCCCGGTGCGCGACTGCTGATGTTCGGGTACGGGCCCGGGGCGTTCGACGACACGTGGTCCGGCACCACTGCGGACGAAATCACCGCCAGGTTCGCCGGGTGGCAGCTGGTCGACGTGACACCCGGCACGAACCCGGTCCCGACGTTCTGGTTCACACTGCGCCGCGCCGCCGCCGCGGCATGATCGCACCGGGCGGCTTAGGGCCGTGGATGTCGCGCGCGGCGAAACACCCACGCCGATGACGGCCTTGAGAAGGCGGGCCGCCCGTGGTTCGACGGCCGGGAGCCGAAGTTGAGATCGATGTGGGCGCGACAGTGGCGGTTGAGAGGGCCCGTGAGCGCCTACATCGATCTCAAACTTGGAGCACGCAGAACGGTGCGGCAGGCAATTCGTGCGGACGTGCTGGTCGCGATCCTCAACGCTCGCCGTCCGGGCCCCACCCAGCGCGATGGATCTCCCGGCGAGCCAGTTCGGCGGGACCCCGCCCAGCGGTCTACTTGTCCGCCGGAACTCGAGCGAAGCCCTGGGCCCACTCGTCCTCGTCGAGTTCGTAGGCGTCGAAGGAGAAGCACTCCGGTTCATCACGGAAGCCCGGGAGCAGTCGCGCCTGGCGCATACGCTCTTCGACCCGCTCGAGGGTCGAGTAGATGCCGAGTAGCTTCACGTCGTCGCCGTCCGCCTCGTCGCAGAACACGCCGCTCTCATCGACGTGCACGGTCGAGCCGTTGTCGCCGGCTTCGTTCTGGTGGCCGACGTGCCACAGCGGATACACGATCACGGACGGGAAGGTACCAGCAGGCGAGTTCGGGCGGCGTGCGACGTTCGGCACCCTTCACCCCCTGGGAGGTTACGAGACCTTACGAACGAACAGCGACCGGGCATCACGCGACTTCGACGACGCCTTGTTCGCGGGGATCGCGACTCCCCATTCACCTCTGACGTTGGGGTGGGCGGCGACCTGCACACCGTCGATAGGCGCCTGATGCCGCACACTCCGAGCGGCGACGAGGGCTGTGGGAGTCTGGGGCATGCCCCATTTGCGTTTCTTCTTTGAGTACGGTGTCGATACGCCGCTGTGGCCCGACAGCATGGACAGTCCGTACGGCTATCCCTGCGACCTCGAGCTCCTGCCGGTAACCCCCGCGACGCGGGCCGAACTGGCGAGACTTGCCGATGGGTACCAGTCCTCTCTCAACCAGGAGTACCCGCCGGGCCCGACTCCCTGGCCGCGGCTCCAGCAAGAACTGTTCAACGAGCAGGCGATCAGTGTGCTGCAGACCCTGCGCCACGAACTCGGTGACACCTGGACGGTTCACGACGAGTTCCATCGGTTCTGACTCCGGCCCTGACGGCCAAGGGGACGTTGTTGCCGTGGCCGATGTGACCGAGCAAGTCGAGCGGTTCCGTGGATCCGTCGTGATTCAGCCGGTTGGCGAGCGTCGCACACGGACTGAGTAAGTCCTCTCCGGCTCACCAGCGCGGGCCTCCGCCCTCCTGGCCGAGGACGAGAACACGACCGACGATGCATGGGTGCGATCGAGTGACGCGCCTGCCTCACCGCATCCCCATACCGTCCGCAGCGCGCTTGACCGCGTAGCAGCACAGGCGCGTGCCGAAGAGGTCCAGGGCGTCGTCCGGGTCCGTGGCGTAGTGGTCGGCGACCTCCGCCCATTGGTCCCAGCCGTAGAGGCGGGCGTGGCGGCGGTCGCCGTCGGTGCGCTGCGGTTCGTGGGGCTCCGTTGCCGTGGCGCGTTGCTGGAGCCATGCCTGCCAGGCGGGATTGCCGGTGGGCCCGGCGGTGTGGGGGTGGGCGTCGGACTGCGGGGTGTCGTACGGGACGGCGGCGGTCCGGTTACGGAGTTGCGCGGTGATGTACGCGGCGGGCCGCGCGGGGCGCCAGGCGAGCCACCAGGAGGTCAGCTCCGCGGCGATGTCGTGGGCGTCGAGCCCCTGGTCAATCAACGGCCGCAGTGCGTACGCGAGTCGGCGCAGCCCTTCGCGCTGGGTCCAAGGGACGCGTGGCCGGACGTGAGCGGCGATCCGGATGTCGGTGGCGACCTGGAGCGGGCTTCGCCGTGTCGGGTTTGCGGGGCGGGAGGTGGTCCGGGGCCTCGCGCGCGTACGCGAGGTATCTGTAAACCTTCCCTCTTCCTCAGCTGTACGTGTGCGGGGGCGGGCGCCAAGAGATTGGGGCTCACGCCCCCGGCGAACCGGCCAGTCCGCCACCGAGGTGTTCCGAGCCGGCCCCGGCACCCCGACCACCCGGGCCGCGAACCCCTGGCCTTCGACCCGGTGACCGTGCGCCCGGTCATAGACGTACGGAATGGTGGCGGCGTAGATCGTCGCCGTGCCCGCGTACGGACGCCCGGGAAGCCGCAGATTGCGCCGCGACCCGTGCCGCACCCAGACCAGCGCCCCCAACTCCCGCAGATACCCGACGTGACGCTTCACCGTCGCCCTGGACAGCCCGCAGCGCGCGGCCGTCCCGTCGAGGTCGTACAGCACGGTCCCCGCGATGTAATCCATCCGCCGGGCAAGGTCCCGCGCGACGCATAACGTCGCCTCCCCAGCCCTCGGATGCAGCCCGGCCTCCACGACCAGCCACTCCACCGCACGCAGCCACGCGCGGGGCTGCGCATGCCGGGCGGCGGTCGCGGACACCTCCTGAAGAGGGCCAGGGACGGGCTGCCAATCCGGATTCGGGCATGGCTGAGAGACGCGGCGCGGAGCCGCGTCGAGTACACGACGCATCACGGTCCAGGGTGGGGAGGGGGTCGGGCCACGGCAGGAGTGCCGGGCGCCACGACGGGGATGCGGCTAGAGGCCGGTGGGCGGGCGGCTCGTCGTGGGGCCTAGGTGGGGCGCCCTACTCCAGGCGCGTAGGCGAGCTACGGCCCGACCGGTTCGCCGGTCGGGCCGTACGACCGAGCGCTGCGCCCTCGACGACTCACGCCACCCCTTGCGCCTCAGACTCAACCTCGAAGAGGAACTGCGCACGGTCGAGCGCCTCGTCAGCGTCGCAGCCGTGCGCCCTCAGCCAGAGCAGAAGGTCCGCGATCAAGCCAGTGGCTGCTTCCGCGGCCTCCTTCACGCTCATGGGCCGCTGCGATGACTCCCGGCGTCCCGCCAACCCGCAGAGCCCCAGGATTGCTTCCGCCTTGGCTACCTGCTCATCAGCGACATGACCGTCGGCCGATTGCAACCCCGTGGCGAGCTCACACCATGTCGTCTTGGAAGCGCCGCGCACGATCACTCCCCACCGGGCAGCAACCCCCTCCACCAGTTGCATACCCCGCCCCCGCTCGTCGAGGTCGGCCGCTCTGACAAGCGTGGGAAGTCGCTCGCCGTCGGAGTCGCTCACCTCAATACGCAGACACCCCCCGCTCATGCTTACCGCCAGGCAGGCCGAAGTCCCCGCACCCACGTGCTTGATCACGTTGCTCGTGAGCTCAGTTACGCAGACCTGAGCCGCGTTGGCCATCGACGAGAGCCCCCAGAGCTCAAGGTGAAGGCGCACCACCCGGCGAAGGCTGGCGAGCTCCTCCGCCTCAGCCGAGAACGGGAGTTCCCACCTCTTACGCTCGACACCAAAGCGACACCCACTCATATCGGCACCCTTCGCGCTGACCGACGGTCACCCACTGCGCCCGTCCCACTTCATAAGGTGGCAGTGGAACTCTCAAAATGGAACTCTCAGCCACCCCTTTCGGGGGCGCGCTGCGGTGGCGCGCGCCCCCGGCGCACGCCGCCTTGCCTGCGAGACTCGTCCCCGTGCACCCTCTCGGAGACCGACTTGAAGGGCCGAAGACATGCCAGTTGGACCGACCACACGCAGGCGTCAGTTGGGAGCCGATCTGCGGCGACTCCGCGAGGCGCAGGGCCTCACCCTGGAGGAGGCAGGCGCTCGCGTAGGCATCTCAAAAGCCACTCTGAGTCGGTATGAGACCAAGGAAGGATCGGTCAAGTGGCCGGCCGTAGACGCCCTTTGCCGCGAGTACGGGGCCTCTGACCAGGAGCGCCAATCGCTGGTCGAGCTGGCCAAGGGAGCTCGCATCCAGGGCTGGTGGCGCTCCCTCGCTGATCCCATCCCCGAGTCCATGAATCTCATGCTCACCCTCGAAGACGAGGTGGTGAGCGAGGGGCACTACGCCTGCATGTACGTTCCCGGGTTGCTTCAGACGCGTGCGTACGCCGAGGCAGTTCACCGCGCTTCGGAGATGAGGTGCACTGACCAAGAGATCAATCACATGGTCGATATCCGGATGAAGCGCCAGGAACTTCTTTCGCGTGACGAGCCTCCGCACCTCTGGTCAGTGATCGATGAGGCTGTCGTTCGACGGATGGTCGGAGGGCCCTCGGTCATGCGTGCCCAGTTGCAGCACCTACTCACCGTCTCCACCGAGCCCAACGTCACCATCCAGATCCTGCCGTTCGCGGCAGGTGCACACGCCGCAGCCGTCGGCAGCTTCGTCATCCTTGGTGGGGCAACACCTGAACTCGACGTCGTCTACGTGGACATCATCGGCGGGGGACTCTTCATGGAGAAGCCGCAGGAACTCGAACGCTATAAGTTGGCGTTCGAGTATTTGCGCGCGCAGGCGCTGGACCTCGAGTCCTCTGCCGCGCTCCTGAACCAGGTTTGCGAGGAGCTGTGATGGATCACGAGGACGCCCGGTGGTTCAAGTCGTCATACAGCGGCGGCAGCGGCACGGAGTGCGTTGAGGCCGCCTTCACCACCGTCGGCACCCTCGTGCGTGACAGTAAGCGCCCGAGCGACGGCCATTTCCACGTCGGCACCGGCGCTTGGGTGCACTTCGTCGCATCGGTGCGCGAAGGCGAGTTGCACTGACATATAAACAGCCTCGAAGGTTCGTGACGACGGTCCACTGGATTCGCCGGCAGTCCCTCGCGAACCTTCGAGGCTAACGCGATGAAATCAGCACTGTCTGCGCATGCTCTAGATGTCAGATCCCTTATCGTCTTGTGCCAGCCATTGGATGAATTGATTCCCAAGGTCCCGAATCTCTACATCGTGGGGCCCGGGGCCATCCTCCCAGTCAACTCTTCGAAATAGACCTACCGCCTCCCATTCGCTGATCCTGTCCTCAATGTCATCACCAGAAACGGCACGCTCAAGCTCACTCCACAGAAGGCGCAAGTCCGATTGTACGAGCCTGTAACGAGGGAATTCCTCGTAAATTCGGCGATGAGTAGTCGATTTGGAATCTACTTCTACCGTACCCAGGTAGCTCTGGCAAACTTCCTTCATCACCGTATGTAGGTCAGTTGCCTGCTGGATAGACATACCCTCCACCTTAGCGATGGCCATATTTTTGTATCGAATAAAAGTTGCCATCTGGGGAATTGCCAGCGTCTTCCAAAGGGTTGGCTTCGACGCCAGTATGTCTGCCGCAACATCATTTGGTGCAACGGCTCCGTTCTTGGCCAGTTCCCTGAGGGGTAGGCTATAAACGGCCACTCGGACGTCGCGTCGAATCTCTGGCACGACGCGAAGAATTTGACTAAATAGTTCACGCTCTATTTGCCCCGGAATAACTGCGCCTTCATCGAAATGTAGTGCTACGGTTTTCAATTCTTCCTCTCCCTGATCTGCCGCAAGGTTCGAAGGTGCGCGCTGCAAGCTGGAGAACTCGTTAGCGAAATCGTCTAGAGATAGAGTGTCTGGACCTGATCCACTTGACGATTTGACGTAATCCCACATAGCGCTTTCAGGTGTCTGTGGCTGCCCAAAGAGACGGGCAGACATGAGGATCTCCGCGTCCGTGACGCCCACAATTTGGCCCAAGCCGGCGTAAATAACAGGTTGACGTGCTGCGTCTTTCAAGTCAACAACGGGGGTCCTGGTGGTTATCCAGTCCGCGTCGAATCGAATTCGCACCTTCTGTTTTCCGACCGCGCACACTAGCTGTGGAACATTTTCCCATGACACCGAGTTAGGCATGCTTGGCAGCCGGCGGGAATTGCGGGTACGCATTGGCTGTTCAAACGAGACCATTTGGCCAGGCTGTAGGTGTGCTGCGGTCCGTTCGTTAAGCTCTGTAGCTCGAGAATCCCATACGGCGAAAAGTGGATGAATCTTCTGTATGAAGAAGCCGGATGCGATCCCTTGTTCATGAAACGGACGGTCGATATCGAGATTCACCTCTTCGGCGGCCCTCAGCAGCAGGCGCGTTCCGGACATTGTGGCGACTCTTGGAAGATTTAGATAGTCGATAGACGAAAAACGCATATTCCATGACTGTCCGGATTGCCTCAAAGAGGCTGCCCGCTCTTCTTGTGCTGCTTTCATCCTGAGCAGGCCTGAAATCGTATATTCGCTCTCGCTCTTGTCCACAAGATCGTGGCATGATGGGCAAAGGAGAATGAGGTTGTCGATTGTGTTCCTTTCCTCGATCGGTAAATCTGGCATCGCGCGTGGGCCCCCATCGCTCAAGGCCCTGATATGTGCGACCTCGGCTGTAGGTGCGGGCCCTCTCTTTCCAGAATCTAGTTCGCAGCCGCATCTTTGGCACATTCCGTTTGCTCTGCGCCAGAGCTCTCTTTGTGTCGCATCTTTCGGCTTTGGGCTCCGCGGTAAACTCATATTCCTCACCTTGAACGAAATTACACCAATGCCACATTGTGTACCGATTTGGGCTTCCGTCTTTCTGGACCGCTGAAGTGCACTACCAGCCATGCATACACCATGACTGACTCGCAGACTGACGTTCCGGGATGAAATACGGTGCGGCGGGCGCCAAGAAGATCCCGCACCAAGCTTCCGAGACGCTTTGCCTGCGCAACACTTTGGGAGTGGCGTGGGTGCGCCGTGGTCGACCGGTACGAACGTCGAAACAATACATTTTTTCGCTGTCCCCTGTGCGGTCAGCCTCTAGATCAAGAAGGCATTACGGGCGGCAGTTGGCGGTATGCGGTGAGCTTGAAGAGGTCGCCCACGCCTGAGATATCTTCCGTCGGTCACGCGCAAGCCTCAGTGCATTGCGTCAGTCGCTACAGCGGCCCTCGCGGTGCAGAGGAACGTAATTGCTCAGTAGCTCGGAGCCTACCCGGCGGCAATTGCTGAGTACGTCCAGACGTCCGCTGTCATTTCGTGACGGAGCTTCCAAGTGATTGCCATAGGCTTGCTGCCCTTGTGCGTGACGTAATCGGCTGGTCCAAGCAGCATCCAGGGCTGTGGGCCGCCAATGTCCGTCTTCTTGTAGCGCCGGACGAAGAGAAGCACCTGGGTTCCCTTCTCCTTGTGTGTCTGGTAGCGAAGGCCTGTCGGGGACGTCTCTGACGTCTGGTTCTGGGACTCCCAGTGGAACTCGGACTCGTTGAGCGCGTAGTCCTTGTATCGGGTTTCGGGAGAGAAGTCTTTCTCGTCTTTTTCCAGCGTGATCAGAAGCGCATCCGTCTCGATGTTCTCGCACCACTTCACACCCTCGCGGAAGTGCCCGGGCATGAAGCCGTCCACGGTGGACTGGCCGAGTGCCGGGAGGATCTCTTCGCGGCTGTATGAGGCGTGAACTGCCAAGGGAAGGGCGGCGTGGGTGCCGATCAGGGGAAGGGGCAGGTGGTCGGCCAGGTCGAGAACGTGGGCCAGTACCTGGCGGAGCTCGTCTCGGAAGGCATCCTGGCCGCGCAGCGTGTTGAAGCCCTCCTGGTAGCTCGCGAAATCGCCGCCCAGGGGCCAGAGGGAGAAGAAGAACATGCGCGCATACGCCTGTTCCTGATCGGTGAGCTGGTCATACGTGGGGGCGTCATCGATGAGGAGTTTCGTGTACGCCGAGACGCGGGCCGGGTCGTCGACATGGAGGAACGCTGATACGCGCTTGAGGAGCACTGACTCGCCCTCGGGGGCGACCGGGTCGAGGAGCTTGGCGCGGCGGAGAAGGCCGGTCCAGGAGTTTCCGTTGCCCCGGTAGAGCTCCTTGAGTTCTCGACCGCTCTCCCGGAGGTAGTCGGCGAGCCGAGGCTCGGCGTAGGCAGCGACCTCGCGAGCGAGCTGGGTGACGTTGACACCGATCTGATTCCGGATGTTGTCGAGGATCAGCGCCTTGGCCTTGGTCTCAAGGATGATCTGGCAGCCAGACGGCAGCTGGGGGAAGTCGTCCTCGATGTGGGAGAGCAGGCGGTTTCGCGTCAGGTTGGTCAGGGCGCGGAACTGATCCTCGAACCTGAACTCCTTGCGGTGCTGGCCGATGAAGTCGAGAACGGTGAGTACAGCCTTGTTCTCGGTGCGACGCAGCCCACGACCCAGCTGCTGAAGGAACACTGTGGCGCTTGAGGTCGGTCGCAGAAGAAGCAGCGTGTCGACATCGGGAATGTCGAGTCCCTCGTTGAACAGGTCTACAGAGAAGATGACTTGTAGCGTCCCGGCGCGGAGTTCTTCCAGCGCTGCCTTGCGCTCGGGCTTGGGAGTATCGCCGGAGAGCGCGACGGCGTTCAGGCCGGCGCGTCTGAAGAACTCGGCCATGAATTGGGCGTGTGCCACCGAGACGCAGAAGCCCAGAGCCCGCATGGTCCCGGGGTCGGCGACCTTGTCCTGCACAGCCTTGACGACGAGCCTCGCCCGGGCGTCGTTACCTGTGAAGAGGTTACTCAGAGCACCCGAGTCGTAGGCTCCGCGCTTCCATGCGAGGGCGCTGAGATCGGTGTTGTCGGTGACGCCGAAGTAGTGGAACGGGCTCAGCAGCTCATTCTCAAGTGCTTCCCAGAGCCGCATCTCGGCTGCGATTCGGCCGTCAAAGAACTCATCCTGGACGTTCAGCCCGTCCATGCGCTCTGGGGTGGCGGTGAGGCCGAGCAGCTCTTGTGGGGCGAAGTGGTCCACGATTCTTCGGTACGTCGGCGAGGTGCCGTGGTGGAACTCGTCGATCACGATGACGTCGAAGTGATCTGGAGCGAGGCGTTCCAGGGCGCGCGCGTTGAGCGACTGAACGCTCGCGAAGACGTGGTTCCAGTCCTCGGGCACCTCGCCACCGAAGAAGAGCTCACCGAAGTTCGCATCGACCAGCACGTTTTGGTACACCCGCAGGGACTGCTCCAGGATCTCCTTTCGATGCGCCACGAAGAGCAGACGGAGGTCCCGGCCAAGCTTGTGTCGCAGGTGCTTGTAGTCCAGGGCTGCCATCACCGTCTTCCCCGTGCCGGTTGCTGCGACGAGGAGATTGTGATTACGCCCGTGAACGGTGCGCTCGACCTCTAGGCGTTCCAGCATGTCGCGCTGGTGAGGGTACGGACGCACCTCAAGCCCAGAGAGCGTGATGACGCTGCCCTGCTGGCCGCCCGAGCCACCGGCGAGAGAAAGCGCCTCGTCCAATCGCTGTGCGTCGCTGTCGGGGTCGTACGACTCAAAGGAGCGCTCGCTCCAGTAGGCGTCGAAGGTTGCCTCGAATTTGCGGAGGACCGACGGGGTGGCGATCGATGACAGCCGTACGTTCCACTCCAGACCATCGAGGAGCGCGGCCTTGGACAGGTTGGAGCTGCCGACGTACGCGGTGTCGAAACCACTTTCCCGGCGGAACAGCCACGCCTTCGCGTGGAGGCGAGTTGAGCGGAGCTCGTAGTTCACCTTCACTTCAGCACCGAACTCGCGAACCAGTCGGTCGAGGGCGCGACGCTCGGTTGCACCGATGTACGTCGTCGTGAGAACTCTGATGGGGACGCCGCGCTCGCGCGCCGATGTCAGCGCCTGCTCGAGAACCCGTAGACCGTGCCACTTCACGAAAGCGCAGAGCAGATCCACGCGGTCCGCCGTGGCCAGTTCCGCCCGAAGTTCAAAGCCCAAGCTCGGGTCGTCAGCCGCGTTGGTGATCAGCGCAGTATCGGACAGGGGGGTGTGCGGCCGTATTGCGTAGACGCCCGGAGCTTCCTGCTCCGCTACGGCGAGAAGCTGCCGGGGACCCTCGATGACGAGGTCGACCCACTCAGTGGCGCCCTCAATGGTGTTGAGGGATTCGAGGATGTGGTTCGCCGCAACGACCTGCTCTGCCGGTTGGAGGCCCTGAAGCACCCGGCGAACGGTGCTAGCGATGTGGCGAGACAAGACGTGAGGCGCCGACTCGACTCCCACCACGTCATCGATCGCACGCCAACCCGCGGCATCGAGCTGCTGCATTCGCTCTTCGAGCCGCTGGGTAATCAGCGTCTCGTACAGTCCGGCAACGGGCGCCGCTTCCCCTTGAGCGTGGCTGGTCATGGCCGGGTCCCCCTCGTTGCGGTACGTATGTACGCAGTTGTATCAAGGGGGACTGACGTTGAGCCCTTTTTGTGCTGATCAGGTGGCGAGTTCGAGGGCGACAACGGTGGTGATCCGGGTGGTGCTGCAGCGGAGCCGCCGCAGGAGCCGCCAGCATTTGAGAGTACGGGTGGCGGTCACCTGGAGGCGGAGTACCTCCGCCGTCGCAGTCAGGCGCATGCGGAAGTCGCGCCCCCGGGCCCATATGCGAGTTCACGATGAGTCGGCCAAGCGTGCCGAGTGTGTCTACCACGACCTCCCAATCATTTGCGCCCGGAAGGCTGTTGCCGACAGCCATACTGGGCGTTCGGCTGCGAGACCGAGGGGGATGACGATGCGGGGCAGTGTGTTGGGCGAACGCTACGAGCTCACAGAGCGCTTGGGGCGGGGAGGCATGGGGCAGGTCTGGAGCGCGCGTGACTCTCGCATGGGTCGCGACGTAGCGGTCAAGTTGGTTACGGCCATTCCGCACCTGGGCGAGCAGGAGACGTTCCTCAGGTTCCGACGGGAGGTCCGGTCGGCCGCTAGCCTGCCGGGACGGCACACGGTGTCAGCCTACGATTGCGGTGAGGCGCTGGTCGACGACGAGCGCGTGCTCTACATGGTGATGGAGCGGTTGACGGGGCGGACACTGCGCCAAGCGGTTCAGGATGCACGTCCTCACTGGCGCGTCGCCGTGCGATGGGGGCGGCAGGTGGCCGTGGCGCTCGATGCTGCACATCGGCAGCGGATCGTGCACCGAGATATCAAGCCCGACAACGTCATGTTCGCAGCCGACGGTGATCTCAAGGTTCTTGACTTCGGGATCGCGAAGTTTCTGGGCGATACCGTGCGGGTCAACGGTTTGACGGGGACCGGGGTAGCTCTGGGAAGTCTTCTCTACATGTCGCCGGAGCAGTCACGAGGCGACGGCGGAATCGATCACAGAACGGATATCTACTCACTTGGTTGCTTGCTCTATTTCATGCTCACGGGCCGGCCGCCGATTGTTGTGGAAAACGTGTTGGCACTAATCTACGCGCAGACCGCCAACCAAGCTATGCCACCCCATGCTGTGGTCGACGGAGTGCCCGTCGAGCTGAGCAGACTCGTAATGCGACTCCTTGCACCTCGGCAGGATGACCGACCGGGCTCTGCGCAGGAGGTGCTGGCCCAATTGGATGCTCTGCATGACGCCACCCCTCGTGGTGTGAGCGCCAAGACCGTCCCCGATCGGGTCACGGGAGGGGCTGAGGGGGAAGCCGCGGCCCTACTGGTGAAGGCGCAACGTGACGCGCAGATGAAGCGCGAGGAAGCGAACGCACTCTTCGAGGAGACTCGAGCGAAGGCTGCCCAGGCGGCTGCCGATTTCGAAACCAACTTGGCCAAGCGGCGAGATCAAGCCGAGCGGGACCTGGCCGAGCGTCAGCAGAAGGCGGTGACGCGTATCGCCGCAATCGAGCAGAGGGCGGAGCGGCTTCGGTCCGAAGCTGAAGGCCTGCGTGCCGATGCAGGCCTTCGCGCACAGCAGTCCATTGATGATGCGCGGCGCCGGGCTGATGACATCATTTCGGATGCGACGGCTCATGCACATGGGCTACTTGATGAAGCGACGCTGGAGGCGTTTGCTTCCCTTCGTGAAACGGCCGAAGCAGTCATGGCTGATAGTAAATTCATGCCGGTCGCAAATCTGTTGGTTCAACGTGACGACATTCTCCGTCAGTTGACGGCTCTGCTTGCTTCGCTTGCGGCCGTTCCTAGGGAAAGCCGATCATTGAAAGTGTCATTCAGTGAGCTTCCTGACAATGTCGAGGGAACTGGGTTCGCCCCAGCTTGAATCCACTTGGAAATTTGCGACCAGGGATCGGGCGGGAGATAGGTAGCCTTCTCTCCCGCTCAGCAGAAATGTCAATGGAAGGTGACTGACCCGACGCGGGGGGCGCCCGGGATTCAGTGAGCCGTTTTCAACCTGGCGGGTGGTTGGACGGGTGACCCCGGTGGTGGCATGGAGAAAGCTCCTGGTAGAGGGTTCACGACCAAGATCACCAGCCCGCCAGGAGCTTGGGCATCACGGCGTCAGACACCGCCGGACGGCCCGGTGGCCAGCTCCCGTACGTACCCCACCCCCCGCTTCCCGCTCAGGATCGGCTCCTCTCCCGTCGGGACGAAACCCGTCCGGGTCAGGACCGCGCGTGAGGCGGTGTTGGTGACGGCGGCTGCCGCGCGCAGTGTCGTCAGGGCGTAGGCCGTGGTGGAGAGGCTGAAGAGTTCGCGGACCGTTGCCGTGGCCAGGCCGCGGCCCGTGGCCTTCTCGGCCAGGCGGAAGCCCAGGTCCGCGGAGCCGTCCGCCACGTCCACCAGGTTGAACCGGCCCAGCACCTCGCCGTCCTCCGCCACCAGCACGTGGAAGTGGCAGGCGCCGGTGGCCTGTTCGGCGAGGCGTTCCGCATGGTGGGCGGCGAAGTGGGTGAAGTAGTCGTCACCGCGGTCCGGAACCGAGGCCGCGAAGAAGGCGCGGTTCTCCTGCTCGAACGCGAGGAGGGCCGGGGCATGGTCGGGGCGCAGGCGCTGGAGTTCGGGCATGGCGGCAGGGTAGGCGGGTGGGCGGTCCCGGGGCTCGGGGTTTTTCGGGGCGCCGGCTGTTCGGATACCGGGCATCGGGCGGCTGCTGAGGGGCCTTTCATGGCCGATGGGGCGGCGAATGGGCTTGTGGTGCTCGGCCTGCGGGCCATGGCGGCCTGACGGGCCGGACGAGGTGATGCCCAGGTCCGGCCCGCCCGCTCGTCTCTACAGGTCGAGCTGGTACTGGAGTGTCGTGTGCGTGGGCACGTAGCCGAGGCTGTCGCTGATGTGTCTCATGTGCGTGTTGCTGTCGGCAGTGTCGGTCAGGAGGCCGCCGAGGTCTGGATAGCGCCCGCGGGCTTGTCGGATCGACTCGGCCTTCATCCATCGGCCGAGTCCGTGTCCGCGGTGCTCGGGCAGCACGCCGGTGCCGTAGTGCTGGCCATCACCCGTGCCGTTGCCGGGGACGACCAGTTCGGTGAATCCGGCGATCGAGTCGTCGCAGGTGTCGATGGCGACGACCGCGTGCAACTGGTCGCCGCGCTCTTCAACGGCCTTCGCCGCAGCCCGAACCCGGTCCACGTCCCAAGCCACGGTGCCGTGGTCGGTGTCCTCCATGGGCATATCGTCCATGGCCCGGCGTGAGGCGGCGAACGTCTGGGCAAGGGCGTGGGGGACGGTTCCCTGCCATGACGCCAGCCGGTAGCCGGGATGCGGACGCTCGATGACCTCGGCGAGGGCGATGGCGTCCACGTCGGCCAGGGGCAAGCGGGCGAACCGCAAGGTGAGGACCTTGCGGAAACCGCGGGCCGGCAGGAAGTGGGCGCCGGGCGATCCGGCCCGGGCCTGCGTGCTGACGCAGCGCCGGGCGTTGTCCCGGGCGGCGGCCACGGCCGTGTCGAGGAGCCGGGAGCCGACGCCCTTGCGGCGCTCCACGGGATGGACGTGGAGGGTCAGTTCGGCCAGGTGCTCCTGTCCGCCGTCGAACAGGCGCAGAAAGGCCGTTCCGACAGGGATGGAATCGGCGTCAGACGCCAGCCATGCAAGGCGTCGGCTGTGCGCCCCGTGAGCAGGGTCGGTCAGTGGGGTGATGCGAAACGACAAGGTGTCTCCGTCGTGAGGAGTGGCAAAGGACAGTACGCGGGCTCAACTGCTGGGCACTCCTGCGCATGTGCTCCACACCTCCTCGTCGACATCGCCGGTCCGGCTCAACCATGGACGGCTGGGAGAACCTAGCTGACCTGTCGGATCCTTCGCAAAGGGTTAACTGAAGGCTGGTGCGGCCGTGCGTTCACAGCCACTCGTTGACGGCCGCGACCAGTGGTCGCCCCGAGGCGGGCCCGCGAACGTCCCCGCGTCGGGGCGCAGGCGCTGGAGTTCGGGCATGGCGGCAGGGTGGGCGGGCCTGGGGCGCTGGAATTCGGGGGCGCGCCGACCGCACTGAGACCGGATGCCGATGGGCCGTTCATGGCCGATCGGGCAGCGGATGAGCTGCCTGTGCCCGGTCTGCGGGCCATGGCAGTCGGCCCGCTACGATCGCGGCTCGTCACTGGGAAGGGGAGGGGCCATGACAGAGGCGCGCAGTGCGACGGAGGGTGCCGCCGTCGTCGAGTTGAGATACGAGCTGGGGCAGCCGGACTGGTCCGACGCGTTTCGCGCACGCGGGAGAGTACGAGGGGTCAGAGGACGGGTGCAGGGACTGCTGGCGCCTGTGCTCTTCGCTGGAGTGGCCTGGCTGATCGCCGACAGCGTCTTGGCGGCGGTATGCGCCTTCATCGGCTGCCTCATCGGCCTCGCCGCCAGGACGGGCGTGCTGGCCGTGCGTCACGCCAAGGTGGGTGCGGCGATGGGCCCTTGGACCGTGACCGTCGGCGACTCCGACGATGCCGTGTGCTTCACGGGCGCGGACATGGCGACGCGCCGGGGCTGGCGCAGCCTCGGCGGGTACGTGGAGACCGCTGCGGGCTTCGTCCTGCTGTCCCCCGCGCCCTATCTGCTCGTGGTGCACTATCTGCCGAAGCGCTCGCTGGGCAGGGACGACACGGAACGGCTGCGCGCCATACTCGACCGCCGCCTGCCGCGGCGCGGCGCCCGTCCGCCCCAGCATTAGCGGGCGGTCACCGGCTGGCCGCCCACGCCAGCCGCCGGTCCAGCTCGCTGTCCAGTTCCTTCTGCTCGGCCGGGGTGGGGGCGTAGCCGTTCCACTCCCGCAGCGTGGCGCGGGCTCGTGCCGCCCGCTCGGCCGTTGCCAGCAGCGTGCCGGCCAGGCGGGTCAGGTACGCGCGCAGGGACAGGCCCTCGGCGGCTGCGATCTCCGCGGGGCGGTCCCTGGCTTCTGCCGGGATACGGATATCGGCATCGGGCATGGCGGTACTCGTTCCCGTAGGGAGGCAGGGGGTGCGGGACCGTTCCCGTACCCCCTGCGCCCACTTCGGTCAGAATTCGTCTACGCGTGCCCGTGGCAGTCCCGGTACGACCGCCCCGAGCCGCACCAGCACGCCGCGCTCCTCGCCGGCGGCCACGGGACCGCGCGGCCGCGGGCGGCCAGGGTCGTCGCGTACTGGGGGAGCAGGTCCGGGTCGGACGGGGAGGCGGCCTCGGAGGCGGCGAACGCCTCGTACGACGGGACCGTGCCCGTCACGATGCCGAGGTTCGGCGTCCCCGTCGCATGCAGATCGCGCAGGGCCGCCTCCAGGCGGGCCTGGTGGTCCGCGTGGGAGGTGTACTCCGTGGCCAGTCCCGGGTACGCGGTCAGGAGCTCGCGCAGTTCGGGCTCCGGCCAGTGCAGGACCGCGACCGGGAACGGGCGGGACAGAGCCGTGCGGTACGTGCCCAGTTCGGCGCGGAGGCGGGTGATCTCGGCCCGCAGCTCGCCCGGGTCCGAGGAGCCCAGCGCCCACAGCCGTTTTGGGTCGTGGAGCTCGTCCAGCGGGACGGCCGCCGTGTGGAGGGTGTCGGCCAGCTCGTCCCAGGCGTCGTGCGTGACGCCCATCAGGCGGCGGACGCGGTGGCGGCCGGTCAGCAGCGACTGGGTGGCGTACGGGACCTCCTCGCCCGGCGCGATGAGCAGGGTGAGGGCGGTCGAGAAGTAGTCGTGGGCCGCTTCGAGCTCGTCGTGGGCCTCCAGGGTCTCGGCCGCGATCTCCCAGGGGGCCGCCTCAGTCGGGGCGGCGACGCGGATCCCGTCGATGATCGCGCGGGCCTCCGCCTCGTGGCCGTACTCCCACAGGTTGGCGGCGCTCAGCGCCTTGACCAGGTGCGGGTGCTCGGTGTCGGGGTCGCTGAGCAGGGAGTCGTAGAGCGCGGTGGCGCGGGGGCGCTCGCCGGCGAGTTCCAGATGGGCCGCCGCCTGGAGGAGCAGCGGTTCGTGGTCCTCCGGATACTGCGCCGCGGTGCGCAGCAGGCGCTCGGCTTCGGTGGTGTGGTCGGCAGGCGTGTCGGGGCGCATGAACCACACGGTACTGCGGTGCGGGTGCGCTGCGGAGGGGTGTTCCGGGTCGGGTGAGCGGCGGCGGCAGTGAGCCTTGTTACGGGCCTGGAAGGTGTGGCGTCGGTGGTGAGCTGTTACGGGTCCGCGTGCGGTGCGGCTCTGGCGACTTGCCGGTCCTGGCCCTATCGTGCGGGCCGTGCGTGAGCCGAGGCGTGAGCGGATACCGGTGGTCGTGCAGCGTGACGCGCGCGGGAGGCGGGCGGCCGCGCGCGGGCTGTGGACGGGCGCGGAGCTGGTGGTGACCCTCGGCGTCGTCCTGCTGCTGCTCGTCGCCCATCAGCTGTGGTGGACGAACCGGCAGGCCCGCGCCGAAGCCGCCGACACCGTGCACGCCTTGCAGCGGGAGTGGGAGGAGCCCGAGGGGGTCGCGGAAGCGGCGGAGGAGGCTTCGCCCGCGCCGCCGGTGGAGGACCAGGACACTTCCGTCGTGGGGGAGGAGGAGCACGGCGGCGCACCCACCGCCGCCGCGTCCCTGTCCGCGCCCCGCCGCTCCCAGGCCTACGCCGTGCTACGCATCCCGCGCATCGGGCTGACCGCGCCCGTCGCCCAGGGCGTCAGCAAGCGCGGCGTCCTGGACAAGGGGTACGCCGGTCACTACCCCGGCACCGCGCAGCCCGGCCGCTCCGGGAACTTCGCGCTCGCCGGGCACCGCAACACCCACGGCGAGCCGTTCCGCCACATCGACCGGCTGCGGCCCGGCGACCGGATCACCGTCGAGACCCGGGACGCCGTGTACACGTACACCGTCGACAAGACCCTCGCCCGGACCCAGCCGGGCGACAGCGGAGTCATCGCCGCCGTGCCGCGCAGCAACGCGAAGCCGTACACCGGCTACCGGACGGCCGGGTCCTACCTGACGCTCACGACGTGCACGCCCGAATTCACCTCCCGGTACCGCCTCGTGGTGTGGGGAAGGCTGAGCGGCGTGCGGGAGCGGTGACCACCGAGGAGGCGGAGAAGGGGAGGGAGGAGGGGGCTAAGGTTCTCTGACGTGCTCAGACGACGTCCGCAGTTGCTGTGGTTGCTGGTCCCCTACGTGCTCTACCTGGGCGCGCTGCCCTTCGTGAACCGGGTCGATCCCGTCGTTCTCGGGCTGCCGTTCCTCTTCTTCTGGCTGCTCGGGGCGACCGTGCTCACCCCCGTCGCCGTATGGATGGCCCGGCGGGGTGACCGCCGGTGAACGCCGCCGTCGCGACCTCCGTCTTCGCGGTCTTCATGGTCGCCACCGTGGCCCTCGGACTGCTCGCCGTGCGCGGCCGGCGCGGGACCGGGGGCGGCGGGCTCGCCGAGTGGTCGGTGGGCGGGCGCAGCCTCGGGAGCGTGTTCATCTGGGTGCTGATGGCCGGTGAGGGCTACACCAGCTTCAGCTACCTCGGCGCCGCCGGCTGGGGCTACAACTACGGGGCGCCCGTCCTGTACGTGGTCGCGTACATGTCCTGCGGTTACGCGGTCGGCTACGTCGTAGGGCCACTGCTCTGGGCGTACGCGCGCAAGCACGGCCTCGTCGGGATCACCGACATGGTGGCGCACCGCTTCGGCCGGCCCTGGCTCGGGGCGCTCGTCGCCGTCCTCGCGACCGTCTTCCTGCTCCCGTACATCCAGCTCCAGATCACCGGCATGGGCGTCGTCGTCTCGACCATCTCCTACGGCGCGATCAGCCTGCACTGGGCGTACTTCATCGCCTTCGCCGTCACCACCGGCTTCGTCGTGGTCAGCGGGCTGCGCGGCAGCGCGTGGGTGTCCGTGCTGAAGGACGTCCTGGTCATTGCCACGCTCGGCTTCCTGGCGATCTACGTACCGCTGCACTACTTCGACGGCTACGGGCCCTTCCTCGACCGGCTCGTCACCGAGAAGAGAGAGTGGCTGACCTTCCCCGGGCACGGGGACAGCGGGCTCGGACAGGCCTGGTTCGTCACCACCTCCTTCCTGAACTCCCTCACCGTCGTGATCTTCCCGACCACCGTCGCCGGCTACCTCGGCGCGAAGAACGCCGACGTGCTGCGGCGCAACGCCATGTGGCTGCCCGCCTACAACGTCCTGCTGTTCGTCCCGATGCTGCTCGGCATGGCGGCCCTCTTCGTCGTCCCGGGGCTCGTCGGGGCCGAGTCGAACCTGGCGCTGTTCAAGCTGGTCGTGGACTCGCTGCCGGCCTGGTCGGTCGGGATCATCGGCGTCGCCGCCGCGCTCTCCTCGATCGTGCCCATGGCCGTCTTCATGCTGGTCATCGGCACGATGTGGGGACGCAGCGTGCTCTCGCTCGTGCCGCGCTGGGAGCACCGGCAGAAGGGCGCGGCGCAGCTGGTCGTCGTGGTCGCGGGAGGCCTGGCGCTCCTGCTCACGTACACCGCGCCGAACACGCTCGTACGGCTCTCCCTGATCTCGTACGAAGGGATGGCGCAACTGCTGCCCATGGTGCTGCTCGGGTTGGTGTGGCGGCGGCTGACCCTGCTCGGGGCGATGAGCGGGCTGGTTGTGGGGGTGGGTGTGGTGTGCGGGTTCGTGTTCACCGAGAACGATCCGGTGTGGGGCGTGAACGCCGGCATCGTGGCGCTCGGCGCGAATCTCGCCGTCGCGCTCGCGGTGACGTACGCGGGGCCGCGCGAGCACGACGAACGGCCGGACGAGGACGTGCTGGCGCGGGACGAGTGGGAGCGGGAGCCGGTGGTGGTTCCGGCCCCTTGAGGGGGCTGGTTCGGGGGCGGTGACGATCTTTTCGGCCGCCGGCCCGCGAAAACCATCGTGTATAACGGTTAGCGGTTGAGGTCCGCGCGCGACCGTGCGGACGATCAGGAGAACGGAAGGGGGAGGAGCCATGGACGCGAGCGCCACGAACCGCGTGCGCGGGGCCCTCGCCCGGGTGCTCAGGCCCGCCGGAATCCTCCTCTTCTTCGTCACCGAGGTCCTGCTCGCCGAGGGCGGCAGCCTCTCCGCCGCAGTCGCGCTCGCCGCCACCGCGGCCGCCGGCACCGCGCTCGTCGCCTGCTCGGTCATCAGCGCGCGCTGCGCCGCCCCGGTGCCCCGCACGCGGGTCCGTACCGCCATGCGCGACCGGGAGAAACGCACCGCGTTCCTCCCGCAACGCGACCCCGACGCCAAGGGGCGCCGACGCCCCCGAGCCCCCGGCCACCTCCTCCTGACGGCCGCGTAGGGCTCGCCCCCTCCTCCTCCTTTCCCGCCCCGGGTCCGTACGCCATGTGCGCGTACGCAGGGCGGCCCGCGCGGATCGTCATGCCGAAGCTGATCCACTTCCCGGCACGACGAGACCCTCGGAGGGTCAACCATGTCCGCCTTCATGTCCGCGTTCGCGAGCCTGGTCGGCGCCCTCGCCGACGCGCTCCACCCGCTCTTCCAGAACGCGTCCACCGCCGCCGCGATCATCCTGTTCACCGCACTCGTACGCCTCGCCGTGCACCCCCTCTCGCGGGCGGCGGCGCGCGGTCAGAAGGCGCAGCGCCGGCTCCAGCCGCAGATCGCCGAGCTGCGCAAGAAGCACAAGAAGAACCCCGAGAAGATGCAGAAGGCGCTCATGGAGCTGCACAAGGAGGAGAAGGTCTCCCCGTTCTCCGGCTGCCTGCCGAGCCTCCTGCAGATGCCGGCCTTCTTCCTGCTGTACCACCTCTTCTCCAGTACGAAGATCGGCGACGACGCCAACGAACTCCTCGGCCACCAGCTCTTCGGCGCCCCGCTCGGCGAGCGCTGGCGTGACGCGCTCGCGGACGGCGGGATGTTCGGGGCGCAGGGCCTCGTGTATCTGGGGCTGTTCGCGATCGTCGCCGCCGTCGCCACGTTCAACTACGGACGGACCAAGCGCCAGATGGCCGCCAACCCCGTCACCCCGGCCACCGGCCCCGACGGACAGCCGGTCCCGGGCATGGGTGCGATGACGAAGGTGATGCCGCTGATGTCCTTCTTCACCCTCTTCACCGTGGCCTTCGTGCCGCTGGCCGCCGCGCTGTACGTCGTCACGAGCACCACGTGGACCGCGATCGAGCGGGCCTACCTGTACCGCGACATGCCCGCGGCCGGTGCCGCCATGGCCACGGTGGCGTAATCGCGGACGCGAGTGCTCCGGTCCAGTGTGTGAACAGGGTCTTGCGGGTTGATCCGATGTCTTGGACGATCGGACAAGCCTGCGATGGCCGCAACCCATCCGACGGGCCCGATCTCTACCAAGGGGAGACAGACCGTTGAAGCTTCTTCGTGTGGGTACGGCCGGCGCGGAACGACCGGCACTGCTGGACGAGAACGGAACCCTGCGTGACCTGTCGGGGATCGTCACCGACATCGACGGCGCGCTGCTCGGCGACGACGACGCGCTGGCCCGGGTACGGGCCGCCGCGGCCGCGCCCGGGGAGCTGCCCGCGCTCGACGCGGAAGGGCTGCGGGTGGGCCCGCCGCTCGGCCGCATCGGCAAGATCGTGTGCATCGGGCTGAACTACCACGGCCACGCCGCGGAGACGGGCGCCGAGATACCGGGCGAGCCGATCCTGTTCTTCAAGGCGCCGGACACGGTCGTGGGGCCGGAGGACACGGTGCTCGTGCCGCGCGGCAGCGAGAAGATGGACTGGGAGGTCGAGCTCGCCGTCGTCATCGGGCGCACCGCCCGGTACCTGGACTCCGCCGAGGAGGGGCTCGCGCACGTCGCCGGATACGCGGTGGCGCACGACGTCTCCGAGCGCGCCTTCCAGATCGAGCGCGGCGGCACGTGGGACAAGGGCAAGAACTGCGAGACGTTCAACCCGCTGGGGCCCTGGCTGGTGACGGCCGACGAGATCCCCGACCCGCAGACCCTGCCGCTGAAGCTCTGGGTCAACGGCGAGCTGAAGCAGGACGGCACGACGGCCGACCAGATCTTCCCGGTCGGCGAGGTCGTGCGCTACCTGAGCCACTTCATGACGCTGTACCCGGGCGACGTGATCAACACGGGGACGCCGGCAGGCGTCGCGATGGGGCATCCCGAGCCGAAGCCGTACCTTCGGGCCGGGGATGTGGTGGAGCTGGAGGTCGCGGGGCTGGGGCGGCAGCGGCAGGAGCTGAAGGGGGCGTAGGGAGCCCTTTTGGTCCTGGGTGCGGTGGGCCCGGGGGGCCGCGCTTGGGTCCGGGTGCGCCCGGGGGGGGGCCGCCTTGTCCTCAATCGCCGGACGGGCTGAAAAGAGTCCTCAATCGCCGGACGGGCTTGAATGTGCCGGGCTGGGCTTGAGGGTGTCCTCAAGCGCCGGACGGGCTGAGTTTGGCGGGCTGGCGTGAGGGTGTCCTCAATCGCCGGACGGCTTGATGTGGCTGGGCTTGGGGGTGTCCTCGAGCCCAGCCCGGCTCAAAAGACGTCCTCAAGCGCCGGACGGGCTTGAATGTGCCGGGCTTGGGGGTGTCCTCGCGGCCAGCCCGCTGAAAAGACGTCCTCAAGCGCCGGACGGGCTTCGTTCGGGCGGGCTTGAATCGGTCAGTCGCTGATCCGCGTCGCGAACTGTTCCAGTGCCTCGACCACCAGTGCGTGGTCCTCCGCCTGGGGGAGGCCCGAGACCGTGACTGTGCCGATGACGCCCGCGCCCTCGACCGCGATCGGGAACGAGCCGCCGTGGGCGGCGTACGTGTCCGGGTCGAGGCGCGAGGCCTCGTCGAAGGTCGTGCCCTTGGCCCGGAAGCGCGTGCCGACCAGGTACGAGCTCTCGCCGTACCGCTCGACCACCTTGCGCTTGCGGTCGATCCACGCGTCGTTGTCCGCGCTCGAACCCGGCAGCGCGGCGTGGAACAGCTGCTGCGCGCCGCGCCGGATGTCGATCGCGACCGGGGCGTGCCGTTGCCGGGCCAGGGTGACGAGCAGGCCGCCGAGCGCGTACGCGTCGTCGTACCCGAAGTGCGGCAGCGTCAGCCGGCGCTCCTGGGCGATCAGCTCGGAGATGGTCGGAGCGGTGGGGTTCATGCGGACTGCTCCTCGGTGGCGTGAGCCGTGGTCGATACGGAGACGGAGGCCGTCGGCAGGGAGACGGTGGCCCCGTCGCGGGCCGAGCGGCGGGCAGCCTCCAGGACGTCCAGCGCGGCAGCGGCCTGGAGGGCGGTCACCGGATTGTCGCCCTTCCCGCGCAGCGCGTCGGCGACCGCCGCGTAGTACGCGGGATAGTCGCCCGGGAGCGTACGGACCGGGGTGCCGCCGCCCGTGAGCGGGGACTCGCCCGCGCCGAGCCGGCCCCACAGCGCCTCGTCCTCCACACCCCACGGCTCCTGCGGTGTCGGGCGGGCGCCCGCGCGCAGGGCGGCCTCCTGGGGGTCGAGGCCGTACTTCACGTAACCGGCGGCCGAACCGAGCACCCGGAACCGCGGGCCGAGCTGGGCCGTCGTCGCGCTCATGTACAGGTGCGAGCGGACCCCGTTCACATGCGTGATCGCCACGAAGGTGTCGTCGTCGGCCGCCGCACCCGGACGGCGTACGTCCGACTCCGCGTACACCTGGGCCGCCGGGCCGAACAGGTCCAGCGCCTGGTCGACGACATGGCTGCCCAGGTCGTACAGCAGCCCGCCGATCTCCTGCGGATCGCCCGACTCGCGCCAGCCGCCCTTGAGCTGCGGGCGCCAGCGCTCGAAGCGAGACTCGAAGCGCTGCACCTCGCCCAGCTCACCGTCGGCGATCAGCGCGCGCAGCGTGAGGAAGTCGTTGTCCCAGCGGCGGTTCTGGAAGACCGACAGCAGCAGCCCGCGCTCCTCCGCCAGCGCCGCCAGCTCCCGGGCCTCGGCGGCCGTACCCGCCACCGGCTTGTCCACGACCACCGGCAGACCGGCCTCCAGCGCCGCCTTCGCGAGCGGGACGTGGGTCTTGTTCGGCGACGCGATCACGACCAGGTCCAGCTCGTCCGCGCGCTGCCACAGCTCGTCCGGCGACGCGGCGAACCGTACGGCGGGGAACTCGGCGCGGGCCTGCTCCCGGCGCTCCTCGTTCGAGGTGACGACCGTGTCCAGGACGAAGCCCTCGGTCGCGGAGATCAGCGGGGCGTGGAAGACGGAACCCGCCAGGCCGTAGCCGACGAGTGCGACGCGCAGCGGGGTCGGGGCGGTCTCGTGAGTCGCGTGGACAGTCATGCCCTCCACTTTGGCAACGCTGTTGCCAAAGTGCAAGCGCGGGCGACAATGGGTCGGTGAACAGGAGCAACAGCGGCGCGAACCTGCCGACACTGCGCAGCCACAACGCCGCCCTCGTGCTGGACCTGCTGCGGGCGGCGGGCGAGCGCGGCATCAGCCGGCTCGGTCTCGCGGCACGGACCGGGCTCACCCCGCAGGCCGTCAGCAAGATCACCGCCCGGCTGCGCGCCGAGGGGCTGGCCGCCGAGGCCGGGCGCCGCGCCTCGACGGGCGGCAAGCCGAGGACCGTGCTGCGGCTGGTGCCGGAGGCCGGTCACGCGGTGGGGCTGCACCTGGACCGCGACGGGCTGACCGTGGTGCTCGTCGACCTCGCGGGGACGGTGACCGCGAGCCGTACGGCTCCGCTGGACCTGGGCGCCCCGGCGGACGAGGTGCTGGAGGCCGCGGCCGGGGCGGTCGCCGCCGTGCGGGGCGAGGGCGCGCTGCCGGTGCTCGGGGCCGGGGTCGCGCTCCCGGGGCCGCTCGACCACCGCGCCGGGGTGCTGCACCGCGTCACCGGGTTCCCGCAGTGGGACGGCTACCCGCTCGGGGACGCCCTCGCGGCGCGGACCGGGCTGCCCGTCGTCATCGACAAGGACACCAACGCCGCCGCCCTCGGCCTCGCCCTCCAGACGCCGGAGCCCGCCGACTTCGCCTACCTCCATCTGGGCACCGGCCTCGGAGCCGGACTGGTGCTGGGCGGAGCGCTGCACCGCGGGGCCCGTACGGGGGCGGGCGAGTTCGGCCACCAGACCCTCCAGCTGGACGGCGTCCTGTGCGGCTGCGGCGCACGCGGCTGCATCGAGGCGCTCTGCCTGGCCGCCGTCGGCCGGGGTGACGTCGCCGAGGCCGCGCGGGTGCTCGGGGCGGGCGCCGCCAACCTGGTCGGGCTGCTCGACATCGACCGCGTGGTGCTGGGCGGACGTACGGTCGCCGCCGACCCCGACGCGTACGTACGAGGAGTGCGAGCGGTGCTCGGTGAACGGGCCACGCGCGACGGGGCCGGCGCGGCGCCCGTACCGGTCGTCGCCGTCGGCGGAGGGGACCGGCCGGTGGCCGAGGGAGCGGCACAACTGGTCCTCGCCGCGCTGTTCGGCCGCGTGGACGGGGGAGTTCCGGCCCCGCACCTCGGCCGCAGTACGGAACTGGGCTGATCGGGCGGTTTCCGGCGGCCGGTCGGACGACCTCGCGGCATGCCGGTGGCGGCCGGCCCTCCCGTACGTGACAGCGTCGCGGCTTCCTGCCGGTGAACTCCGGGCCCGGGGCGAGCCGACCGTTTCCACGAGAAGTGAAGGCTGCCCCACGATGCCCCCCACACCGCCCCCGGCGAACCCTTCCCCCGAACCCTCCGTCCCGGCCCGCCCGCCGTCGCCGCCCCCCGCGGCCGGCAGGCCCCGGCACGGGCTGGTGCTCGGGCTGGCCGCGGCGAGCGTCATGCCCGCCGTCGTCCTCGGCGGTACGGCGGGCGCGTCCGCCGCCCCGCAGCGCAACACGGCCACCACTCCGGCCGCCAACCTGACCCCGGGCTCCGTCACCGCCGACCAGCGGCCCGACTGCGGTGACGCGCGCGCCGCCGACTTCCCGATCGACACCCGGATCCACGGCGGCCCGGACACGTACGCCTCCGGCGGCGGCTACGGCACGTGGTTCCTGGACCTGACCAACACGACCGAGGAGTCCTGCCGGGCGATCCACCCGGTCCTGGTCCTCACCGACGAGGACCGTGCCCTGACCTCGGATCAGATCCAGCTGGAGTTCTCCGAGCGCACCCGGCCCGGCGTCGAACACCGCGTCCACTGGGAGACGACCGACCGCGACGAGCACATCGGCGTCTTCGGCGGCGAGGGCGACGACGCCTTCCCCGGCTTCACCGTGCCGGCCGGACGGACCGTCACCGTCCAGGTCAGGCTGGCGTTCACCTCCGACACCAGCCCCGGCCGGATCACCGCGAACGCCGCGGTCGTTCAGCGCCAGCGCACCGGCAGCGGCACCAACGACAGCGGCTCCGGGCGCCAGGGCCTCGACGGGGAGTGGGTCGGGGAGTCCGAGGACTACCCCTTCACCGTGGTCGAGGACGACGGCACCGGCACCGGCACGGATGAACCCGGCGAAACCGATACGGACGAGACCGGCGACGCAGGAAGGGAAGAGAGGGCCAAGGAGGAGGCCGGCAAGGAGAAGGCGAGCGACGGCCTCACCACCCCCGACCCCAGCGGCAGCACGCGCACCACGCCCCCGCGCCCGGTCGCACCCGGCCATGACCCGGCCGGAATTCCGGAACTCGCCAGGACCGGGGCCTCCCTGCCCGTCCCGCTGCCCGCCGCGTTCACCGTCTCCGGCCTCCTGATCGGCGCCGGAGCCATCGTCATCAGGGCCCGCCGGACGCGTCGCAGCTGACCTCGGCCATCAAACCTGTGATCAAGCAGTACTCCACAGTCGAACGAGCACCCTAAAATCGGGGGCGTCGGCGCTGCACAACGCGGTGCCGCCGGCGTCCCCGCACCTGGCGTACGGCAACTGGAGTCCCACATGGCAGAGCGCAAGCCGATCTCGTCCTGGCTCACCGACATGGACGGAGTCCTTATCCACGAGGGGACGCCGATCCCCGGTGCCGATGCCTTCATCAAGCGGCTGCGGGACTCGGGGCTCCCCTTCCTGGTCCTCACGAACAACTCGATCTACACCGCCCGGGACCTGCACGCCCGGCTCAGCCGCATGGGCCTCGACGTCCCCGTCGAGAACATCTGGACCTCCGCGCTCGCCACCGCCCAGTTCCTGGACGACCAGCGGCCCGGCGGCACGGCCTACGTCATCGGCGAGGCCGGGCTCACCACCGCCCTGCACGACATCGGCTACGTCCTCACCGACCACGAGCCCGACTACGTGGTCCTCGGCGAGACGCGTACGTACTCCTTCGAGGCGCTCACCAAGGCGATCCGGCTGATCAACGCCGGCGCCCGCTTCATCTGTACCAACCCGGACGAGACCGGCCCGTCCGCCGAGGGCCCGCTGCCGGCGACGGGCTCCGTCGCCGCCCTCATCACCAAGGCGACCGGCAAGGCCCCGTACTTCGCGGGCAAGCCCAACCCGCTGATGATGCGCACCGGGCTCAACGCGATCGGCGCCCACTCCGAGTCCAGCGCCATGATCGGCGACCGGATGGACACCGATGTGCTCGCCGGTCTGGAGGCGGGCATGCAGACCTTCCTGGTGCTGACCGGGCTCACCACGGTGGCCGACATCGACAAGTACCCGTTCCGGCCGTCCACGGTCGTCGACTCCATCGCCGACCTGGTCGATCTGGTCGACCTGGGCTGACACCGGCCGGTGGGGCGGGAGCGCCTTCCGGCAAGCCCTAACACCCTCACTCCACCGGCCCAGTGCCTGGCCCCTGCGGATGCGGAAGCCGGGTGGCCGCGTGAACCTGCCATAAGGAGGTTCACGATGCGTTCCATACCGCTCACGTTCTGTGCCGCCGCGGCGGTCGCGGCGACCCTGATGCCCGCTTCCGTCGCACTGGCCGAATCCGACTCGGACCACGAGGACTCACGGTCCCGGGTCACGCTCACTCTCTCCCCGTACTCCGTCTCCCCAGGCGGCCGGGTCGACCTGGAGGTCGCCGGCTGCAAGGGCAAGGAGGCCAAGGGCAGCTCCGACGCGTTCGACTCCGAGGTGCGCTTCTCGCCCGGTGACGACAGGACGCTCTTCGCCGAGGCCCGCGTCCGCTCGGACGCCGAGCCCGGCGACTACGACGTCCAAGTGGTCTGCAAGGACAAGCACGCCAAGGCGTCCGCCGTGCTGACCGTCGTCCACCGCAGCCGGCCCATGCCGCTGGCCCCGGTCCGCGCGGGCGGCGGAGGCACCGCCGTACTCGCCGCCGATCAGGCCGCCGCCCAGCAGGACGGTCCCGGCACCGTCCACGCCGTGGTCGGCCTCGGACTGGCCGCCGTCGCGGCCGTCGCCGTCGCCTTCCGCAGCGTGCGACGCCGCCGCCCGGCCGCCGGCTGACGTGTCCGCCTCGGACCGCCCGGCGGGACACGGCAGGCTGCTCACCGGAGTGGCCTGGGCGGTACTCCTGCTGGGTCTGTGGCTCTGGGGCCGCGGCATCACCGGTGGCTCCGGCGCCAGTTCCGCGCCGACCACCGGTGATGTGGCCGCGGTCGGCCGGCCCCTCGGTGTGCCGCTGCCCCCGGCGCACGACCCGATCGAGGGCGTCGCGCCGCAGCGGGTCGAGATCCCGTCGATCGGCATCCGGGCCCCGGTCGTCTCCCGGGGCCTGGACAAGGACGGGGCGATCGAACCGCCGTCCTTCGACACGCCCCAGACGGTCGGCTGGTACGGGTCCGGCACCGAGCCCGGCGCCAAGGGCCCGGCCCTCTTCGTCGGCCACGTCGACACCGAGACCAAGCCGGCCGTCTTCTACGGGCTCAGCGCGGCCCGCCCGGGCGCCAAGGTCGACGTGACCCGGACCGACGGCACCGTCGCCGAGTTCACCATCGACGATGTCCAGGTCTTCACCCGCGCACGCTTCAACGCCCAGAAGGCGTACGGCCCCCGCAAGGACGGCCGGGCCGAGCTCCGGCTGATCACCTGCGGCGGCACGTACGACCAGGCGTCGAAGTCGTACACGGCGAACGTCGTCGTCTCGGCCTACCTCACCGGTGAGAAGTCACGGGAGAAGGTACGGGCCGAGGCGGAGGAGGAGTCGGTCGGCAAGGCGGGCGCGCCGGCCGTCGGCTGATCTCTTCGGATCCGATCTCTTCGGACCCGACCCCTTCGATACCCGACCCCTTCGATACTCGATCCCTTCGGTACCCGGCCCGGCCGGCTGCCCGGCTCTCCGGGCGCCGGCCGGGCCGGTCCTCGACCGCGGGGCGCGGGCCGCGGGAGTGGCCCGGCGCGGACACGGGAGGTCGGGGGCGTCCGGGTCCGCCGCCGCACGCCCCACTGTAGGGGCGTGAACTCCACGCGCCCAGTGGCTTTCTGACGTTACGTCGATAACCGGTCACCCTCCGCACGCGGAAGCTGTCGGCGAAGGTCACCTGTCGCCGGCGTCGAACGCAGACACGCAGGCACACAGACACATGGAAACGAGCAAGGCCCCCTCACGCGTGGTGAGGGGGCCTTGTTCTGCGTGCGCCGCCAGGGACTCGAACCCCGGACCCGCTGATTAAGAGTCAGCTGCTCTAACCAACTGAGCTAGCGGCGCCTGCTGACCTGGAGAACTCTACCCGATCTCCGGCCGTGCTCCTGACCATTTCCCGTCGGTCACGGCCTGTCGGATGGTCGTTTTTTCTCTTCTATCCGTCAAAATGCGATATGTCAGCAGACCGAAAGTGCTGGCGCCCGTGCAGATGCGCCCAAAGATCTTGACGAGTGCGGAGGGAATCGCATGACTGTGCCGGCCTTCGAGGAGTACGTACCCGCCATCGACTGCACCTGTGCCGGATGCGCCGTGCAGCGGCGCACCGCCGCCGCCGGACTGCCCACGCGGTACGGAGGGCATCCGGCCGCGCACGGTGCGCGGCGCGCGATGGTGCTGGTCACCGCTGCCGGAGTGGTGCTGAGCGCCGGACTCGCGGAGGCGGCGGGCGCGGCGGCGGATCCCGCCCCGGTGACGGACCCGGGCCGGGCGGCCGACCCGGCCGCGCCCGGACCGGACAGCCCGCAGGGCGGACCGGGACCACTGCGGGGGGTGGGGGCCTCGGGCCCGCCGGAGCCCCGGGCGGACGCGGCCGCGCCGCGCACGACCACCCGGGCCGACATCATCAACCGGGCGAAGAAATGGGTCACCGCTCAGGTCCCGTACAGCATGACGAAGTACTGGTCGGACGGGTACCGCCAGGACTGCTCCGGCTATGTGTCGATGGCCTGGAACCTGGCCGGCAACGAGTGGACCGGCAGCCTCGCCGCGTACGGGACGCGCATCGCGCGCGAGGACCTCCAGCCCGGCGACATCCTGCTCTTCCACAACCTCGCCGACCCGGCGAAGGGCTCGCACGTCACGATCTTCGACGGCTGGACCGACTACACGCACACCCACTACACGGCGTACGAGCAGACCAAGCCGCACGCCCGCAAGCAGACGACGCCCATGGCGTACTGGTCCCACTCGGGCAGCTACGTCGCCTACCGCTACAAGGGGCTGACCAGCGGAACCGGCGGCAGCACCCCGTCGAAGACGCTGTTCCCGGGCGCCGGGATGTTCGGCGCGGGCGCGAAGAACGGCTACGTCACCCGGCTCGGCGAGATGCTCGTCGGCCGCGGCGGCAAGCGCTTCTACAAGGTCGGCCCCGGCCCGGACTGGAGCGGCGCCGACCGGCGGGCCACCCAGGCGTTCCAGAAGGCCCAGGGCTGGAAGGGCTCGGAGGCCGACGGCATCCCCGGCCCCGACACCTGGAGCCTCCTGGTGAACGGAACCGGCCACGACATCCCCGCCGCGGGCGGTACGGGCGGCTCCTCGTCGGTCCCGGGCTTCCCCGGGCGGGGCTATTTCCGGCCGGGTCAGTCCAACAGCCATGTCGACAAGCTCGGCAGGCAGTTGGTGAAGAAGGGATACGGCAAGCACTACCTGTCGGGCCCCGGTCCCCGGTGGACCGAGGCGGACCGACGCAATGTCGAGGCCTTCCAGAAGGCCCAGGGCTGGAAGGGCTCGGAGGCCGACGGCTATCCGGGTCCGGAGACCTGGCGGCGACTCTTCGCGTGACACGACGCACATGACGGAGGCGGGAATGCGATCCACGGTGTCGGACAGCTCCGGGAACCCGGAGAACCGGGAGGAACCGGAGTACGGGGAGGGACGGTACGGGGCGGTGTCGGTACGGGAATGGGTGGGGCCGGAGGGGGTGGGCCGGGTCACGGACGCCTGGGCCGCGGCGGCGGAGCGGGCGGAGGCGTCGGCTTCCGTTCCGGCCGCGGCTTCGGGCCGGGTCGAGGTGTCGGAGGTACCGGCGCCCGGTCCGGTCGAGGTGTCGGGGGTGGCGGCGCCCGGTCCGGTCGAGGTGTCGGGGGTGGCGGCGCCCGGTCCGGACTCCGTCGTCGACCTCGTGCTCGACCTGGTGCCGGAGACGGGTGAACGCGAGCGTCGGGGGACCGGCTTCGGGGCGACCTCCGCGTCCGTGTCGGTACCGGTGTCCGTGTCGGGGCCGGGTGTGGAAGCGGTGGAGAGCGGAGTGGAAGCCGCTTCCGTACATGCGGTGCTCGAGGGCCCTGAGGTCCGTGAGGCCGGCCGTGAGGTTCGGGAGGCCTCTGAGGGCCACGATGCCTCTGGGGGCCACGATGCCGCTGAGCTCCGTGAGGTCCGTGAGGTCCTTCCGGCCTCCGACCCCGCAGCAGCCCCCGAACCCGAACCCCTCGCAGCCGTACCGCCCCCGCCCACGAGCCCCGAGCAGGCCAGCGTCCTTACCGGTGAGGGCACCGGCGAGCGACGTACCGACCCCTGGGGGGACACCGACCCCTGGGCGGACACCGACCCCTGGGCGGACACCGGCCGGCACCAGGCCGTCATCGCCAACGAGCGCACCGCCTCCATCCCCGTCCACCTGCTCTTCCGCAAGGAGCCCGAGGCCCCGGCGGACGTCACCGCGCTGCCGGCCGACGTCGTGCGAAGGGCCCCCGGAGGCGAGCAGCCGCCCGGGGTCCGGCGGGCGCCGGTGGCGCGGACTGGGCAGGTGCGGCCCTCGACCCGGCCCTCGCCCGTCGCGGATCCCCGGCTCCACGAGGGGCCGGGACCGTCGCTGCCCGGCTGGGCCGCGCTGCTCACCGGTTTCGGCGGGATCGCCGTGATCGGCGGGGCGCTGTGGTGGACCGGGGCGTTGCCGGCCCGGCTGCTGGCGCGGACCGGGATCGGCCCGCGGCCGTACGACGGACTCGGCATCGGCGCCTGGGCGGGGCTCGCGCTGCTGGTGACCGTGGTGCTCTTCGCGTTCGGCGGTCTGAGCCGGGGGCGGGTCGGGTACGCCTGGGTGCTCACGCTCTTCGGCCGGTACCGGGGAAGCGTGCGGCGGACCGGGCTGATCTGGGTCAGCCCGCTGCTGCTGCGCCGCCGGGTCGACGTACGGCTGCGGCACTGGCGCAGCGAGCCGCTCCCCGCGATGGACGCCAACGGCACCGCGCTGCGGGTCGTCGTCCTCGTCGTATGGCGGGTCAAGGACACCGCGCGGGCGACGCTGGGGATCGAGGACCACGAGGAGTACCTGCGCCAGCAGGTCGAGGCGGCGATGGCGCGGGTCCTCTCCCAGCTGCCCGCCGACGCCTTCCACGAGGACGCGCACACCCTGCGCAACGCGGAGGCGGTCGGCGACGCGCTGACCCGGATGCTGAAGGCGGACTGCGAACCGGCCGGCGTCGAGGTGTACTCCGCGCAGCCGACCGGCATCGAGTACGCGCCCGAGGTGGCGGCGGCCATGCAGCGGCGCCGGATCGCGGCGATCGACGCCAAGCACCGCGACAGCGTGCTGACTTCGGTGGTGGACGCCGTGGACGACACCGTCAGCCGGCTGACCGCCCGGGGCCTTGTGGAGCTGGACGACTACGAACGCAAGTCGCTGGTCAAGGACTTGACGGTGGCCTTCTACACCGGCCGCACGGGTGGTGACAGCGCCTGAGTTGATCCGACGTCACCTCGGAGGCCACGGGAATCCCGCGCACATTGGTCTGGACATGTTCATGCCGGGTCCATAATCTGGGACTTGGTCTAGACCGCAGAACCGCGCGCAGCAGTGCTCATGGAACCTCCCCCACATCTCCGAGGAGCGGCAGCAATGCGTAAGAAGACAGGTGCGGCCCTGGTCGGCCTCGCGGTAGCGGGCGTCTCGATGTTCGCGACCAGCAGTGCCAACAGCCACGGGTACACGGACAACCCCATCAGCCGCCAGAAGCTCTGTGCCAACCGCACGGTGACGGGCTGCGGCAACATCCAGTGGGAGCCGCAGAGCGTCGAGGGCCCCAAGGGCTTCCCGGCGGCCGGTCCCGCCGACGGGGCGATCTGCTCCGGCGGTCACGGCGAGTTCGCCCAGCTCGACGACCCGCGCGGCGGCAACTGGCCCGCCACCAAGGTCACCGCCGGACAGGGCTTCAGCTTCCGCTGGCAGTTCACCGCCCGGCACGCCACGACGGACTTCCGCTACTACATCACCAGGAACGGCTGGGACCCCACCAAGCCGCTCAAGAGGTCCGACCTGGAGTCGCAGCCCTTCATGACGGTGCCGTACGGCAATCAGCAGCCGCCGTCGACCCTGACCCAGCAGGGCACCATCCCCACCCAGAAGACCGGGAAGCACATCATCCTGAGCGTCTGGACCATAGCCGACACCGCCAACGCGTTCTACGCGTGCTCGGACGTCCAGTTCTGACGAAGGGCCGGTGGACCACACCACCGAATTCCCGCTGCGGCGGCCCCGACCGGGGGCCGCGGCAGCGGGAGTACGAGAGACATGGCCTGCCCGCCTCACGCGGTGGACGCGGCGGCCGCCCGCCGCAGATGCGTCACCGCCAGCACCGCCCCCACCAGCAGGACCAGCCCGCCGGCCACCGAGGCGTACTGCATGCTGTGCACGAAGGCGTCCCGCCCGACGGCGATCAGTGAACCGTCACCGGTGGACAGGGCCCCCGGCAGCGTCTTGCGGGCTGCCTCCGGAGCGGCGTCCGGCATGTCCGCGGTGTAGACGGCGGTCGCCACCGCACCCAGCAGCGCCATCCCCATCGCTCCGCCGAACTCCTGGCCCGTCTCCAGCAGCGAGGCCGCCGAGCCCGCCTTCTCCGGCGGGCTGGTGGACAGCGCCAGGTCCGAGACGAGCGCCATCACGGTGACGATCCCGCTGCTCATCACGGCCGAGCCGATCAGCAGGAGCGCCAGGGAGTCCGTACCCGACAGGGCGAGGACACCGAATCCGGCGGCCGCGACGACGAAGCCGGCGCAGATGACCAGGGCGCGCTCGGTCCGCTGGGCGATCGCGGTGGCCGCCGGTGCGGCCGCCCCCACGGCCAGCGACGGGGCGAGGCTCCACAGCGCGGCCTCCATGGTGCTCATCCCGAGCACCGACTGCAGGTACTGCGTGGTGAAGAAGGACGCCCCCATCATGGCGAACGCGGCCAGCGCGTTCAGTCCGATCCCGGCGGCGAAGTTCCGGTCGCGGAACAGCTCGCGGCTGATCATCGCGTCGGTACGGGAGCGCTGGCGCCGGACGAAGACCCGGCCGACGACGAGCCCGGTGGCGATGATGAGGCCATTGCGCAGATCCAGCCCCTCGGCGGCGGTCTCCTTGAGCCCGTAGACGACCGGCAGCACGGCCCCCATGGACAGGGGCACGCTCAGGAAGTCGAAGCGCCCGGGGGCCGGGTCCTTGAACTCCGGCACGAGCACCGGCACCAGGATCAGCAGCAGCACCATCGCGGGCACGTTGATCAGGAAGACCGAACCCCACCAGAAGTGCTCCAGCATGACGCCGCTGAGCACCGAGCCCAGCGCGATCCCGCCCGCCATGGCGCCGGACCAGATGCCGATGGCCCGGCCGCGCTGCCGGTCGTCGCGGAACATGTTCCGTACCAGGCCCATGGTCGACGGCATCAGCGTCGCCCCGCCGATCCCGAGCAGTGCGCGGGCCGCGATGAGCATCTCCGGGCTGGTGGCGTAGGCGGCGCCCACCGATGCCGTGCTGAAGGCGACAGCGCCGAACATCAGGAGCTTGCGGCGGCCGATGCGGTCGCCGAGCGAACCCATCGTGATGAGGAGACCGGCGAGCGCGAACGCGTACACGTCGAAGATCCAGAGCTGCTGCGTGGCGCTGGGGGCGAGGTCCCGGTCGATGGACGGGATCGCGAAGAAGAGGACGGACACGTCCATGGAGACCAGGAGGAGAGGGAGGAGCAGGACCACGAAGGCGGTCCACTCCCGACGGCCGGCGAGTTCGCCGGGGCGGGCGGTGGTGCTCGGAGGATTCGTCATGCCAGGAACCATACGAACGTGTATGACGCTTGTCTAGTACGCCCGTATAAAACGTTTGTACATGAACGCGAGCAGCACGAAACACGCGAGGCGGTCTCCGTTGAACGGAGACCGCCTCGCGTGGTGTCTGTGCGCCGCCAGGGACTCGAACCCCGGACCCGCTGATTAAGAGTCAGCTGCTCTAACCAACTGAGCTAGCGGCGCCTGCTGACTCGAAAATAATACCTGGTCCTCAGGGGTGCTGATGACACGCCTTCGCGACCCCTGTGACCTGCCCGTTCGTGATCCCCGTCGCGTCCTGGGCACACCGGCCACTTCAAGCCCGATGCTGCGCCACTTCAGGCCCGTCCGGCGATTGAGGGAAACGCGGGACGGGTGGCTGCTCCGGCTACAGGGCCAAGGACAGAAGCACCGGTGCCGCCCGCCGATTCAGCGCATCCGCCGCCGCGCGCAAGCGATGCGCGTCCTCGACCGGCAGCGACAGCGCCAGGCATCCCGCCGACGCCCCGGCGGTCAGCGGCACCGCGGCGCACACCGTGCCGACCGCGTACTCCTGGAGGTCGAGCACGGGCACCGTCGCCGGCTGGCTGTCCAGCTTGGAGAAGAGGACCTTCTCGCTCGTGATCGTCCGCGACGTCAGCCGGGCGATCTTGTGCCGCGAGAGGTGGTCGCGCCGCCCGTTCTGGTCGAGCTGGGTCAGCAGGCACTTGCCGATCGCCGAGGCGTGCGCCGCCGACCGGAAGTCCACCCACTCGTTGACCGCGGGGGTCCCCGGGCTGTCGGCGTACTGCGTCACCCGGATCTCGCCGTCCACGTACCGGCTGATGTAGACCGCGGCGCCCACCGAGTCGCGCAGCTGTACCAGCGTCTGCTGGAGCCTGGCCTCCAGGGCCTGCCGGCGGGCGGCGCCCGAACCGAGGAGCAGCAGTGAGGCGCCGATGACATAGGCGCCGTCGGCTATCTGCTCGACGTACCCCTCGCGGCGCAGCGTCAGGAGCAGGGAGGTGAGGTGCCCGAGGGGCAGTCCCGTCTCCCGGGCGATCTGGGCGTCCATCACGCCGTTGCCGTGCTTGGAGACCGTTTCGAGCACACGAAGGGCGTACTGCACCGAATGCAACGGTGCGATCGGTTCGGGCTTCAACGCCACGGTTTCCCCCTACCAGGTTGTGACCGCAAGCTCTGCCCCCACGATAGCCGCCAAGAGGCCATTCAGGGGCGGCTGTTGGCTACTGACCGGTGCGCCCCGACCCCGTCATCTGGGGCGCACCCGTATGGCATATGCCAGAGTCAGGACCATGGGACGGATGCCGAGGTCACAGCACCGCGTTGAGGAATTCGCGAGTACGTTCGTGTGCGGGGTCGGAGAAGATTTTTTCCGGCGAACCGGACTCCACGACCCGTCCCGCGTCGAACATCAGTACCTTCTCCGATACGTCCCGGGCGAAATTCATCTCGTGGGTCACACACAGCATGGTGATGTCGGTGTTCCTGGCGATGTCGCCCAGCAGCTCCAGCACCCCCGCCACGAGCTCGGGGTCGAGCGCGGACGTCACCTCGTCCAGGAGCAGGATCTCCGGCTCCATCGCCAGTGCCCGCGCGATCGCGACCCGCTGCTGCTGGCCACCGGAGAGCTGCGAGGGGTGGGCGTCGATCTTCGCGGACAGCCCGACCAGGTCCAGCAGCTCCCGCGCCCGGGTCTCCGCCTTGTCGCGGTCCATGCCCAGGACGTTGATGGGGGCCTCGGTGATGTTCTGCAGCACCTTCATGTTCGGGAAGAGGTTGAACTGCTGGAAGACCATCCCGATCTTCTTCCGCGCCTCGCGCAGATGCTTCTCCGACGCCGGCTTCAGCGAGCCGTCCGCCGCCGGCGTGTGGGACAGCGGATCGCCGTTGATCCGGATCACCCCGTCGCTGACCTTCTCCAGCGTCATCAGCAGCCGCAGGATCGTGGTCTTGCCCGAGCCGCTGGGCCCGATCAGGGTGACGTGCTCGCCGCGCTCGACCGTGAAGTCCAGCTGGTCGAGCACGACATGGTCGCCGTACCGCTTGACGACCTTGTCGAAGCGGACCAGCGGATGCCCGGTGCCCTGGGGGGCGGGGACCGCGACGACGTCCTCGGGGGCCGTGGCCGCGGTCTTCTGCAGGGGGAGAGGTTCAGTGGCCAAGGCGGTTCTCCAGCTTCCTCATCAGGAGTGACGTGGGGTAGCTCGCGACCAGGAAGACCAGTCCGGCCAGTGTGAACACCTCGGTGTACGCGAAGTGGTCACCCCCGTACTTACGGGCTTCGAAGACCATCTCCTGCACCGTGATCACGGCGAGGAACGGGGTCTCCTTGAACATCGAGATCGCGTAGTTCCCGAGCGCCGGCAGCACCTTGCGCACCGCCTGCGGCAGGATCACCGCCTGCCAGGTCCGCCGGGGCGTCATCGACAGCGCCCGGCAGGCCTCCCACTGGCCCCTCGGGACGGCGTCGATCCCGGCGCGGTACACCTCCGAGGTGTACGTGGCGTAATGCACGCCGAGCACCACGATGCCGATGGTCAGCGGCTCCACCGAGGTGAACAGTGCGGCGGCACCCACCAGTTGGACCAGCAGCGGGGTGGAGCGGATGAACTCCATCACCACCTTCACCGGCACGGTCACGAACCGGGTGGGGGCCCGCCCGGCCACCGCGATCGCCAGCCCGAGCACCGCGGCGACGAGCGTGCCGAGCACCGTGGCGAGGAGGGTGACCTTGAACCCCTCGAGGAGCAGGGGCAGTGCCTCACCGGCGGCGTTCCAGTCGAATCCGTTGTTCACCGGGCACCTCCGGCGGCCGGGGCGGTCACGGCGCTGCGGGTCTTCAGCAGGCTCGCCCCGCCGCTCGCCAGGCCGAGCCGCCGCTTGGCGGACCGCTCCAGCAGGTTCATCAGCAGGGTCAGCGCGTAGGCCAGCACGAAGTAGCAGGCCAGCAGGGTCACATACGCGGTGAGCGTCTCACCCGTACGGCTGCGCAGCTTCTCGATCACGGTCATGAGATCGGCCGCCGAGATCAGCCACAGCAGCGGCGTGCACTTCAGCAGCTGGATCAGGAGGTTGGTGAACGACGGGATCATCTGGACCCATGCCTGCGGAAGGATCACCTTGCGCATCCGGTGCAGCGGCGTCATGTTCAGCGCGACCGCCGCCTCGTACTGGGCCCGCGGTACGGAGTTGATGGCGCCGCGCACCACTTCGGCGCCGTAGGCCCCGTAGTTGAGGCCGAAGGCGACGACACCGCAGAGCAGCGGCGTCAGTTCGTACCCCGTCAGCGGCGGCATCGCGTAGTAGAGCCAGAACAGCTGGACGTACAGCGAGGTGCCGCGGAAGAACTCCACGACCACGCGCGAGACGCCCCGCGCGACCAGCAGCCGGCTGATCGACATCAGGCCCAGGACGAACGACAGCAGCAGCGCGAGCAGCGCGCCCAGGACGGTGGCCTCCAGGGTCACCCACAGGCCCGAGCGCAGCTGGGGCAGATCGTCGGCGAAGGCGGAGAAGAAGTCATTCATGCGGCGGGCCCCGTCCCTGTCAGCCCTTGCACAGTCCGGCCGTCTTCAGCGTGGCCGGCGGGAGTTCGGTGGCGCCGAAGCCGTAGTCCCGCAGCAGCTCCACATAGCGCGACCTGTCGGAGACGATCTTCTTCAGCTCGCGGTTGAAGGCGTCCCGCAGCTCTTCGTTGCCCTTGCGGAATACCGCGCCGCCCGGGCTGTACTGCTTCACGCCGTCGAGCTCCGGCAGGAAGGCCTCGGTGACCTCGGTCTCCGGGTTGGTCTTCGCCAGCCAGCGCAGCGAGATGCCGGTCAGCAGGAACGCGTCGACCCGGCCGCCCTTGACGGCGTCCGCGCCGTCCTGCGGCTTCTGCAGTGACTTGATCTTGTCCTTGGCTATGCCGGCTCCTTCGGCGTACGAGCCCTCGACGGCGCCCGCCATCACGCCGACGGTGATCCCGGCGGCCTTCGCGGACGCCAGGTCGGTGACCTTCCTCGGGTTGCCCTTCTTCACCATCAGCGCGGTCGGCGAGATGAACTCGGGCTCCGAGAAAAGGGCGTTGGCGCAGCGCTCGGGCGTGATCGCCATCCCGGCGCTGACCACGTCGTACTTGCCCGCCTGCAGGCCCGGGATCAGCCCGTCCCACTCGGAGAGGGTGGGCCGCAGTTCGTCCACGCCCAGCGCCTTGAAGATCTCCCGGTGCAGGGTGGGCGCCTCGCCCTTGAGCTGCTTGCCCTCCATGTACCCGTACGGTGCCTCGTCGGCGTACGCGACCCGGACGAAACCCTGCTTGCGGAGCTTTTCGAGCGCGCCTTCGCCGTCGGCGGAGTCCTCACCGGTCTTGCTGCACGCGGTGAGCAGGCCGGGAACGACGAGCAGACCGCCCACAGCTGCCGATCGGTTGAGGAAGCCCCGGCGGGACAGGTTCGGGAAGTCAGCCATGGTTCGCGATCTCCTGGAGGGGTCGAACAGTCCGGACAGGGTTGGCGCCTGCCCGATCCCGTACGTCTATGCGGGAAGAGGCCGCATGTAACCGAACAGTGGCCGGAGGGTGACCTTCCCGTGTCCGAACATGGGCGGAGTGCGACGGGACGGGTGCGGGGCGTATTTCCTTGCCGGACGCGGCGGGTGACGGGGTGTTATCCGCGGATATCCAGGTCCGTGCCCGGAATGTAGCCGAGCCGCTTGTCCACCACGTTCGGCAACGGCTCCCCGGCCGCCCACTGTTCGTACATCGCGACGAACTGCTCGCCCAGCCGGTCCCGCCAGCCCGCCGCGTCACCGCTCATGTGCGGCGACACGATGAGACCCGGTACGTCCCACAGCGGGCTGTCCGGGCCGAGCGGCTCGTGCGCGAACACGTCGAGGGCCGCCCCCGCGATCCACCGCTTGCGCAACGCGCCGGCCAGATCGGCCTCGACCACCATCGGGCCGCGCCCCACGTTGATGAACCGGGCCGAGGGCTGCATCAGCCCGAAGAACCGGCTGTCGAACATCCCGTACGTCTGCGGAGTCAGCGGCGCCGCACAGATCACCCAGTCGGCCCGGGCGGCCAGCCGGTCCAGATCCCCGGCGCCGTGGATCGTGCGCCGGGCCGTGCGGCCCACCAGCGCCACCTCGACGCCGAGCGCCATCAGCAGCCGGGTGATCTCCCGCCCGACGGGACCGGCGCCGACGACCACCGCACGCGAACCCGCGACCCGGGCCGTCTCGCGGTGGAGCCACCGCCGGCGTCGCTGGAGGTCCAGGGTGCCGGGGAGGTCCATGGCGAACGCCAGCACGAGGCCTGCCACGTACTCGGACATCGGCTGCTCGAAGACGCCCCGCGCGTTGGTCACCACCGTGCCGCTCTCCACCAGCTCCGGGCAGAGCAGCCGGTCCACACCCGCGCTCGCCGTGTGCACCCAGGCGGGCCGCGGCCCGTCGCCCGGCCAGGCGGCCCGTACCGCGTCCGAGGCGAAGTCCCAGACCAGGAGGACATCGGCGTGGGGGAGCGCCCCGGCGAGACCGGTGCCGTCCGTGTGCCGGACCCGCACCCGCCCGGTCAGCGCGCCGAGACGGGGCGGCGGATCGGCGTCCAGGACGAGCAGGAGGGGCTCCGGCATGGGGGCGGTTCCTCCGCGTCGGCTGGGACCCGCTGGGGTCGCGGACGCACCACGCTCGCAGCCGCGCCCCGGCCCGTCAACCGGTCGCAGCGGTGAACGGGGCGGATGGGGGAATACTGGGATGAGGACCGTCAAAGCAGGTAGGACAGGCCGTACGGAAACAGGCAGTACACGCAGTACAGGAAGGGTGGACATGACGACCGTCGGATTCCTCTACCCGGGCCATTTCGCGGAGGACGACTACCCGCGCATGGAGATCCTGCTCGACAGCGACATCAGGCTCGTCGTCCGCCACACCGAGTGCCCCGACGACGCCTACCGCGAGGACGCCCTGCGGGCGCTCGGCACCCCCGAGAGGCTCGCCGCCGGCGTGGAGGACCTCCAGCGCTCGGGGGCCCAGTCCGTGGTCTGGGCGTGCGACGGCGGCAGCTTCCTGTACGGCCACGAGGGCGCCCACGACCAGGTCATGGCCGTGGCCCGGGCGGTGGGCGTACCTGCCTCCAGCACCTCCATCGGCTTCGTCCACGCCGTACGGAAGCTGGGCGCCAACCGGGTCGCCGTCGCCGCGACCTACCCCGAGGACATCGCCGCGCAGTTCGCCGCGTTCCTCCGGGCCACCGGCATGGAGGTGGTCGCCACCCACGCGGCGGGCGTGGCCGGCGGGGCCGAGGCCGCCGGCTGGGGGCTCGACCGGCTGAAGGAGCTGGTCACCGCGGCCGACCGCCCCGAGGCGGACGCCCTCCTGCTGCCGGACACGGCCCTGCACACCGTCAGCCACCTCCCCGAGCTGGAGGAGTTCCTCGGCAAACCGGTCCTCACCGCGAACCAGGTGGCCGCCCGGGAAGCCCTGCGGCTGGCCGACCGGCCCGCCTGGGCGCCCAGGCTCGGCACCCTCTTCGAGGCCCGCGAGGCGCCGCCGGCCCCGGTGGAATGGGGGAGCGGCCGGTCGTACGCACACGGCAGGCCGTCCTGAGTGACGTCCATGGAATAAGCGGAGTCCACCTCCTGTTGCACTGCTCCGGACCAGACGCATCACCGGAGAGGCCAGGACGTGGACGAGATTCGAGGCGACGAGATCCGTGGCAAGGCGGAGGGGACGGCACCCGTGCCCCTCTCCGTGCTTGACCTCGTGACCGTGGGCCAGGGCCGCACCGCGACCCAGGCCCTGCGGACGGGTGTGGAGATCGCACAGCTCGCCGAACGCCGCGGCTTCCACCGCTACTGGGTCGCCGAGCACCACTCCATGCCCGGCGTCGCCTCCTCCTCGCCCGCCGTGATCCTGGCCCACACCGCCGCCGTCACCGAGCGCATCCGCCTCGGCTCCGGCGGCGTCATGCTGCCCAACCACGCCCCGCTCGTCATCGCCGAGCAGTTCGGCACCCTGGAGGCCATGGCCCCCGGCCGCATCGACCTGGGCCTCGGCCGCGCGCCCGGCACGGACGGCGCCACCGCCGCCGCCCTGCGCCGCACCGAGCGCCTGAACGAGGGCGCCGACGATTTCCCGCAGCAGCTCATGGAGCTGACGCGCTTCCTGGACGACGACTTCCCCGACGGCCACCCCTACTCCCGTATCCACGCGGTCCCCGGCCCCGTGCAGGCCACCGCCGAGGGCGGGGTGCAGTCCCCGGACCGCCCGCCGCTGTGGCTGCTGGGCTCCTCCGGCTTCAGCGCCCGACTGGCGGGGATGCTCGGGCTGCCCTTCGCCTTCGCCCACCACTTCTCGGCCCAGAACACCATTCCGGCCCTGGAGCTGTACCGCGAGTCCTTCAAGCCGTCCGCGGTGCTGGACGCGCCGTACGCCCTGATCGGCGTCGCCGCGCTGGCCGCCGACGACGAGCGGGAGGCCCGCCGCCAGGTGCTGACCGGTGCGCTGTCGATGCTCCGCCTGCGCTCGGGCCGTCCCGGTCTCGTCCCCACGCCGGAGGAGGCGGAGGCGTACTCCTTCAGTCCCGTGGAGCGGGACTTCGTCGACGGCTGGCTCGGCAACATCGTCCACGGCACCGCGGACGAGGTCCGCACGGGCCTCGACGACCTGGCCAAGCGCACCGGCGCCGACGAACTGATGATCACCGCGAACGCCCACGGCGGCGAGGCCCGCCTGCGCAGCTACGGCCTCATCGCGGACGCGTACGGCCTGCCGGGGGCCTGACCGGCTAGGGGTTGTTCAGGGCCCTCGCGCCGAGGAGTTCCGTGATGCGTTCCGGGGCGACCGCGCGGGAGTACAGCCAGCCCTGCCCGGTGTCGCAGCCGATCCTGCGCAGCCGCTCCGCCTGGCCGGCCGTCTCCACGCACTCCGCGGTGACGGTCAGGCCCAGGCGGTGGGCCAGCTGGACCATGGCCTCGACGATCGTCTCGTCGGCGGGGCTGGGATGCGTACCGTCCTCGTACCGGAAACCGCGGACGAAGGCGCCGTCCAGCTTCAGTACGGAGACCGGCAGCCGGCTGAGATAGGCGAGGTTGGAGTAGCCGGTGCCGAAGTCGTCGATGGCGATCCGGACGCCCATGTCGCTGAGCGACTGCAGGGCCTGCAGCGGCCGGCCCGCCGAACCCATCACCGCGGACTCGGTCAGCTCCAGTTGCAGCAGCGCCGGGTCCAGACCGGTCTCCGTGAGGATCTCCGCGACATCGGTGACCAGGTCGGAGTCCCAGACCTGCCGCACGGCCACGTTGACGCTGATGAACAGCGGCGGCTCGTCCGGGTGGTCGAGCTGCCACCGCCTCGCCTGCCGGCAGGCCGACCGCAGCACCCAGCGGCCGAGCTGGACGATCGAGCCGTCCTCCTCGGCGATCGCGACGAACCGGTTGGGCGAGAGCATGCCGAACTGCGGGTGGTTCCAGCGCACCAGCGCCTCCACCCCCCGTACGACACCGTCGGCCATGCAGACCAGCGGCTGGTACTCGATCGTGAACTCACCGCGCTCGACCGCCGGGCGGAGCGTGGACGACAGGGCCTGCCGGGTCATCCGGTGCGCGTTGCGCTCGGGGTCGAAGAGGGTCCAGCGGGACTTGCCGTCCGCCTTCGCCCAGTACAGCGTCGTGTCCGCCGCCTGCATCAGACCCGTGGCGGAGGTCCCCGCGACGGGCCGCTCCACCACGCCGATCGACGCCGAGACCGAGAGCCGCTGACCGGCCAGGTCGAAGGGCTGCTGCAACGCGGCGAGCACCGTGCGGGCGAGATCGGTCAGCTGCCGCGTACCGGTGGACTCCTCGACCAGGATCGCGAACTCGTCCCCGCCCAGGCGCGCCACCAGATGGGCGCCGGTGGAATGCGGGGCCTCCTGCTCGGCGCAGTCCGTGAGCCGGGCGGCCACGGCGGCCAGCAGCCGGTCACCGATCCGGTGGCCCAGGGTGTCGTTGACGGCCTTGAAACCGTCCAGATCGAGGTAGCAGAGCCCGATCCGGCCCCGCCCGGGCATGCTGTCGTCCTGGTACGGCACGGACTCGAGAAGCGCCGACAGCCGCTCGAAGAACAGCGTCCGGTTGGGCAGCCGGGTCACCGGGTCGTGCATTTCGAGGTGGCGCAGCCGCTTCTGGAGCTCCCGCCGGTCGCTGACGTCGGCGACCGACAGCAGCACCTGGCCGGGCGCGTCACCGGCACCCGGGGCCGCGGCCATCGGCACGAGGGTGATCTCCGCCCACAGCGAGCGCCCGTCGGGGTGCTTGAGCCGCCGGGTGCAGCGGAAGCGGGAGCGCCGGCCGTGCAGCACCTCGCGGTACGCGCGCCAGGTGCGGCCGTCCGCGGCGAGATCGACCAGATCGGACGCGGACTGCGCGGTCAGCGCCCCGGCACCGACCCCCACCAGCGCGCCCAGCGCCTCGTTGGCGGTGACGATCAGGCCCTCGCGGTCGACGACGGCCATCGGGAGGGCGGCCACCCGGAACGCGGCCCGGTAGTCGTGCGGCTCGGAGGCGGCCCCGGCGCATGGCCATACATCGTCACGCTCCGTGAGGGGAGGTGGTGGGGGAGAAGGGGCTGTGCCTGCCGCGGGCCTGGGCCCTTCGGAGGTTCCGCTCACCGTTCGCTCCCGCCGTGCAGTCTCTGTCCCGGACACCTGAGGTCGGCCTGGCCCGCCGCGTGGAGTGCCGTTGTCAGGGGCGGAAACCGCGCAGGAAAGCGAGGTGAAGCATAGAGGCTGGCACCTCGGCCGTTCCAGCGCCCCGACCGTTACGAGCCCCGCGTCCGCCGTACTTGAGCCATTCGCCGGGTGACCCGGTTTGCCCGTGGCTGACTGTTTCTGCGCGGTTCTGTTCTCCCTCGCCGCTCCGGTGATCGATTGTGACTGTACGTGAGGGAAGTGGCCGACTCGGTCGGTGACCCGACTGGGGCAGCCCAACAGGACGTACCTCCGTCAACGCCACAAGGTGGTCAGAAGGGCCAGGGCGGTCAGGTGGGTCCTTGAGGGCCCTTGAGTCCTGGAGTCCGCATCCCGCACCGGAGGTAGACGTGCCGCGTCAGCAAGCGCCCGCAGGGATGGAGCGACCCAGGCCCCGCGCGGTGGCGGCCGGGCTGGTCTCCCTCCTGGCGCTCGTCGCGACCTCTCTCGTCGCGGGCCCCGCCGCAGCCGTCGGCGGAGAGGCGGCCCCCTGCGCACTGCCCCGGACCGGCGTCCACCACTCGCTCGGCGTGGACGACTGGAACGGCGCCTATCCGCGCCCCGACCACACCCTCGACGCGGTCATGATCTTCCTCTCGTTCCCCGACTCCCGGCCCGTCACCACACCCGCCGAACTCGCCGCCGACCACTTCCCCGCCACCACGCAGTTCTTCCAGCGCGCCTCGTACGGAAAGTTCACCCTGCGCCCGCACCCCCAGCGGCAGTGGATCCGGATGCCCGAGCCCTCGGTCAGCTACGGCATACAGCGTGACTGGAACGACGGCCGGCGCAGCGCCTACCTGCGCGACGCGATCGAGGCCGCCGACCCCCGGGTCGACTTCTCGAAGTACGACATCGTCTACCTCGTGGCCGACCCGGACGCCCCGGGCGTCGACTCCGACGCCACCAAGGTCGTCAACTTCGACCGGCCGCTGAGCGCCGACGGGACCGACATCAGGCGCGTCGTCACCGTCTTCGAACAGCACCCGCCCGACCACAACGTCCTCGCCCATGAGACCGGACACGTCTTCGACCTGCCCGACCTCTACCATCGGCCCTCGGACGGCAAGGGGGACTGGGACACGTATGTCGGCGACTGGGACGTCATGGGCAGCCAGTTCGGCCTCGCCCCGGACCTCTTCGGCTGGCACAAGTGGAAGCTCGGCTGGCTCGACGACCGCCAGGTGACCTGCGTCCAGGGCGACCGGCTCGTCACCCTGGAGCCGATGGCGGCCGTGCCCGTGCCGGGCGCGTCGATCGGGACCCGCCTCGCCGTGATCAGGACCGGCGAGGGCAGCGTCGTGGCCGTCGAGGCCCGCAGCGCCACCGGCAACGACAGCGCCACCTGCACCGAAGGCGTACTGCTCTACCGGATCCGCAACGAGACGCCGTCCGGCGGCGGACCGGTCGACGTCCTCGACACCCACCCGGAGACCGACGCCTGCTGGGACCGCTCGGTCTACCCGCCGCTCGCGGACGCCCCGCTGAGGGTCGGCGAGACGTTCTCCGTCCCCGGCGCCCACACCACGGTCGAGGTCGCGGACCGGACGCCGTCGGGGGCCTGGACGGTCCGGATCACCACGGGAACGTAGAACCGGCCGGGACAACGAAGAGCCGGCCAGGACAACGAAAAAGCCCCCTCGCTCTCGCGAGGGGGCTTCCTCCGTCTGTGCGCCGCCAGGGACTCGAACCCCGGACCCGCTGATTAAGAGTCAGCTGCTCTAACCAACTGAGCTAGCGGCGCCTGCTGACGTCGTAGACATTAGCATCCTGATCCGGGCGAGGAAAAATCGAAATCCTGGGCGACGGGGCGGGCGCCGACCTGGCCACCCGGACGCAGGCCCAGAGCAGCACGTCCGGCCCCGGGAGCCAGGGGCTGCGGGTGTCGGGGGCGACCAGCCAGCGAGGCCCGGAACCGGACGGGCCGCAGGTCAGCGGGGGCACCGTCACCGCGTCCCCCGCCCCGTGACAGAGCAGCGGGGGCACCTTCGGGCCGCCGTCGTCAGGCGCCGACGAGTCCCCGGCGGACCGGGTCCCCGGGCCCGATCCCCACTCCTCCCAGTCCAGCAGCGAGGGAAGGCGCTGGGCGGTGCCGGGGGAGGCGAACAGCAGCATCCGGCCGCGGTGCGTGGCGACCGGGCCGGAGCCCGGACCGTCGGCCCACAGGTGCTCCAGCATCCGGCGTCCGAAGAGCGTGGGCACGTTCACCACGTCGAAGGCGGAACCGCACGGCAGGACCCCGGGTGCGCAGGGGTGCGACTCCCATTGGGCCAGGGTGCTGCGCGGATACGCGGTCGCCCCGGCCAGCCAGGCGGCACCGGCCGCGGTCACCTGGGCCGTCTGATGGCCGGCCTGCTCACGCAGGACGGCGAAGATGTCGGCGCCCTCACCGCCGTGATCGTGAGGACGGGGTCCGTCGCCGAGATGCAGGGTCGTTTCGTCTGGCAGCCATGCGGTCATGCACCCAGGTCTACCGGGAGTGACCGTCCGGAATCTGTGAGTTGCCGAAAATCGGGACAGGGTGGGGTGGCGAGGAGTATCTTGCCCACCTGGCATATGCCAATGGTTGTACCCGGAGTGATCGCGGGGGAAGGACTGTCGCTGCGTCAGGGCCTGGGGTCGTTCAGCAGGCTCCGGCCGAACTCGACCATCTTCACCGCGTAGTCCTCGGTCCACTCCGCCCGCTGCGCGATGTCCGCGGTCGTCAGCCGGTCGAACCGGCGCGGATCCGCCAGCTGCGCCGCCGCGATCGCCTGGAACTCGACCGCCCGGTCCGTCGCGGCCCGGAAGGCCAGCGTCAGCTCGGTGGCACGGCTCAGCAGCTCCTTGGGATCGTCCATCGACTCCAGGTCGAAGAAGTGCTCGGGATCGGCGACGGCGGCCGACGGCTCGAAGAGCAGGGGTGCGGGGCGCAGCCGCTGCTGCTCGTTCCGCTCGGGTTGTGCCATGGGGTTCTTCCTCCTCCGGTCGGCCCGAATCGGCCACCCTCCATTGTCCAGGCCGCCGCAAGGGCGCTTTCGGGCGTGCGCGACGGTCCGCCCGCGCGCCGTCGCGCCGCACGCGCCCCCGTGCACAACGCGCCCGGCGCACCCCGTGTTCCGCCAGGTGCGCCGGCACCGAATGGCTGGCCGCCCGTTCCCCTCGAGTTCCCCTGCACGACACCGCCCGGAACCGGGGCACCGGCCCCGACGCTCTCCGGCCCGCGCATGACGTGCGGACCGGAGAGCCTCAGGGCCGGTGGGAGTCGAGCCAGCACCATCGCACCAGCTCCCGCGCCTCCTCCGGCAGCAGATGCTCCGCGGCGAGCAGCTCCTGGTAGAGCCGGTAACCCTGGCCCGCCAGAGGCCCGGTGAAGGGCGCGATGACCGTGATCATGACGGTCGGACGCGTCGGCTCAGGCCTTCCGGTCGCCACGGGGGAACCTGGTGTTGAGCAGGGCATGCGTGAGCAGACCCAGTACCAGTCCCCAGAAGGCGGAGCCGATGCCGAACAGGCTCATGCCCGAAGCTGTGCACAGGAAGGTGACCACCGCGGCGTCCCGGGTGCCGGCCTCACCGAGGGCCGTGGTCAGGCTGCCCTGGAGTGCCCCCAGCAGCGCGACGCCGGCGACGACTGCGATCAGCGCGGTCGGCAGACCGGCGAACAGGATGACCAGCACGCCGCCGCAGGAGCCGATCAGCAGGTACCAGAAGCCGCAGGACATGCCGGCGATGTACCGGCGGCGCGGGTCCGGGTGGGCCTCCGGGCCGGTGCAGATGGCGGCGGTGATGGCGGCAAGGTTGACCGCGTGCGAGCCGAAGGGAGCCAGCAGGACGGACATCGCGCCGGTGGAGCCGATCAGCAGCCGGTCGTCCGGCTTGTAGCCGGCTCCCTCCAGCACGGCGGTGCCCGGGGCGTTCTGCGAGGCCAGGGTGACGACGGCAAGCGGGATCGCGATGCCGATCAGCGCGGCCACCGAGAAGTGCGGCATGGTGAGGACGGGATGTACCAGGACACTGCCCGAGCCAAGGGCGAAGTCCAGCCGGGTCGTCACGAGAGCGGCGCCGACTCCGGCGAGCAGGGCGACCGGTACGGCCCAGCGGACGCTGATCCGCTTCATGACGAAGAAGGCGAGGAAGGCGCTCAGCACGATGGCGGGGGAGACCTTCAGCTCGGTGAAGATGCTGACACCGAACGAGAAGAGGATGCCCGCGAGCATCGCGTTGATCACACCGGTGGGCACGATCCGCATCAGCCGGCCGAACAGGCCGCTGTATCCGATCGCGGCGATCGCCACGGCGCTGATGAGGAAGGCACCGATGGCCTGCGCATACGGGTAGTCACCGAGGTTGGTCATCAGCAGGGCGACGCCGGGCGTCGACCAGGCGGTGATGATGGGCATCCGGGTGCGCCAGCTCAGGAAGAGACAGGTCAGCCCGGAGCCGATGGAGACCGCCCAGACCCAGGACGCCGTGTGGGCCTGGTCGAGGTGGCCGGCGCGGGCTGCCGCGAGGACGACGACCAGCGGTCCGGAGTAGGAGACGATCACGGCGATGAGACCGGCGAGGACCGCGGAGAACGACCCGTCCCGGCGTAGCGAATACCGCGGAGCGGCTTCCGGGGCCCCGGGGCCCTCGGCGGTTGTGTCGCCGTCGGGCGTGGCTTCAGGGGTGTTGTCGGAGGGTGGAGCGGTGGGTTCTGTGGCAGTGGACACGGTGTCAGATTTCCTTTGCGGCTTTCTCGAGGGCGTGTTCGAGGTCGTTGATCAGGTCGGCCGGGTGCTCGAGGCCGATGGAGAGGCGGACCATCTCACGCGGCGAGCGGCTGCCCGCGCCCTCGAAGGTGAAGCGGTGCTCGATCAGGCTCTCCGTGCCGCCGAGCGAGGTGGCGCGGATGAAGAGCTCGCAGTTCTTCGCCGTCTGCAGTGAACGCTCCCAGGGGCCGTCCACGTAGAGGGAGAGCATCCCGCTGAAGCCGCCGGTCATCTGACGCGCGGCCACCGCGTGGCCCGGGTCGGAGGCCAGGCCCGGGTAGCCGACCCGGCTGACCAGCGGGTGGCCGTCGAAGTGCTCGGCTATCTCCATCGCGGTCGCGGAGATCTGCCGCATCCGCGGGTGGAGTGTCCGCATCCCGCGCACCAGCAGGTACGTCTCCAGCGTGCCGAGAATCGGGCCCGCGAGCTTGCGGTGCAGGTCGATCCGCTCCCACAGCTCGTCGAGCACCGCGCCCCGGCCCGCCTCGCCGCGCTCTCCGGCGACCAGAAAGCCGGCCATGATGTCGGAGTGGCCGTTGAGGTACTTGGTCGCGGAGTGCATGACGAGGTCGGCGCCGAGCTCCAGCGGGCGGGTGTGCACGGGCGTCGCCACGGTGTTGTCCACGGCCAGCAGGGCGCCCGCCGCATGGGCCAGTTCGGCGCAGGCGGCGATGTCGGTGACCAGCCAGGTCGGGTTGGCCGGCGTCTCGATCCACACCAGGGTCGTCGGCGCCGCCGCCACCGCCTCGGCGACCGCAGGGAGGTCGGTGGTGTTCACCCGGACCACCTCGAGATTGCGCTGCGGCGCGAACTCCAGCAGCCACTTCGTCAGCCCGAAGTAGAGCGTCTCGGAGACCACCACACGCGACCGGTCGGGAAGGCACTGGAACACGGCGGTCGCGGCCGCCATACCGGAGGAGAACAGGGTGGCGTCGCTGCCGCCCTCCAGGCCCGCCACGACCAGTTCGGCCTGCTCGTAGGCGGGCGTCCCCTGGTCACGGAGGTATGCGCGTCCGCCGGGGGTGTCGTACGCGCCGTCACGCCCGAAGGTGACGCCCAGGGCGATCGGCGGCGGTACGGCGCCGGTCGCGGGGCAGCGCCAGCCGTCGGCCTGGGCGGCGAGGGTCTCGCGCCGCATCGTGCCGGGCGCCCACGGGGTGTAGAGCTCGCGGTTTCTGATCTTCATGACGCTGCTTCCTGGTCGAGCCGGAGAAGTCTCGCGGCCAGCCGGTCCGCCTCACGCAGGGCGCGCGAGGGAGAACCGGGCGACGGAACATAGTGGTTGTAGAAACTGGACCCCTCGGTGAGCGGTCCGAAGGCTGAGACGGTGGACGACGCGTCACCGGCGGCGTCCCGCACCCGCAGGGCGCCGTCCACCTCGATGCCGAGCGACGCCCCGGCCGCGCCCAGCCGGCGCAGCCGGCCCCGTACGAGAAGTCGCCGCAGCAGCTCCCCGTCCGTGTCGGGGGACCCGGGAGCCGCCAGATGCGCGCTGACCAGCCAGTCGACCCGTACGCTCGCCGTCGTGGCCAGCGCGGTGGACTCCAGCCGCCAGCCGGAGCCGTCGCGGACGGTACGGGGCGCGGGTCCCGGCCCGGGGGTGAGCATGCCCGCATCGGCGAGGGCCAGCACCTCGGCGGTGCGCTCCGCGTGAGGGCCCGTCACCAACCGGTTCAGCTCGCCCGTGAACCGGGTGAAGAACCAGCGGGTGGACGCCTCGGTCAGGCCCGGGGCGTCCACCGCCTGCCGGATGGTCTCGCGGTGGTCGCGCAGCACTTCGAGGGCGGCCTTCAGAGGGCTGGCCTCGACCCCGCGCAGCGCCTCTGTCAGGTCCTCGTTGACCGAATGCAGGAACCACTTGCCGTACCGGTCGGCGTCGGCCAGCGCCTCACGAGGCACCGTCTCCGCGAGCAGCCCGGCCGCGGTGCAGGCCGGGTTCGCAGCCGGTCCCGTGCCGATCCGGTCGTCCAACTCCGCCCGCAACAGGGGCAGTACCTGGCTCTCGAAGTCCAGCCGGCCGTCGGCGGCACCGTGGCGCAGCTCCCGTACCGCTTCGGGGGTGAAGTGCCGTGCAGGGGAGACAACCCGGTCGGGGCGGAACTCCGGCCGGGACCGGTAGGGCAGTCCGGAACGGCTGACCCAGGTGATCCGGGGCTCCCGCCCGCTCGGCACATACCGCGGCCGCTCGTCGGTCCCGGTCCCGAAACGTCCGCCCCGGCCCACGGTGAGCGCCGCGATGACGTCCATCGCGGCGAGACCGGTGCCGAGGACGGCCACCCGGCCGCCGTCGGGGACGCCCGCCACGGCTTCGGGCAGCGGGTAGGGGGTGCGGACCCACCGGTCGGCGGGTACCGGCGCACGCTCGGGCAGCGCATGGCCGAGCGTGAGCACCACGGAGTCGGCCGTGAGCTCCCGCCCGTCGGCCAGCATCACCCGCTCGCGGCCGTCCCGCCGGACGACATCCGTCACTTCGCTCCGGTGGTGCGTGACGTGGACCCAGGGCGCCGCCCTGTCGCAGATCTCGCGCCAGCACCAGGCGAGGTACTCGCCGAGCACCCGGCGGGGCAGGTAGTCGGCCGGACACACCGGGCGCCCGTGGCCGCCGTACACCCAGCCGTCGCCGGTGCGGCCGAGGCCGCGCTCGCGCGCCCACTCGAAGAGCGTCGGGCCGCCCGGTGCGGTGACCGGACGGCCGAGCATCGGCCCGTCCGCGAACCCGGTGACCTGCGCGGCGATCGTGTTGAGCAGCAGGTAGTCGGGCTGCGGCCGGTGCAGCCCGGTGCCCGGGACGCCCGGGTCGCACACCTCCACGGCGGCGGGTACCCGGTGTTCGGCGCAGAGCGCGACGATCCGTTCGAGTACGGACAGGGCGCGCGGCCCCGCGCCGACCAGGGCTATGCGTACCGCGTCGGTGCCGCCGGCTACCACCTGCGCTCCTGGCCGAAGAAGCCGGGGACGGCGACCGTCTCTTCCCGCTTGCGGGCCTGGTCCAGGACGTACGCGCCGACCGCCAGGTCGAGCACGCCGAGCCCGAACGGCGAGAAGACCACGGCCCGTCCCGGATCGGTCGTCACCTCGCCGGACAGCACCTGGGCGAGCGTGCCGGTGACGAACTCCCGCCCGCCGGTGAGCTGTTCGGCCAGATGGGGTGAAGTCTGCGCCTTCATGCAGTGCTCCACGTCATCGAGCACGTTGTCGGCACCGAGCAGCAGCTCCGGCGGCAGGTCGCGCAGCGAGATGTTCAGCACCACCTGCCCGGGCCGCAGCCGGGTGTCGGCGGGCACATACGGCTGTGCGGCGGTGGTGGCGAAGACGACCAGGTCGCAGTCGAGCGCCTCCTCCAGCGAGCCGGTGGTGCGGGCGTCGAAGCCCAGTGAGCCGACGTGCGCCGCGAGGCGGGAGGCGGACGGCTCGTGCAGGTCGTGGCAGAGCACCTCGTCGGGCTGCCAGCCCGCCGCGGCCAGGTAGTCGGTGATGGTGCGGGCGATGACGCCCGCACCGATCACGGCGGTACGCCCGCTCAGCGCGGCCCCGCCGCCCAGGGTCCGCGCCGCCAGGGCCGCCGAGGCCGCGGTACGGGCGGCGCTGATGCCGGCCGCCTCGAGGAGCGCGATCGGGTAGCCGGTGCGGTAGTCGTTGAGGACCAGTACGGCCGAGGCCCGCGGGTTCCCCTCGGCGACATTGGACGGGAAGCTGGCGATCCACTTGATGCCGGCCAGGTCGGTGCCGCCGCCGAGGTAGGCGGGCAGCGCGATGATCCGGGCGTCCGGCTTCTCGGGGAAGCGCAGGAAGTAGCTGTCGGGGTTGACGCTTTGTCCGGCCTCATGGGTGAGGTACGCGGAGCGCACCAGCGCGATGACGGCGGCGCGGTCCTCGTCGAGGACGCGGGAGGCGACGTTCCCGGGAACGATGTCGAAGGTGGTCATGATGGTGGGCCCCTTATGTGTGGGCGGGCGTGGTGTGCGCGGGCTCGCTGCGCCAGTCGGGCAGTCGCCGGTCCGCCCAGCCGTCGTCGTACACGGTGTCGAGGTAGCGGTCGCCGAAGTCGGGTGAGATCACGACGACGGTGCTGTGGTCCTCCAGCTCCCCCGCCAACTGCTCCACGGCCGCGAGAACGGTGCCCGTCGAACCGCCCACGAGCAGGCCGTAGTCGGCGGCGAGCCGGCGGCACATGCGTACGGCGCTCTCCTCGGGCACGGACACCGTCCGGTGCACCTGATGCTCGTCGAAGAGCTGCGGCTCGCGGCTGGACCCAAGGCCCGGGATGTGCCGGGGCCCGGCCGGCTCCCCGAAGGTGACCGAGCCGACCGAGTCGACGGCGACGACCTTGGTCCTGGAGGGCGGCCCGAAGTAGGCGGCGCAGCCCATCAGGGTGCCCGCGGTCCCGGTGCCGACGAACAGGTAGTCGGGGTCGCCGACCGAGATGCGGATGGAGTGGGCGGTGCGGACCGCGTGGGCGGCGACCGAGGCCTGGTTGGCGTACTGGTCGAGCCAGATCAGCCCCGGGTCCTCGGCCAGCTTCCGCTCGATGCAGCGGATCCTGGTCTGCAGGAAGCCTCCGTTGGCGTCGCGTTCGCGGACGACCACCAGGTCCGCGCCGAGCACCTGCATCAGCCGGATGCTCTGGGCATTGGCGTTGGGGTCGGTGACGACGGTCAGCCGGTACCGCTTGGCGGCACAGACCATCGAGAGAGCCACGCCGAGGTTTCCCGAGGTCGACTCGATGAGGCGGGAGCCCTCCTTGAGGAGGCCCCGCTCCTCCAGGTCCTCCACCAGCGCGACGGCGGTCTTGAGCTTGACCGATCCGGCCGGGTTGAGTCCCTCCAGCTTGAGCAGGACGCGCAACTGGTTATGGAACCCGTGGAGATTGAGGAACAGGTCGTCGGTGACGACGTCGTGAACGCTTCCGAAAATCACGTTTGCTTCCTGGGCTCGCGGACGATTCCTGTACGCAGGGCGGCGGTGCGACGCCGGGCCCTCATCGGGCGGGCAGGGGCACGGGCGCCGCGGAAGCTGCGGCCGGCGCAGGGTGGACGGTGGTGGGTATCGCGCCCCAGATGAGAGAGGCGGCGGTACCGGCGAGAAGGGCGCGAACGAAAAAGCGCATGGCTGAGAAACCCCGTTGGTCGTGATGAAGGAGACGTGAGAAAGCCGTGAGAGCGGTGGTCGGCGCGTTGGTCGAGAAGCGCCCTCAGCCCCCGGCGACTTCTCGATACTCACGCACCGCCGGTCCTGTGCCCAGCGATCAAGGTTGCCGGATCAGGCCGTGGCCGTTCCCGGACACGAGGTTGGTCCAGCGTTCACATATCTCACGAACTGGCCATCTCTTACACGGCACTTGTCCTTCCAGTACATTGCGCAGTCGGTTGGGCACCTGTAGTGCACGAGCGGGGGGATAGATGGAGGACAACGAGACTCACGAACGCACGAGGCTGCTGTACGCCCATGCGCTGCGGGATCCCGACTGGGATCCGCACGCATTCGCGGACGCCCAGAGCTGGTCGAACGACCAGGTCACGCAGGCGATCCTGCACCTGGCGGATCTGCAGCTGCTCTGCCCCAACCCGCACGCGCCGAGCGGCTGGGCCGCAGCGGCGCCGAGCGGCGCGCTGGGACATCTGCTGGCCCACGGGCACCGCACGGTCGACGGGCTCACGAAGGAACTGCACCAGGTGTGGAACGCGGTGAGCAGGGTCATCGCCGACTATCACCCCGTGCACGCGGACCAGTTGGCGCACACCAGCACCGAGTTGCTGACCGGAGTGGCCCGGGTCACCGCCGCGCTGGAGGACATCACCCGATCCGCGAAGCAGGAAATCGTCTCGCTTCACCCGGGCAAGGCCGTACCCCCGGAGATGATCGAGGAGGGCCTGGCTCGCGACCGCCAGGCGCTCGCGAAGGGCATACGAATCCGGACAGTGCATCTGCACACCACCGCCTGCACCCCACACATGGCTGCCTACCTGGACGATCTCCAGGCCCTCGGCGGCAAGGTCAAGACCACACAGATGCTGCCGCTGCGGATGATCGTGGTCGACGGCACGTCGGCGATGGTCCCCGCACCGGCACCCGAGGGCGAGCTGGCGGCCCTGCTGGTGCACGGAGGCCCGCTCGCCGCTGTGTTCCTCCAGATGTTCGAGCACTGCTGGGTGACCTCGGCGCCCCTGCCGCTGTCCGGTCCGCGGGCCGCTGACCACTCGAAGGCCGGCCTCGGCGACCGCGAGTCCACCGTGCTCGCGCTGCTCGCGACCGGCGCCACCGACGAGTCGATCGCCCGCCGCCTCGGCGCCTCCGAACGCACCGTGCGCCGTATCGTCGCCGAGCTCATGGAGCAACTGGGCGCTACCAGCCGGTTCGAGGCGGGTGTACTGGCCACTCGCAGCGGCTGGCTCGGCCCGCTCCACGCCGAGCCCAGCCCGGAGCCGGCGAGGAGCGGGTCCGTACGGTAACGGCTCTTCCTAGGGCCGCCACGCGACGCGGTGGTTGGACCAGAAGTCGTACGTGGCCATCATCGCCTCCCAGCCGTCCGGGAATTTCACCGTCACGCCCAGCTGCACCGGCTCCGTCGACGGGTGCTCGTCCAGCAGGTCCGAGACGCCCTCGCGGCACACCACGATGCAGGCGTGACGGTGGCGGGAGGCCAGTACGCACAGCCGGCCGGTCTCCAGATGGAACGCGGTGGCGTCCGGGCGGCCCGACAGCGGGTGCAGGACCACCGTCACATCGAACTCACGGCCCTGGAGCCGGTTCGCGGTGTCCACCGCCACCCCCGTCACCCCGAGCTCGGCGAGCGCCGCCCGGACCGCTGCCGCCTGGTCGCGATGGGCGGTGCCGACCGCGACCCGGTCCGCCGTGACCGGGGCGGGGTCCGGGGAGCGCTCGCTGGTCGCCGCGCCGCCCCGGTCCAGCAGTCTGCGCACCACCAGGGCCACGGCCCGTACCGCCTCCGGGTCCGTGCGCGGGGTGTGGCGGGCCGGAAGCTCCAGCAGACCCCAGCCCGACTCCGCCGCCTCGTCCAGCACCCGGTCGGCCGCCGACCCGTCCGAGGCGACCCCGAACGACAGCAGCCGGTCGCCGTGGTTCGTACCGCTGCGGAACGGGGTGTACGGGTAGAACGCGTCCGAGACCAGCGGCGCCGCCGAGGCCGGCAGCCGCCAGGAGACCGGCAGCCGGTGCTGCGGCAACTCCGGGTTGTGCGCGAGCAGCGTGGTGACCGCGCTCGCCGACGGGTCATAGCTCAGCCCCGCCCACTGGTCCGCGCCGACGATCGAGAACGGGTCCAGCTGGCCCGGATCGCCGACGAACAGCGCCCGCTCGAAGAGCCCCGCCACCGCGAGCAGGGCGTCCGAACGCATCTGGTACGCCTCGTCGACGATCGCGTGGCCCCAAGGCTCGACGTTCTTCACATGGGCCCACTTCGCCGCCGTCGAGATGACGATGTCGAGCCCGGCCAGATCCGCCGCCTTCGCCGACTTCCGTACGTTGGCCAGGCCGTCCAGCACCTTGTCGTACGGATCGGAGTCGCTGCTGTGCAGCCGGCCGACCGGCAGGCCGGGTTCCTTCTCGGCGAGCCGCACCACCAGGTCGTCGACCTGGGCGTTCGTCTGCGCGACCACCATCAGCGGACGTCCGGCCGCCGCGAGCTCCAGCGCGGCGCGCACCACCAGGGTCGACTTGCCCGCGCCCGGCGGCGAGTCCACCACGATGCCGCGGGCGGAGCCGTTCAGTGTGTCGTCCAGGATGCGGCCGGTGGCCAGACCCGCCGCCGCGCCCGGGTCGAAAACAGCCGTCACAGCAGGTCCTCCGTGGTCACGGGGTCGGGGAGCTCGGCGGCCGTCGCGCCGCCCGGCGGGCCGCCGTGGGTCCACGGGGTCTCCTCCGGGTCCGGCAGCTGCGCGCCGCCGCGCTGGTCGTGCTCGAAGAGCGTCCAGGCGATGACGTCACCGGGCTCAGGCACCGAGCCCGGGGCGGGCTCCTTGGCGCGGCCCATCCGGTCGGTGATCCGCAGCACCAGCGACTGCGTGCCGTCGCCGCCGGCCCCGTCCGCCGCCGCGCTGCCCGCGAACTCGGCGGTCTGCGGCTTGCCGTCCAGCGAGCGGTAGACCTTCACGCGTTCGCCCAGATGCGGCTGCTCGGCCGTGCGGACCGTGACCAGCGGGCGCGGGGAGGAGCGCTTGGACTCGCTGTACGCCATCTCCACCGCGGTCACCTCGCCGACGAACGCCTCGCCCGCCAGCCGCCGCCCGGCCAGGACCAGCGGATCGTCCAGCGCCTCCTGGGCCTCCAGCTGCGCCTGCGCCGTCTCCCGCGCCGCCAGCTTCCGGGCGGCGGTCACCGCGTCGTCCCGGCGGGGCTGCGGCGGCTCACCGGCGCGCACCCGGTCGCGGTGGCCGGTGAACGACCAGCGGTCGCGCGTCCAGCGGTCCTCGGCCCTGGCCCCCTCCGGCAGTTCCCGCAGCAGATCCAGGCCCCGCCACACCGCGTCCCACGTCGGCCGCAGCACACCGGCCAGCAGTCCTCGGATCTCGCGCTCCGCCGCGGTCAGCTCGGCGAGTCGGGCATCGGCCGCCAGACCGTCCTCGGCGGCGGCGAGCGAGGTCCGCGCCCGGTCGTACTTGTCGATCGCGGGGGCCAGCAGCCGGTTGTCGAAGTCCGGATCGGTCGCCGGTCCGGCCGGCGGGCACAGCAACTGGTGTCCGGCGTCCCGGGCCAGCTCGGCGCGCAGCGCGGCCTCGGCCCCGGACTCGCCGGCCGGCGGGTCGATCCAGGCGAGCAGGGCGCCCAGGTGCTGGTCCTCCAGGGAGGACTGGCCGGTCGCCCAGTGCCGGTTCAGGAGATCGGTGCCGGCCAGCAGCAGCGAGGAGCCGGGCACCCGGGCCCGCTCGCCGTAGTGCGTCAGCCAGCGGCCCAGCAGCGGGACGCGGGCGGGCGCCGGATACGGGGTGTCCGGGTCGTCCTCGGCGGTGCGCCGGAACCGCATGGAGCGGCCGAGCAGCCGGACGAACTCGATGCCCGCCCGGCTCGGCACGATCAGCTGCGCCGCGTCCGTGCACAGCTCCGTCTCGACCTTGACCCTCTTGCCGGTGCCGGGGTCGGTCTCGCTCCGTTCGGCGGGCTCGACCCCGTCGGCGTACGACTCGATGTACGGCAGGACCGTCTCGGCCAGCTCGGCGAGGAACGCGAACCGCAGGTCCCGGTCGCGCGGCTGGGCGACGGCCAGCAGCCGGGGCGCGTCCCGGTCGGTGCCGACGAGCGCGCCGAGCGGGGCGCCCGCCTCGCCCGCGGTGGTGAGCGGCACCAGCACGAGCGGCCGCTCGCCCAGGTGACGGTGGCGGACGGTGGCCATCGGCTGGGCACGGCCGCTCTCCACGGCCTCCAGCCGGGCCAGGGTGCCGATCAGCGACATGGGGTGCTGCCCTCCAGAGCCTCGGCGCGCAGCGCGGCCGCGCGGAGCAGTGCGGCGACCGTCGGGTCCGCCGGATCGCCCTCCTTGCCGGCGGCCGCGGCGAGCACGCCGGTGACCGTGGTCAGCCCGCCGAGCTCACCGCGCACGCTCCGCCCGAGCGCCTCGACCGCACCGGCGGCGCGGGCCTTCGCCCGGCAGTGGAAGGCGAGCTCGCAGGCGGCCAGGCACTCCGGCGCGTACGCCGCCGTGACGGACTCGACCGCGGTGTCCAGCTCCTCCGGGGAGCACTCCGGATCGAAGGTCGTGCCCTCGGGCAGGGCCGCCGCTATGTCCTCGACGCGGGTGAGCCGGGTCAGCTGCCGGCGGGTGACCGCGCGCTGCTTGCGTACGTCGACGACGGAGGCGGCCGGCAGGTTGGAGAAGTCCTTGGGGCAGACGAGCAGCACCCGGTGGCCGACCTCCGCGCCCTCGGTCATCGCGGCGACCTGCTCCAGTGCCAGTACGTACACGGCGGACTGGCGGGCGGCCGCGCCCACCTTCGCCGCGTCGGCGGAGCCGTCGATCATGGGGAACGACTTGATCTCGACGACCGTCCAGGTGCCGTCGGGGTGGACCACCACCGCGTCCGGCTCCAGATAGGCGGGGGACCCAGCGACCTCCAGGGCCAGCATCGGGTGGTCCAGCAGCGCCCAGCCGCCCGACCCGGTCGCCTCGCGCAGGGCGAGCGCGGTGCGGGCCGCGCGGCCCTCGGGGCCGGCGGCGGTCAGATCGGGCGTCGACACGCCCCCGGGCGGTTCGCCGGGCTCGCCGAACGCCTGGTGCAGCAGGCGCATCAGCTCCGTGCCCCCGTCGGCCTTGACCCGGGCCTCGAAGGCGTTGCCCCGCATGAAGGCGAACTGGGACTGGCCGAAGGCGGCCGGTGAACCGAGCGCCGCGGCGAGCGCGCCCTTGTCGACCCCGGCCCCGTCGAGCAGGGCGCGCCGCTTGCAGCCGGGGTTGGCGGCCAGCGCGGCCAGCGCGCGGGCGTCCAGCGGGCGGGGCGCGACGGCCGGGCCCCTCAGCTCAGCGAGCCGCCGTCGCAGCGTCACCGCCTGCGGCTCTTCCCGCGGAGGCGGGGACATCGGCCGGGGCAGGCGGGCCGCCCGGTGCTGCTGCATCGGCGGGATCTGCGGAGGAGGTCCGCTGGCCGGGGATTCGCTCACCCGCGGAAGTCTTGCATCCGGCACTGACATCCGGGGACTTCGTGGCGACGGACACCTGTGCGAAACGGGCCTGGACGGCGTCCTTGACCCGGTCGGCCAGGCGCAGTACGGGCCTGGCCAGCAGCGCACCGACGCCCATGACGGCGGCTCCGGCGACGGCGTCGAGGAAGTAGTGGTTGGCGGTGCCCATCACCACGATGACGGTGATCAGCGGGTAGGCGATGCCGGCGGCCCGCAGGAGCGGGTGCCTGCCGTGGCGCCACAGGAGGATGCCGCACCAGAGCGCCCAGCCGACGTGCAGGCTCGGCATCGCCGCGTACTGGTTGGTCATCCCGCCCATGCCGCGCGGTGCGCTCGCCTCCGTACCCCACCAGCCGTACGAGCTGTACTGGGCCATCGTGTCGACGAAGCCGTGCCCGGCGGCCAGCAGCCGCGGCGGGCAGGTCGGCATCAGCGTGAAGCCGATGAGGCCCAGCATCGTCGACGTCATCAGCCAGGTCCTGGCCCTGCGGTACGCGGCCGCGTGGCGGCGGAACATCCAGATCAGGACGGCCGGGGTGACCAGATAGTGCAGCGAGGCGTACGCGAAGTCGGCGGGTATGCCTATCGAGGGGTGCGCGGTGAACAGCCGGTTGAGCGGGTGCTCGGCGTTGAGGAAGAGGGCCTTCTCCAGATCCAGGATGCGCAGCCCGTGGTCGACGGCGGTGGACACGTCGCCCCGGACCAGGAGCCTGCCGCCCGAGTACGCTGCGTACACCAGGGCCAGGAGCGGGAGCTCGGTCCACCAGCGGGGCCGGGGGCGCGGCGCGGGCGCGATGGTGGCATGCGGCATCCGGAAGTTCTCCATCAATGTGTTCACGCGGCCGACGGCGGGCGTTCCACCGTACGGTGCGGGTCGGCCTTCGTTCGCCCGGGGTGCACTTTCGCCGCACCCCTCAGCTGCTCGGATTCGTCTGTGGTCAGCTCTGTAGTCAGTGGGACGCCGGTGCGGCCCCACGGGTTGCCTCCCGCGAAGGTACGCGATGATGGAAATCCGGACGATCCGTTCCCCGTTCGTCCCGTCGACGTCCAAGATCTCAGATCCCGCATCTCAGGTCTCAGTTTTTCAGGGAGAGCTGTTCACATGGCACCGCGCATCCTGCTGGCCCGGCACGGCCGGACGGAATGGTCCGTCAAGGGCAATCACACCGGCAGGACGGACATTCCGCTGCTCGACTCCGGGCGCGAGGGAGCCAAGCTGCTCGGTGAACGGCTGCACCGCGGGCCGTGGGCGGACCTGCCCGGCCTGGAAGTCCGCACCAGTCCGCTCGTCCGGGCGTCCGAGACGTGCGCGATCGCGGGGTTCGGCGACCGGGCCGAACCGTGGGACGCGCTGATGGAGTGGGACTACGGGGCGTACGAGGGGATGACGCCCGCGGAGATCAAGGCGATCCGCCCCGACTGGTTCATCTGGCGCGACGGGGTGCCGTCGGGGGAGACCCTGGCCCAGGTGTCGGCCCGCGCCGACGAGGTCGTCGCGTGGGCGCGCTCGGCCGACCGCGACGTCCTGGTCTTCGGCCACGGCCACATCCTGCGGGTGCTGGGGGCGCGGTGGCTGGGCGAGGACGCGTCGTTCGCCGCCCGCATCCGCCTGGACCCGACGTCCCTGTCGGTCCTGGGCTGGGCGTACGGGGCGCCGGCGCTGGAACGCTGGAACGACACGGGGCACCTGGAGCGGTAGCGCGCGGCGCGGTGTTTCGGGGTGCGGTGTTTGCCCTCAAGCGCCGGGCGGGCTGGTTGGTGCGGGTCCTCCGCGGGGCGGCGGGGTTCCGTCCTCAATCGCCGGACGGGCTTGGTGGTGCGGCTCCCCCGCCGATGCGGCCGCCTTTGCCCGGTGGGTGGGGGTGGGGTCCCTCCGGGGCGTCTCCTCAGAAATGGCATGTGCGGCTGGGTGGCCTTCTGACCGCCGTCATACGCCATTTCCTGCGACGAACATCGACCCGGGTTCATCGCGTACCGGCGGAACGTTCGTCGTTTGAGGAGACGCCCCGGAGGGACCCCGGACCCCCACCCAGGCGCCTGAGGCGCGCCCCGCGGGGACCCGCACAACCAAGCTTGAGGGGCGGGCCGGCGGACGCGCCCTCCTAGGCCCCCGCCCCCGACACCGCATGGCGGTCCAGGAAGTCCCTGACGTCCACGGAGCCGCGGCCCTGGGGGCGGAGGACCGTGACCGCGTCGGACAGCATCGTCCGGATGCGGGACGACTGGACCTGGTCCAGCAGGTCGAGCACCCGGTGGCCCGTCGCCGCGGCCTCCTCCGTGAGGCCCGCCCGGGCCAGGTCCCAGGTCAGCTCGGCCCGGTACAGCGCCATGTTCCGCGTGAAGTGCGGGTCCTGCAGCCGCGTCGCCCGGCGTGCGTGGCGGGCGGCCCGCGACCAGTCGCCCAGCGCCGACCAGCACTGCGCCTCCAGCATCTCCAGCTCCGCCTCGCGGAAGAAGGTCATCCACTCCGGGTCCGCCGCGGACGGCCCTTTCCCGAACGCGGTGTGCGCCCGGCCGAGCGCCTTCTCGCAGCCGGTACGGTCCCCGAGTCCCGCCCGGCCCCCCGCCTCCCGCAGCGCGAGCAGCGCCAGCAGCCGAGGAGAGCCCAGCGGCCGGGCGGCCCGCTGCCCCGCCTCCGCCGCGCGCACGGATTCGCGCGGCCGCCCCGTGTCGCGGGCCAGGAAGGACGCGTTGCAGAACGCGTGCGCCTCCAGCGCCGGGTCGCCGGCCAGGCGCGCGGTGGCCAGCGCCTCCGCGTAGTGCGAGCGGGCGTCGTCGAACCGGCCGGAGTCATGGGCCAGCCAGCCCACCGAGATGGCCAGCTCACCGGCGCCGGCGTGCAGGCGGTCCGCCGTGGAGCGGCGGGTCGTGGTGCCGGAGTCGAGCAGCGCGTACGCCGCCCGCAGCGGCTGCGAGGCCCGCCGGTACAGGCCGTCACCGCCGTGCCGGTCGTCCAGCAGACGGATCTGCCGCACCGCCTTCTCGACGGCACTCACCTCCGCCTCGCCGACCCGGCGCTGCGCGGGCACGGAGGCGGCCGCCGGGCCGCCGAGCCCGAGGCCCAGGGAGGCGGCCGCCACCGCGGTGGTGCCGCTCGTCATGAATGCGCGACGCAGCACGTCGCTCTCCTCGTCGGTGTCGCTGCCGAGTACCAGCAGCGGGGAAGTCTGTGGTGGAGCGTCCGCCGCGGCCCGGGCTCCCCGGCCGCGTACCGATTCGCGCGGTGAGAAGCCCAGGTCCGCCAGGGTCGCCCCGGGGAACATGTGCAGGAAGACCCGCTCGTACGCGTAGTTGGGACAGCGGATCTCGCCGGACTCCACGCGGCCGATGTACCGGGCGTCGCACGCGACCTGCTCGCCGATCTCGCGAGCCGACCTGCGTACCGCGGCAGCGAACTCCCCGGCGGAGCGCGGTCCGCGCAGCCGCCGGAAGGCGAGGTTGGGAACTGCCCCTGTCGACACCATGGCGGCGCCCTCTCTGGTGCGAGCCGGGCGCTGTTTCCGGTGTCCCGGCGGAGCAAGAACGTACCTGCTGTGACAGTGCGCACACGCTGCGTTTAGTAATAAAGCAGACATCTCGCCCACAATCCGCCATGAACTGCCACCCTTTGCGGCGGTGCTGCACCGTAGCCCTTGACGTGTTCGGCGCGTTGGTCCATGTGGAGACGGAGTCCGGCTCCGCCCGGCGATGAGAGGAGAGGTCCCTTGTTGCACCTCGGCATGGCGACCGGATCGCGAACGACCGCGACGACCGGGAAGACGGCGGCCGCGCCGACCGGCACCACGACGCCCGCGGAGGGACGCGGCACGCCCCCCGAACCCGAACCCTGCGATCTCGTGACCGTCCCGGCCCGCCAGGGCCTGGAGGCCGTCGACATCCTGCGGCGCGGCGCCGACCAGGAGGCGGTCGGCCCGGTGCTCCACGACGGGGCCTGCGCCACCCTCGGCTTCCTGGTGCCCCCGGGCACCGCCCAGGCCTGGGACGTACCGGGCAGCGCCTGTACGCGGACCGACGGCCGCGGGCTGCGCATCCCCGCCGAGCCGCCGGTCCAGGGCAGCGGCTGGCTGCTGCCGCCCGCCGACGACACCCCGGTCACCGACCCCGCCGCGCTGCGGGCCGCGCTCGACCAGGCCGCCCGCCTGATCGAGGCGGCCGACAACTGCCGCTGAGCTCATAATGGCCGGACGAGGGGAAACACCTCGGTGCACGGCACGATGAGCGGGGACGAGGGGCAGTGGCACGTCGAGGAGCGGCCGGCGGCGCGGGCGACCGCAAGCAGCGCGCGGACCGCAGGACCGACCGCAAGGCGGGGCGCGGCTCCGAGCGCCCCGCCGGCAACGTCACCGAGCCCGTGGACAGCGGGGTCGCCGAGCTGGTGCCCGACCGGGAGCGCCGGCGCGCCTGGACCCTGACGATCGACGGCGCCCCGCAGTCCCATGTGGACCTCGACGATCCGACGTACCTCTCGTTCGAGTACCAGCGCCGGATCGGCCACATGGCCGACCTGGTCGCGCCCCCGGGTCAGCCGCTGCACGTCGTGCATCTGGGCGGCGGGGCCTTCACTCTCGCCCGGTACATCGCCGCTACCCGCCCCCGCTCCACCCAGCAGATCGTCGAGGTGGACGCCGCCCTCGTCCAACTGGTGCGCCGGGAGCTGCCGCTGGACCCACAGGCGAGGATCCGGGTCCGGGCCACCGATGCCCGCGCCGGGCTCGGGAAGATCCAGGACGGCTGGGCCGACCTCGTCATCGCCGACGTCTTCAGCGGGGCCCGCACCCCCGCCCACCTCACCAGCACCGAGTTCCTCGCCGAGGTGCGCCGCGTCCTGAAGCCCGGCGGGAGTTACGTGGCCAACCTCGCCGACGGGCCGCCGCTGGCCCACCTGCGCGGCCAGATCGCCACCGCCGCGACCGTGTTCGGCGAGCTGGCGCTCGCCGCCGACCCGACCGTGTTCCGCGGCCGCCGCTTCGGCAACGCCGTACTGCTCGCCTCGGACGTGGCGCCGAAGGTCGCGGAGCTGACCCGCAGGGTGGCGACCGATCCACATCCGGGGCGCGTCGAACACGGGAGGGCGCTCGCCGACTTCACCGGCGGCGCGGCCGCGGTGCACGACGCGGACGCCCGGCCCTCACCCGCGCCCCCGGCGTCCGCCTTCGACTGACGGCGAAAGCAAGGGGTCTCAGGAATTGACGATCTCGACCTGCGGCGGATGGTCGTTCCAGGTGCAGAAGACCGACACCGTCGTGCCGTCGTCCTTGGTGAAGTTGACCCGGATCCATGTCGTGTTCGTCCAGACCTGCACCGACCAGCCCTGTTCCGGCGTCGCCGACACGAGCTTCGCCTCGTCCGCGCCGATCTCGAAGACGATCAGTCCGCCGTCCGTCCGGTAGCTCTTAGCCGTCCCCGACGCGGTGGCCGTGGCCGTCGCCGCCGCCGTCGGCCGCGGAGTGGCCGCCGGGGTGCGCGACGGCTTCCGGGACGGGGACGTGGGCGGCTTCGGTGTGGCCCGGCGGGAGGCCGACGGGCTCTTCGACGGGGTCGGCCGGGGGCGGTGTGTCGAGGACGACAGGTTCTCGGTGATGTCCCGGTCGCTCCGGGCACCCGCCGCGATCGGCACCGCGCGCGGCGGATCGTACGCCGTGCCCGCCATCACGGTGCGCACACCCCACCACGACAGCGTGACCGCCGCGCCCGTCGCGAGCGACCACGCGAGCGCGTGTACGAGACCTCGTTGCATCCGGCACATCCTGCACCACGCGCCCCCGTGCTGTCCCGCTACCGCCACCGGCCGGACCGTACGGCGTCCGATGGCGTACGGTGCCGCCCATGCCAAGTGTGCTCGTGGTCGAGGACGACCAGTTCGTACGTTCCGCCCTCATCCGGCACCTGACCGAGGCCTCCCATACGGTGCGGAGCGTCGGGACCGCGCTCGAAGCGCTGCGCGAGGTCGCCCACTTCAGGTTCGACGTGGTCATCCTCGACCTCGGGCTGCCCGACCTCGACGGGGCCGAGGCGCTGAAGATGCTGCGCGGCATCACCGACGTACCGGTCATCATCGCGACCGCGCGCGACGACGAGAGCGAGATCGTCCGGCTGCTCAACGACGGCGCCGACGACTACCTGACCAAGCCGTTCTCCGTGGAGCACCTCTCGGCCCGCATGGCCGCCGTGCTGCGCCGCTCGCGGGCGGCCGGCGGCGAGGCCCCGCCACCGCGCGTCATCCAGGTCGGCGGGCTCTCCATCGACCCGCTGCGGCGCCTGGCCGAACTCGACGGCAAGGAACTCGACCTCACCCGACGCGAGTTCGACCTTCTGACCTTCCTGGCCGGCCGCCCGGGCGTCGTCGTCGCGCGCAAGGAACTGCTCGCCGAGGTCTGGCAGCAGTCCTACGGGGACGACCAGACCATCGACGTCCACCTCTCCTGGCTGCGCCGGAAACTGGGCGAGACCGCCGCCCGGCCGCGCTATCTGCACACCCTGCGCGGCGTCGGCGTGAAGCTCCAGCCGCCCGCCGCACCCCCGGAGCAGCCCGCATGAGATGGGCCCTGGTCAAGGTCTGCCTGGCCGTCACCGCGATGGTCGTCATCGCCTTCGCCGTCCCCCTCGGCCTCGTCATCAAGGAGATGGCGCGCGACCGCGCCTTCTCCGACGCCGAACGGCAGGCCGCGACGATCGGCCCCACCCTCTCCATCACCACCGACCGCGCCGAACTCGAAACGGCCGTCCTCACCACGGAACCCGGAGCCGCGGGCCGGATGGCCGTGCACGTGCCCGCGTCCGGCAAGGCCGGCAGCGTCGCGGTGGAGATCGGCAGCCGGCGCGCGACCCGCAAGGACCTGGAGACCGTACGGGAATCGGGGCGCGCCTCCATCACCGAGGTGACGGGCGGCTCCGCGCTGCTCCAGCCCACCGTGCTGGGCTCCGGCGGCACCGCCGTCGTCGAGGTCTTCGTGCCCGAGAACGAGGTGTCCAACGGGGTCGCCACGGCCTGGCTGATGCTGGCCGGCGTGGGCATCGCGTTGATCGTCGGCTCGGTCGCTGTGGCCGACCGTCTTGGCGTACGCATGGTGCAGCCGGCCCGCCGCCTGGCGGGCGCCGCACAGGACCTGGGGGAGGGCAGGCTCGGCACCCGGGTGCCGGAGGAGGGGCCGACCGAACTGCGGTCCGCCGCCGTCGCGTTCAACTCCATGGCCGACCAGGTCGTCCAGCTCCTCGCCAACGAGCGCGAACTCGCCGCGGACCTCTCGCACCGGCTGCGCACCCCGCTCACCGTGCTCCGGCTCAACGCCGCGTCCCTCGGCGAGGGACCGGCGGCCGAGCAGACCCGGGCGGCCGTCCAGCAGCTGGAGCACGAGGTCGACACGATCATCAGGACCGCCCGCGAACAACGCCCCCAGACCCAGGGCCCGAACGGCGGGCCCGGGGCCGGCTGCGACGTCTCCGAGGTGATCCGCGAGCGGATGGACTTCTGGTCCGCGCTGGCCGAGGACGAGGGCCGCGAGGTGCGCCTCGCGGGAGTGGACCGTACGGTACGCATTCCGGTCGCCCGCCCCGAACTGGCCGCCGCACTCGACGCGTTGCTCGGCAACGTCTTCCGGCACACCGCGGAGGGCACCGCCTTCGCCGTCGACGTCCACCACAGCGGGGACGCGGTGATCGTGCTCGTCTCGGACGCCGGCGGCGGCATCGCCGACCCGAAGGCCGCACTGGCACGCGGCGGCAGCGGGGGCGGCGGAGCCAGGGGAGCGGTGGGCTCGACCGGGCTGGGCCTCGACATCGTCCGCAGGGTCGCCGAGTCCACCGGCGGCGATGTGCGGATCGGGCGCTCCGTGCTCGGCGGCACGGAGGTGCGTATCTGGATCGGGCTCGATGGCCAGCGGCCCCAGCGGCGCGGGCGCGGCCACCGGGTGGGGCGGCAGCGGCGCGGAGTGACCGGGCGCGGCGCAAAGCTCCCATTCCGCTCCGGGGCGGGCCCGAACCTTTAGACCGGCCGATGCGCTCCTTAAGCGCACCCTAAGAACATCAACCCCGGTCCGGATCGTGCCCTTTGCCGGATTCGGTGCCGCTAGCGTGCTCCCGCATCCCCCACTTCCGTACACGAGGCAGGAACGCGATGGGCACCAGCACGCACCGGCGCACGGCGAGCACCAGGACCAAGGCGATCGGCGCGGTCGTCGCCGCGGCCGTGATCGGCGGCACGGTCTTCGCCCTCACCGGCACGGCCCAGGCGGCGGCGGTCGGCGCGGCGTACACGAGGACCAGCGGCTGGACCGGCGGATACACCGGGCAGTACGTCGTCACCAACGACACCGGCACGGCCAAGACCGGCTGGACGCTCGAATTCGACCTGCCGGCGGGCACCAGGATCAGCTCGCTGTGGAACGGCGAGCACACCGTCACCGGCCGCCACGTCACCGTCGAGCCGGCGAGCTGGAACAAGGAGCTCGCGCCCGGCAAGTCCGTCACCGTCGGCTTCGTGACCAGCGCCGACGGCACGGCCGCCGACCCCACCGGCTGCCTCATCGACGACGCCCCGTGCTCCGTCGACACCGGCGCGACCCCCGAGCCGAGCGGCCGCCCCACCGAGACCGCGACCCCCGCCCCGACCGCCTCGGCCAGCCCCACGGCCACCCCCACACAGAAGCCCACCCCCACGCCGACCCCCACCAAGACCGAAGGCGGCGGTGGCGGCACGGCGAGCGGTGCGGGCTTCGCCCCGTACGTCGACACCTCGCTCTACCCGGCGTACGACCTGCTCGACACCGCCACCAAGGCCGGTGTGAAGCAGTTCAACCTCGCCTTCATCACCTCCGGCGGCAGCTGCGCCCCGCTCTGGGGCGGCGTCACCGGCCTCGGCGACGACCACGTCGCCTCCCAGATCGGCGCCCTGCGCGCGGCCGGCGGCGACGTCCGGGTCTCCTTCGGCGGCGCCTCCGGCTCCGAGCTGGCGCTGAAGTGCGCCTCGGCCGCCGACCTGGCGGCCGCGTACGGCAAGGTCGTCGACACGTACAAGCTGACCAAGGTCGACTTCGACATCGAGGGCGGGGCGCTGCCCGACACGGCCGCCAACTCCCGGCGCTCCCAGGCCATCGCCCAGCTCCAGAAGTCCCACCCCGGCCTGGACGTCTCCTTCACCCTGCCGGTGATGCCCGAGGGCCTGACCCAGCCCGGCGTGGACCTGATCGCCGACGCGAAGAAGAACGGCGTGGACGTCGGGGCGGTCAACGTCATGGCGATGGACTACGGCGCCTCGTACAGCGGCGACATGGGCACGTACGCCATCCAGGCCGCGACGGCCACCCAGGCCCAGGTCAAGGGCGTGCTGGGGCTCTCCGACGCCGAGGCGTGGAAGAGCGTCGCCGTGACCCCGATGATCGGCGTGAACGACGTCAGCACCGAGATCTTCAAGGTCGAGGACGCCACCCAGCTGGTGGCGTTCGCGAAGGAGAAGGGCCTCGCCTGGCTCGCGATGTGGTCGGGCACGCGGGACAAGGCCTGCGCGGGCGGGCCGAAGCCGTCCGCGGACGCTTCGTGCAGCTCGATCGCCCAGGAGCCGCTCGCCTTCACGAAGGCGTTCGGCGCCTATAACTAGCCACCCTCCCCCCGCGCATCCCGGCCGGCCCCCACATCCCCCACGCCCGGCCGGGGTGCGCCCCCTTTTTTTGTCGTCGTTTTTTGTCGTGGAGCCGCCCCGCCCCGCGGCGGATTCAAGGGGCCGTGCAAGCCGCGCCCTCGTCACTCGGCCTGCCATCCGGCCCCTCCCCGGAGCCCCTCCCCAGGGGCCCCGTACATACACCGTTCCGGTCACCCGGCGGGCTGCCGTTTCGGCCACCATCCGGCGCTCGGCTTCGGGGAAAGAACGCGGAAGGGCCCCAGGACGCCCCCTTGGTGCGAGGTCTCGTTCACCTTCCGGCGGGCGCCACCGGTGAAATCGGGGCGGGCGAGGGGTGTTTCCGGGGGTTGTCGCGAAACCCGCACGGTCGGGTTCACTTCGCGGCACAGGGCGCAAGATCCACTGTCAACAGGGCTGTCACCTGCGGAAATTCGGGAAGCCCATCGTCCGCTTCCCCTGGGGGTGCGCTTTGGCAAGCCTTCGGCCGGACACGGTCTCGTGACTTGCAGGACACGCTCGCGCAACGGAAGCGTCTTCAACTCTTGACACCCACCCCCCTCAGGCAGCAACCTTCCGACATCGGCGCATGGGAGCGCTCCCACATCGCATGAGGAATTCTTGTGCGAACGGCACTGCCCGTGTCCTCCCCCCTGAACCATCTGGCACCCGCACTCACCAGCGCGTATGCCACGCAGTGAGCCAGTCCCACCCTGGAACAAGGAGTAGTGGAATGCGTATCACCCGCACCGCCGCCAGTCGCAGCCGCAGAGTCGCGGTTCTGGCCACCACGGGCCTGACAGCCACGGCCCTGTTGCTGACCGGCTGCAGCAGCGACTCGGACTCGTCGGACGACACGTCCTCCGATGCGAACGGGAAGATCACGCTGACCGTCGCGGACTTCGGGCAGTTCGGCTACAAGGAAGCCGGCCTCTTCGAGAAGTACCACGAGCTGCACCCGAACATCACGGTGAAGGAAGAGACCACCGCCGAGGAGAAGAACTACTACCCCAAGCTGCTCCAGCAGCTGAACTCGGGCAGTGGTCTCGCCGACGTCCAGGGCCTCGAGGTCGGGCGCATCAAGGAGCTCGTCGACACGAAGGCGGACCAGTTCGCCGACCTGAGCAAGATCATCGACGTCAACGAGTGGGTGTCCTGGAAGGAGAAGCAGGCCACCACCAAGGACGGCAAGGTGATCGGCGCGGGTACCGACATCGGCCCGATGTCGCTCTGCTACAACAGCGAGCTCTTCAAGAAGGCCGGCCTGCCGACCGACCGCAAGGAAGTTGCTGCGAAGATCGCCGGGGGCTGGGAGGACTACCTCAAGCTCGGTGAGGAGTACAAGAAGAACGCGCCTGCGGGCACGTACTTCATGGACTCCGCCAGCGCGATGTTCAACGCCGTCGTCAGCTCGAACGCCAAGCAGTACTACGACGAGAACGGTGAGGCGATCTACAAGGACAGCCCCAGCGTCAAGCAGGGCTGGGACCTGTCGGCCGAGGCCGTGGACAAGAAGCTGACCCAGGGCCTCGCCCAGTTCGGCGACCCGTGGAAGGCCGCTCTGCGCAAGAGCACCATGGCCACCGTGGTCTGCCCCGCCTGGATGGCCGCTCAGATCTCTGTCAACGCCGGTGACGGAAACAAGGGCAAGTGGGACATCACCACCGCGCCCGGTTCCAGCGCCGCCAACTGGGGTGGCTCGTTCCTCGGTGTGCCGACCGCCGGCAAGCACGTCAAGGAGGCCGGTGAGCTGGTCAAGTGGCTGACCGCCCCCGAGCAGCAGGCCGCCGTCTTCAAGGCGACCGGCCTCTTCCCGTCCAACAAGGGCGCGTACGAACTGGCCGACGTGAAGACCGGCAAGCTCGAGTACTTCAACAACGCGCCGATCGGTGAGATCTACGCGGGCGAGGCCAAGTCCATCCCCGAGGCGATCATCGGCCCGAAGGACGCCACCATCAAGGAGAGCATCTCCACCCAGATCAACAACATGGAGCAGCGCGGCACCAAGCCCGACAAGGCATGGGACGCGGCGGTCGACACGATCGAAAAGGCGATCGGCTGACGCTCGCAACAGCGGGCGGCCCCAGGGCCGCCCGCACCTGCGTGTTCCCGCCCCCTCACGGGGGCAGGGGGCCGCACCGGCCCGCGTGCCGTGGGCTTCCACGGGGCGACCGGTAAACCCCGGCCGTCCCGTGGAAGCCCACCACGCCGCCGGCCCGTCCGGCCCCCGTCAGTTGCTGTGGTCCGACACCCGCCGGGCCCGAACCCCCAGCCCGAACCCCCGGCCCGAACGCCCGGTGCGCCGCTCGCCGCGTCGCCGAACTGCCCGCACGGCTCCGCCTTGAGGTCACTCCGGCGCCCTGCGATCGACCGCACCGGCCGCCCCGAGCCGGTCCCGTCGGGAGTGGGACAACAGCTTCCACCCGGGTAACCCAAGCAATCCAGGGAAGGAATATCGCCCGTGGCCACCTCGTCTCCCACCCGGGATGTATACGCCCCGCCGCCCCCCGGCTCGCAGCGGAAGCCGGTGAACGCCCGCCGGCAGGCGTGGCGCAGCCGCCTCTGGCGGTTCGACGACAAAGCGTCGCCGTACGCCTACATAGCCCCGTTCTTCCTCATCTTCGGGGCCTTCGGGCTCTATCCGCTGATCTACACCGGCTGGATCGCCCTGCACCGGGTCGAGATGACCGGCCTGGACCAGATGGAGTGGGTCGGCTGGGACAACTTCGACCGGATCCTGCACGACTCGGAGTTCTGGACGGCCGTCACCAACACCTTCCTCATCGGTGTCATGTCGACGGTCCCGCAGTTGCTCGTCGCGCTGGGCCTGGCGCACCTGCTGAACTACAAGCTCCGCGCCAGCACCTTCTGGCGGACGGTGATCCTCACCCCGTACGCCACCTCGGTGGCCTCCGCCGCCCTGGTCTTCGCGCTGGTCTTCCGGCTCGACGGCGGTCTGCTGAACTGGGCGCTGGAATTCGTCGGCCTCGGCCACACCAACTGGGCCAACGGGCACTGGACGTCCAAGATCGCCATCTCGGTCATCGTGATCTGGCGCTGGACCGGTTACAACACCCTGATCTACCTGGCCGCGATGCAGGCCGTGCCGTCGGATCTGTACGAGGCCGCCTCGCTCGACGGCGCCTCGCGCTGGCAGCAGTTCCTCAAGGTGACCATCCCCTCGCTGCGGCCCACGATCCTCTTCACGATCGTCATCTCGACCATCGGTTCCATGCAGCTGTTCGGTGAACCTCTCCTGCTGGAGGGTGGCGCCATCGGAGCGAGCGGGGGAACCGAGCACCAGTACGAGACCCTCACCCTCTACCTCTACAACTACGGCTGGAACCTGGGGCATCTCGGTCCGGCCGCCGCAGTGGCCTGGGCGATGCTCGCCCTCCTGCTGCTCATCGCCGCGGTCAACTGGCTCATCGGCCGCTTCGTACGCAAATCCGCGGTCTGACCGGGAGCGATATTCATGACCATCACCAGCCCCACCAAAGTCCCGGGCTCCGTCCGCCCGGTGCGCACCGCGCACCGCGCGCAGAAGCGCCCGAGCCGTTTCAAGCCCGGTGCCGGCCAGCAACTGAAGGGCGGCCCCTTCGCCTACATCGCGCTGACTATCGTCGGCATCGGCTCGCTGCTGCCGCTGTACTGGACCCTGGTGGCCGCGTCCCACACCCAGGACGAGGTACTGGCCTCCACCCCGCCGTTCCTGCCCGGGGGCCGGCTGTTCCACAACCTCGAAGCCGCCTGGACGCAGGCGCACCTGGGCAAGGCGATCCTCAACAGCTTCATCGTCTCCAGCTGCATCACACTGGCGACGCTCTTCTTCTGCACCCTGGCCGGCTACGCCTTCGCCAAGATGCGCTTCCGTGGTCGCGGCGCGCTGATGACCGCGGTCATCGCGACCCTGACCATTCCGCCGCAGCTCAGCGTCGTCCCGCTGTTCATGATGATGTCCGACCTCGGCTGGGGCGGGAGCCTGGAGTCGGTGATCTTCCCGACCCTGGTCAGCGCGTTCGGTGTGTTCTTCATGCGTCAGTACCTGATCGAGGCGCTGCCGTACGAGCTGATCGAGGCCGCGAAGATCGACGGTGCGAGCAACTTCCGTATCGTCCGAAGCGTCGTGCTCCCGGTGGCCCGCCCCGCGATGATGGTGCTGGGCATGCTCACCTTCGTCCAGGCGTGGAACGACTTCTTCTGGCCCTACCTCGCCCTGAACCAGCAGGAGCCCACCCTCCAGGTGGCCCTCGGCCTGCTGAAGGCCTCGTTCACCCCCGACGAGAGCATCGTGATGGCCGGCGCGCTGATCAGCACGCTGCCGCTGCTCGCGGTGTTCGTCATCTTCGGCAAGCAGATCGTCGGCGGAATCATGTCCGGCGCCGTGAAGGGCTGACGTCTTCCCCGGCCGCCCCGTCTTCCCGGAAGTCCCGTACGGCCCCGCTCGACCGCGGCCGTACGGGCTCCGGAGTTCCACGTCCCGCCCCTGTCCGTCCACCCCTGGGAGCGCTCCCGCATGACTGCCGTACGACCCGACATCGCCCCGAAGCAGGCGCCCGCGGCCACGAAATTCCCGACGGGCTTCGTCTGGGGAGCGGCCACCGCCGCCTACCAGGTCGAGGGCGCCGCAGCCGAGGACGGCCGCACCCCTTCCATCTGGGACACCTTCAGCCGTACCCCGGGCAAGGTCCGCAACGGCGACACCGGTGACATCGCCGCCGACCACTACCACCGCTACCGCGACGACGTGGCGCTGATGAAGCAGCTGGGGCTGAAGGCGTACCGCTTCTCCATCTCCTGGTCCCGCGTGCAGCCCACCGGCCGCGGCCCCGCCGTCGAACGCGGCCTGGACTTCTACCGCAAGCTCGTCGACGAGCTGCTCGAGGCGGGCATCGCCCCCGTCGCCACCCTCTACCACTGGGACCTGCCCCAGGAGCTGGAGGACGCCGGCGGCTGGCCGCAGCGGGTCACCACCGACCGGTTCGCCGACTACGCCGTCATCATGGCGGGCGCGCTCGGCGACCGGGTCGCGACCTGGACGACCTTCAACGAGCCGTGGTGCTCGGCCTTCCTCGGATACGGCTCCGGAGTGCACGCCCCCGGCCGCACCGAGCCCGCCTCCGCCCTGCGGGCGGCCCATCACCTCAACCTCGCCCATGGCCGGGCGATCGAGGTCCTGCGCGATCAACTCCCCGCTGGTGCGCAGACCTCGGTCACCCTCAACCTGCACCAGGTCCGCCCGCTGACCGCCAGCGCGGCCGACGCGGACGCCGCCCGCCGGATCGACGCCGTCGGCAACCGGATCTTCACCGGTCCGATGCTGCGCGGTGAGTACCCCGAGGACCTGCTCACCGACACCGCGCACCTGGTGGACTGGTCGAAGCTGGTCCAGGACGGCGACCTGGCCGCGATCTCCCGTCCGGTCGACGTCCTCGGCATCAACTACTACACGCCGACTCTGGTCTCGACCCCGGAGAAGGGCGAAGCGGGCTCTGGCAACGATGTCCACGGCTCCAGCCAGTTCTCCCCGTGGCCCGGCTCCGACCACGTGGCCTTCCACCTCGCCGAGGGCAAGGCGCGCACGGCGATGGACTGGCCGATCGACCCCGACGGCCTCTACAACCTGCTGATGGACGTCACCCGCGACCACCCCGGCCTGCCGCTGATGGTCACGGAGAACGGCGCCGCCTTCGACGACTACGTCTCGCCCGAGGGGCGGGTGGAGGACCCGGAGCGGATCGACTACCTGCACGGCCACCTCGACGCCGTGCAGCGGGCGGTGGCCGACGGCGCGGACGTCCGTGGCTACTTCCTGTGGTCGCTGATGGACAACTTCGAGTGGGCGTACGGCTACTCGAAGCGCTTCGGCACCGTGTACGTCGACTACGCCTCCCAGCGCCGCATCCCCAAGGCGAGCGCCTACTGGTACTCCGACGTCATCCGCCGTCACGCCCTCCCGGAGTCCGACCTCGGCTGACCCGGCCCGCCTGCCTGCGCGCTCCGCCCCTTCGGGGGGAGGGCGCGGCCCGCGCGACAGGCGCCCCCTGCTGAGAGCGTGACATGCGCGACCCTGAGACCCGGCCCCGTGGCCGGGTCTCAGTCGTATCCGCAGCCCCTTCCGCCCCTTTCCTCCTGGGGCGGGCGCGGGGCGCTTGACCACGCGCGTAGAGTGGGAGCGCTCCCACGGTGCGGCTCGGGGAGCGGCGGCCCGGTCACCCCGAGTGTCAAGCGAACCAACGCCAGGACTTGGTTTGGTTATCCGACTGTGAGAAATTGACCGCGAACGGGAGGCAGCCATGACGGCAGCGCGAGTACGGAGCGGGGGCCGGCCCACGCTCGAAGAGGTCGCGGCACGGGCGGGGGTGGGGCGCGGCACCGCCTCGCGGGTCATCAACGGTTCGCCACGGGTCAGCGCGCACACGCGCGAGGCGGTGGAGGCGGCCGTCGCCGAGCTCGGCTACGTACCCAACCGCGCGGCCCGCGCCCTGGCCGGGAACCGGACGGAGGCCATCGCGCTCGTCGTGCCCGAGTCGGAGACCCGCTTCTTCGCGGAGCCCTACTTCTCCGGCATCGTCCGCGGAGTGGGCGCCGCTCTCGCCGACACCGAGATGCAGCTGCTGCTCACCCTCGTCGGCAGCGACCGCGAACGCCGCAGGCTCGCCCAGTATTTGACCGCGCACCGCGTGGACGGCGTGCTGCTGGTCTCCGTACACGCCGACGACCCGCTGCCCGATCTGCTGGAACAGCTCGGCATGCCCGCCGTCATGAACGGCCGCCGGTCCGTCTCCGAGCCGCTGCCCTCGGTCGACTCGGACAACTTCGAGGGTGCCCGCGGCGCCGTCGAGCACCTGGTCTCCCGGGGCCGCCGCTCCATCGCCACCATCACCGGCCGGCTGGACGTCTACGCCGCCCAGCGGCGCCTCGACGGCTACCGCAGGGCCCTGGCCGACGCGGGCCACGAACCGGACGAGCGGCTGATCGCCCCCGCCGACTTCTCCGAGGAGGCCGGCGTCCGGGCCATGCGCGAACTGCTCGCCCGCCGCCCCGACGTGGACGCGGTCTTCGCCGCGTCCGACCTGATGGCCGCGGGCGCCCGCCAGGTGCTGCGCGAGGCCGGCCGCCGCATCCCGGACGACGTGGCCCTCATCGGCTTCGACGACTCGGCGGTGGCCCGCCACATGGACCCGGCGCTGACGAGTGTGCGCCAGCCGATCGAGGAGATGGGCCGCACGATGACCCGGGTGCTCCTCGACCAGATCGCGGGCGAGAACACGGACCGCCCGCAGATCGTCCTGCCGACCGAACTGGTGGTCCGCGACTCGTCGTGAGGGCGGGCGGGGGCGGCGCGCCCCTCCCGTGTACGCGGAAGTTGAGATCGATGTGGGCACTTTTCGACGCCCTGGGGACCTCCTTTTTCGCCTACTTCGATCTCGACTTCGCTCCCGGACCGCGCCCGTGGTGAGTATCCGAGCATGCGTCGCTGAGTATGCGGGCTCAGGGTTCGACGGCGGCCTGCGGCGAGAGTTGAGGCGGTAACGAAGGACCGGAGTCAGGAGAGAACCATGCGCGCCGCCCACAGGACCAGCCCCTTGGCCGCGATCCGCCCCGCCCGCATCATCGCGGCCGCTCTCGTGAGCGCTGCCGCGGTCGTGGCACTCACCGGATGTTCCGGGTACGTGGAGAGCATCTGCGGCGGCGGCGAGTACCCCGTGATGACCGTGGGCGGCACCGGTTCCGCGTGCGTCAAGGACAGCGAGGAGCCCCCGAAGGGATACACGCGGTACCCGGAGGGCAAGGTGCCGAAGCATGTCGACGACAAGTGGGACGTGTACTGGCGCACCCACACACTCGACAAGAACGGCAACATCATCGAGGCCCCTGAGGCGGGCTGACCGGCGGGCGCCCCGCCTGTCGACGTTCCTGTCGCCACTGCTGCCCGCGGCGCGTGCCCTCTGGGCACGGACCGGGACTACGCCGGTCACAGACGTACGTATGGCCCACCCAGGCCCTGTACGTCTCCTCACCCCGTGGAGGCAGGGGCGGTTTCGCCTTGCTGGCTGGAGCCCGAGCACGTCGGCGTATCCCCGTCGGCGGCGTTCTCCCGGGCTGTGGCGGATGCGCGGGAGGGGGCGGGCTTGGACGGTGGGCTCCTCGCCCTGGTGGATGCTGACGGCCCGTCGCGGGGTGTCGACGGGCCGGCGCGGGAGGAGGTGGTCGAACTCCGCTCGGTCGCGGCAGCCGATCCGGGCCTGATGTCGGACCCTCTGCCTGCTCGGCAACGCCGCCCCACCCGTCCTGGGGATCGCCTCCGTGATCAAGCGTTGGCCCCGTGCGGACGTGGCGCTGTTCGCGGCGGTCAACCTTCAACAGCCTGAACTTCTGAGTGCTGAGAGACACTTCGAGCCTTGTCGTGGGCTTCGCGGCCGAGGCGATCGGGAAAGGCATCCCGCTGCGGGCTGAGGTTGCCCTGTCTGCTCGCTACGCGGGCGTCGCCTCTCGGCGTCCCGTCGCGGTCGGTGGGGTGGCGGCTCCGTTGAGGCTGTGGTCGAGGAGAGCGTGCATACGGGCCACGGGGAGGGACGGGTTGGCCGCGGCGCCTTCTGCGGTGCGGGGGTCGGCGAGGAGGGGCTCCAGGGCCTCCGGTGTCAGGCTCGGGTTGGCGGCGGCGGCCCGACGCACCGCCTCGTCGGCGTCGTCCACCGGGGGTTCGGGCAGGGTGGGATCGGCTGCGGCCAGGGCGCGTACCTCGGGATCCGGGTGGCCGATCAGGTGGGTCCGGCCGGTGCGCGGAAAGCCGGGCAGCGCCAGCAGGTGCGAACGGTGGGCCGGGCGGGTGACGAAGACGTCCAGGAGGAGGTGTGGCGGTGCCAACGGGTGGTTGCAGGCCAGCCGGATACGGACCTCCTCGTCCTCGTCCTGCGCGAGGGTCTCGACGAGTTCTGCGGGCAGGCCGGACCAGCTCGCCGCAACCCGGCGGAGCACCGGTTCCCCGGACACCGCGCAGGCGGCGAACCAGTCGGGCGACGGCGCGGTGGCCGGGTCGGGGTCCGGCACGGTGATCGGGCAGATGCATTCAGGACCGTGCCCGATGACCAGGTCGATCACGTCGTACTCGGCCCAGGTGCGGGGGAAGGGGTGGAGGCATGCGCGCATCCGCACGCCCTCGTCGGGGTCCTCCCTCAACTCCGCGACCAGGTCCGGTCCCAGGTCGGGCCGGGCGGCGACCATCTCGCGGACCTTCGCCTCGGGATGCCGGGCGAGCCGGGCGACGGCGTCGGCCGGAGTGTGGGGGTTCCGGGCCAGGGGGTGCAGCGTGTCGTCCGCGAAGCACTGCTCGACGAGCGCGGGCGACAGAGCACACCTGCCGAGCACGAACAGCCTGCCGCTCGGCCGCATGGACGGCAGCTCGGCCTCCACCCGTTCCGGGTCCAGCTGCCAGTTCCCGTTTTGCGCCGCTTCACGGACCGCAGGGTCAGGATCGTCGAGCAGCTCCGCCCGCTGCGCCGGGGTGAGCGACTGCCACCGCCAAGTGGCCCGTATCCGGAGCGCGGGGTCCTCGCGGCCGGCCATGGAGCGGAAGAAGGACAGTGGCATCTGCCGGGACGACTCGAGCTCCCAGATGATCTCGTTCGCGGTGACCTTGCCGTCCTCGCCCCCGTCCTGGGCAGTCAGGAGGGTGACGAGGATGTCGTCCGGCAGCGGTCGGACCCAGCGGGGCCAGTAGTGGAGGTAGGGGTTGGCGAGCCGCGCGCGTACGAGTCCCGACGGGTCCGTTGCCAAGGGGGCGAGTCGCGAAGGGTCTACGTGCTGGTTGCGGGCGAGCGCGCCGCGGATCCGCCACTCCGGGTGGCGCAGGGCCGCGTCGATGACGGCGTCGGGCAGGTCGCGGTCCTTGCACATCAGCTGCCCGAGCTCACCCGCCGCTTGATCCATCAGGCGTATCAGTACGTCGGAGGGCGCCGCCGGATTGAAGGCGAGGCCGCGCAGCCAGAGTTCATGCAGAAGGTCGGACACCGCGTCATCCTTCCACCCCGTCGCACGCCCGGGCCGGGCCGCCTGGTGACCACGCCGCTCGCCGGCAGCTCCGTCCGCAGGCTCCGGTCCGGGCGGCGAGGGCCTTCCCCGTCGGTGTGCGGAGGACGAAGGCCTCCGGTGACATCCCAAGTGTCAGCGTTTGGGCGAGGTCCGCCTGCGTCGGGGCGGGGCCCGACCGAATGGCGCGCCCTCTTTGTCCTGGGGCCCGGGGAAGAGAGGCGTGCCCGCCGGTGGGAGACCTCTTCCAGGAACGAGAAAGCCCCTGACCTGCGCTTCCGCAGATCAGGGGCTTCCTCGAAGAGGGTGAGTAACGGGACTCGAACCCGCGACATCCTGGACCACAACCAGGTGCTCTACCATCTGAGCTATACCCACCATGTCCGGGCGTTTCCGACCGGCCGAGAAAAAGTGTACAGGGTCCGAGAGGGTGCTCGCGCCCCCATTGTTCAGCCGCCGGCCCCAGGCCCCGGAAGGGCTGTGACCAGCGGCTTCCCAGGAGTCTAGGCCGAGGGCTGCGTCAGGCGGGCAGCGATCGACTTCGCGCGTTCGGAGTCCGGACCCGGCTGCGGGACGAACACCGCCTCGCGGTAGTACCGCAGCTCCGTGATGGAGTCGCGGATGTCGGCGAGCGCCCGGTGGTTGCCGTTCTTGTCCGGGCTGTTGAAGTACGCCCTCGGGAACCAGCGGCGGGCCAGCTCCTTGACCGAGGAGACGTCGACGATCCGGTAGTGGAGGTAGCTCTCCAGCGCGGGCATGTCCCGGAAGAGAAAGCCACGGTCGGTACTGACCGAGTTTCCGCACAGCGGGGCCTTGCCGGGCTCCTTCACGTGCTCGCGGACATAGGCCAGGACCCGCTCCTCGGCGTCCGCCAGGGTGGTACCCCCGGCCAGCTCGTCGAGGAGGCCCGAGGCGGTGTGCATCTGCCGCACCACCTCGGGCATGGTCTCCAGCGCCGCGTCCGGCGGGCGGATCACGATGTCCACCCCTTCGCCGAGCACGTTCAACTCCGAGTCGGTGACCAGTGCGGCCACCTCGATGAGTGCGTCTTCCGTCAACGAGAGCCCGGTCATCTCGCAGTCGATCCACACCATGCGGTCGTTCATGCGCCCCACCCTACGGGGCGCTCCGCTGTCCCGGCAGGGCCGGGCGGCCCGCGGCGTACGCCTCGGAACCCGGTTTGCCGTACTCGCCGCGGCCCGTGTCCGCGGCGGCCGTGGACGACGGACCCGGCTGGCCCGCCGGAGCCGGCACCGGGGCACGCCGGGTCCCTGAGGGGCCCTGGGCGGGTACCACCGGTTCGGTCGCCGTGACCGCGGGCTCGGGACCACCGCCCTGCGGACGACGGGCCCGGTAGGCGGCCCGGTACGCGGCGGGGGACGAGCCCAGCTGGCGCCGGAAGTGCCCGCGCAGCGCGACCGGCGAGCGGAAGCCGCAGCGGCCCGCGACCTCGTCGACCGAGTAGTCGGACGTCTCCAGCAGCCGCTGCGCCTGCAGCACCCGCTGGGTGATCAGCCACTGGAGCGGCGCGCTGCCGGTGAGCGAGCGGAACCTGCGGTCGAAGGTCCGTCTGCTCATGTAGGCGCGCGCGGCCAGCGTCTCCACGTCGAACTGCTCGTGCAGATGCTCCAGCGCCCAGGCCACGACCTCGGCGAGCGGGTCGGAGCCGATTTCCTCCGGTAAAGACCTGTCGAGGTAGCGCTCCTGGCCGCCACTGCGCCGGGGTGGCACGACGAGCCGGCGGGCCAGTGCCCCGGCGGCCTCCGTGCCGTGGTCCGAGCGGACGATGTGGAGGCAGAGGTCGATCCCGGCCGCGGTGCCGGCGGACGTGAGCACATCGCCGTCGTCGACGAAGAGCTCGCGCGGATCGACGTGCACCGACGGGTAGCGCTTGGCCAGCGTCGGTGCGTACATCCAATGGGTGGTCGCCGGGCGGCCGTCCAGCAGCCCGGCGGCTGCGAGCACGAAGGCGCCCGTGCACAGCCCCACGATGCGCGCACCCTCTTCGTGGGCGCGGCGCAGCGCGTCGAGCGCCTCCACGGGCGGTGGTGAGGTGATCGAGCGCCAGGCGGGCACCACGACGGTGCCGGCCCTGCTGATCGCCTCCAGCCCGTGGGGCGCGGTCAGTTCTAGTCCCCCCGTGGTGCGCAGCGGTCCTTCTTCGCCGCTGCACACGAGCAACCGATAACGCGGAACCCCCGCGTCCTGGCGGTCGATCCCGAACACCGAGAGCGGAATGGAGCTCTCGAAGATGGGGCCACCGCTGAACAGCAGCACGGCGACGACCTCACGGCGTCGGCGCCCGCTCAGCTTCCGTACAGCCTCCGTTGCGGTGGCGGAGTCCTGGCTCATGACGCTAAGCCCCCCTCGGTGTTCGCGTCTCCCTGGTCCTTACGGGCCTGTCGCACCTGCACATGTCCCCTCGGTCGTGCACGAGTCCCCCGCCTTCGACACTCAAGATCGAATCTACTGCGTCCCGTGGTGCCGTCGTGACAAGTTCACCAACCGGCTTTATGTCGACAAGGCAACCTGGCGGGAAGCATTCGATCACGAAGCGTTTCACTCGTGAGTCGTGCAGGGAAGTGCGCCTGGCGTTCATGGCCCGTCCCCATGGGGTGGAAGCGTACCGCTTGGTCTCTTCCTGCCTGCTGGCAAGGGGGTTGATCGGCCAATTCGACAAGCATTCGACCGCGCCCTGAAGTTGGCTGAAAATAAACGGTCGCATGTGCGGAAATCAGTCGTTCTACCGGCGCACGACCCGAACGGGGCGGTCACTCCTGTGCGCCCCCTCGGCCCGGAGGCAGGCCGGAGGGGGGTCCTCGAGGGTGGCTGTCCGGGCGGACCGGCGGAGCAGGATCCGGCAGGCCACGGTGACGGCGGCCAGGCCGAGCGCGACGGCCGCGGCCCCTCCGGCGGAGTCGCCGAGGGCGAGGAGGACGACCGGAACGAGCAGGCAGCCGAACACCGCCCAGCGGACCACGTCGCTCGCCGGCTGTCCGGCGGGTTCCGGAGGGGAGGGCGGGACGGGTGCGGGCACGGGATGCTCCCTGGGGCACGGACACACGGGGCTGACGGACACGGGACCGACGGGCACGGGGGCTGCCGACGGACACGGGGGCTAACGGACCGAGCTCCGCCCGGTCACCGGTTGCGGCCGTCCGGGGGGCCGTGACGTCGGTGTATCGCGCAACCGGCATTGCCATACGGGGCCGCTCTCGGGCATGCTCCGTGGAACGTCGCACGCGCTTTGCGCGGATCTGGGCAGTGGAGGAGTGACGCCGTACCCTTGGGGGTAAGGGGCTGGGAAGATGATTCCCGGACACCGCAACACCGCCCGCTGACGCAGCTCCCCACGTCGCTCTCCTCACGAGGACTCTCTTCGCCGAGACACCGATGGCCGGTTACGAAATCCCCGAACCCGCGGACCGCAAGCAGGTAACCGACCCCCGGTCGGACCAGCAGGCGGCCGAAGACGCACGCCCTTCCTGCGATCCCGCCTTCCGGCACGGAGTGGTCGTCGGCTTCGACGGCTCCACCTCCAGCGAGCGGGCTCTCGCGTACGCCATCGGCATGGCCCGGCGGACGGGCTCCGGCCTGATCATCGTCCACGTCGCCAACCGGCTGCCGACCACGGTCTGGGCCGGCTGCGAGCCGCCCGTCTTCGTGGACGTCCCCGATCACCGCACCGAGGTCCTGGGCTTGGAGCTCGCCTGCGCGGACTACCTCTCCGAGGTCCCCTGGGTGCTCGTCGAGCGCGGCGGGGACATCTGCCACGAGCTGGAGGAGGTCGGCCGGGAGTACTCGGCCGACGCGATCGTCGTCGGTTCCACGCACGGGATCGTCGGCCGGATCTTCGGTTCGGTCGCGGGCCGTCTGGCGCGCCGCGCACAGCGCCCGGTCGTCGTCATCCCGTAGCCCCCGCCGCGTCATCCGGTAGCCGCCGCACCCGCACCTGCACCCGCGCCCGGCCCGCACCGGGCGCCTGCGATGCCCCGTGGGTCTTCGCGCCCGTTTCTCGCGTCAACCGGGGGCGGGCGGTCCGTTTCCGGATCCGCCTTCCGTCCGTCCTGATCCGACCCGGCCAACGGCCGGTCTCTTTCCGTCCGGATCGGTCGGACATGGCGTCAACTCGCCTACGGAAACAGCGGAAAAGCCGAAGCTACCGATCCGTAGATGTGGATTGTGCGCTTGTGAAGGGTAGATAAGCGTCACAGGAAACAGCACGATCGCATGCGAAGGGAGCCCGCCGTGGACAACGACGTCTCTGCGGGAAACACCAGCACCTCCACCCTCGGCCATCTCGCCCTGGGACTCACGCTGTTGGCATTCGGGATCGGTCATACCGGGGCCGTGGACGGGGTGACGGCGGCCGATGCCGTCTCGCTCGCGTTGTATGTCGGCGGTATAGCCCTGTTCGTCGCCGGACTCCTGGCGTTCCGCTCGGGCGACGGCTTCGCCGGCACCGCGTTCGCCGGACTGGGCGCCTTCTGGTTCACCTGGGGCACCGGCGCCGGCGCCCAGGCCTCGGACCATGCGGCAGGGCTCTTCCTGCTGCTGTGGGCCCTGTTCGCGCTCACGCTGACGGTCGGCGCGGCCGGTCGTGGCCTGCTCGGTCAGGGGACGTACGGACTGCTGTTCCTGGCCCTTGTTCTGCTGGGCCTCGGGCAGTTCGCGGACAGCGGCTTCCTGGGCAAGGCGGGCGGCTGGTTCGCCGCGGCCGCCGGTCTGGCCGCCTGGTACGGGGCGACCGCCGCGCTGGCCCACTGGCCGACGTCGGTGCCGAGGCGTGCTGCCGGCCGAGGAGTGACGGCCACCGGCTGAGGCAGCGGCCCGGGCCGGTCCGGGGGCGGCACCGGCCCGCACGGGAGAGCGGCCCCGCACCTACGGCGGACGTGGGTGCGGGGCCGCTCTCGGCGTGTGTGAGGCGTGACTACTCCACCGTGACGGACTTCGCCAGGTTGCGCGGCTTGTCGATGTCCCGGCCCATGGCCAGCGCCGTGTGGTAGGCGAGCAGCTGCAGCGGGATGCCCATCAGGATCGGGTCCAGCTCGTTCTCGTTCTTCGGGACGAGAATCGTGTGGTCGGCCTTCTCCTGCTCGCGGTGGGCCACGGCGAGGATGCGGCCGCTGCGGGCCTTGATCTCCTCCAGGGCCGCACGGTTCTTCTCCAGCAGGTCGTCGTCCGGGACGATCGCGACCGTGGGGAGCGCCGGCTCGATGAGCGCGAGCGGGCCGTGCTTCAGCTCCGAGGCGGGGTAGGCCTCGGCGTGGATGTACGAGATCTCCTTGAGCTTCAGGGAGGCCTCCAGCGCGACGGGGTAGCCCCGGACGCGGCCGATGAACATCATCGACTGCGCGCCCGCGTACTCCTCGGCCAGCTTCTTGATCTCGTCCTCCGACTCGAGGATCCGGCCGATCTGCTCGGGCAGCTTGCGCAGGCCCTCGATGATCCGCTTGCCGTCGGCGACCGACAGGTCGCGGATGCGGCCCAGGTGCAGGGCGAGCAGCGCGAAGGCGACCACGGTGTTGGTGAAGCACTTGGTGGAGACGACGCAGACCTCGGGGCCCGCGTGGACGTACATGCCGCCGTCGGCCTCGCGGGCGATCGCCGAGCCGACGACGTTCACGACGCCGAGGACCCGGGCGCCCTTGCGCTTGAGCTCCTGGACGGCGGCCAGCACGTCGTACGTCTCACCGGACTGGGAGACGGCGACGTACAGGGTGTCGGGGTCCACGACCGGGTTGCGGTAGCGGAACTCGGACGCGGGCTCGGCGTCCGCGGGGATGCGGGCCAGCTCCTCGATGAGGCCGGCGCCGATCATGCCCGCGTGGTACGAGGTGCCGCAGCCCAGGATCTTGATGCGGCGGACCCCGCGGGCCTCGCGGGCGTCCAGGTTGAGGCCGCCCAGGTGCACGGTGGAGAAGCGGTCGTCGATGCGGCCGCGCAGCACGCGGTCCACGGCGTCGGCCTGCTCGGAGATCTCCTTGTGCATGTACGTGTCGTGGCCGCCCATGTCGTACGACTCGGCCTCCCACTCCACCGTGGTGGGCGTGGCCGTCGTCGTCGAGCCCTCGGTCGTGTACGTACGGAAGTCGTCGGCCTTGAGGGTGGCCATCTCGCCGTCGTCCAGGGTGACGATCTGCCGGGTGTGCGCGACCAGGGCCGCGACGTCGGAGGCGACGAACATCTCCTTCTCGCCGATGCCGAGCACGACCGGCGAGCCGTTGCGGGCGACGACGATGCGGTCGTTGAAGTCGGCGTGCATGACGGCGACGCCGTACGTGCCCTCGACGGACTTCAGCGCCTCGCGGACCTTCTCCTCCAGGGTGACGGCCTGCGAGCGGGCGATCAGGTGGACCAGCACCTCGGTGTCGGTCTCGGAGAGGAAGACGATGCCGTCGGCGACGAGCTTCGCGCGGAGCTCGGAGGCGTTGTCGATGATGCCGTTGTGGACGACGGCGACCTTGTTGTCGGCGTCCATGTGCGGGTGGGCGTTCTCGTCGCTCGGGGCGCCGTGGGTGGCCCAGCGGGTGTGGGCGATGCCGGTGGTACCGGTGAAGCGCTTGGGCACCCGGGACTCCAGCTCGCGGACCCGGCCCTTGGCCTTGACCATCTTCAGCGCGGCGGGCTTGCCGGCCGCCGGCTTGCCGGTGATGACGATGCCCGCGGAGTCGTAACCCCGGTACTCCAGCCGCTGGAGACCCTCCAGCAGCAGCGGGGCCACATCACGCTTTCCGATATAACCGACGATTCCGCACATAGAGTTTCTGCCCTCCATCGACGTACAGGTACAAGCAAGTAAGTGGTGCCCGGCCGGGCGGCGGTCCGAAGGCCTCAAGACCCGAAGGCCCTCAAGACCCGAAGGTCCGCCGGTCTCAGCCGTAGACGATGCGGCGCAGCTGGCGGAGCGAGAGTTCCGGCGGCGCGACCGCCCGGTGCGGCAGCTCGGCCGAGATCCGTTCGAAGATCTCCGTGTTGACCAGGCCGCCGGACTGGAGTTCGCGGTGGCGGCGGCGGACGAAGGCATCGGTCGTCTCGTCGAAGTAGGCCAGCACATCGAGGATCACCCGGGCCGCCTCACCGCGTGGGAGCGCGGTGCTGCGCACCAGGTGGTCAATGAGGTCGTCGTACGACGAGCGGCGTTCGAGCACTCGTCGATATTGCGGCGGAAGGGGCTCCGGCGCAACAATCCTGCCCGATATCGGGCAGAAGTGGGGGCGAGTGGCGTTCGTTTTTCCGTTCTGGGTGATTCGGGAGCCTTCGGCCGGCCTCGCGGGCTCCCGGCCGGCCCTCCGCGGACGGCCTCCGGGGGTGACGGGATGGATCCGGCCAGGTGCCCCGGACGGTCGGCCAGGTTCGGGCCCGGCCGATGCGGGAAGAGGTCTACACCTTGACCGTCCGTGAGGCGCGCGGTACGCATGGCGACGGTGCGAATGGTCAGGAGATCCAGGTGTGAACCAGTAGAAAGGGATCCGGCTGTGACACTGCACACGCCGCGGCACCGTGCTCTTCCCCGTGTTCTGCCCCGACTTCTCGGCTCGCTGCTTCTCGTCGCGGCAGCCGGCGTCTCCACCGCCTGCGCGGTCCCCACGGCGTCCGCGGTGGCCGGTGACGCCGCCGCGTCGGTGCCCCGGCCGCTGGACCAGATCGTGCCCGCCCCCGCCTTCGTGAGACCGGGCGGATCCCCGTACTCCCTCACGAGTGCCACCAGGATCCGCGTCGACGGCTCGTCGGGCGAGGTCCGCGGGATCGGCGAGTACCTGGCGGGCGTGCTGCGCCCCTCCACCGGGTACTCCCTGCCGGTCACCGGCCGGGCCGGCCCCGACGGCATCCGGCTCCGGCTCGGCCCGGACGACGGCGGACTGGGCGACGAGGGCTACACGCTCACCTCCGGGCGAGGCTCCGTCACCATCACCGCCCACAAGCCCGCAGGGCTCTTCCACGGCGTCCAGACGCTGCGTCAGCTCCTGCCCGCCCAAGTGGAGAGCGACAGCCGCCGGAAGGGGCCGTGGAAGGTCGCGGGCGGCAGCATCACCGACAAGCCGCGCTACGCCTACCGGGGCGCGATGCTCGACGTCTCGCGGCACTTCTTCTCGGTCGGCGAGGTCAAGCGCTACATCGACCAGATCGCGCTGTACAAGATGAACACCTTCCACCTGCACCTCTCCGACGACCAGGGCTGGCGCATCGCCGTCGACTCCTGGCCGCGGCTGGCCACGTACGGCGGCTCCACGGAGGTCGGCGGTGGGCCGGGCGGGTACTACACCAAGAGCCAGTACCAGGAGATCGTCCGGTACGCGGCCTCCCGCCACCTGGAACTGGTGCCGGAGATCGACATGCCGGGCCACACCAACGCCGCCCTCGCCTCGTACGCGGAACTGAACTGCGACGGCGTCGCGCCGCCGCTCTACACCGGCATCAAGGTCGGCTTCAGCTCGCTGTGCGCGGCCAAGGACGTCACGTACCGGTTCATCGACGACGTCATCCGTGAACTGGCCGCGCTGACACCCGGCCGGTACATCCACATCGGCGGTGACGAGGCGCACTCCACCAGCCACGAGGACTACGCCAGGATCATGGAGCGGGCACAGGCCACCGTCGGGAAGTACGGCAAGACCGTGATGGGCTGGCACCAGCTCACCGGGGCCGCACCGGTCGCGGGCGCGGTCGCCCAGTACTGGGGCTACGACAAGACGAGCGCCGCGGACCGGCAGAAGGTCGCGGACGCGGTGAAGAAGGGCACCAAGCTGGTGCTGTCCCCGGCGGACCGGGTCTACCTCGACATGAAGTACGACGAGCAGACCGTGCTGGGCCTCAAGTGGGCCGGCCTCGTCGAGGTGCGGCGGTCGTACGACTGGGACCCGGCGACCTACCTCGCCGACACCCCGGCGGACGCGGTGCTCGGGGTCGAGGCGCCGATCTGGGCGGAGACGCTGACCGACAGCGACGACATCGACGTGATGGCCTTCCCGCGGCTGCCCGGGGCAGCGGAGCTGGGCTGGTCGCCGGCCGAGACGCACGACTGGGACACGTACAAGGTGCGCCTCGCGGCGCTCGGGCCGCGGTTCACCGCGCTGGGGATCGACTACTACCGGTCGCCCCAGGTGCCGTGGCCGGCGGAGCCGGCTGCGGCGGGGTGAGTTGCCGTCCCGGGGGCGGGGGTGAGCCCTCGGCCCCCGGGACGGGCGTTTTAAAGGTGTCCTCAATCGCCGGACGGGCTTGATTGCCGGGCTGGCCGTTAAAGATGTCCTCAATCGCCGGACGGGCTTGAGGTGCCGGACGGGCTTTGGGGTGCCGGGTAACGGGATCGAGGTGCCGGGCGAGGCCGGGGTGCGGGGGCGAGGTCTCAGTCGTCCGACGGGGTGGGGGTGGCTTCCGCTTCCTCGCGGAGTTGTTCCTCGCTCAGGCCGCGGCGCCAGTAACCCACGAACGTCACCCGCTTGCGGTCGATGCCGCGTTCGCGCACCAGATGCCGGCGCAGCGCCCGCACCGTCGACGCCTCGCCCGCGATCCAGACGTACGGGGTTCCCTCGGGCAGTTCCGCCGCGCGCACGGCCTCCACGGCGTCCGGGGTGCCCGCCTCCTCCCGCACCAGCCAGTCGATCCGGGCGTCGGCGGCGGTGTCGACCGTCATGCGGTTCCCGGTGTACGGGACTTCCAGCCAGACCCGGGCGCGCAGCCGGGCCGGCAGCCACTCCAGGGCGGCCGTCGCGGCGGGCAGCGCCGTCTCGTCGGCCCAGAGCAGCACCCAGTCGGTGTCCTCGGGCGGGCGGAAACGGACGGCCGTGTTGTCCTCGACGGCCGGTCCGAGCGCCTTGAGGACATCGCCGGGCGAGGCCGCGGCGGCCCAGCGGCAGGCCGGACCGCCGTCCTCGTGGAGCGCGAAATCGATGTCGACCTCGGTGGCCGAACCGCCGGCGGTGCGACGCTGCGCCCGGACCGTGTACGAGCGCAGCACGGCTCGTACATCGGCCGGAAGTGCGCGCCAGGCGCCGAACCAGTTGCCCTCGTTATCGACCGGAACGACTGGTTCCGGCTGGCCGGGGTGCGGCAGGAACAACGACAGGCTCTGATCGCGGCCCCCGGAGGCGAACCCGTCGAGCCCCGGGCCGCCGAACGTGATCCGGAGCATGGACGGCCCCAGCCGCCTGGTGCGCAGGACGGTCAGCCGGAACAGCCGGAAGGGGTCGAGATCGGGCGCGGCGGCGGTCGTCATGGTCAGGCGACCTTCTTGGCATCCTCGATGGCCTTCGCGAGGTCTTCGAGGATCGGCGCGCACTTGTCGTAGCTGTAGATCGGCTCGGTGGTGCGCGGGACGACCTGGCCGGCCTTGACGGCCGGCAGCTGGGCCCAGGTCGGCTTGGAGGTCAGGGCGGCGGGCTGCAGGGCCGAGGACCGGTTGTCCATCATGATGATGTCGGCGTCGTACTTGTCGACGTTCTCCCAGCTCAGCTCCTCGAAGAAGCCGGCCGCGTTCACCTTCGGCTCGACGAACTTCACGCCCAGCTCCTGGAAGTACAGGGTGTCGGCGGAGGTCTTGGCGAGCGAGACGTAGAAGAGGTCCTGGCTGGCCGAGCCGACCATCACCTTGATGTTCGGCTTGGACTTCGCGGCGGCGCGCAGCCGGGCCGCGGCCTTCTCGAAGCGGGCCTTGGCATCGGTGACCGCCTTGGCCGTCACGTCGGCGCCGAGCGAGGCGGCGAGGTCCTCGTGGCGCTGGATGGCCTTGGGAACGGTCGTCTGTGCGGCCCACAGGGCGACGCTGGGGGCGAGCTTCAGGATCTTGTCCTTGGACGCATCCGGCACGTACCAGAGGGCGTCCTTCTCCCACATCGCGGTGACCAGCAGGTCCGGGCCGAGGGCCGCGTACTTCTCGACGTTGAACTCGCCCCAGACGTTGCCCAGGATCTCGACCTTGCTGATGTCGAGGTCGCCGGCCTGCACATCGGCCTTGCCGTCCTTGGTCTTCGTCGGACCGAAGACGGCCTTGACCTCCACGCCGTAGTCGTGGAGCGCGGCGGCGACACCGGTGAAGGCGACGATGTTCTTGGGGACGGACTTGGCCTCGGCGGTCTGCCCGCGGTCGTCCTTGAAGCTCCACGGCCCGGCGTCGGCGCTCTTGGAGCCGGTGGAACCGGAGTCCTTCGAGTCGCTGTCACCGCAGGCCGCGAGGACGGCTCCCAGGCCGACGGCACCGCCCATGGCCAGCAGGCCGCGGCGGGTGGGACGGGACACTCGGGCAGTGCGCATGACGGAGTCCGCTTTCGTACGAGCCGGAGACCGGCCGGTGACAAGTTCGAGGGAAGGTTAGCCTAACCTCACGACTTGTCCAGCCTGCGGATACCCCTGCCCGCCCCGGTCACCAGACGATGACGCCGCCGTCCACGTCCAGGGCCCGCTCGGCGGCCGCCACGATGTTGGCCAGCCGGTCCGCCACGTACTGCTCGAAGTAGCCGCTGTGCGCGGCGAGTTCCGTGATGTGCCCGCCCAGCAGCGCGCACTCGGCGAGGAAGGCCGGGACGTCCTCCGGCTCCACGGTCAGATTGCCGGAGGCCAGTTCCGGAAAGAACCGGGCCCCGAGGTCGCGCACGGGCTGCGATCCCCACAGCTTGGTCCGGCTGCTCTCGAACCCGGCGAGGGTGAGCCCGTGCTCGGGGTCCTCCAGAAAGTGGTCCTTGCCGCTCCGGCCCCGGACGTAGGTGTGCACCAGGAGGGTCATGCCGCGGGGGTTGCGTCGTCGAGGGGCCGGAGCCGCACCGTTTCGAGGACGTCGACGTCCACGAGGATTCCGGACACGGGGGCCTCCCGGATGCGCAGTTGATGTATGCGTCGGCTCAGTATGCAGCGCGTCCGAGCGTGCGTCCCGCCTGCGGCCACCGGCCCGGCAGCCGTCGTGGCGCTTGAGGGCCGGCGCCGTGGCGCCGGGCCGAGCAGCCGGTGGAGGTCAGGCGTTGTCGCCGTTGAGCATGGCGGCGGTCAGGACGTTGCCGGCGACGCCCCAGCCGCCATCGGGGACCTCGTCGATCAGCACGACGGTGGTGGGGCGGGCCCGCTCACCGTAGATCTCGGCGTACAGGTCGGTGGTGCGCTCGACGATCTTCTTCTTGTCCTCGGCGGTGAGGGTGCCCGCGGGGACCTTGAAGTTGGCGAAGGGCATGGGCGTCTTGTCTCCTTGAGTGGGTTCTTCCGGGAGCGGAGTCAGAGGTCCGTGGATGTGCGGCCCCTGGGGTCGTTTCCCGGCTGAAGCGAGGATGCGCGGCACCGGCCGGCGGAACCAGGGGATGTCATCCCCTGTGTCCGCAGGACCGGCCGGACGCAGAATGGCAGGCATGGGTTCTGTGAAGTACGCCGAGCTGGGAGCCTTCCTGCGTTCGCGGCGTGCCCGCATCCGCCCGGCCGACGTGGGACTTCCCCACGGGCCGCGCCGCCGGGTGCCCGGGCTGCGCCGCGACGAGGTCGCCCAGCTCGCCGGCGCATCGGTGGACTACTACAACGAACTCGAACGCGGCGCCGGATCGCAGCCCTCCGAGCAGATGATCGCCGCGCTGGCGAGAGCCCTGCGCCTGACCGCCGACGAGCGCGACTACCTCTGCCACCTGGCCGACCGCCCGGTGCCCGCGCACGGCGGCCCGGCCTCCCACGTCCACCCCGGCATGCTCGACCTGCTCACCCGTCTGACGTCAACGCCCGCACAGGTCATCACGGACCTGCACGTCACCCTCGTACAGAATCCCCTGGCGGTGGCTCTGCTCGGGGACCACTCCGGCCTCCGGGGCGCCCGGGCCAGCTTCGTGCACCGGTGGTTCACCGAGCCCGACGCCCGGCGGCTGTATCCCGAAGCCGACCATGCGCACCAGTCCCGGGCCTTCGTCGCCGACCTGCGGGCGGCCGCCGCCAGACGAGAGGGCAAGGACACCGAAGCCGGCTCGATGATCAGCTCGCTGCTCGGCACCTCCGCGGAATTCGCCGCCCTCTGGGCGGATCACGACGTGGCATTCCGGCGCGACGACCGCAAACGCCTCAACCACCCCGCACTCGGCCTGATCGAGGTCAACTGCCTCAACCTGTTCAGCGAGGACGGCCGGCAGCGGCTGCTCTGGTTCACCCCCGCGGTCGGCACGGACAGCGCCCAGCTCCTGGAGCTGCTCGCCGTCCTCGGCACCCAGGAGGTCGCCGGACCGGCACACTGACAGCGGATCCGCCGCGTAGTGGTCGAAGTGGCCGCTGTGGGCGGCGAGTTCCGCGATGTTCCGTCCGGTCCGGGTGCAGGTGTGCACCGCGAGGGTTATGCGTCGGGGAGTCGGCCGTCGAGGGGCTGGAGCCGGACCATCGCGATGTCGGGGCAGACCTTGGCGATGGAGCCGAAGTCGTCGTCCACGTGGAGCACGGTGAGCCGGTGCTGTCGTGCTGTCAGGGCGATCAGGATATCGATGGGTGAAGGGCCCCGGTGGTGGCCGATCCGTCCCAGCTCGCGCTGGACGCCGATGATCCTCGGCCAGGGGTCTTCGAGGGCCGGCACCCAGCCGAAGGTCTGGCCGAGCATCGTGAAGAAGGGCTCGTGATCGCGGTCCGCCCGAAGCGCCGGCATGAGTTCGGCCTCGACGGGCGGGCACAGGGAGACCAGCCCCTGGGAAACGCGCTGCGGCCATGGGTCCCCGACCTGCTTGCGGAGCAGACGCCAGACCGCCGAGGTGTCGGCAAGGTACGTCACAGGCCGGACCGCTCCCGTTCCTCGAGAACGTCGAAGTCCAGGAACTGATCCGCGTTGTCCTGCAGCCACCGCAGTGCGCGCCCGCGGTCGTCCGCGCTGATCGCCGCCGCTATCGTCAGCGCGCGATTGATCGTCTCCCGCTTGGTGGAGGTGCCGAGCTGCTGCTGGGCGAAGGCAAGCATCTGATCATCGACGTCCACGAGGGTCTTGGACACGAGGCCTCCTGGCATTGTTCGATATATACGTTGGCTCAGCATATATCGCGTCGCGCCCCGCCGGTACAGGGACGAGCCGCCGCCATGCGCCAGAGCGTACGAGGGTGGTCACTCATCGCGCCGGAGACCGCCGCGTCGGAGACCGCCGCGTCGGCGCACTGCCCGGCCGCGCTCGGCGGGCGGGCAGTCGCCCGGCCCCACTGTCAGGCCTGCATGCCCAGTTCCCGGGCGATCAGCATCCGCTGCACCTCGCTCGTGCCCTCGCCGATCTCCAGGATCTTCGAGTCGCGCCACATCCGCGCCACCGGGTACTCGTTCATGAAGCCGTAGCCGCCGTGGATCTGCGTCGCCTCGCGGGCGTTGTCCACCGCGACCGTCGAGGAGTACAGCTTGGCGATCGCCGCCTCCTTCTTGAAGGGCTCGCCCGCCAGCAGCCGCGAGGCCGCGTCCCGCCAGCCGATGCGGGCCATGTGGGCCCGCGTCTCCATGTCCGCGATCTTGAACTGGATCGCCTGGTTGGCGCCGATCGGCTTTCCGAAGGCGTGCCGCTCGGCGGCGTACTTCACCGACTCGTCCACACAGCCCTGCGCCAGGCCCGTGGAGAGCGCCGAGATGGCGATCCGGCCCTCGTCCAGGATCCGCAGGAACTGCGCGTAGCCGCGGCCCTCCTCGCCCAGCAGGTTCTCCAGCGGGACGCGTACGTCGGCGAAGGAGAGCTCGCGGGTGTCCGAGGCGTTCCAGCCGACCTTGGAGTACGGGGCGGCGACCGTGAAGCCGGGGGTGCCGGACGGGACGATGATCGACGAGATGCGCGGGGCGCCGTTCTCCTTGCGGCCGGTCACGGCGGTGACCGTCACCAACTCCGTGATGTCCGTCCCCGAGTTGGTGATGAAGCACTTGGATCCGTTGATCACCCACTCGCCCGCCGCCTCGTCGCGCACGGCCGTCGTGCGGGTGCCGCCCGCGTCCGAGCCGGCGTCCGGCTCCGTCAGGCCGAACGCGCCGAGCGCCTCGCCCGAGCAGAGCCTCGGCAGCCACCGCTGCTTCTGCTCCTCCGTGCCGAAGCGGAACACCGGCATCGCGCCGAGCGAGACGCCCGCCTCCAGGGTGATCGCCACCGAGGAGTCGACCCGGGCCAGCTCCTCCAGGGCGATGCCGAGGGCGAGGTAGTCGCCGCCCATCCCGCCGTACTCCTCCGGGAACGGCAGCCCGAACAGGCCCATCCGCCCCATCTCGCGCACGATCTCGTACGGGAACTCATGGCGCTCGTAGAAGTCGCCGATCTTCGGAGCGACCACGTCGTGGGCGAACTCCTCGACGGTGCGTCGCAGTTCCTCGTGCTCGGCGGTCAGCCGGTGGTCCAGGGACATGGGGGAATCACTACTCCTTGTGGGACTGTGCTTGCTGCACCGAGAGCGCGCGGACGGTACGGGACGGGCTGGGTCGGCCCAGGTGTCCGGCGAGCCACACGCTCGTGGCGATGAGCTCGTCGAGGTCGACCCCGGTTTCGATGCCGAGGCCGTCGAGCATCCACACGAGATCCTCGGTGGCGAGATTGCCGGTCGCGCTCTTCGCGTACGGGCAGCCGCCGAGGCCGCCCGCCGAGGCGTCCACGGTGGTGACGCCGTGCTGGAGCGCGGCCAGGGTGTTGGACAGGGCCTGCCCGTACGTGTCGTGGAAGTGCACCCCGATCGTGTCGGTGGGCACGCCTGCTTCGTTCAGTCCGGACAGCAGGGCCTGTACGTGGCCGGGCGTCGCGACCCCGATCGTGTCGCCGAGCGAGAGCTCGTCGCAGCCGAGGTCCAGCAGCGCCCTGGCGACCCGGACGACCTGGGGGACCGGGACGGGCCCTTCCCACGGGTCGCCGAAGCACATCGACAGGTAGCCGCGCACGTGTACGTTCTCCGCCTTGGCGCGGGCCACGACGGGCGCGAACATGGCGAGCGACTCGTCGATCGTGCGGTTGAGGTTGCGGGCGGCGAACGTCTCCGTCGCCGAACCGAACACGGCGATCCGGCGCGCCCCGAGCGCCAGCGCCCGGTCCAGCCCCCGCTCGTTCGGCACGAGGACCGGCAGCGCCACGTCCCCCACGTCCCCTATGTCGCCGAGCATCGGGAACAGCTGCTCCGCGTCGGCGAGTTGGGGCACCCACTTGGGGTGGACGAAGCTCGTCGCCTCGATCGTGGTCAGCCCGGCGACCGCGAGCCGGCGGATGAACTCCGCCTTCACCTCGACCGGCACGACCGTCTTCTCGTTCTGCAGCCCGTCACGGGCGCCGACCTCGTGGATACGGACCCGGGCGGGGAGATCCGGTGCCGCGACGGTCATGGGCAGGGTGCGCTCGGTCGTCATGCTTCCTCCCCTGTGGCCACGGGGACGACCACGGCCAGTACCTGGTCCATGGCCACCGTGGATCCGGCGGTCACGTCGAGTTCGGTCACGGTGCCGGCGTGCGGGGCGGAGATGACGTGCTCCATCTTCATCGCCTCCACGACGAGCAGGCTCTGCCCCGCAGCCACCTCGTCCCCGACGGCCACCTTCACCACGGTGACCGTCCCGGGCATGGGCGCGGCGAGGGTGTCCGCACCGGAGCGGGCGGCGCCGGACAGTGACGCCTCCACCGGGTCGTGGTCCCGGACGTGCCAGGTGTCGCCGTCCCGGCCGAGCCAGTGGCCCTCCGGGGATGCGGCGTACGCGAACGCGTGCGTGACACCGGCGAGTTCGAGGGTGATCCTGCCCCCGTCCGCCGTGAGTGTCCTGGCCGTCTCCGCGCCGCCGGGCAGTGGGCCCAGCGGGCCGCAGGCGCCCGATTCGGGGGCCGGTGGCCGCACTCCCTCGCCGATATGGCCGAAGGTCAGCTCCATGCCCGCGCCGCCGCACGGCCGCAGGCTCACCTGCACCGGGTCGTGGCCGGGGATCCGGAAGTGCCGCACCGTCCGCGCCGGGGTGCCGCCGAGCCGCCAGCCGTCACCGGCCGAGAACGGGTCGGACCAGACGTCCGCTCGGGCCGGCCCGGGGGAGTGCTGCCGCAGCAGCGCCGCCGCCGCGTACACCTCCTCCGGCACGCCGTCCGGGACCAGCGCGTCCACCTCGCGCTCCACCAGGCCGGTGTCCAGGTCGCCCGCCACCACGGCCGGGTGGCCGAGCAGCCGGCGCAGGAAGCCCGCGTTGGTCGGGACGCCGAGGACCACCGTGTCCGCGAGGGCCGCCCGCAGCCGGCGCAGCGCCGTCGCCCGGTCGGGGCCGTACGCGATCACCTTCGACAGCATCGGGTCGTACAGGCTGCCGACCTCGCCGCCCTCGGCGAGTCCGGAGTCCGTCCGCACCCCGCCGCCCTGCGGCTCGCGCAGGGCCAGCACGGTGCCACCCGAGGGCAGGAAGCCGCGGGCCGGGTCCTCGGCGCAGACCCGGGCCTCGATCGCGTGCCCGGTGAGAGTGATGTCTCGTTGTGCGTACGGGAGTTGCTCGCCGGATGCGACGCGCAACTGCCACTCCACCAGGTCGAGGCCGGTGATCAGCTCCGTCACCGGGTGCTCGACCTGAAGGCGGGTGTTCATCTCCATGAAGTAGTACGACGCCGGGTCGTTGCCCGGGACGATGAACTCCACCGTGCCCGCGCCGACATACCCGCAGGAGCGGGCCGCCTGGACGGCCGCCTCGCCCATCGCCGCGCGCGTCTTCTCGTCGAGCAGGACGGACGGCGCCTCCTCGATGATCTTCTGGTGGCGGCGCTGGAGCGAGCACTCGCGCTCGCCGAGGTGCACCACGTTGCCGTGCGCGTCCGCCAGCACCTGGATCTCGATGTGGCGCGGCCGGTCGATCCACCGCTCGACGAGCAGCGTGTCGTCGCCGAACGAGGCGCGCGCCTCGCGCCGGGCGGCGGCGATCTCGTCCGCGAGGAGCGCTGCGTCGCGCACGAGCCGCATGCCCTTGCCGCCGCCGCCCGCCGAGGGCTTCAGCAGCACAGGCATGCCGATCTCGTGGGCGGCGTCCGCGAGCTGCCCGTCGGTCAGCTCGCTGCCCGAGGAGCCGGGTACCACCGGGACACCGGCAGCGGAGACGGTCTCCTTGGCGCGGATCTTGTCGCCCATCAGCGAGATCGCGGCGGCGGGCGGCCCGATGAAGGCCAGCCCCGCCTCCGCGCAGGCCCGCGCGAAGCCGGCGTTCTCGGCGAGGAAGCCGTAGCCGGGGTGGACGGCCTGCGCGCCGGTGCGGCGGGCGGCCTCCAGCAGCCGGTCCACGCTCAGATAGCTCATCGAGGCCGGTGCGGGTCCGATCCGTACCGCCGTATCGGCCTCCCGCACGTGCCGGGCGTCCGCGTCCGCGTCGCTGAAGACGGCGACCGAGCGCACGCCCAGCTCGCGCAGGGTCCGGATGACCCGGACCGCGATCTCGCCGCGGTTGGCGACGAGCACCGTGTCGAACATCGTCATCTGTTCCTCACATCCGGAAGACGCCGAAGCCGGCATCGTTCAGGGGAGCGTTGGCGCACGCGGTCAGGGCGAGCCCCAGCACCTGCCGGGTCTCCATCGGGTCGATCACGCCGTCGTCCCAGAGCCGGGCGGTGGCGTAGTACGCGTTGCCCTGGGTCTCGTACTGCTCGCGGATCGGGGCCTTGAACGACTCCTCGTCCTCCGCGCTCCAGTCGTCGCCCAGCTGGTCGCGCTTGACCGTGGCGAGGACGGAGGCGGCCTGCTCGCCGCCCATGACGGAGATCTTCGCGTTGGGCCACATCCACAGGAAGCGGGGGCTGTAGGCCCGGCCGCACATGGAGTAGTTGCCCGCCCCGTACGACCCGCCGACCACCACGGTCAGCTTCGGGACGCGGGTGCAGGCGACGGCGGTGACCATCTTGGCGCCGTGCTTGGCGATGCCGCCGGCCTCGTAGTCGCGGCCGACCATGAAGCCCGAGATGTTCTGCAGGAAGACCAGCGGGATGCCGCGCTGGTCGCACAGCTCGATGAAGTGCGCGCCCTTCTGGGCGGACTCGGAGAACAGGATGCCGTTGTTCGCGACGATCCCGACCGGGTGGCCGTGGATGTGCGCGAAACCGGTGATCAGCGTCGTCCCGTACTCCGCCTTGAACTCGGCGAACCGCGAGCCGTCGACGACCCGGGCGATCACCTCCCGTACGTCGTACGGGGTACGGGAGTCGACCGGGACCGCCCCGTACAGACCGGCGGGATCCACCTTCGGCTCTTCGACCGCCGTCACGGACCACGGCAGCGCGCCCCGGTCCGGCAGCGTGGCCACGATGTTCCGCACGATCCGCAGCGCGTGCGCGTCGTCCTCCGCGAGATGGTCGGTGACCCCCGACGTACGGGAGTGGACCTCGCCGCCGCCCAGCTCCTCGGCGGTCACGACCTCACCGGTCGCGGCCTTCACCAGCGGCGGCCCGCCCAGGAAGATCGTCCCCTGGTTGCGGACGATCACGGCCTCGTCGCTCATCGCGGGGACGTACGCCCCACCGGCCGTGCACGACCCCAGCACCGCCGCGATCTGCGGAATCCCGGCGCCGGACATCCGGGCCTGGTTGTAGAAGATCCGCCCGAAGTGCTCGCGGTCCGGGAACACCTCGTCCTGCATCGGCAGGAAGGCACCGCCCGAGTCCACCAGGTACAGGCACGGCAGCCGGTTCTCCAGCGCCACCTCCTGGGCCCGCAGGTGCTTCTTCACGGTCATCGGGTAGTACGTGCCGCCCTTGACGGTCGCGTCATTGGCGACGATCACGCACTCCCGGCCGCTGACCCGGCCGATTCCGGCGATCACCCCGGCGGCCGGCGCCGCGCCCCCGTACAGCCCCTCGGCCGCCAGCGGGGCCAGCTCCAGGAACGGCGAGCCCGCGTCGAGCAGGGTGTCCACCCGCTCCCGGGGCAGCAGCTTGCCGCGCGCCACATGCCGGGCGCGGGCCTTCTCACCCCCGCCGAGCCTGGCCGTGGCGAGCCGCTTGCGCAGCTCGTCGGTGAGCGCGTGATGCGCCGCCTCGTTGGCCTGCCAGGCCTCCGAGGCGGGATCGGCCGCGCTCGCCAGCACCGGTGCCTGCTGCATCCTGTCGAGCCCCCTTGCCCGTACCGCTGCGTTAATGAGCGTTAACCTTGCCTCCACAGGTTAACGACCGCTAACCCACCTGTCTAGAATGACTCAACATGAGCACCCATGCCGCCGCCCGCGTCGCGGCGCCCACCCGGCGCGAGCAGATCCTCAAGGAGGCCGCCCGCCTCTTCGCCGAGCGCGGCTTCCACGGCGTCGGCGTCGACGAGATAGGCGCCGCCGTCGGTATCAGCGGCCCCGGCCTCTACCGGCACTTCCCCGGCAAGGACGCGATGCTCGCCGAACTGCTCGTCGGCATCAGCGAGCGGCTGCTGGCCGGCGGACAGCGGCGGGTCTCCGAGGACGCCGCCGGCGACAAGTCACCCGAAGCGCTCCTGGACGCGCTCATCGAGGGCCACATCGATTTCGCCCTCGACGACCGCCCCCTGATCACCCTGCACGACCGTGAGCTGGACCGCCTGCGGGACACCGACCGCAAGCGGGTGCGCCGGCTCCAGCGCGAGTACGTCGAGGTGTGGGTCGCCGTCGTCCGCGACGTCCACCCGGCACTCCCCGAGCACGAGGCCCGCGCGACGGTCCACGCCGTCTTCGGCCTGCTGAACTCCACCCCGCACCTGGGCCGCCCCGGTGCGCTGCCCGGCCGTACCGACACGGCGGCACTGCTGCACCGGCTGGCGCGCGGGGCCTTCGCCGCGGCGGGGGAGCGGGAAGCGGGCTGAGCGCCCGCCGTCACGGGCCGGCGTCTCCCGGCACGACACCGTGAGCTGTGCCCCTCAGGCACAAGAACGTGAACGTCCCGGGCCGCTCCGGCTTCACCGCGTCCGCGTCCGCGCGAGGGACTTCGCCCGCTGCGCGACCCGGACGGGGCCGGGCTCGATGACGACGAGGACCGGCGCGGGACCGGCCGCGACCCGGACGGGTCCGGGTCCGCTCGTTCGGCTCCGCGGCGCGCGGGGTCAGGAGTCGCGCGGTGTCACCAGGCCGGATTCGTGACGGTATACGAGCCCTTCGCGGTGCCGTCACCGGACCGATCGAAGTGCCGTTGCCCGTCGGCCGCGTGTGGAAGCGGGGACCGGCGCCCACCCTCGTGCCCGCGTCCGCCGGTCAGTAACGTGCCCTGGCAGAAGAGCACTTGGCGTCAACGGCCGTACCGCTGGTCCCATGCCGTCATACGACCGGCACACCGCGCACACCCCACGGCACAATGGGTTCATGCCGATACCCAGCCGCGCCGCCCTCGTCGACCACCTCGTCCGTACGCGCATAGCCGGAGACGTCGCGACCCCGCGCGACAACAACCTCTCCCACTACCGCAAGCTCGCCAACGGCGATCGCCACTTCTGGCTGGGACTCGAACTGGGCGACCGGTGGCGCGACGAGCAGGACGTCCTGGCGGTCATGGCCGAGCGATGCGGCGTCAGCGACGACCCGGAGCACCGGTTCGGCCAGGACACCATCGACCCCGAGCTGACCGTCGCCGCCCTGGACCGCGCCGCGGCCCGGCTGCGCAAGGCCGCCGACGCGAGCGAGCGGGTCCTCTTCGCCACCGGCCACCCGGGGGGACTCCTGGACGTCCACCGGCAGACCGCGGCCGCGCTGCGGACGGCCGGCTGCGAGATCATGCGGATCCCGGGCGGGCTCACGGCCGACGAGGGCATGGTCTTCCAGTTCGCCGACGTCGCCGTGCAGGAGCGCGGCGCGACCCTCTGGCACACCCACTCCCCGGCCCCGATGGCCGCGATCCTGGACGGCCTGGAGCGGGAGGGGCGCCCCCTGCCCGACCTGGTCGTCGCCGACCACGGCTGGGCCGGATGCGCGGCGCAGCGCGGCCTGGACGCCATCGGCTACGCGGACTGCAACGACCCCGCACTCTTCCTGGGTGAGTCCGAGGGCACCCTCCAGGTGGCCATCCCGATGGACGACCACGTGCTGGACCCGCGGTTCTACGACCCCATGACCGACTACCTGCTGGACGCGGCCGGGCTGCTCTGACCGGGAGCCCGGGTCAGAGCCCGCTGTCCGGGCCGTCCTCCGCGGCCCGGGCCCGGCGCCGCTGCGCCACCCCCGGCGTCGGGTCCAGATACACCCGCCGGATCGACGGATACCGCTCCCGCAACTGCTGCTCCGCCTCCTCGCAGGCCCACTCGACCTGCTCCGCACTGGCCACGTCCCGGAAGTCGACCTTCGCCGCGATCAGGATCTCCGTCGGCCCCTGGATGAGCGTGGTCAGTTCCAGTACGTCGATGATGTGCGGCACCGAAAGCAGCTCCTCGCGCACCCCCGCCCGCATCGCCTGTGGAACCGGCCGCCCGATCAGCAACTGGGCGTTGGACCGGCCGAGCACCCAGGCCACGTACACGAGCAGCGCACCGATCAGGACCGACGCGATCCCGTCCCAGACCCCGGACCCCGTCAGCTGCCCGCCCAGCAGCCCGCCGGCGGCCAGGACCAGACCCGCCAGCGCCGCCGAGTCCTCCATCACGACGGCCTTGACCGCCGTGTCCGGAGTGATCCGGAAGTAGCGCGTAGCGGGCGTGCCCAGCCGGACGGCCTCCCTGCGCACCTGCCGCAGCCCGGTGCGCAGGGAGAAGCTTTCCAGCAGGAAGGCCACGGCGAGCACGACGTACGAGACCAGGGGGTCGCCGAGATCCTCGCCCGCGACCAAGGTGTGGACGCCGTCGTAGATGGAGAAGACCGCGCCGCCGACGAACGTGGCGACGGAGGCGAGCATCGCCCAGATGTACCGCTCGGGGCCGTAACCCAGAGGGTGTTCGTCGTCGGCGGGCTTCTCGCTGCGCTTGAGCGCGGTCAGGAGCAGCACCTCGGTGACCGTGTCGGCGACGGAGTGGGCCGCCTCGGAGAGCATCGCGCTCGATCCGCTGATCAGCCCGGCGACCGCCTTCGCGACGGCGATGCCGAGGTTGGCGGCCGCCGCGACGATGACCGTGAACGTCGACTCCCCACCATCAGCCGTATCGGATTTCTCGTCACTCATGGTGGGGAGTATGTCGGAATCAGCCGGGTACGGCCCGTTCAGCTTTCGCGCGGAACCCGGACCACGCCCTCCTGGATGACGGTGATCGCCAGCCGGCCGTCCTGGGTGTAGATGCGGGCCTGGCCGAGCCCGCGACCGCCGGACGCGGACGGCGACTCCTGGTCGTACAGCAGCCATTCGTCGGCGCGGAACGGCCGGTGGAACCACATCGCGTGGTCCAGGCTCGCACCGACCACGTCGCCGACCGCCCAGCCGCCGCGCCCGTGGGCGAGGAGCACCGAGTCGAGCAGCGTCATGTCGGAGACGTACGTCGCCATGCAGACGTGCAGCAGCGGGTCGTCCGCCAGCTTCCCGTTGGTGCGGAACCACACCTGCGAGCGCGGCTCGCGCGGCTGCCCGACGGTGCCGAACGGCGGGGCGTCCGCGTACCGCAGGTCGACAGCGGCCCGGGCCTCGATCAGCCGGTCCACGACCGCGGGGTCGCTGAACCGGTCCGCGTACCGCGGCAGCATCTCGGCGGCCGTGGGCAGCGTGTCGGGGTCGGGCGCGGCCGGCATGTCCGCCTGGTGCTCCAGCCCCTCTTCGTACGTCTGGAAGGACGCGGAGAGGTGGAAGATCGGCTGCCCGTGCTGGACGGCCACGACCCGCCGGGTGGTGAAGGAGCGGCCGTCGCGGATGCGGTCGACGCTGTAGACGATCGGCGCGCCGGGGTCCCCCGCCCGCAGGAAGTACGAGTGGAGTGAGTGGGCGGGCCGGTCCGCGGGGACGGTCCGGCCCGCGGCGACGAGCGCCTGGGCCGCGACCTGTCCGCCGAAGACGCGGGGCACGATCGCCGAACGGCTGGTGCCCCGGAAGATGTCCTGCTCGATCTGCTCGAGATCCAGGAGATCGAGCAGATCGAGCAGGGCGGCGTCCGGTACTGAGCTCATGGAAGGAAACGTAGTCGCTCTGGTGGGTCGCTCTTACAGACCCATGGACTTCGCGATGATCGACTTCATGACCTCGCTGGTGCCGCCGTAGATGCGGTTGACCCGGTTGTCCGCGTACAGGCGGGCGATCGGGTACTCGTTCATGAAGCCGTAGCCACCGTGCAGCTGGAGGCAGCGGTCGATCACGCGGTGCGCGACCTCGGTGCAGAACAGCTTCGCGGAGGCGGCCTCGGCGGCGGTCAGCTCACCGGCGTCCAGGGCGTCCAGCGCGCGGTCGGCGACGGCCTGGGCCGCGTCCACCTCGGCCTGGCAGGCGGCCAGCTCGAACTTGGTGTTCTGGAACGAGGCGACGGTTTTGCCGAAGACCGTGCGGTCCTGCACGTACTCCTTGGCGAACCGGACGGCGGCCGCGGCCTGCGCGTAGGCGCCGAAGGCGATGCCCCAGCGCTCGGAGGCCAGGTTGGTGCCGAGGTAGCCGAAGCCCTTGTTCTCCTCGCCGAGCAGGTCCTCGACGGGGACCTTCACGTCGACGAACGCCAGCTCGGCGGTGTCGGAGACGCGCAGGCCGAGCTTGTCGAGCTTGCGGCCGATGGAGTAGCCCGCGGACTTGGTGTCGACGGCGAACAGGGAGATGCCGAAGCGGCGGTCGTCCTCGCGCGGGGCGGAGGTGCGGGCGCAGACGATCACACGGTCGGCGTGCACGCCACCGGTGATGAAGGTCTTGGAGCCGTTGAGGACGTAGTGCGTGCCGTCCTCGGAGAGCTTGGCGGTGGTCTTCATGCCCGCGACGTCGGAACCGGTGCCCGGCTCGGTCATCGCGAGGGCCCACATCTCCTCGCCGGTGGTGAACTTCGGCAGCCAGCGCTTCTTCTGCTCGTCGGTGGCGAGCATCTTGATGTACGGCAGGCCGAGCAGCGTGTGCACGCCGGAGCCGCCGAAGGAGACGCCCGCGCGCGCGGTCTCCTCGTAGATGACCGCTTCGTACTTGTGCGAGTCGATGCCCGCGCCGTCGTACTCCTCGTCCACCGTGATGCCGAAGACGCCCAGCTCGCCGAGCTTCAGGTAGAAGTCGCGCGGAGCCTGACCGGCCGCGAACCAGTCGTCGTACACGGGCACGACCTCGGCCGCGATGAAGGCGCGGATGGTCTCCCGGAACGCCTCGTGGTCCTCGTTGAATACGGTACGGCGCACGGGGTGCCTCCCTGGTCGGCTGCGCTCGGCATGGCTAAGCGCTTGCTCAGCCTTGGTTAAAAGTTACCCGGCGGTCACCGGAGCTGTCCAGGGTGATGCTGAGCACGCCGGAGGCGGGGCGCGGGGCGTGGGTCGCTGTGACCGTGGGCCGCCGGCCGCCTCAGATGGCGAACCGGGCGGCGATCCCGTCGAGCACGCAGTCGAGACCCGTCTCGAACGCCCAGGTCGCGTCGTCCTTGCGGGTCGCCCGCAGCCCGTAGCGCTGGTACGTGGGATAGCGGCCGGTTTTCATCAGGTACATCATCTGCGGGGCCAGGCCCAGCCGTGTCTCGTCGCCGGACGACCAGCCGGCGGACTGCGTCCACTCCCGCACCGCCACCTCCGACTGCACCGAGCCGTGGGCGAAGGCGCTGACCGTGCGGAACGCGACCATCATCGAGTCCTCGTCGAGGCCCAGTCCGTCGAGCGCCGCCAGCTGCCGTTCGGCGATGGCCAGCCGGCCGGGCGTGAGGACGAAGAGATGGGTGGGCAACTGCCCCACCCACGGGTGCCGCAGCATCATGTCCCGCGTCAGCAGCCCGAAGGCGCGCAGCACCTCGCGCCATCCGGTCACCTCGTCGGGGATCCGCATCTCGGCGGTCACCCGCTCGGCCATCAGCGCCCACAGGTCGTCCTTGCCGGTGACATGGCGGTAGGCGGCCATGGGGGCGACGCCGAGCTCCGTCGCGAGCCTGCGCATGGTGACGGCGGCGAACCCCTCCGCGTCGGCGATCTCCACGGCGACGGTCCCGATCCGGTCCAGGGTCAGCGAGGTGCGGGGTGCGGCCGCCGGCTGTTCGAGGCGCTGCCAGAGGGACGGATCGGGCCCCGCGCCGGCGCCCTTGCCGCTGTCCTTCTTCGTGTCCTTCTTCTGGCCGGCCACGGGCGGCCTCCTCTCGGTGGGGCCGCCAGCGTACATCGTATGCGTCAGTAGACAACGTACACATGAATGGATACGTTGTACGCAGCGAAATACGTCGTACACCTCGACCGCTTCCAGGTTTCCAGGGGGAACCCATGCCCAGCACCCGCCCGCAGCTCCGCGTCGCCGTCCTCGTCGGCAGCACCCGCGAGGGCCGCTTCGCGCCCGTCGTCACCCAGTGGCTGAAGGGCCACCTCTCCCAGCGCGACGACATGGCGACGGACGTCGTCGACCTCGCCGAGACCCCGTTGCCCACCGTCTTCCCGCGTTCGGGCAGCCGCCGGCGCCGGGCACGGAGGAGGCCCTCGCCCTGGTCTCACCGCGCCTCGCCGCCGCCGACGCGTTCGTCTTCGTCACACCGGAGTACAACCACAGCTTTCCCGCGTCCCTGAAGAACGCCATCGACTGGCACAACGAGCAGTGGCACGCCAAGCCCGTCGCCTTCGTCTCCTACGGCGGCCTCTCCGGCGGGCTGCGCGCCGTGGAACAGCTCCGGGTCGTGATGGCCGAGCTGAACGCCACGACGATCCGCAACACGGTCAGTTTCCACAACGCCTACGGCCTGTTCGGTCCGAACGGCGCCGTGGACGACCCCCAGGTCGACACGGCCGCCAAGGCCCTGCTGGACCAGCTCGCCTGGTGGGCGCACGCACTGCGGGACGCCAGGGCCTCTGCCCCGTACGCCGCCTGAGGGGCGAGGGCAGCCATGAGCCAGTACACGAAGGACACGAACGACCGACCGGAGCCCGAGGCCGCCCCGCCGCCGCCACCCGTGGACAAGGACGGCGGCCCGTCGAAGCTCGTCCTGTTCGGCCTCCTGCTGGGCCTGATGCTCGGCCTGCTCGACGGCACGATCGTCGGCACCGCCCTGCCCACGATCGTCGGTGACCTGGGCGGCCTCGACCACCTGTCCTGGGTGGTGACCGCCTACCTGCTCACCGCCTCGCTCTCCACCCCCCTCTGGGGCAAGCTCGGCGACCTGTACGGACGCAAGGGCAGCTTCATCTGGTCGGTCTCGGTGTTCCTCGCCGGATCCGTACTCTCCGGACTCGCCCAGGACATGGGGCAGCTCATCGCCTTCCGCGCCGTCCAGGGCCTCGGCGCGGGCGGCCTCATGGTCGGCGCCATCTCCCTCATCGGCGTCATGCTGCCGCCCTCCCAGGCGGGCCGCTCCCAGGCGATGATCGGGGCCATGATGCCGGTCGCGCTGGTCGGCGGGCCGCTGCTCGGCGGCTTCCTCACCGACCAGCTGAACTGGCGCTGGGTCTTCTACGTCAACGTCCCCATCGGCGCGCTCGCCCTGCTCGTCGTCGGGCTGCGCCTGCGCCTGCGCACCGAACGGATCACGGCACGGATCGACTACGCGGGCGCCGGCCTGCTGTGCACCGCGATCCTGGCCCTCACCCTGCTGGGCAGCTGGGGCGGTACGCGGTACTCCTGGTCGTCGCCGCAGCTCATCGGCCTCGCGGCGACGGGCGCCCTCGCCCTGGTCTGGTTCGCCCGGGTCGAGCGGCGCGCCGCCGAACCGATCATCCCGCCCCGCCTGTTCGCCGACCGCAACTTCACGCTCGCCCAGATCCTCACGTTCCTGGTGGGCGCCGCGATGCTCGGGGCGTCGGCTTATCTGCCGCTGTACATGCAGTTCGTACGAGGCGCGTCCTCGACGGCCAGCGGCATGCTGCTGCTCCCGCTGATGGCGGGGATGTTCGGCGCCCAACTCCTGGTCGGCAAGCTCCTCGCGGGCGGCGGGCGCTACCGCCCGTACCCGATCATCGGCGGCGCGCTGACGGCCGCGGGCGCGCTCGTCCTGCTGACGGTGGAAACCGACACCCCCACGGCGGTGACCTCCGCCCTGACCCTCGTACTCGGCGTGGGCATGGGCCTGTTGATGCAGAGCACGCTGCTCGTGACGATCAACAGCGCGACGCCCCGCGACATGGGCGCCGCGACGGGAACCGCCACCCTGGTCCGTACGATCGGCAGCTCGCTCGGCATCGCGGTGCTCGGCGCCGTCTACACGAGCCGCCTCCACTCGGCCGGCATGCCGGAGGGCGGTACGGCCTGGACCCCGGAGGCGGTACGGGGGATGCCGGAGGGGGTCCGGGAGGCGGTACGGACAGCGGTCACCGAGGGCCTGCACGGGGTGCTGGCGGGGGCGGCGGTGTTGGGGGTGGTGATCTTCCTGGCGGCGTGGCTGATGCGGGAGGTGCCGTTGCGGAAGGAGTGAGGGGGGCGGGCGTCAGCAGACCGGGGCGGGGCCGGCGGGCCGGTCTCAGCGGGCCTTGGCGAAGGCGTCTACGCCCGTGAGGCCGGCTGACAGCTCCCACAGCCGGGCGGCCTGCTCCGGGTCGGTCGCGTGTGCGTGAACGCCACCTTCCGTGCCTTCGGCGGCCGGCTCGGCGATGTCGCAGTCCTCGCAGTACACCCCACCCATGCCCGCTAGTTGGGGGGATGCCGCAGCCCAGACCTGCGTCGCGGCGCCCTGGCCGGGGGTCTTGAAGGTGGGGTCGGTCGGGGTGCCGTTCTCGTCGATCCAGCCCGCGTCGACCATGTCCGCCTTCGCGAGGTGGCGTTGCAGCGGAGTGAGGATGCTGCCCGGGTGCACGGCGAACGCCCGGACTCCGGCGTCGCGGCCGAGTGCGTCGAGGTGCGCGGCGAACAGCACGTTCGCCGCCTTGGCCTGCCCGTACGCCGCCCATCGGTCGTAGCCACGCTCGAAGTGGATGTCGTCCCAGCGCATGCCCATGCCGTGCGCGCCGGAGGACACGGCGACGATTCGCGCGCCACCACGGGCGATGGCCGGCCAGAGATGGTTGATCAGCGCATAGTGGCCGAGGTGGTTGGTGGCGAACTGCGCCTCCCACCCCGGGCCGACCCGCGTCTCGGGGCAGGCCATGATCCCGGCGTTGTTGATCACGATGTCGATGTCGCGCCCCGAGGCCAGGAATCGCTCGGCGAACCCGCGGACGCTGCCGAGGTCGGACAGGTCCAGGTCGTCGACCTCTACGCCGGCGATCCCCTCGACGGCCTCCTGAGCGACCGCCCGCCGCCGGGCGGCCACGATGACCCGTGCCCCGGCGGCCCCCAGCGCCCGGGTCGCCTCCAGGCCGAGCCCCGAGTAGCCGCCGGTGACGATCGCGGTGCTGCCGGACAGGTCGATCCCGCTGAGGACGTCGTCCGCGGTGCTCCGGGCGCCGAAGCCCGAGCCGATCTTGTGCTGAGGTGTTGTCATGCGGGGCACGGTAGGCGTTGAACCGCGCTCTAACGCAAGACCGGTTGGCGGCGAACACCCGGGCCGGTTGGTGCCTCGGCACTGCCGGTCAAGCGGTGAGGGTTCCTGCCTTCACGGCTTCGACGAACGAGGACCAGTCGGCGAGGGGATGAGGAGGGCGGGGCCTCAGTGGCCTGGAGGGTGCGGTCCTTGTGTGCGATGCGGCACTGGACGTGGTCCTCGGCCGTGGTCGTGGAGGCGAACATGGCGGAGGCGATCTGCATCGAGTTCACCCAGGCGGCCCATGTGGGGAGGAACGATCCCTGCGGGTCCAGTAGACAGCGCCCCTTGGCCAGCAGGAGCGAGGTGTCGAATGCCTCGCCCAGCCCGGCGGAGTCTGCCTCCAGACTGTCGATCCACCCGTCGCCGCTCTCCTGGAGGACAGCGAGGTCCGCCTCCGCTTTCTCCGTAGGAAATGGGTGGCGGAAAACGTTGCTGATCACTGCCATATCCTCGGAAGATTGGGCAGGGACGGGTCAGACGGGAAATGCTCCGACCCAGCTGCGCTGGAGGAGGTGCTGGGGGAGATATTCGGTTTCGACGTCGATGGGGAAGTCGCCGTCGTAGGCGAGGCATGCGATGGTCAGGGGGCCGATGGCCCAGAGGCCCTCGATGCTTTCCTCGCGGTCTTCGTCTTTTGTCCAGTAGGTTTTGTGGAGTTCAAGTGCTTCTACGAGAGCGGTGTTGAAGCCGTCGTGGTCGTGTTTGACGAAGTGGTAGAAAAGGTTGATCGGCGGGTACGAGATGGCTGGCGCAACCAGTACGCCTGCAGTGTGGCTACCCACTGATAGAGGTATTCATCGTGCTGCGCACCGGAGGCACGAAGCACGTCCATCGGCACCTCGCACAGTTCCGTTATCCGCTCCTGGTCGCGGCAGATGACGGCGAAGCAGAACGCATCGATCCATGCTGGTGCGTTGATAAAGCCCTTGGGGCCGGTGGTGGGCAGTGTGCGCATCTCGTGATGGATGCGGCACTCGACGGTGCCCCCGGAATTACTCGCGGTCCGGAAGATCGCCGATCCGACCTGCATGGCGTTGACCACGGCTTCCCAGGTTTCGATGCCTGAGCTTGTCGGGTCGACTGTCGAGCGGGCCTCAACGCATGTCCGTACGGAGTTCCACAGCGCGTCGAGCATGTGCGGCGACTGTTCGAGAGAGTTGATTGCCTCAATCGTTTTCCGTGATCGGTTCCGTGCATACCTCTCGTCATCGGGCCCGGGCTCGCCATGGCGGGAGATGATCACAGTCACGAAATCTCCCTGATGTCGAACTTCTGTGTGGAATAGCCAGTATACGTACCCGCGTTGTCTTGCCCTCTGACGACGATGTAATCGACCCGGCCGTCATCCAGTGCCATCTTCAGGTCATCAGCGAAGAGTCACGTGGACACAAGGCTGGGGGAACGTATTGTCAATGGAGCGCGCTACTCCCAGGGGTCCCGAACATACTTCCTTGACATTCTCAGAAGCATGGAACGCAGAGGTCAGAATCCCCAGCGAAGAAACTTCAACGGCCGCGCCGCGGCCCGGTCGTCCAGCAACTGCAGGATGTCCGGCAGGAGTTGCCCGACAGGAGTGTCGGAGGGCAGCACGATGTCGGCCCGGCGCCGCTCGCCGACCAGGGTGACCCGGCTCATTTCCGCCCGGGAAGTCATTGATGTACTCACCACTTACGAAAACCTATCATCGCGATTTCCCGGAATTTCGGGCCAATTGGGCGAAGCGCACCGTGCGTTCCTGAGAAGGCCGCTCCGGTGAATCACGCCGAATCCCGGCGCACACGAAAGCGGTGCCTACGGCTGTGCCGGCTCCGTGGAACCGCCCGGAGCCGAGGTGGCCGGTGACGGAGTCGGCTGTCCGTACCGCTGCGCCTGCCGCTGCTGTTTGTCCTGCTCGGCCTTCTGCTTGTCCAGGGTGTGCTGGAGGAACGACCACCCCACGCACCCCGCGCACAGCACCGCCGTGATCGCGATCCCCGCGAACACCTTCCCGAGGCGTTCGTCCGCCGTCCGCCGCGCACGCTGGGCCCCGAACAGGAGCGCGTCCCGCATCCTGCGCCGGCGCACCCCCACCGATTCCAGTAGTTGACTGTCGTAATCCCGTGCCATGCGGCCCCCCTTTGCCACTGCAACATATGTCGTGTGCCGATGAGCGGGACACATCAGGGTGGGCGGACAGGACTCCGCACGGGCGGCGCCGCGCCCGGCCCGGGTGCCGGCGGGAGGCGGGGGATCCGGCACACTCGGAGCAGCAGAGCGACAGTGACGGAACCAGAAGAAGGCAGAAGTGAGCCACGACCACCACGACGAGCGGCCCGAGCTCACCCCCGCCCAGATCGCCGCCGCCCTGGACCCCCCGCCCGGACGCATCGGCGGCGACCTCGTCATCGAGACCCTCCAGGGCCTCGGCGCGACCACCGTCTTCGGGCTGCCCGGGCAGCACGCCCTGGGCATGTTCGACGCGCTCCGCCGCTCCTCCCTCAGCTACGTCGGCCTGCGCGTCGAGAACAACGCGGGCTTCGCCGCCGACGCCTACGGGCGCATCACCGGCGAGGTCGCCCCGCTGCTCCTGTCCACCGGGCCCGGCGCGCTCACCTCGCTCGCCGCGCTCCAGGAGTCGGCGGCCGCCTCCGCGCCCGTCCTGGCGATCTCCAGCCAGGTCCCGGCCGCCGGGCTGGGCGGCGGCAGGCACGGCTATCTGCACGAACTCCGCGACCAGCAGGCGTCGTTCCGCGACATCGTGAAGTCCGTGCACACCGTCCGTACCGCCTCACAGATCCCCTCCGCGATCGCCGCCGCCTGGGAGTCCGCGCTCACGGCCCCGCACGGCCCGGTCTGGATCGAGATCCCCGAGGACGTGCTCAGCGCCCCCACGACGCTGCCCGTCGTCACGGCGATGGACGCCACCCCGCGCGAGGTGCACGCCCGCCCCGAGCTGATCGCCGTCGCGGCCCGTCTGCTGTCCCACGCGGAGCGTCCGGCGGTCATCGCGGGCGGCGGAGTCGTACGGTCCGACGCGTCCGGCAAGCTGCGCGCCCTCGCCGAGAAGCTCGCCGCCCCGGTCGTCACCACGTACGGCGGCAAGGGTGCCTTCCCGTGGGAGCACCCGCTCTCGCTCCAGTCCTGGATGGAGGACCGGCACACGACGGACTTCCTGGAGGACGCCGACGTCCTGCTCGTCGTCGGCTCCGGCCTCGGTGAACTCTCCTCGAACTACTACACGTTCGCGCCCCGGGGCCGCATCGTGCAGATCGACGCCGACGCCGGGAAGCTGGAGGCCAACCACCCGGCCCTCGGCATCCACGCCGATGCCCGCGACGCCCTGTCCGACCTGCTGGAAGCGGTCACCCCGCGCCAGGACCCGGCCGCCGCCGAACGCGTCACCGCGGTGCTCGGCCGGGTACGGGAGCGGATCGCCGCCCAGGAACTCACCCTGGAACAGGACGCCTTGGCCGCGATCAGGACGGCCCTGCCCGACACCGCACCCAGCTTCTGGGACATGACGATCCTCGCCTACTGGGCCTGGGCCGCCTTCGACGCCCGCCGCCCCAACACCATGCATTCGGCCCAGGGGGCCGGCGGCCTCGGCTACGCTTTCCCGGCGGCCATCGGGGCGGCCGCCGCCGACCCGACGAAACCGGTCCTCGCGGTCTCCGGCGACGGCGGCGCGATGTACTCCCTCGCGGAACTCGCCACCGCCCGCCAGTACAACCTCCCGGTCACCTGGCTGATCGTCGACGACGGCGGCTACGGCATCCTGCGCACGTACATGAACGACGCCTTCGGCGAGAGCGGCGACGCCACGGAACTGTCCCGCCCCGACTTCGTCGCCCTCGCCGAGTCCTTCGGCGTCCCAGCGGTCCGTACGAGCCCCACGGCGCTCGCCGACGACCTGGCCCGGTCCCTCGCGCGGCCCGGCCCCTGTGTCGTCGTACTCCCGGCAGTCCTGCGGATGTTCGAGCCGACGCACCTGTAAAGCCCCGCCCGCGGCGGCGAAGGCCCCGGGCACTGCCGTGCCTCAGTGCGCCGCGGCCTCCAGCGCCTTCACCTGCGCATGCCACCCCTGCGAGAAGTCGTCCTGCTGCGCGAAGCCCAGGCTTCCGGGCAACTCCTTGGACTCCGGGAGCAGTTCGGGTATCGACCGAAAGATGGCCGCTGCCTCCGTCCCTTTGCGCCGGCTCCGTGCGTGCATGAGGTAGGTCACCGCCCGGTCCAGATGGCCCTTCAACGTGCCCCGGGGATTCTGTGACGCCTTCGACCGCTCGCCCGGCCTGTCCAGCGAGGCCTTCGCACTCGGGGACCCGAGCCGCTCCAGCGCCGCCAACGCCGCGTACAACTGCCCACAACGGTAGGCATCCGTGGGCTGACCGTCCGACATGGACCCTCCTCATTCAACCGGCGAAGGCCATCCCTACCCGGCCCGGCCGGGCGGTGAACGCCGGACAACCGGCGCGCGGACGCGTGCCCCTGCGGCTGCCGGACTCCCGGACGCCTGCCCCGTACAACTTTCCGCCCCGTCACGAGTCAACTCTGTGGGCACGCCGGGGGGCGTGCCCACAGAACCCAGGGGACGGAAACCCATACACATGAAGACACCCCACATATCCCGGCGCGTCCGCGGCGCACTCTGTGCCGCGCTCGCCGTCGGCGTGCTCGCACCCGTGACGCTCGCGGCGACACCCGCCGCGGCCGCCACACCGACGGCGAGCTGCACCTCCGGCAGGGCCGGACTCGCCGCCAAGCTGGCGAAGGACATCACCGCCGCGCTCAAGGGGCGCAAGTCGACCACCGCGGTGGCGCTGTACGACCGGACCACGAAGACCACGTGCACGCTCCGGGCCACATCGAAGTACGACTCCGCCAGCGTCGTGAAGGCGACCGTGCTGGCCACGCTGCTCTGGGACAACGCCAAGCGGGGCCGCAACCTCACCCAGCGCGAGATCGACCTCAGCACCGCGATGATCACCAAGTCCGACAACGACGCGACCAGCGCCCTGTGGAAGCAGCTCGGCGTCACCAAGGTCAACGGCTTCCTCAAGGCGGCCGGGATGACGCACACCGTGCCCGGCTCCGGCGGCTACTGGGGGCTGACGCAGATCACCGCCCAGGACGAGCAGCGGCTGCTGACGCTGCTCACCGCGAAGAACTCCGTACTCACCGACAGCGCCCGCTCCTACGAGCTCGGGCTGATGCGCAAGGTCGTCTCCGGACAGCGCTGGGGCACGCCCGCCGGGGCTCCGGCGGGCGTCACCGTGCAGGTCAAGAACGGCTGGCTGCAGCGCGCCACCCACGGCTGGCGGGTCCACAGCATCGGCGCCTTCACGGGCAAGGGCCGCAACTACGTGCTCACCGTGCTCACCCAGGACAACAACACGATGACGGACGGCGTCAACACCATCCAGGCCGTCGCCCGGGTCGTGCACCAGGACCTGAACCTGCCCCCGGAGAAGCCGCGCGTCCTGCACGGGTGGCCCATCCGCGTCCTGCACCGGGCCGAGGTCCCCACCCCGGCCACCCTCCTCCAGGAGGCCATCCCGCCGGTCCCGGAGGCTCCGTCCGGCCGGATGCTCACCGTGACCCCGAAGTAGCGGGACAGCCCTTAGGGCCTTTCGTTTGGATCATGCCGGGCTCGCGGGGTCCGGCCTGATCCAAACGAAAGGCCCTACGACAAAGGTCCCGTATTTGTTGCAGCGGGATGAAATCCGCAGCCCACCGCGTTGGTTCCTTCCGGTAGAGCAGGACGATCGGGAGGCACCGCGTGTCGGACGCAGGGGAGCAGAAGAGCGGCGCCGAGCCGCGCGGCTGGGCGCGGAGGCTGTGCGGTTACGCCTGGCGCTACCGGCGCAACGTGCTGCTGGCGCTCGGTTCGTCGCTCGCCGGAATGGCGGTGATGGCCCTCGTCCCGCTGATCACCAAGGTGATCATCGACGACGTGGTCGTCGGCCACACCCGGTCCCTCGCCGTCTGGACGAGCCTGATGATCCTCGCGGCCGTCCTCGTGTACGTCTCCACCTACATCCGCCGCTACTACGGCGGCCGGCTCGCCCTCGATGTCCAGCACGACCTGCGCACCGAGATGTACGGGACGATCACCCGGCTCGACGGCAGACGCCAGGACGAACTCTCCACCGGACAGGTCGTCGGCCGCGCCACCAGCGACCTCCAGCTGATCCAGGGCCTGCTCTTCATGCTCCCGATGACCATCGGGAACATCCTGCTCTTCCTCATCTCCCTCGTGATCATGGCGTGGCTCTCGCCGCTGCTGACCCTCGTGGCCGTCGCAGTCGCCCCCGCCCTCTGGTTCATCGCCCGCCGCTCCCGCACCCGCCTCTTCCCGGCCACCTGGTACGCCCAGTCGCAGGCCGCGGCCGTCGCCGGAGTCGTCGACGGGGCCGTCTCCGGCGTCCGTGTCGTCAAGGGCTTCGGACAGGAGGACCAGGAGACCGGCAAGCTGCGCGAGGTCGGGCGCAGGCTCTTCGCCGGCCGGCTGCGCACCATCCGGCTGAACTCCCGCTACACCCCCGCGCTCCAGGCCGTCCCCGCCCTCGGCCAGGTCGCGATGCTCGCCCTCGGCGGCTGGCTCGCCACCCGCGGCGAGATCACGCTCGGTACCTTCGTCGCGTTCTCCACCTACCTCGCCCAGCTCGTCGGCCCGGTCCGGATGCTCGCCATGGTCCTCACCGTCGGCCAGCAGGCCCGCGCCGGTGTGGAGCGCGTACTGGAGCTGATCGACACCGAACCGTCCCTCCAGGACGGCACCAAGGAGCTTCCCGCCGACGCCCCCGCCAGCGTCGAGTTCGAGGACGTGCGCTTCGGCTATGACGAGTCGCGCCCCGTCCTCGACGGCTTCTCGCTGACCATCGAACCCGGCGAGACCGTCGCCGTCGTCGGCGCGTCCGGCAGCGGGAAGTCCACCGTCTCGCTGCTGCTGCCCCGGTTCTACGACGTGTCGCACGGCGCCGTCCTCGTCGGCGGACACGACGTGCGCGAACTGACCCTCGACTCGCTGCGGGCCGCCATCGGACTCGTACCGGAGGACAGCTTCCTGTTCTCCGACACCATCCGCGCCAACATCGCCTACGGCCTCCCCGACGCCACCGACGAACAGATCCGACAGGCCGCCCGCTCCGCCCAGGCCGACCGCTTCATCGCCGAGCTGCCCGACGGCTACGACACCACGGTCGGCGAGCACGGCCTCACCCTCTCCGGCGGCCAGCGCCAGCGCGTCGCCCTCGCCCGCGCCATCCTCACCGACCCCCGGCTGCTCCTCCTCGACGACGCCACCTCCGCCGTCGACGCCCGCGTCGAGCACGAGATCCACGACGCCCTGCGCCACGTGATGGCCGGCCGCACGACCCTGCTCATCGCCCACCGCCGCTCGACCCTGAACCTCGCCGACCGGATCGCCGTCCTGGAACACGGCCGGCTCGCCGACATCGGCACCCACGAGGAGCTGGAGCGCCGCTCCGCGCTCTACCGCCGGCTGCTCACCGACCCGGACGAGCTGGGCGGCACCTCGCCCGGCCACCTGGCCAAGGCGGCCGCTGCCGACCCCGTCGACGACCGCGCGCTCCAGGAGGAGATCGACGCCGAGTTCGACGCCGAGCGTGGCATCACGCCCGAGCTGTGGGTCCGCAAGGAGGAGGCGCGCGAGACCGACGCGGCCGGCACCCCCGCCACCCCCGAGCTCCTCGCCCAGGTCGAGGCCCTGCCCCCGGCGACCGACACCCCGGACATCGACGAGGCCCGCGCCGTGCGCGCCGAGGAGTCCTACGGGCTCCGCCGGCTGCTGCGCGGCTTCGGGCTTCCGCTGCTGGTCAGCCTGGCGCTGGTGGCCGTGGACGCGGGGGCGGGCCTCCTTCTGCCCGTGCTGATCAGGAACGGCATCGACGACGGTGTCACCCAGCTGGCCCTCGGCGCCGTCTGGGCGGCCTCCGCCTTCGGCCTCGTCGTCGTCCTCGTGCAGTGGGCGGCCCAGATCGGCGAGACCCGGATGACGGGCCGCACAGGCGAGCGGGTCCTCTACTCACTGCGGCTGAAGATCTTCGCCCAGCTCCAGCGCCTCGGCCTGGACTACTACGAGCGCGAACTGACCGGCCGGATCATGACCCGGATGACGACCGACGTGGACGCCCTGTCCACGTTCCTCCAGACCGGCCTGGTCACGGCCTTCGTCTCCGTCGTCACCTTCCTCGGCATCATGGTCGCGCTGCTGGTCCTCGACGTGGAGCTGGCCCTGGTCGTCTTCGCGACGCTGCCGGTGCTCGTCGTGGGGACGTTCTTCTTCCGCCGCAAGAGCGTCAAGGCGTACGAACTGGCCCGTGAGCGCATCAGCGTCGTCAACGCCGACCTCCAGGAGTCCGTCTCCGGCCTCCGCATCGTGCAGGCCTTCCGCCGCGAGCGGGACGGCGCCGACCGGTTCGCCGCACGCAGCGACCACTACCGCGAGGCCCGGGTCCGCGGCCAGTGGCTGATCTCGGTGTACTTCCCGTTCGTGCAGCTGCTGTCGTCGGTGGCCGTGGCGGCCGTGCTGATCGTCGGCGCGGGCCGCGTCGACAACGGCACGCTCACCACGGGCGCGCTGGTCGCCTACCTGCTCTACATCGACCTGTTCTTCGCCCCCGTGCAGCAGCTCTCGCAGGTCTTCGACGGCTACCAGCAGGCCACCGTCTCCCTCGGCCGCATCCAGGAACTTCTCCAGGAACCGACGTCCACCGCCGACCGGGAGCGACCACTGGACGTGCCGTCGCTGCGCGGCGACATCGCGTTCGAGGACGTGTCCTTCGCGTACGGGGACGAGGAGGCGGCCCTCACCGGCATCGACCTGCGCATCCCGGCCGGGCAGACCGTCGCGTTCGTCGGCGAGACCGGCGCGGGCAAGTCCACCCTCGTCAAGCTCGTCGCCCGCTTCTACGACCCGACGGGCGGCCGGGTCACGGCGGACGGCACCGATCTGCGCGCGCTGGACATGACCGCGTACCGGCACCGGCTCGGAGTCGTACCGCAGGAGGCGTACCTCTTCGCGGGCACCGTGCGGGACGCCATCGCGTACGGGCGGCCGGAGGCCACCGACGCCGAGGTGGAGGCCGCGGCCCGGGCGGTCGGCGCGCACGACATGATCGCCACCCTGGAAGGCGGCTACCTCCACGAGGTCGCCGAACGCGGCCGCAACCTCTCGGGCGGCCAGCGCCAGCTGATCGCGCTCGCCCGCGCCGAGCTCGTCGACCCCGACATCCTGCTGCTCGACGAGGCCACCGCGTCCCTGGACCTCGCCAGCGAGGCCCTGGTCAACCAGGCGACCGATCGCCTCGCGGGCCGCCGCACCACCCTCGTCGTCGCCCACCGCCTCACCACCGCCGCCCGCGCGGACCGGGTGGTGGTGATGGACCACGGCCGGGTCGTCGAGGACGGCACCCATGACGAACTCCTCGCCCGGGACGGGCACTACGCCGTGCTGTGGCGCACCTTCATAGGGGAGGACGAGCCGGCGGGGGTGTGAGCCGGTTTCGCTACTCACTCGCGGATGCCGCGCCGGGTGCAACCTCCGGACGGCTTCCGCGCGTCGTACGCAGATACGCGTGTACGCGTACAGGTGTCGGATAGAGGCACGTGCGTTCGATGAGGCGATGGGGCTGCCGGTGACCAGAGGGACCGATAGAGACGGTTGGCGTACGCGGCGCGGGATCGCGTCCCGCCTGCTCGCCCTTGCTCTGACGACCGCCCTCGGGCTCGTCGTAGGCGGCATCGAGGCGAGCAGTGCCGACGCCGCCTCGGTGTGCGCCGGACGTCCCGCGAAGACGGTCCCGTTCTCGGGCGGGGAGCTGCGCGTCTACCGCACCCGCGACTACGCGTGTGCCACCGTTGTCGCGGCCAAGCCCGGCAAGCGGCGCCGGATGTCCGTACAGATACAGCCCCGCGGCGGCCGGCCCGTCGTCGACAGCGGCTCCTTCACCCGGCAGGCCGGACCGGTGACCGTCCACGCGCTGAACCGCTGCGTGCGGGCCTCGGGCACGATCGCCGGGAAGACCGTCACCACCGGCTGGATCCTGTGCTGACCGGGTGACGCGAGCGCACGCCCGGGCAACAGGGGCTGGTGGTACGGGTATCGCCCCGCTAGGTTCACGACGTCTGCAGTGAATCAAGGGGAGGGTGTGTATGCGTAAGGCGCTCAGAGGTTTCCTGTCGCTCGCGGTGCTCATCGGCACAGTCAGTGCGACGGGTGCTTCGGCCGGGGCGGCCACCGCCGCAGAACCGGCCGCGTTCCGTTCCGCCGTCAGTGACAGCGTCAGTGACAGCGGCACCAGTACGGACATCAAGGACCGCATCCTGGCCATCCCGGGAATGAGTCTCATCCAGGAGAAGCCGTACGCGGGATACCGCTACTTCATCCTCAACTACACCCAGCCGGTCGACCACCGGCACCCGTCCAAGGGGACCTTCCAGCAGCGCATCACCCTGCTGCACAAGGACACGTCCCGCCCGACGGTCTTCTTCACCAGCGGCTACAACGTCTCCACCAACCCCAGCCGCTCCGAGCCGACCCGGATCATCGACGGCAACCAGGTCTCGCTGGAGTACCGGTTCTTCACCCCGTCGCGCCCGTCGCCCGAGGACTGGTCCAAGCTCGATATCTGGCAGGCCGCCAGTGACCAGCACCGGGTCTTCACCGCGCTGAAGCGGATCTACTCCAAGAACTGGCTGACCACCGGCGGTTCCAAGGGCGGCATGACCGCCACGTACTTCGAGCGCTTCTACCCGAAGGACATGGACGGCGTCGTCGCCTACGTCGCGCCCAACGACGTGGTCAACAAGGAGGACTCGGCCTACGACCGGTTCTTCGCCAACGTGGGCACCAAGGAGTGCCGCGACCGGCTGGAGGGCGTGCAGCGCGAGGCGTTGGTCCGCCGGGAGCCGCTGGAGAAGAAGTACGAGCAGTACGCCGCCGACAACGGCTACACCTTCACCACCGTCGGCACCCTGGACAAGGCCTACGAGGCCGTGGTCATGGACTACGTCTGGGCGTACTGGCAGTACAGCCTGCTCGCCGACTGCGACTCCATCCCGGCCGACGCGAAGACCGCCCCCGACCAGGCGATCTGGGACTCGATCGACTCGATCTCCGGCTTCTCCGCCTACGCCGACCAGGGCCTGGCGAACTACACGCCGTACTACTACCAGGCAGGCACCCAGCTCGGCTCGCCCGACATCAAGCAGCCCTGGCTCGGCGGGCTCAGCCGCTACGGCTACCAGCCGCCGCGCAACTTCGTCCCCAGCTCCATCCCGATGACGTTCCAGCCCTCGGCGATGCGTGACGTCGACACCTGGGTGAAGCACCACGCCCGTCACATGCTGTACGTGTACGGGGAGAACGACCCGTGGGGCGCCGAGCGCTTCCGCCTCGGCGCGGGCGCCCGTGACAGCTACGTCTTCACGGTGGCCGGCGGCAACCACGGCTCCAACGTGGCCGGCCTGGCCCCGGCGGAGAACGCCACCGCCACCGCCGCCATCCTGCGCTGGGCGGGCGTCGCCCCGGCCGCCGTCCAGGCGGACCCGTCGAAGGCCAAGCCCCTCGCCAAGTTCGACGCACGGCTCGACAAGAAGGACCTGACGACCGAGCACCGCCTCGGCACCAGGCGCCCGTAACGCGTGACTGACCCGCGCCGGCGGAAGCCGGCGCGGGTCACCGTGTCACCGTCTAGTAACTCAGCCCGTAACCGACCGGGTACAGCTCCTGCGTGGGGTCGTCCGCGCGCTGCACCGGCACCGGGAGCCTGCCCTCCGGCGCGGCCTGGCCCGCGATCACCCGGGCGGCCGCCCGCAGTTCGACGTCGGTCCACGAGTACGAGGCCAGGCTCGCCGCGTAACCGGTCCCGGCCAGCCGGGCGATGTCGTACGGGTTGCGGATCGCGATCGTGATCACCGGGACGCCCGTCGCCGCCAGTTCGCTCACCAGCGTCCGTTGCGCACTGGTCGCCGAGACGTTGTACGTCCCCACGATCACCGCGTCCTTGCCCTGCGCGGCCGCCACCGCCGCGTCGATGCCCGCCCGGGTCGGAGCCGTACCGGTGGACAGGGCCGTGGCCGTGTACCCCAGCTCGTTGAACGCCTGGGCCAGCGTGGTCGTCGGCGGCCCCGTCGTACCGGACGGAGAGGCCGGGTCGGCCCCCACCACCAGCAGGTTCTTGTGCGAACGGCGTGACAGCGGCAGCAGCGCGCCGGTGTTGGCCAGCAGCGTGGTGGTGTGCTCGGCGATCCGGTCGGCGGCGGCGAGGTGCGAGCGGGTGCCGACGGTACGGTCCACACCCCGGTGACTGACGAACGGGTCGTCGAACAGCCCCAGCTTGGTCTTCAGCCGCAGAATGCGCAGGATCGATTCATCGAGGCGGGCCTCACTGACCTCGCCGCTCTTGACGGCCGCCAGCAGCGCGTTCCAGGACACCTCCAGGCTCGGCGGGTTGAGCAGCTGGTCGACGCCCGCCTGCAGCGCCAGCACCGGCACCCGCTCGTCGCCGTACTTCGTCCGCACGCCCTCCATGCCGAGCGAGTCGGTGACCACGACGCCGTCGTAGCCGAGCTCCTCGCGCAGGATGCCGGTGAGGATCGGCCTGGACAGGGTCGCCGGGTCCTCGGCCGGGTCGAGCGCGGGCACCACGATGTGCGCCGTCATGATCGAGTCGATGCCCGCGGCGATGGCGGCCTTGAACGGCGGGGCGTCCAGCTCGGCCCACTGCTCGCGGGTGTGGCCGATGACCGGCAGACCGGTGTGGCTGTCGGTGCTGGTGTCGCCGTGGCCGGGGAAGTGCTTGGCCGTGGAGGCGATCCCGGCGCTCTGATACCCCTTCACCTGCGCCGCGACCATTCCGGCGACCGACTGCGGGTCGGAGCCGAAGGAGCGGACGCCGATCACCGGGTTGGCCGGATTGACGTTGACGTCCGCGTCGGGCGCGTAGTTCTGCCGGATGCCGATCGCGGCCAGCTCGGCGCCCGCGATCTGCCCGGCCCGCCGCGCGTCGGACCGCGAACCCCCCGCGCCCAGCGCCATCGCACCCGGCATCAGCGTGGCGGGCTCGCCGACCCGGCAGACGATGCCGTGCTCCTGGTCGGTGGAGATGAGGAGCGGCACGGAGTTGGGCCCGGCGAGCCCGGCCCGCTGGATGCCGTTGGAGAGATCGGCGATCTGGTGCGGGTCACGGGTGTTGTGCGCCCACGCGAAGTAGATGATGCCGCCCACGTGGTACTTGGCGATCATCTCGGCGGCGGTGCGCACCCCGATCTCGGCGAGGTTGGCGTCGATGTCCGCCTGGTCGGGCTCGGTCGCGGAGTGCCCGTACACCCGCATGACGAAGAGCTGGCCGACCTTCTCCTCCAGGCTCATCCGGGAGATGAGCCGCTTCAGCCGCTGGGTGGCGGCGGCGGAGGTGTGGCTGCTGGGCGCGGACTTCTGGGCGGCGACGGCGCCGGGGGCGCCTGCCATGCCCGCAGCCGCCGCGACAGCGGTGGCCGCGGTGACGGTGAGGAGGGTGCGTCTGGAGGTGCGGTCGTGCACGTGAGCTCCTTCGGCCGTACTCGGTGACGAGGGGGTGGTGAAAGAAACTTCCAAGGATCACGGATATCCAGAAAATAACTTCCGGTCAAGGGTGCGGACCGTTTTCAGCGCGTCCCGGGGTGTTGGGGGACGTCCGCTCCCGGCCCGGGCCGGCCCACGCCTACCGCAGTCCCACGCCCACCCCATGCGCCTGGAGCGCCGAGACGGCCGCCGTGATCGCCGGTCGGCGGGTCGCCTCCGTACGCCACAGTGCGTACAGCCGCCGCACCGGTACGGGATCGATCCGCACCGCCACCACGCCGTCCGGCAGCGGCCCGCGCCCCAGCCGGGGAATCATCGCCACCCCGAGTCCGGCGGCGAGCAGGGCGAGTTGGGTGTGGTTCTCCTCGGCCTGGTGGCGGATGTCGGGCTCGTACCCCGCCGTGCGCAGCGTCCGTACGAGCCAGTCGTGGCAGACCGTCCCCGGCGGCTGGCAGATCCACCGCTCCCTCGCCAGCTCCTCGCGCCGCACCCCGTCCCGGCCCGCCAGCCGGTGGCCCGTAGGTACCAGCAGATCGCACCGGTCGTCCCCGATCACCGCCTGCGCCACGCCCTCCGGGGCGGGCAGCGGGGCGATGTCCCAGTCGTGCGCGACGGCCAGGTCGATCACGCCCTTGGCCACCAGGTCCACCGAGAGGTGCGGGTCGACCTCGGTCAGCCGGACGTCCAGCGCGGGGTGCTCGCGGTCCAGTTCCGCCAGCACCCCGGGCAGCAGCCCGCGCGCCGCCGAGGCGAACGCACCGATCGACAGCCGCCCCGTCGGCAGCCCCCGGCGCTCCTCCAGCGAGGTCTCGGCGCGCTCGACGATCGCGAGCAACTCCTGTGCGGTGGCCGCCAGATGGACGGCCTCCTCCGTCAGGGCGATACCGCGGCCACGACGCTCCAGCAGCGTCGTCCGCGTCTCCCGCTCCAGCTTGGTGATCTGCTGCGAGACCGCCGACGGGGTGTAGCCGAGCGCGGCCGCAGCCCCCGCGACGGAACCGTGGACGGAGATGGCGTGCAGGGCGCGCAGCCGGGCGAGATCAAGCACCGGGGCCTCCGAGGGCACATTGATTCACGAGCGATTCGTTAGCGACGCTCAATTCCACCATGAAGGAATCCGCGCTGGTGCTACACGGTCCGCGCGCGCGATCCTCGGTGCATGCGTCCCCTCCACATCGCCCTGGCGGTCCTCGTGGCCGCCCTCTGGGGTGTCAATTTCGTCGTCATCGAAGTCGGGCTCGACCACTTCCCGCCGCTCCTCTTCTCGGCCCTGCGCTTCCTGGTCGCGGCGCTGCCCGCGGTGTTCTTCGTCGGCAGGCCGAAGGTCGCGTGGAAGTGGATCCTGGGCGTGGGGCTGGCCCTGGGTGTGGCCAAGTTCGGCCTGCTCTTCATCGGGATGGACCGGGGGATGGGCGCCGGGCTCTCCTCCCTGGTTCTTCAGGTACAGGCGGTGTTCACTGCCCTCTTCGCCGCGCTCGTGTTGGGTGAACGGCCGGGAAAGGCCAAGCTGTTGGGGATGGCGGTGGCGCTCGCCGGCATCGGGGTGGCCGCCGTCGACGAGGGGGCGAGCGGGCCCGTGCTCGCCTTCGTGCTGGTGATCGCGGCGGCGGCCTGCTGGGGCGTGTCGAACGTCCTGACCCGCAGGGCCGCCCCTCCCGACTCCCTCAACTTCATGGTGTGGGTCTCCACTGTGCCCGTGCTGCCACTCTTCGGGCTCTCCCTGCTCTTCGAGGGCTGGGACGGCGACCGGGACGCGCTCGCCGCGCTGGACTGGAGCGCCGCCGGAATCATCGTCTACGTCGCCTGGGTCGTCACGGTCTTCGGCTTCGGGGCCTGGGGCTTCCTGCTCAGCCGCTACCAGGCCTCGTCCGTGGCCCCGTTCACCCTGCTCGTGCCGGTGTTCGGGATGTCGTCGGCCGCGCTGCTGCTCGGCGAGTCGGTGAGCCCGTTGCGGTGGTGCGCGGCGGCGCTGCTGGTGGGCGGGGTGGCGCTGACCTCGCTCGCGGGGGCGCGGCGGCCCCGGGCGGCAGCCCCGGAGCCCGCCCCCGTCCCCGTCTAGCCCTTCGGCGCGCCCAGCCGCAACAGATGCTCGCGCCCCGCGGCGAGCATCCCCGGCAGCTCCGCCGCCTGCGGGTACCACCGCTTCTCGTACTCCCAGCAGACCCAGGTGTCCGGGTCCAGCGTGTCCAGGCACGCCCGCAGCGGCAGCACCCCCGCGCCCAGGGCCACCGGGGTGGTGTCCTCGGTCGAGGCGATGTCCTTCACCTGTACGTATCCCAGGTGCGGGGCCAGCACCGCATGGCTCGCCACCGGCTCCTCGCCCGCCAGCCACGTGTGCATGACGTCCCACAGCGCGCCGATGCTCCCGTGCCCCACCGTGCCGGCGACCCGGGCCACGTCGGCCCCCGCGCGGTGCGAGTCGTGGGTCTCCAGCAGGACGCGTACGCCCAGGTCGGCGGCGTACGGAGCGACGGCCGCCAGGCGGCGCGCGGCGGTCGCGTCCGCGGTGGCGGGGTCCTGGTCGCCGCCGCCGGGGAACACCCGGACGTGGGGCGCGCCCAGGCCCCGGGCCAGCTCGATCAGGACGGCGAGCTCGTCCAGCACGGGCTGGTCGTCCCCCTCGGCGGCCACCCGTGCGTAACCGGCCACGGTGAGGATCTCAACCCCGCCCCGCTTGAACTCATCGGCCACGGCGTCCCGTTCGGGCTTCGACAGCCCGGGGTGCACCGGCTCCTCGGGGTGGGCGCGCAGTTCCACCCCCTGATAGCCGTGCTCGGCGGCCAGCCGGATGACCTCGGCCATCGGCAGCCCCGGAACCCCGAGGGTGGAGAAAGCGAGCTTCACGTGCGTGTCCCTTCCGTCGGTACGTCCCTGCCTCTGCACCGTACGGACCGGGGTGTGGCCGGTACATCGTCGGCTCAGGGCACCCGTCACTCGTACCCGGGCTCCAGGAAGGGAATCAGCGAGGGGATCCGGTGACCGGGAACCCGTCTGTCGTGACGACGATGTCGCGGCCTTCGAGGGGCAGGACGAGGTCCTGGCCGAAAGGCACCTCGTCGTCGTCGCGGTAGGTGCCGGTGCGGGTCGGGTGCCGGTACACGGTGCAGGTGCCGGCCGACGGATCGATGATCACATATACGGGGATGCCGCACTCGGCGTACATACGGAACTTCTTGCTGAAGTCGTTGTCCTGGGTGCTCTTGGACACGACCTCCAGCACCGCCTCGAGGCTGTGCCACTCGAACCGGCCGCGACTGTTGCGCTCGGAGCCCGGAGCGATGATGGCGAGATCGGGTGCGTAGCCGTACAGGCTGGAGGGGAAATCGATCATCACGTCCGACAGGATGTCGCCGTGCTCGGCGAGCTGCCGCTCGATCTGGGGGGCCGCCTTGAGGATGACCTTCCACCGGCTCTCACCCTGCGGCGTCATGATGATCTTCCCGTCCGTGATCTCGACGCGATAGCCGCGGGGCAGGTGGACGCCGTCCAGCGCATCCCAAGCGCTCGCCGTGTCCATCAGTGTGCTCGTCATGCGGTCCTCCCGAATGCCGGTATTGACACGATATCGCGCGCGCCCACGCCGGGGCCGCTTACTCCCGTCCGTACGGCCCGACTCACCCCCGGGGCGCGGCCGTGGATCCCCGCACCATCAGCTCCGCCGCGATCGTCGCGATGCCGCCCGGCGGCGGGGCCTCCTTGCCCGTCGCCAGCCGGCCCGCCCGGGCGCCCGCCGCGACGAGCGGCAGCCGTACGGTCGTCAGGGCCGGGACCACGTCCACGGAGAACGGCAGGTCATCGAAGCCCGCCACCGAGACGTCCTCGGGGATGCGCAGACCGCGGTCGCGGATCGCCGCCGCCGCGCCCAGGGCCACCGTGTCGTTCGCCGCGACGACGGCGGTGATCTCCGGGTCGCGGCGCAGGAGTTCGACCGTGGCGTCGTAGCCGGAACGCCGGTCGTACGAGCCGTGCACCGTCAGCCGCTCCTCGTCGCCCACGAGCCCCACGGCCTTCATCGCGTCGCGGTGCCCCTCCAGCCGGTGGCGGGTCGTGGTCCGCTCCACCGGACCCGCGACATAGCCGATGGTGCGGTGGCCCAGCGAGAGCAGGTGCTCGGTGAGGCGCCGGCCGCCGCCGCGGTTGTCGAAGGCCAGCGCGGCCAGCACGGAGGCGTTGTCGGGCAGCGGGGGCCGCCCGCACAGCACCACCCTGGTTCCCGCGTCCGCGAGCTTCGCCAGCTTCGCGGACATGGCGGCCTGGTGGGCCGGGTCCTCGATCGCGCCGCCGGTGAGGACGACGGCGGCGGCGCGCTGGCGCTGGAGCAGGGTGAGGTAGGTGAGCTCGCGCTCCGGGGTGCCGCCGGTGTTGCAGACGATCGCGAGCTTCTCGCCGCCCGCCCGGCCCGAACCGTCGCCCGGGCCGCCGATCTCCGTCTGGGCCGCGCCCGCCATGATCCCGAAGAACGGGTCGGCGATGTCGTTGACGAGGATCCCGATCAGATCGGACGTGGCCGCCGCGAGGGAGCTCGCCGGCCCGTTGAGTACGTAGTCCAGGTCGTCCACCGCCCGCAGGACCCGCTCCCGAGTGGAGGCCGCCACCGGGTAGTTGCCGTTCAGTACGCGGGAGACGGTGGCCGGGGACACCCGGGCGCGAGCCGCCACGTCCGCCAGGGTGACTGTCATCGCATTCCTCCGAGAGTGATGAGGGGGATGGACCCGGGCCGACCGGGCTGGGACGGGGCAGACCGGGCTCGGACCGGAAGTGGCTTGAGCCCGAGCGTCGCTTGGGGGGCGGCGTCGCGGGGCCGGGCACGCACATCTGCCGCGTTGTCGTCAATCACCAGGTTCCCCGAGCTCTCGGCTGCGCTCGAGCAGGGGAGGCCCCAATCGCCCTGGCTCAATCCTCCGCCTTGCAGCTGCACGCACCCGGCCCCGCTCCTTCTTCCGCCCCCCAAGCGACGCTCGGGCTAAACCGATCAGCGCGCCCCCTCTTGTCCAGGTCGCTGTCGGCAGGCTAGCTTCTTACCGCATAGAAAGCGCTTGCTACGGCTGTATGGAGGAACTTTCGTGACACGCAGGACAGTGCGCATCGCCATGAACGGCGTCACGGGTCGCATGGGATACCGGCAGCACCTGGTGCGCTCGGTCCTCGCGATCCGCGAGCAGGGCGGCCTCGATCTCGGCAACGGCGACGTGCTGTGGCCCGAACCGGTCCTCGTCGGCCGCCGCGCCCACGCGCTGGAGGCCCTCGCCGAGCAGCACGGCCTGACCGAGTGGTCGACCGACCTGGACGCGGTCCTCGCCGACGACACCATCGACATCTACTTCGACGCGCAGGTCACCTCGGCCCGCGTCGAGGCGATCAAGAAGGCCATCGCGGCGGGCAAGCACATCTACACCGAGAAGCCCACCGCCACCGACGTCGAGGGCGCCCTCGACCTCGCCCGCCTCGCCCGGGACGCCGGAATCAAGCATGGTGTCGTCCAGGACAAGATCTTCCTGCCGGGCCTGCTGAAGCTGAAGCGCCTCATCGACGGCGGCTTCTTCGGCGAGATCCTCTCCGTGCGCGGCGAGTTCGGCTACTGGGTCTTCGAGGGCGACTGGCAGGAGGCCCAGCGCCCCTCCTGGAACTACCGCGCGGAGGACGGCGGCGGCATCGTCGTCGACATGTTCCCGCACTGGGAGTACGTACTGCACGAGCTGTTCGGCCGGGTCACCACCGTCCAGGCCCACGTCCAGACGCACATCCCCGAGCGCTGGGACGAGCACGGCAAGCCGTACGCCGCGACCGCTGACGACGCCGCGTACGGCATCTTCCAGCTGGAGGGCGGCGCCGTCGCCCAGATCAACTCCTCCTGGACGGTCCGCGTCAACCGCGACGAGCTCGTCGAGTTCCAGGTCGACGGCACGCACGGCTCCGCCGTCGCCGGCCTGCGCAACTGCCGTGTCCAGCACCGCTCCGCCACCCCCAAGCCGGTCTGGAACCCCGACCTCCCGGTCACCGAGTCCTTCCGCGACCAGTGGCAGGAGGTCCCCGACAACGCGGTCTTCGACAACGGCTTCAAGGCCCAGTGGGAGCTGTTCCTCCGCCACATCGTGCTCGACGAGCCCTACACCTGGGACCTGATGGCAGGCGCCCGCGGCGTGCAGCTCGCCGAACTCGGCCTCAAGTCGTCGTCGGAGGGCCGCCGTTACGACGTCCCGGAGCTGACCCTGTGACCGGCCGCCTTCCGCAGCGAGCACCGGAGCCGACCCTGTGACCACCTACCTCCCGCAGGGACCAACGGAGTTGACGTCGTGACCATTCACCTCCCGCAGGGCCCGTACGAGCCCCGCACCACCCCGCTCGCCCTCGCACCCGGCGGCGCGCCCCTGACCTCCCGTACGGTCTTCTCGGCCGCCCATGTCGTCGCCGACCCGTACGCCGACGTCAGCCCCGACTCACCGGCCGTCGTCGACTGGGACGCCACCCTCGCCTTCCGCCGCCACCTCTGGTCGCACGGCCTGGGCGTCGCCGAGGCGATGGACACCGCCCAGCGCGGCATGGGCCTGGACTGGGCGGGCGCCGCCGAGCTGATCCGCCGCTCGGCCGCCGAGGCCAAGGCCGTCGGCGGTCGCATCGCCTGCGGCGTCGGCACGGACCAGCTCCCCGCAGGCCCGGCCACACTCGCCGAGGTGCGTTCCGCGTACGAGGAGCAGCTGGCCCTCGTCGAGGAGAGCGGCGCCCAGGCCATCCTGATGGCCTCCCGCGCGCTCGCCGCCGCGGCGAAGAGCCCGCAGGACTACCTGGAGACGTACGCGCACCTGCTGCGCCAGGCCACCGAGCCGGTCGTGCTGCACTGGCTCGGCCCGATGTTCGACCCGGCCCTGGACGGCTACTGGGGCTCCGCCGACCTCGACAAGGCCACCGACACCTTCCTCCAGGTCATCGCGGAGCACCCCGACAAGGTCGACGGCATCAAGATCTCCCTCCTCGACGCGGAGCGCGAGATCGATGTCCGCCGCCGTCTCCCGAGCGGGGTGCGCTGCTACACCGGGGACGACTTCAACTACCCCGAGCTGATCGCGGGCGACGACCGCGGCTTCAGCCACGCCCTGCTCGGCATCTTCGACCCGCTGGGCCCGCTGGCCGCGCACGCGGTGCGTGTCCTGGACACGGGCGACACCAAGGGGTTCCGCGAACTCCTCGACCCGACCGTCGAGTTGTCCCGCCACCTGTTCCAGGCGCCGACCCGTTACTACAAGACGGGCGTGGTCTTCCTCGCGTGGCTGGCGGGCCACCAGGACCACTTCACGATGGTGGGCGGCCTCCAGTCGGCCCGCTCCCTGCCGCACCTGGCGAAGGCGTACGAACTGGCCGACCGCCTCGGCCTGTTCCCCGACCCCGAGTTCGCCGAGTCCCGGATGCGCGCGCTCCTCACGGTCAACGGAGGCACCCGATGAGCGACGGCCGGCTCTCCGTCAACCAGGAGACCATCAAGCAGTGGTCGCTGCCCGAGCTCACCGAGGGCTGCGTGAAGGCGGGCATCGACAAGGTGGGCCTGTGGCGGGCCCCGGTCCAGGAGTACGGCGTCGAGGCCACGGCCCGGCTCCTCTCCGACGCGGGCCTGTCCGTCACCAGCCTCTGCCGGGGCGGCTTCTTCACCGCGCTCGACCCGGCCGAGCGGGCCCGCGCCCTGGACGACAACCGCAAGGCGCTCGACGAGGCGGCGGGCCTGTCCACGGACACCCTGGTCCTGGTCTCGGGCGGCCTCCCGGAGGGCAGCAAGGACCTGTACGGCGCCCGCGAGCGCATCGCGGACGCGCTCGCCGAACTGGCCCCGTACGCGGCCGAGCGAGGCGTGCGCCTGGCCATCGAACCGCTGCACCCGATGTTCGCGTCGGACCGCTGCGTGGTCTCCACCCTCTCCCAGGCCCTGGACATCGCGGAACGCTTCCCGGCCGACCAGGTGGGCGTGGTCGTCGACACCTACCACCTCTGGTGGGACGACCAGGCCCCCGCCCAGATCGCGCGGGCGGGAGCGGCGGGCCGCATCCACTCCTTCCAGCTCGCCGACTGGATCACCCCGCTCCCGGCGGGCGTTCTGCTGGGCCGGGGCCAACTCGGTGACGGCAGCGTGGACTTCCGAGCCTTCCGCACGGCGGTCGAGGCCACCGGCTTCGACGGCCCGATCGAGGTGGAGATCTTCAACGAGGCCCTGTGGGCCCGCGACGGCGCGGAGGCCTTGGCGGAGGTCGCGGCGCGGTACGCGGAGCACGCCTGCTGATCCCCTGACCAGGGGCCTTCCGCCCCCGCCGACTCCAGAGGCAAAAAGATTGCCCCGGCGTGCAACCCTTCCGTGCCCTGCCGTGTCGTATGTGTAGTCAGGAGCTTCCGGGGGGGTCCGGGGGGATCGGGAGGCCCTGACAGGGGGAGAGCGAGAGGGGCCCGGTCGGAAGACCGGGCCCCGTTTCGCTGTGCCTGAGCGGGGCCGGCAGCCCGGCACAGGGGCGGGTGGTCCGGTGGTTGAGGCCCGGGGAGTACCGGGTCCACGTGTCGCGCGGCGCACCCATCGCGCCCATGCTGGAGGGGGCGGGCTTCGCAGGCCCGCTGGGGCCGGAGACGGAGGAGCGATGCCGGCAACGACGCGGAACGACACGCCGGTCGCCATCGAAGGCGGCGGTGTGGAGATGCGCAAGCAGGAGATCGGCGGCGACATGGACGTCGCGTTCGCGAAGTTCCCCAAGGGCACGGACATGGCGCCGCCCCTCAAGGGACTGCCCGACGACATGTGCCAGTGTCCCCACTGGGGATACCTGCTCAAGGGCCGCCTGAAGATGCGGACGAAGCACGGCGACGACATCTACGAGGCGGGCCAGGCGTTCTACTGGGCGCCCGGTCATGCTCCGGAGGCACTCGAGGACTGTGAGTACGTGGACTTCTCGCCGACGAAGGAGTTCAACGAGGTCATCGACCACATCAAGGCCCAGATGGGGTGATCCGAACGCCGCGGGATCGGGTCACGCGGGCAGAGGACGCCGGGCGACGAAGACGGACTCCCTGCCCGGCCTGTCAGGCGCGTCGCGTACGTCGTCCGCGCAGACGTCCGGGCCGGCGTCCGCGATCGTCCCGGCCGGTGAGCCAGAGACGCGCAAGCGGCAGCGGGAGCGGCGCCGCCTGTGGTTCGTGCCCGTTCCGGTGGTCCTGCTGCGGGGGCGGCGCCAAGCCGAGTCCGAGCACGAAGCTCCGACTCAGCCTCCGCCCCTATCGTCCCGCGGGCGCGACCTCATGAGGCTGGTCATACATCCGCACGTCGCGTGCGGTCGCCAGCGGCATCAGCCGGGCGAGGCCGATCTCGCGGAAGTGGCCGGAATCGCGGTGGGCCGCGAATGCCGCAGAGTCGACGTACTTCTCGATGCTCACGTACCGCTCAGGTGTGTCCTCGGAGCGGAACACTTCGTAGGACAGACAACCCGGTTCCTCGCGGCACGCGGAAGCGAACTCGTGCAGGACCCGGCTGAACTCAGCGGCGTTCTCCGGACTGCATGTCACATCGGCAACGACAAGTACGTTCGATTCCATGGCGGACACCCTACGCATCGGCGTCGCGGTCCTCTCCGCGAACAGCACATACGGGCCAGAGCGGAAGACCGGCGTCGTGGGGGAGAGCAGTACACAGAGGCTCGAAGGCAACCGGCCATTCCTGGATGGCCGTCTCACCGGCGCCCCGGGAGCGCCTCCGCTGTGTCCTCCGGGGCCGTCGACCCTCGGGCGGCCTGCCCGATGTCAGCCCCGCCCGGTACCGTCACGACCATGTCCACCGTGTCTTCCCAGGCATCTGCAACGCCCAACATGGCTGTCCTTGAGGGCGTACTCGAGCGGATCACGTACGCCAACGAGGAGAACGGCTACACCGTCGCGCGCGTCGACACCGGGCGGGGGAGCAGCGATCTGCTCACCGTCGTCGGCTCGCTGCTCGGTGCGCAGCCGGGGGAGTCGCTGCGGATGGAGGGGCGGTGGAGCTCCCACTCGCAGTACGGCAAGCAGTTCACCGTCGAGAACTACACGACCGTCCTGCCCGCCACCATCCAGGGCATCCGCCGCTACCTCGGCTCCGGGCTGATCAAGGGCATCGGGCCGGTCATGGCCGACCGGATCACCACCCACTTCGGCGTGGACACCCTCGACATCATCGAGCAGCAGCCGAAGCGCCTGGTCGAGGTCCCCGGGCTCGGGCCGAAGCGGACGAAGATGATCGCCGCCGCGTGGGAGGAGCAGAAGGCGATCAAGGAGGTCATGATCTTCCTGCAGAGCGTCGGCGTCTCGACATCCATCGCCGTCCGCATCTACAAGAAGTACGAGGACGCCTCGATCTCCGTCGTGAAGAACCAGCCCTACCGGCTGGCCGCCGACGTCTGGGGCATCGGCTTCCTCACCGCGGACCGGATCGCCCAGGCCGTCGGCATTCCGCACGACAGCCCGGAGCGGGTCAAGGCCGGGCTGCAGTACGCGCTGTCGCAGTCCAGCGATCAGGGGCACTGCTTCCTGCCCGAGGAACGGCTCATCGCGGACGCGGTCAAGCTCCTCCAGGTGGACACCGGGCTCGTCATCGAGTGCCTGGCCGAACTCGCCGCGGAGCCCGAGGGCGTCGTACGGGAGAAGGTGCCGTCGCCCGAGGGCGGCGAGCCGATCACGGCCGTGTACCTGGTGCCCTTCCACCGGGCCGAGATCTCCCTCGCCGCGCAGGTGCGGCGGCTGCTGCGGACGCCGGAGGAGCGGATGCCGGCCTTCGGCGACGTGGACTGGGACGCGGCCCTGAAGTGGCTCGCGGGCCGGACCGGCGCGACGCTGGCGCCCGAGCAGGAGGCCGCCGTGCGGCTCGCGCTCACCCGGAAGGTGGCCGTGCTGACCGGCGGACCCGGCTGCGGCAAGTCGTTCACCGTCCGGTCCATCGTGGAGCTGGCCCGCGCCAAGAAGGCGAAAGTGGTGCTGGCCGCGCCCACCGGCCGGGCGGCGAAGCGGCTCTCCGAGCTGACCGGCGCGGAGGCCTCCACCGTGCACCGGCTGCTGGAGCTCAAACCCGGCGGCGACGCGGCGTACGACCGGGACCGCCCGCTGGACGCCGACCTCGTCGTCGTCGACGAGGCCTCCATGCTCGACCTGCTGCTCGCCAACAAGCTCGTCAAGGCCGTGGCGCCCGGCGCCCATCTGCTGCTCGTCGGCGATGTGGACCAACTGCCCTCGGTCGGCGCGGGCGAGGTGCTGCGCGATCTGCTCGCCGACGGCGGCCCCGTCCCGGCGGTCCGGCTGACCACCATCTTCCGCCAGGCCCAGCAGTCCGGCGTCGTCACCAACGCCCACCGGATCAACTCCGGCGTACCGCCCCTCACCCAGGGGCTCAGCGACTTCTTCCTCTTCGTGGAGGATGAGACGGAGGACGCGGGGGTGCTCGCCGTGGACGTCGCCGCCCGTCGCATCCCGGCCAAGTTCGGGCTGAATCCGCGCCGGGACGTCCAGGTGCTCGCTCCGATGCACCGGGGCCCTGCCGGGGCCGGCCATCTCAACGGGCTGCTTCAGCAGGCCATCACCCCCGGCCGCCCCGATCTGCCGGAGAAGCGGTTCGGTGGCCGGGTGTTCCGCGTCGGCGACAAGGTCACCCAGATCCGCAACAACTACGACAAGGGGGAGAACGGTGTCTTCAACGGGACCGTCGGCGTCGTCACCGCCCTTGACCTGGACGAACAGAAGCTGAGCGTCCTCACGGACGAGGACGAGGAGATCTCCTACGACTTCGACGAGCTCGACGAGCTGTCCCACGCGTACGCCATGACGATCCACCGCTCCCAGGGCAGCGAGTACCCGGCCGTCGTCATCCCCGTAACGAAGAGCGCCTGGATGATGCTCCAGCGGAACCTGCTGTACACGGCCGTGACGAGGGCCAAGAAGCTTGTCGTGCTGGTCGGCTCGCGGCAGGCGATCGGCCAGGCGGTCCGCACGGTTTCCGCAGGCAGACGCTGTACGGCGCTGGATCACCGGCTCCGCGGTGGGGCGGAAGGAGGATCCTCCGAAAAAATGATCGATCAAATCGGTGGGAAACATCACGGAGGTCTTCCGCAACCGCAGTCAAGGGGGCAGGATGAATAAGTTCGCGGCACTCAGTGCCGCGAGTAGGTCCAATGGACGACCCCGAGTGCACTCTCCTGAGCCAAATGGGGGAGGGTGGAGACAGTCAGGGAACCTCGAAGAAGAGGCACTACGTCGGTGAGGGATGACGTGAGCGAGCACACCAACAACGCTGTGGTACTGCGGTACGGCGATGGCGAGTACACCTACCCGGTGATCGACAGCACCGTCGGCGACAAGGGCTTCGACATCGGGAAGCTCCGGGCGAACACCGGTCTGGTGACGCTGGACAGCGGATACGGCAACACCGCTGCTTATAAATCGGCCATCACCTACCTCGACGGCGAGCAGGGCATCCTGCGATACCGCGGCTACCCGATCGAGCAGCTCGCCGAGCAGTCGACGTTCCTTGAGGTCGCGTACACGCTCATCAACGGTGAGCTTCCGAAGGTCGACGAGCTGTCGGCCTTCAAGAACGAGATCACCCAGCACACGCTGCTGCACGAGGACGTCAAGCGGTTCTTCGACGGCTTCCCGCGCGACGCCCACCCGATGGCGATGCTGTCCTCGGTCGTCAGCGCGCTGTCCACGTTCTACCAGGACAGCCACAACCCGTTCGACGAGGAGCAGCGTCACCTCTCGACGATCCGGCTGCTGGCCAAGCTGCCGACCATCGCGGCGTACGCGTACAAGAAGTCGATCGGTCACCCGTTCGTCTACCCGCGCAACGACCTCGGCTACGTCGAGAACTTCCTGCGCATGACCTTCTCGGTCCCCGCCCAGGAGTACGTGCCGGACCCGGTCGTCGTCTCGGCGCTGGAGAAGCTGCTCATCCTGCACGCGGACCACGAGCAGAACTGTTCGACCTCCACCGTGCGTCTGGTCGGCTCCTCGCAGGCGAACATGTTCGCCTCGATCTCCGCCGGCATCTCGGCGCTCTGGGGTCCCCTGCACGGCGGCGCCAACCAGTCGGTGCTGGAGATGCTCGAGGGCATCCAGGCCAACGGCGGCGACGTCGACAGCTTCATCCAGAAGGTGAAGAACAAGGAGGACGGCGTCCGCCTGATGGGCTTCGGCCACCGGGTGTACAAGTCCTTCGACCCGCGCGCCAAGATCATCAAGGCCGCGGCCCACGACGTCCTGTCCTCGCTCGGCAAGTCCGACGAGCTGCTCGACATCGCGCTCAAGCTGGAGGAGCACGCGCTCAACGACGAGTACTTCGTCTCGCGCAACCTCTACCCCAACGTGGACTTCTACACCGGTCTGATCTACCGGGCCATGGGCTTCCCGAGCGAGATGTTCACCGTGCTCTTCGCGATCGGCCGGCTTCCGGGCTGGATCGCCCAGTGGCACGAGATGATCAAGGAGCCGGGTTCCCGCATCGGCCGCCCGCGCCAGATCTACACCGGCGAGGTCCTGCGCGACTTCGTCCCGGTCGAGGGTCGCTGACCCGGCACCACCCCCCCGCATGACCCCGGCCCTGACAGCCGGTTGCCTTCGCCCCGACTACCGCGCTTTCGCACAGAGCGCGGTGTCCGGGGCGATTTGCTTTGTCCGGAGCCCTTGCCCGGACCTTCGCCCGGAGCCCTTGCCCGGACCTTCGCCCGGAGCCCTTGGGCCGCGCCGTCGCCGCGGGAGCGCTCCCGCCGGAAAGCGAGAAACGCCCCGTCATCGATCCCCCCACGGGCCGACAACGAGGCGCTTCCCATATCCCGGAGCGGATTCCCCCCACGGGATCCGGCCGGGCGTTCAGTGGGAGCCGAAGCTCCTGGGTTCCTCGGTACTGCTGGGTCCTGCTGGTGACGCGCTTTTCCTCGGACCGCCTGCGCGCGCCGCGTGCGGTCTGCCGGGGTACGTACGGACGGGAGGGCCGCTCAAAGCTCCCCGGTGCACGTGCCCCGGCCCACGCGTGCCCGGAGCGTCCCCCAAGACCCTCCGTCGGACGTCCCCCAAGACATCCTTTGGCATCGCACTCTTAGACTCGTGAACCCACCGAATGGTTACCCCTCAACCGGTGTGATCTAAGTCTCTTTGTGGAAATTACGTGAAGGACCGCAGGCGCAGGCTGTTCGTCACGACGAAGACCGAGGAGAAGGCCATCGCCGCTCCCGCAATCATAGGGCTGAGCAGGCCAAATGCCGCAAGGGGTAGAGCAGCAACGTTGTAGCCGAATGCCCAGAAAAGGTTGCCCCTGATGGTGGCCAGGGTGCGCCGGGAGAGCCGGATGGCATCCGCTGCCACCTTGAGATCTCCACGAACGAGCGTCAGATCGCTCGCCTCGATCGCGGCGTCCGTGCCCGTTCCCATCGCCAGACCGAGGTCCGCGGTAGCCAGCGCCGCCGCGTCGTTGACCCCGTCACCCACCATGGCGACGGCCCGCCCCTCGGCCTGCAGGCGCTCGATGACCTGCGCCTTCTCCTCGGGCAGCACCTCGGCGCGCACCTCGTCGATCCCGACCGCGCGGGCCACGGACTCGGCCACCGCCCGGTTGTCGCCGGTCAGCAGGATCGGCGTCAGGCCGAGTGCGCGGAGATCGGCGACGGCGGCCGCGCTGGTGTCCTTGACCGCGTCCGCGACTTCGAAGGCACCGCGTGCCTCGCCGTCCCAGGCGACCGCGATCACGGTACGACCGTGGGCGGCCGCCTCCGTCATCGCGGCGGACAGGGCGCCGGGGATGCCGATACCGGCGTCCGTGAGCAGCCGGGGACGGCCGACGAGGACGGCGTGTCCTTCGACGATGCCCTGGACGCCGAGTCCGGGGACGTTGGTGAAGTCCTCGGGGGTGGGGAGGGCGGTTCCGGTGCGGTGGGCGGCTCCGGTGGCGACGGCCTGGGCGATGGGGTGTTCGGAGGCGTGTTCCAGGGCTCCGGCGAGGCGCAGGACGTCGGTTTCGGTGGTGCCGGGGGTGGTGTGGACGGTCTGGAGGGTCATCTTGCCGGTGGTGACGGTGCCGGTCTTGTCGAGGACGATGGTGTCCACCCGGCGGGTGGTCTCCAGGACCTCGGGGCCCTTGATGAGGATGCCGAGCTGGGCGCCGCGTCCCGTACCGACCATGAGGGCTGTCGGGGTGGCGAGGCCGAGGGCGCAGGGGCAGGCGATGATCAGGACGGCGACGGCGGCCGTGAACGAGGCCGTCACGTCGTCCGTCACCAGCAGCCAGGCGACGAGCGTGACCAGGGCGATCACCAGGACCACGGGGACGAACACCGCGGAGATCCGGTCGGCGAGCCGCTGCACCTCGGCCTTGCCGTTCTGCGCGTCCTCGACGAGCCGGGCCATCCGGGCGAGCTGCGTGTCGGCGCCGACCCGGGTGGCCTCGACGACGAGCCGGCCGGAGACGTTCACGGTGGCGCCGGTGACGGACTCCCCGGCCCGCACGTCGACGGGAACGGACTCACCGGTGAGCATCGACGCGTCCACCGCCGAGGCGCCCTCGGTGACGGTGCCGTCGGTGGCGACCTTCTCGCCGGGGCGGACGACGAAGCGGTCACCGACGGCCAGCCGGCTCACCGGGACGCGTACCTCCGCACCATCCCGCAGGACCGCGACATCCTTGGCGCCCAGATGCATCAGCGCCCGGAGAGCGGAACCGGCCTTCCGCTTGGACCTGGCCTCCAGATACCGGCCCAGCAGGATGAAGGTGACGACCCCGGCCGCGACCTCCAGGTAGATGGTGGACGCACCATCGGCGCGGGAGACCGTGAAGTCGAAGCCGTGCCGCATGCCGGGCATTCCGGCGTCGCCGAGGAACAGCGCCCAGAGCGACCAGCCGAACGCGGCGAGGGTCCCGACCGAGACCAGGGTGTCCATGGTGGCCGCGCCGTGCCGGAGATTGGTCCAGGTGGCGCGGTGGAAGGGGAGCCCGCCCCAGATGACGACCGGGGCGGCGAGCGTGAGGGAGAGCCACTGCCAGTTGTCGAACTGGAGGGCCGGGATCATCGCCATCGCCACGACGGGGGCGGCGAGGACGGCGGAGACGATGAGCCGCTGCCGCAGGGAGTCGAGGGCGGGGGTGCGGGCGTCGCCGGTATCTGCGTCGGCGTCGGCGTCATCGGGGGCGGGGGCGGGGGCCGAGGTGTCCGGGGCCGCCGGTACCGGCGTCCGCACGGGCGGCTTCGGTGCAGGGCGTGACGGGACGGGCTTCGCGGTGTACCCGGTCTTCTCGACCGTGGCGATCAGGTCCGCGAGGCCGGTTCCGGGACCGAAGGCGACGCGCGCCTTCTCGGTCGCGTAATTGACGGTGGCGGTGACGCCATCCATTCGGTTCAGCTTCTTCTCGACGCGCGCCGCGCAGGACGCGCAGGTCATCCCGCCGATCGTGAGCTCGGCCTGAGAGCTCTCCGTTGCCGGGGCCTCGACATCTGTTGCGCTGTGCATGTCCGAACTCCTGAAACGCCGACCGGGCCGTGCCCCACCAGTATCTGCTGGTCGGACAGGCCCGGGGCAAAGGGGTGATGCGTGTGCTGTGGATCGCGGTGCGGTCAGGCCCGGCCGGCGAGCTCGTAACCCGCCTCGTCGACGGCGGCGCGCACGGCTTCCTCGTCCAGCGGGGCCTGGGAGACGACCGTCACCTGCCCGGTGGACGCCACCGCCTTCACGGAGGTGACACCCTCGAGGGCGGAGATCTCCTCGGAGACCGCGCCCTCGCAGTGTCCGCAGGTCATGCCGGTCACCTGGTAGACGGTGGTGACGCCACCCTGCCCGGCGTCCGCGCCCGCACTGTCGTGGCAGGAACCGCTGGGCGAGCAGCAGGAGCCGGTCGCCTGGGGAAGCTGGGTCTCGGCGGTCATCGTGTTCTCCTCTTCGACGAGCACAAATGGATGTGGCGGCAGGGGCCCGGGGACTCCGGGAAGGCCGGTGCGCCTCCACACTCACGACTCTATACCCCTAGGGGGTATGAACGCGAGTGCCTTCCGGCGGTGTGGCGCCAACTGGGTGAGGGGCGCTCACTCCCGGCGGCCCCGGTTGCCGGGACGGGCGGCGACCCAGGCGCGGATGGTGTCGGCGTACCAGTAGGGCTTCCCGCTCTCCACATGGTCCGGCGCAGGAAGAAGGCCGTGCTTCCGGTAGGAGCGGACGGTGTCCGGCTGCACCCGGATGTGTGCGGCGATGTCCTTGTAGGACCAGAGCCTTCTGTCCGTCATACGTGCCACCTCTCTGCTCCGCGCCGCAGCGGTGGCCCTGGGGGCCGTCGGGGGAGCTGTGGCGCGGACGCTGTCGATCACTCAGCCTCTGACCGGTGAACGAGGGCGCCGGGAGGTGGGGTGGGCCTGTCGAGCGCCTGTGACGGAAAACCCGCGTAACGGAGACATGTGTGACGAGCAGGTCACCACTGAGACAGAAGGAACGCATGGGGCCACAGGTGGAACGTGGCGTCCCGCACCCCCGGACGACCCGGCGGCGGGTGCGCCCGAGCACCCGAAGGCCCCGGGCGCACCCAGGTCGTCAGGCGTGCCAGAGCGCCGACCAGGTGTGCGGGCCGACGATCCCGTCCGGGAGGAGCGGCGGGTGGTCGGCCTGGAAGCGCTGGACCGCGGCGAGGGTGCTGGGGCCGAACACGCCGTCCAGCGCGTCCCACGGCAGGTAACGCCGGTTGGCGAGCATGCACTGCACCTGCGAGACGCGCTCGCCCTGATCGCCGAAGGCGGTCGGCCCGTCGCCGTCGTAGAAGGCGCAGACGGGGCTGGAGTCGGGCGGGGGCGCGTTGTTCGCGTCGGCGGCGGCGCCGGGGGCGAGGGCCAGAGCGGCGGCCAGGGCGAGCGCGGCCAGGCCCGCGCGGCGGAAGGGCGGAGTCGTGCGGATCACGGTGGGGTACTCCTTGAAACGGTGCGGTGACGGCGGCAGCGAGCCCCGTCCTGTCATGGAGGACAACACCGCAGGCCGCCGACACGTCACTGGAACCGGCGGAGTCAGGAGCCGGTGCCGGGACGAGTCCGGGAGGAGTTCACGCACTTGTCACCGGGGAGAGGGAGTGGGGCGTACTGCCGTTGACCGGTGGCTGTACGGCGCACACCTCAGATGAGATCTTTGAACTGCTGGGCCGGATAAGCGTGTTCAGCGGGGGGTACCCGACTTCGCATACGTACCGCGTGACGCCCATGCACCAATCGCCTCCGGCGCAGGGGGCCGCTTCGCCCTGGCAGGAGCGAAGTGCGAGCGACGACTCCCCGCTCGCTACGGCCCCGCGCCGGAGGTATCCCGCTGACGAGCACCGCCCCGGCCGGCCGGGGCCTCCCCCTTGTGTCTACGCCAGTACCGAAACGGCAGACACAGTGTCGGGCCCCCCTCCGACGCCGGCGTGGTGGGATGTTGACGTAGCCGAAAAGGCCACTCGCCCGTAGGCGGTCACTGCACGGGGAGAGTACGGACGACGCCTCACCGCCCGACGCCGTCACCTCTGAAGGAGACACACGATGAAGACCGTCAACCACTGGATCGGTGGCAAGACCGTCGAGGGCGCGTCGGGCAACTACGGCCCGGTCACCGACCCGGCCACCGGAGCCGTCACCACCCAGGTCGCGCTGGCCTCCGTGGAAGAGGTCGACGCCGCGGTGGCCGCCGCGAAGGACGCGTACACGACCTGGGGAACCTCGTCGCTGTCCGCCCGCACCGCGATCCTCTTCCGCTACCGTGCTCTGCTGGACGCCCACCGCGACGAGATCGCCGCCCTGATCACCGCCGAGCACGGCAAGGTGCACTCGGACGCGCTCGGTGAGGTCGCCCGCGGCCTGGAGATCGTCGAGCTGGCGTGCGGCATCACCACGCAGCTCAAGGGTGAGCTGTCCACCCAGGTCTCCACCCGGGTCGACGTCTCCTCGATCCGGCAGTCCATCGGTGTCGTCGCCGGCATCACGCCGTTCAACTTCCCGGCCATGGTGCCGATGTGGATGTTCCCGCTCGCCATCGCCTGCGGCAACACGTTCGTGCTCAAGCCCAGCGAGAAGGACCCGTCTGCCGCCAACCTGCTGGCCGAGCTGGCCTCCGAGGCCGGTCTGCCGGACGGCGTCCTGAACGTCCTGCACGGTGACAAGGTCGCTGTCGACGGCCTGCTGAACCACCCGGACGTCGCCGTCGTCTCCTTCGTCGGCTCGACCCCGATCGCCCGCTACATCCACGCCACCGCGTCCGCCAACGGCAAGCGCGTCCAGGCGCTGGGCGGGGCGAAGAACCACATGCTGGTCCTGCCGGACGCGGACCTCGACGCCGCCGCGGACGCCGCCGTCTCCGCCGCGTACGGATCCGCCGGTGAGCGCTGCATGGCGATCTCCGCGGTCGTCGCGGTCGGCTCCGTCGCCGACGACCTCGTCGCCCGGATCAAGGACCGCGCCGAGAAGATCAAGATCGGCCCCGGCAACGACCCGACGTCCGAGATGGGCCCGCTCATCACCGCCGCCCACCGCGACAAGGTCGCCTCGTACGTCACCGGCGCCGCCGCCCAGGGCGCCGACGTCGTCCTCGACGGCACCGGCCACACGGTCGAGGGCTTCGAGGACGGCCACTGGATCGGCCTCTCCCTCCTCGACAACGTCTCCACCGACTCGGACGCGTACAAGGACGAGATCTTCGGCCCGGTCCTGTGCGTGCTGCGCGTCGACACGTACGAGGAGGGCGTGGCGCTGATGAACGCCTCGCCGTACGGCAACGGCACCGCCATCTTCACCCGCGACGGCGGCGCCGCCCGCCGCTTCCAGCTGGAGATCGAGGCCGGCATGGTCGGCATCAACGTCCCGATCCCGGTGCCGGTGGGCTACCACTCCTTCGGCGGCTGGAAGGACTCGCTCTTCGGCGACCACCACATCTACGGCAACGACGGCGTGCACTTCTACACCCGCGGCAAGGTCACCACCACCCGCTGGCCGGACCCGGCCGACGCCCCCTCCGGCGTCGACCTGGGCTTCCCGCGCAACCACTGACGCCTCACGCCACCAGCACAGCACCGCAGGGCCACTCCCCCGGGGCGGCCCTGCGGCGGTTCGTGGGAGGTCAGCGACCGGTACCGGCCGCCTCCTCGATCATCCGCTCCATCGGTACGACAGCGACCCGCCCCGAGACGACGAACGCCAGCACCATCGCCGCCCCCAGGACCACCGTGCCGGCCCACACCATCGTCTCGACCGGCACGGTGTACGCGCCCACGGCCCGCACCGCGCACTCGCCCAGCAGCGCCGCGCCCCACACCAGGGAGAGCCGCACCTCGGCCCGCCGGAACGCCTCCGACTCCGCCGAAAGCCGCAGCCAGGCGGCGGACTTGGCCACCCCGCCCCGGGTCAGCCACGGCCGCAGCGCCGCCGACATCATCGGCCGCCCGCGCAGCGCGGTCACCAGGACCACCAGACCGATCGTGCTGCTCACACCGCTGTCCTTGAGGAGCATCAGCCGCGGGTCACCGGCCACCAGGCTCAGCAGCAGCCCCACCACGTTCACCGCCACGATCAGCGCCGCGAGCCCGTTGAGCCGCCGCTCGCGCACCACACCCCACGCCGTCCGCACCGCCGGCACCACACTGCTCCAGGCCAGCGCGCCGAACGTCCCCATCCCCGCCGCCTTCAGCAGGTAGTACGAGACGAGCGGCACGGCCACATCCACGAGCAGCGGCGTCAGGCTGTCCAGCAGGGCCCTGCGCGGAGAGAACGAAGCGGCGGCCGCCGGGGCACCGGCGTCGGTGACAGGAGCGGTGACGGTGGCGGCCGGGCTGCTCATGACGGGTTCCTCCCGTATCGGCGGCGCCCTCGCGGCTCCCGCTCTCGATACGTACAGACTGGCCGCCGGACCCCGGCCACCGGCAGAGCCGGGAGTAACCGTCTCCGTATGACGAATGTCAGTACCGAAGCAGGTACGAAACCCGTTCGCCGACGGGCCGCGCCAGATGCTGGGATGAGGCCATGACCGCTCCCACCCCGCCCCAGCACGAGATCCGCGCGCTCCACACCGACACGACGGTCACCGTCTACCAGGCGTACGCCCCGTCCCTCGGCCTCCCCGCCGCCCGCGACGGCCGCTTCCCGTCCGCCTGGAAGCGCGACCGCATGACGTGGATCAAGCCGAGCTTCCTGTGGACGATGTATCGATGCGGTTGGGCGACGAAGGAGGGCCAGGAGACCGTCCTGGCCGTCGACATCGCCCGCGAGGGCTTCGACTGGGCGCTGGCCAACGCCGAACTCTCGCACCACGAGCGAGGAGTGCATCCCGACCTCACCACCTGGAAGCGCAGCCTCCGCCATGCCCCGACCCGCGTCCAGTGGGACCCGGAGCGCGACCTGCACCTGAACCGGCTCCCGTACCGCTCTCTCCAGCTGGGCCTGGCGGGGGAGGCGGCGCGGCGGTACGTGGACGGTGGCGATCCGCGACGTCACCCCGCTGGCCCGGGAGATCCACGAACTGACCAGGGCGGGCCAGGCGGAGAAGGCGGCCCGGCTGCTGCCGGAGGAGCGGGTCTACCCGGCGCCGGCGGGGACCCCGGGGTGAGGGGAGCGCCCCGCCGACCGCTCAGTGAGCGATGACGTCGATCGAACGCCCCTAACCGGCAGGCATCCCCGCCGAGGCGTCCTCCAGCGTCCTGCGCAGCAGGGCGACGGTGGACGCGAACTGCTCCAGTGAGCCGGCCGTCAGCGGCTCGGCGAGCCAGGAGCGCAGCCCGTCCTCGAACGTGGGCGTGGCGGCGGCCAGCAGCTTGCCGCCCTCGGAGGTCAGTTCCAGCAGGGACGAGCGGCGGTTGCTGGGATTGGGGCGCCGGACCACCCAGCCGGCGGCCTCCAGGCGGTCCACCCCCTTGCTGGTCGCCCCGACGGTGATGGCGGCCTCCTCCGCCAGGTCGTTGACCCGGCAGTCGTCCCGGCTCTCGATGATGCGAAGGAACTCGAACTGGCCCATCGTCAGACCGTGCTCGGTGCGCAGCCGTTCGCCCAGCGCGTTGTAGAGCCTGGTCTCGTAGCGGACGACGTCCATGAACACCTGCGTGAGGTCGGTCACACTCTGCTCCAGATTCGTTGGAATGACATTCCTAGGAATATAGTTCCTAGTGAAGAACAGCACTCATCTGGAGGATCGCATGAGCAAGGCACAGCGCGCGACAGTCGACACCTTGATGCGGCAGGCCCCGTTCGACGGCGGCCTCCCGCCGGAGCAACTGCGCAAGGACTTCGAAGCCCAGATGGCCTCGGGCCCGGCCCCGGCCGGAGTGACTGTCACTCCCTCCGTTCTCGGCGGGCGTTCCGCCCTGACCGTCGAGCCCGAGGGCAGCCCCGCCACCGGGACGATCATCTACTTCCACGGCGGAGCCTGGGTCTTCGGCTCGCCCGCCACGGCCCTGCAACTCACCGCCGCGCTGGTGCGCCGCACCGGCGTCCGCGCCATCTCGGTCGACTACCGGCTCGCCCCCGAGCACCCCTTCCCCGCCGCTGTCGAGGACGGCCTCGCCGCCTACCGCGACCTGCTGGGCCAGGGCATTGCGGCCGAGCAGATCGTCCTGGCCGGGGAGTCGGCCGGCGGCGGCCTCGGCATCACCACCCTGCTCACCGCCCGCGACGCCGGACTGCCGATGCCGGCCGCCGCGGTCATCTTCTCCCCGGGCCTGGACGCCACCCTGTCGGGCGAGAGCATGACCACCAAGCACGACGCCGACCCGCTCTTCACCCGTGCGGACCTGGGCGCCGTCTTCGCTCACTACCTGGCCGGACAGGACCCCGACCAGCCGTTGCTGAGCCCGGCCGTCCACGCGGACCTGACTGGTCTGCCACCGCTCCTGGTACAGGCCGGCTCCAACGAGGTCCTGCTGGAGGACTCGACCCGGTTCGCAGTCCGGGCGGCCGCGGCCGGTGTCGACGTCCAACTCGACATCACCGACGACGTCCCCCACGTCTTCCAGGCATTCGAGGGCCTGCTGGACGAGGCCGACGCGGCCCTGGACCGCGCCGCCCGCTTCATCACCACCGCGCTGCCCCGCACCTGAACCGTCAACCGTCCCTCGGTGCGAGCGGTTCGCCGAGTGGTACGGCTGTAACGGGCAAGCGACTGGTGTCGCGCAGGCCCGTCTTCGGACGAACGGTCAGTGGTCGTCGGTGATGCGGGTGGCGATGCCGCCGCTGATCTTCACCTCGGCGGAGACGCCCTTCCGCGCGGAGGCTTCCAGCTCCTGCTCGGTGCACTTGGTGGCGGACTGGCCGTTTGCGTCACCGCAGATGTCACCCGCGCCCCAGATCTCCGTGGAGTCGGACGTGAAGAACGCCTACTCCTCGCGCAGGGCCGCGGATCACGACGGCCCGGGCTGGGCGTCCTCGCCGTCGTACGCCGCGAGCGCGGCCTGGCGGCATTCCAGCAGGCCGTCAAGGGCCTCATGGGTGACGTGCTCCTGGGCCAGTGCCACCATGGCCCTGGCCTCGACGGAGGCCCACGCGCTCCGGGCGCGCTTGTTGGCGCGGCGTCTGGTGTCGCTGCGCAGGAAGCCGGCTCCCGCCGCGAACCCGGCAGAGGCGAGGGCGGCCAGGGCGGCGGGAACGCGCACATCCGCCGAGGCCAGCCCTGCCGCTCCCGCCGTGCCCGCGAGCAGCGCCGCGGGGAAGCCGAGAACAATGTCCGTCCTGGCCCAGAACTCGGCTCGGCGGTGGGCGAGTTTCCTCTGGCGTGTCGCCTCATCTCTCATCCGCTCGATCTCGGCACGGAGGCGTTGCGGGAGACCGTCCGGATTCAGGCGCGTCGTGCTGTCAATGGAATTGACCATAAGGTATTCCAACACGCCTGCAACAAGGCGCACTTGGGGAGCTTGAACAGCCTTCGCGCGTGTGGGACGTGAGCTTCCCACAAGGGTGGGCCGTAGTGAATCATGATGCTGCGGTATGGGGTGTGACGCGCGACCGAGGGGGCGGGATGATTTCCGAGCCGGAGATGGCGGGGGAGTTCGGCACCTCCGCCGTACGTGAAGTGCTGGGCCATTCCGGTCCGCAGCGGGAAGAAGGAGACCGCCCGCCGCGAGTCCCGAGGCCGAGGGCACGGTGGCTGTGGGCACTCGGCGGGGCTGTCGTGGCGTCGGCCGTGTGGGGGGCGGTGCTGTTCGCGGGCGGGGTGCGGGACGGGGCGCCCGACCTGCACGGGTACCGGCTGGGCAAGGATCCCTGTGCGGCCGTGCGGCTGAAGTCGCTCGGTGCCGCGATTGCGCCGAGAGACACCGAGAGCCGTTTGGACACGGGCGTGCTGAGGCACGCCGTCCTCGACCGGGCCGTGTGCTACATACCTCTCCGGCCGGCGGGCGCTCAGCAGCGGCCGGACGACAAGGGCTGGTCGGTCGACTACTCGGTCACGGTCCGGGTCGCCCTGCACAAGGAGACCGATCCCCGCGCCGAGTTCGAGGCAGGCAAGAACGCGACCGAGTTGGGGATCGAACCGGAGACCAAGACGGAAGCAGTCCCGGAGTTGGGCGACAAGGCCTACATGCTCTCCTTGGAGAACGGGGAGCAGGAGCTGCGGGTGCTGGAAGGCGGAGCCGTCCTCTCGCTGAGCATCTACGCTTCCACGAACTGGGAGGGCGAGCAGGGGCAACTGCCCGACAACGCCGCGAAGCAGCCGGACCTAGCCCCCCACAAGGCCGCGATGATCAGCGACATGCGCGACCTGATGTCCGACCTCAAGAGCCGAAGCCCCGCTCACTCCGACGCGTCGAACCCCCACGTCAGCGTGGTGAAGCGCCCGTCGTCCGACGCACCCGCCGAGCGGTACGTCGCCTGCGCGGCCTCGTTGTCGAGGTCCACGCCGACCCACATGTCGTAGCAGCCCCGCTCCCGGGCGACCGACGCCAGCGCCTGCGTCAGTGCGCGGCCGATGCCGCGGCGGCGGTAGGGGCCGTCGACCGCGAGCTCGTACAGACACATCTCCGCGCCCTTGTCCGGGTGCAGCATCTCGATGCCCGATACGAAACCGGCCGGGACGCCGGCCACGTACGCGATCACCATCAGATGGCCGTCCGCCGCGAGGAAGCGGGCCGCCCACTGGGTGCGTGCCGGGCCGTCGTAGAGATGCTGGGCCGCCTCGAGCTCGGCGACGGTCGTGGCGCGCCGGATTTCTACCGGGTTGTCCATGGAGGGCCTTCCGGGGGGCGGGACGGGCCGCACGGTGGGCATACCGCGAGCGGAGTACGTCGGGGCGGCATCGTACGCCTTGAGGAGGCCGGGGACCTCCGCCTGGCGGCAGCGCAGGCGGGGCGGTGGCCCGCTTAGGCTCGACACATGGAGACCCCTATTGCGCGTACGTCCCGGTGGCGGCGCCTGCTGCCCCGCTCCCGCGGCCGGTGGGCGGCGGGCATCGCCGCGCTCGTCGTGCTGGCCGGGGCGGGCACGTGGACCGCGGTGGCCGACGACGGCGCGCCGGCCGTGCACCGGCAGGACCGGATGATGCGCGTCGACGGGGTGTCCGTCGACACCTCGTACTTCACCACCGGCGGCACCGCGCGCCGGCCCGCCGTGCTCATCGGCCACGGCTTCGGCGGCAGCAAGGCCGAGACCCGGAAGCAGGCCGAGCAACTGGCCGCCGACGGGTACGCCGTCATGACCTGGTCCGCGCGCGGCTTCGGCAAGTCCGGTGGCAAGATCTCGCTCAACGCCCCCGACCGCGAGGTCAAGGACGTCTCCCGGCTGATCGACTGGCTCGCCGGCCGCCCCGAGGTGCAGCTCGACGGTGCGGGCGACCCGCGCGTCGGCATCACCGGCGCCTCCTACGGCGGAGCCGTCTCGCTCCTCGCCGCCGGGTACGACAAGCGCGTGGACGCCATCGCCCCGGAGATCACGTACTGGAACCTCGCCGAAGCCCTCTTCCCCGACGGGGTGTTCAAGAAGCTCTGGGCCGGCATCTTCGTCACCACCGGCGGCGGCTGCGAGAACTTCGACAAGCAGCTCTGCGCCATGTACGAGCGCGTCGCCGTCAGCGGGAAGCCGGACGCCGCCGCGCGCGCCCTGCTCACCGAACGCTCCCCGAGCGCCGTCGCCGACCGCATCAAGGTGCCGGCGCTGATCGTGCAGGGGCAGACCGACTCCCTCTTCCCGCTCGGCCAGGCCGACGCCATGGCCCAGGCCGTCAAGGCCAACGGCGCGCCCGTCTCCGTCGACTGGATCGCCGGCGGACACGACGGCGGCGACCCGGAGACCGACCGGGTGCGCAAGCGGGTCGGGGACTGGTTCGACCGCTATCTGAAGGAGGACAAGGGCGCCGACACCGGGCCCGCCTTCCGCGTCACCCGTACCGGCGGCATCGACTCCACCGACGGGGCCGCTCTCACCCGCGGCGCGAGCGGCGCCACCTACCCCGGGCTGAGCAGCGGCCCGCAGCGCATCAAGCTCCAGGGCGGGCAGCAGGAGTTCAGCAACCCCGCCGGGGCCAGCCCGCCCGCCATCTCCGCCGTCCCCGGTGTCGGCGGCGGTCTCGCCCAGTTGTCCACGTTCGGCGTCGGGCTCTCCCTCGACTTCCCCGGGCAGTACGCCCGCTTCGACTCCGCCCCGCTGACGGAATCCCGGCGCATCACCGGCTCACCGGCCGTCCGCGTGAACGTGAAGGCGGGACAGGGCGACGCGGTGCTGTTCGGCAAGGTGTACGACGTGTCCCCGGACGGCAAGCAGCAGGTGCTGCCCTCCCAGCTCGTCGCCCCCTACCGGATCACCCCCGAACAGCAGGGCAGGCCGCTGGAGCTGACGCTGCCCGCTGTCGACCACGAGATCGACTCGGGACACCGGCTCCGGCTCGTGCTGGCCGCCACCGACCTCGGCTACGCGTCCCCGGCCGCGCCGACCACGTACACCGTCTCCCTCGACGGCCCGCTGACCCTGCCCACCGCACCCGGTCTGAAGACCGCGGCGGCCGCCCTGCCCTGGTGGACCTGGGGGCTCCCGGCCGCCGCCGCGGTGATCGCGGCCTTGCTGCTGCTCACCGCCCGGCGCCGTACCGCCACACCCGCCCCGGACCCCGCCCTCACCGACGTACCGCTGCAGATCACCGGCCTGTCGAAGAAGTACGCCAAATCCGCCGACCGGTACGCGGTCAAGGAGCTGTCGTTCCGCGTCGAGAAGGGGCAGGTGCTCGGGCTCCTCGGGCCGAACGGGGCAGGCAAGACCACCACGCTGCGCATGCTCATGGGGCTCATCACGCCCGACGCCGGCGAGATCCGCGTCTTCGGACGGGCCATCCGGCCCGGCGCGCCCGTGCTGTCCCGGGTCGGGTCCTTCGTCGAAGGCGCCGGCTTCCTGCCGCACCTGTCCGGGCGCGCCAACCTGGATCTGTACTGGCAGGCCACCGGGCGGCCCGCCGAGGACGCGCACATCGAGGAGGCCCTGGAGATCGCCGGGCTCGGCGACGCACTGGCCAGAGCGGTGCGTACGTACTCGCAGGGCATGCGGCAACGCCTCGCCATCGCTCAGGCCATGCTCGGGATGCCGGACCTCCTCATCCTGGACGAGCCGACCAACGGGCTCGACCCGCCCCAGATCCGCGAGATGCGGGACGTGATGATCCGGTACGCGGCCGGCGGCCGTACCGTCATCGTCTCCAGCCACCTCCTGTCCGAGGTCGAGCAGTCCTGCACCCACCTGGTGGTCATGGACCGCGGCCGGCTCGTCCAGGCCGGACCCGTCGCCGAGATCACCGGCTCCGGCGACATGGTGCTGGTGACCTCCGCCGAGGAGATCACCGAACCGCTCGTCGAGAAGATCGCCTCGCTCGCGGGGATCGGCTCCGCCGTCCGTACCGACGACGCGCACGGGCTGCTCGTCCGGCTCGACGGCGCCACCTCGCCACAGCTCATCACCGAACTGGTGCGCCTGGACGTGCCGTTGACCGGCGTCGGGCCGCACCGCCGCCTGGAGGACGCGTTCCTCACCCTGATCTCCGGAGCGTCCGCATGATCGCCACAGCAGCAGAAGCGGCAGAAGCCCCCGAGGCGCCCGGATACCGTGCGCGGCGCACGTTGCCGCTGCGGGTGGAGGCGGTACGCCAGTTGCGCAGGCGGCGCACCCTGCTCATGGGCGGGGTGCTGGGCGCGCTGCCGTTCATCCTGATCATCGCGTTCGCGATCGGCGGCACCCCGGACGGCGGACCCGGAGGAGGGGACCGCATCACCCTGATGGACACCGCGACCGCCTCCGCCGCGAACTTCGCGGCGACGTGTCTCTTCGTCTCGGCCGGATTCCTGCTGGTGGTCCCGGTCGCGCTGTTCTGCGGCGACACCGTGGCCTCCGAGGCCAGTTGGTCCTCGCTGCGCTACCTGCTGGCGGCGCCCGTGCCCCGGGCCAGGCTGCTGTGGAGCAAGCTCGTCGTGGCGCTCGGCTTCAGCCTCGCCGCGATGGTGCTGCTGCCGCTCGTCGCGCTGGCCGCGGGAGCCGCCGCGTACGGCTGGGGGCCGCTCGAACTGCCCACCGGCGGTGCGCTCGCGACCGGGGACACCGTGCCGAGGCTCGCGCTCGTCGTCGCCTTCATCTTCGTGTCGCAACTCGTCACCGCGGGGCTGGCGTTCTGGCTGTCGACCAAGACGGACGCCCCGCTCGGCGCGGTCGGCGGCGCGGTCGGGCTGACGATCGTCGGCAACGTCCTGGACGCGGTCACCGCGCTCGGCTCCTGGCGCGACTTCCTGCCCGCCCACTGGCAGTTCGCGTGGGCCGACGCGCTCCAGCCCGACCTGGAGTGGGCCGGGATGGCGAAGGGCGCGGCCATCTCGGTGACGTATGCCCTGATCCTGTTCGCTTTCGCCTTCCGGGGATTCAGCCGTAAGGACATCGTGTCCTGACCTTGACATTCCGCCGGATCACCGTCCGTCGTTGCCGCATCGAGATCGTTCCGCAACGTCTTCGACGGCTCCGGCGCCCCCGCTCGCACGTCACATTCACAAGTGGTGACACGACGACACAGGGGGTACGGGATGGGACACCGGACACGGATGTACCGAGGGGCAGTAGGGCTGATGCTCGCCGGGGGCGTCCTGCTCACCGGCTGCTCGGGCGATTCGTCCGACGGTACGAGCTCTGCCGACAGCGGCAAACGGGCGCAGGCGCCGACCGCCTCCAGGGGCGGGCCACAGGCGGCCAAGCCCGCGGACGGGGCGGAGAAGGCGGACGGGGCGGAGAAGGCGGACGGGCTGAAGAAACCCATCGCACCCGACTACCTGTCCACCTTCGCGCTGGACGTGGACACCGCCTCGTACGGATACGCGCGCCGCACCCTCGCCGACGGCAGGCTGCCGGGCCCGGAGACCGTACGGCCGGAGGAGTTCGTCAACAGCTTCCGCCAGGGCTACCACCGCCCGGACGGCAACGGCTTCACGGTCTCCGTCGACGGGGCGCGGGCCGGCGCGGAGGGCGGTGACTGGTCGCTGCTGCGGGTCGGCCTGGCCACCAAGGCGGCGCCCAGCAGCGCCGAACGCCCGCCCGCCGCCCTCACCTTCGTGGTCGACATCTCCGGCTCGATGGCCTCGCCCGACCGCCTCGGGCTGGCGAAGACCTCGCTCGGCATCCTCACGGACGAGCTGCGCGACGACGACTCGGTCTCCCTGGTCACGTTCAGCGACGAGGCGAAGACCGTGCTGCCGATGACCCGGCTGCGCGACCACCGCGGAAAGATCCACGACGCCGTCGAGTCCATGGAACCCGCCGCCTCCACCAACGTGGGCGCAGGCATCCGGCGCGGTTACGAGGAGGCCGTCGACGGCCACCGCAAGGGCGCCAACAACCGCGTCGTGCTGCTCTCCGACGCGCTCGCCAACACGGGCGAGACCGACGCGAAGTCCATCCTCGAACGGATCGACTCGGCCCGCCGCGAGTACGGCATCACCCTCTTCGGGGTCGGTGTGGGCAGCGACTACGGCGACGCGTTCATGGAGCAGCTCACCAACAAGGGCGATGGCCACACCACGTACATCGCCGACGAGGAACAGGCCCGCAAGGTCTTCGTCGACCAGCTGCCCGCCCACATCGAACTCACGGCGCGCGACGCGAAGGCACAGGTCGCCTTCGACCCGAAGACGGTGGAGAAGTTCAAACTGATCGGGTACGAGGACCGCAAGGTCGCCGATGACGACTTCCGCGACGACAGCGTGGACGGCGGTGAGATCGGTCCCGGCCACACGGTGACGGCGCTCTACGCCGTACGCCTGCGGGACGGCGCCTCGGGCCATGTCGCCACCGCGACGGTGCGCTGGCTGGACCCGAAGACCCGGGCGGCGCACGAGGAGACGGGTTCCGTGGAGACCGGCGCGATCGACGGCAAGCTCTGGGGCGGCGCCGGCCTCCGCCTGCAAGTAGCCGCCGTCGCGGCCTACTTCGCCGACAACCTGCGCGGCGGGAAGCTCCCCGGTGCGCCCGGGCTCGGCGAACTCGCCACCCGGGCCCATGCACTGGCCCGGGAGACCGAGGACGACTCGGTGGCGAAACTGGCCACCGCGATCGGGCAGGCGGACCGCCTGAAGGGCGGGCACTCCGACACCGGAACGGGCGCGGAGGAAGGCGAGATGGACTGACCGGCGGTCCGGGTGTCGCTGGGGTCGGTCGAACAGACCTGCGCATTCAGGCTGTTCGACCGACCCCGCCGCGCCATGATGGGCGCATGGATTCCGCGTTCCTGACTGTCGCCGTGATCACGACCGGCCTCTACGCCGGCTTCATGCTGACGTTCCTCGTCGCGATCATGCCCGGCCTCGCCGCACTGCCCGATGAAGGCTTCACCGCGGCGATGCGCCGGTTCAACGAGAAGGTTCCCGGACCCGCCTTCCTCGTCCTCTTCCTCGGCGTGATCGCCTTCCCGGCCGTCGCCGCGTTCACCGAGCACGGCGAGGACGGCTGGCCGCTGATCACCGTGGCGCTGGCGTGCGCCGTCGTCTCCCACCTGGTGACGATCGCCGGCAACATCCCGCTGAACACGGCGCTGGCCGAGTCCGAGGGCGGCGACGACAAGGCGGCCCGCACCGCGTTCGAGACCCGCTGGAACGCCCTCCACCGCTTCCGCACCGCGCTCTCGCTCGCCGCCTTCGTCCTGCTGGCAGCGGCGGGCTGACGCGCGGCCCCGTGGCACGTCACGCCAGGTGGAAGACCTCGGCGAGCGGCACCATCGCCTCGTCGGCCGCCTCCGTCTGCTCGAAGAAGTCCGCCATGTCCCGCTGCCACCGCTCGTTCACCTCGGTCGCGGCCATCGCCTCACGGGCCGCGTCGAAGTCCTCCGTCTCCAGATAGCCGACGAGCAGCCCGTCCTCGCGCAGAAAGAGCGAGTAGTTGCGCCAGCCCGCGCCGGAGAGCGCGGCGAGCATGTCCGGCCAGACGGCGGCATGGCGCGCGCGGTACTCGTCGATGCGGTCCTTGCGTACGTTCAGCAGAAAGCAGACGCGCTGCATGATCGGGACTCCCGGGCGAGGGGCATGCCGGTGCGGGACCGCAGCGGCACACGTACTGAAGGTGTACTGAAAGGTTTCAATCGCGCTCGTGGAAAGCTAGACGGGCGGCGGGTGCGCAGTCAATGGGGCCGATGCCAGTCATGAAGTACGCCGGTACGGGTCCGCGTACGGCTCCATGGACTGCCGGACCTCGTCCCGGACCGGGTCCACGAGGGGGCCCGATGCGTAGTAGCGGGCCCGGGCCTGAGCGGCGCAAGTCGCAGTCATCCGGTACCCGAGCAAGGCTCTACGTAAGTTTCCCTCTGCGTAAGGCCTGTTCCACGTAAGACGCGGACTGTCTTTCCCGGGGCGTCGGCTCACGGGATGTCTCGGCGCTTGGCCGGGTGGCCGACAGCTCGGGGCGGGGGCGGGCGGGGCCGGTCCGCGCTTACAGTCCCGCTACGCACCGCTCGATAAGGTGCCGCTGACCAGCGAAAAGGCCCTCCGGGGTGGAGGGCCTCATAGTGGTGCGGTCTGTGCGCCCCCGGCAGGACTCGAACCTGCGGCCAAGCGCTTAGAAGAGAGTGGTTCTCTCCGCCCACCTCAGGGCTGTGACCTGGAAGGTAGCGGGAGGTGGTAGTTCATTAACTGGGCTCGTCCCCGCGTATTCACCGGAGGGGTTCGTTCCGTCTGTTGTCACCCGGGCATGCAGGCGGCTTGCGCTCTGCACGCGCCTGCCCGTTGCCACTGTCGGGATGAGCTCACGATAGTGAGCCGGGAGGCTGACGCCTTTCCTGGAGCAGGTCGCATGGCTCGCACCTCGGACCTCGCCAAGGTGAACGTTGTTGCCGGCAGGCCCTGCCCCCCGAGCTGAGCCTAAACGTGCGGCCCACTCCTTCCCCTGTGCCGACCCCAGAAGGTGGCGACGACCGGTCGGTCGGAGCGCGTCTCGCTGGTGTGCCCGCTTCAGATCCCCGCAACTTTGGCGGAATCACCGCGGGGAGAACACTGACAGTTGCATAATGCGTCCATGAGATTTGACTTGTACCGCCTTGGCTCTCGCGAGTTCGAAAATCTTGCGCAGTCCATCACTGTCGCAGAGCTGGGCCCAACTGTCACGGTATTCGGTGCCGGGTCAGATGGTGGCCGTGAAGCCACTCAAACAATGCCGACAACGGGCCAATACACCGTTTTGCAGGCGAAATACAAGGAAGTCCCTGCCGCCGCCCGCGCGGAGGCCACTTGGCTTATCAGTGAACTCAGGAAGGAATTCAAAGAATGGCGCGAGTCGCCGAAGCGTAAGAAGAGGCCCGATCACTTCATTGTCGCCTCGAACGTTTCACTCTCGGCCACCCCCACGACAGGCGGAATCGACCGTGTGGCCAAGGTTATGAATGATGAGTGCGAAAGACTCGGGATTTCGCAATGGACTGTTTGGCATGCGGAGAATATTTCAAGATTTCTCGAAAAGCACAGCGGGATCCGTACTGCATATGCTGCATGGGTTCTCCCGGGAGACATCTTGGCGGCCATTCATACAGGAGTCATGCAGCGTAGCGTCGACGCCTCGCAAGCTATCAAATCTTGCCTAGCAAAGGAACTGCTTAAAGACAGGTTTGCCAATCTCGACCAAGCCGGATCCGCCGACGATCGAACGATTCCTCTTGCTGACGTATTCTTTGATGTCCCAATTGGTTTGAGTAATGAACATCAATCCGGCAACGTGCGATGTCTGGAGACTTTGATTGCGGCTTGCAACGTGAAGCATTCCCCAGAGGAGGGGAATATGTCCAGCCAGCCGCATATCCCCTACGCATCGAATAGATACGTTCTGGTGGGCGGGCCAGGCCAAGGGAAGAGCACCGTAAGCCAATTCTTGTGCCAACTTTACCGCGCCCAATTGGTGAAAGACACAACCGCTATGCGCAATCCAGAGCTACGAGCGGCTGTAAGCCAAATCAACGCACAAGCAGAAGCTGCGTTCCTTACACCAATGGCTAGGCGCTGGCCGGTCAACATTCCGCTTACCCGTTTGGCAGATGAACTCGCCCAAGGAAAGTGCAAGAGTCTGCTTGATTACATCGCACAGAGAGTCTCGGAGGTGTCGAGTACCGAAGTCCTTGCCAAGGACATGAAGCAATGGCTTGCAGATTTTCCGTGGCTGCTTGTACTCGATGGTCTCGATGAAGTTCCAGGGTCTAGCAACAGAGCAGAAGTGCTTTCCCAGATTAGCGCCTTTCAGTTGGAGGCTGATGAGCTTAACGCCGATTTGGTGGTCGTTGCCACGACCCGACCGCAGGGATACACGGACGATTTCTCACCCAAAAACTTCCAGCATTTTGTATTGACGCCCCTGGATAGAAGTACGGCCTTGGGCTACGGCAGAAAGCTTGCTGTGGCGCGGTACGGAGACAGCTCAGATAGAGTTCAGCGCTTGGTGATGCGCCTTGAGCGCGCTGCCGACGAGCCGTCTACGGCTCACCTCATGGCCACTCCGCTGCAAGTAACTATCATGGCTGTACTGCTCGATCGTGTCGGAAAAGCTCCCAAAGACAGGTTTACCCTGTTCGCAGACTACTATCGCGTTATCTATGAGCGGGAGCTGGAGAAGGAGGGTGCGGCGAGCAACCTTCTCCGTGATCACAAAACTGATATTGACTCGATTCATGCTGATGTCGGGCTCCTGCTGCAAAACCGTAGCGAACGTTCAGGGGAGACAGGTTCAAGGCTCACGCTGCAGGAGCTGCATTCAATCATCGGAGATAGGCTGCGCAGCGAAGGACATGATGGGCGCCGCCTAGACGAGCTAGCCTCTGCAATCAGTCGGGCTGCCACTGACAGGCTCGTCTTTTTGGTCCCGTCTCGGGAAGACGAAGTGAGCTTTGAAATTCGATCTCTGCAAGAATTTTGGGCTGCGGATGCCTTGATGAACTGCAGTGAAGACGAAATTGGTCGCCGACTACGAATCATGTCGGTCAGCTCGCACTGGCGGAACGTACTGCTGTTTGCCCTCGGCAACATTTTTGCAACGCGGCGTAATAATCTTCGCGACTCAGTTATTGCCCTCGTTTCTGAACTCAACGCACATTCCGACATTTTCGGAAACATTCAGCGTCGCGTTCTGACAGGTTCACGCCTTGCTGTGGAGATTCTGAGTGATGGGATGGTGCGGGCACCACGATATGAGTCAACCCTACTTGAGCAAGGGCTGAAACTACTGGCTCTTCCCCCCAGTGAGCACGTATCGATGTTGGCCGCTTGCATCACCGACCGAGGAATGGAGATTGCGCAGGACTATTTCAATACAAGTATTCTGAACCAAGAAGTTCCTGCGCAGGCGGCTCTAGTCTTCCTCGGAGTGCGGACCGCGCATGAAGACGAGTGGTCAAAAAACGTACTTGTAGAGGTAATTGAAAGCCTTTCGGATGCTCAGAAGTTTGCGGTATGGTCCCTGGGGCTAACCGAGGAAGTGCCGGCGTTGCTTCACGTAAGTGCTAGCGCAATGATGTCCCCGCAAATCACCATCCCGATGGCCTTGCATGGTCGAATCGTAATTTCGCACTCCCATAATTCTCTCTTGAGCCCCGCGGGTGGGCTTTCTGCTCCTGCGTGGCTCCTGTCCATCATTAAACTCTTCAGCGTCAACAACTCGGGGCGTAACAGGATTCTGATCGGTCCTCTAGCGCTAACCTACCTGAGCGTCCAAAACTGCCCCGCTGAACTCTCAGATGCTCTTTCTGCCGATTTCCCGGAGGGGCATTGGCTGCAGTCGATTGAGGCTTTTATCAGCGCCCCAAGTAAAGAAAGTCTTGCTCGGATCATTGAAAAGGCTGGACCGTCCGTTGGTGCTGAGTATGCAAAGGTCTCCAACGCTTTCCCTTGGATCATTCACTATGCCTTTGACCTATACGCCAAGGAGGGAGGCGGCGCCGCCGACCTGATTAGGTCAGGGCGCTTGGGGGATACAAGTGACTGGTTGGCGGTCGAGAGAGAATGGGAAACTGCCTCCGTTGAGTACCTGAGCGGTGAACTCACTGGCTGGTTGACATCTCGAGCTCCCTTTATTGCTCTGCCCGCATGTCAGGTTCACTCATTGAACCGGCGCCGTTCTGCGGGACCCAGGTCAATTCTGAATGCTGACGAGGCGCTGAAGGTTTGCCTAGAAGTAAGAGATGAAGACCAGCAGGCCCGTGTGGCGAGTGCTCTTCTGTCAGCTGTTAGCGCAAATGGAAGGACTACGGTAAGCCCTGCTCTGCGTCAACTTCACACCATGACACTGAGGCAGCCTCACTCATTCACGAACTTTGGCTGGGTATCCGAAGTTGACGTTGATGACGAGTTGCTTGACTTGTTGGACCAAATGGGGCGCCAAGCTATGCCTGGATTCGTTTGGATTCCGCAATCCAACCATTTGAACCTCGCAACCGCCTGGGCGGCGGACTTCAGGCGGGAGGGATTGGGGTGGCTGCTCGTGTCTCAGGGTTACGAAATGGCAGGTGGTGGCGAGGTGCACCCAGAAATCCTGGCAGAGTGGTATAGAATTAGGGACATTGAGCCCGATGCATCTACCCTAAAGCAAGTCTTCTGTGCCGTGGTAAGTATGTTGTGCGTGCCCGTAAATGAAAGGGATGCCCAACTGCGACTTGCTTGCCTTGTTGAGGCAATGCGATCCGGCAGGGTGAATATTGCCCTTATGATGGGTTTGCTGAACCTTGATCACTCTGCGCCCAGCAGGGCGCTAGTAATGGGCCTACTCGACTCCGGGATTTTGGAGCCGTATGATCTTCAGCATGTGTATGCGAGCTTGGTGCGAATGCAATCTGATGCGCCAACCGACATTGACTTCTCAACAATGAAGCCGAGTTAAGCTGGGCCATCGCAAAGACTGCCGCTGGCAACGACCGGTGGTGAAGGTCCGAGGGGGCCCGAAAGCGGCCCTCTCGGCTCCGTCGTTCACCGCCCGGCCTTGCGCGGTCCCGTGTGATCCTTGCAGCAACCCGAAGCTCGTGGAAGGAGGTGCCGTGCCGGAGGTCAGTCCGCGCGGAACCTATCTGCTTATTGCTGATGCGCTGCGGAAGGAGATCGAGCAGGGACAGCTCAAGGGCGGCACCCTGCCGTCGGAGGCTTCCCTGATGAAGGCTCACGATGTCTCCCGCAACACCATCCGTCGCGCTCTCAAGACGCTGGAGTCCGAGAAGCTGATCACGTCCGTGCCGGGGGCCGGCTGGCGGGTGTCCCGGGCACCCATCCCGCCTCTTGTTGAGCGCTTGATCGCCGTCATCACGGAGGACTCGCTCGCCGTCGGCGACAGGTACCCGTCGGAGGCGAACCTCTGCGAGCGCTTCGGGGTGTCACGGACGGCCGTACGTCACGCTCTTGCGCAGATGGGGGCATCGGCCTGCTCGTCACTGTTCATGGCAAGGGGCGGACCGTGCGCGCCCTTCCAGAGACCCGAGAGGAGTCATAGCGTTGCCTTCCATGGGGCTTACTGAGTGGGCATACTCGCTCTCCGAATCGATGCTGGCCGAACCGCTGCCGCGCCGCTGGGTGCACTCCCTCGGGGTCGCCAAGCGGGCACGTTCCCTCAGCCCGATCCTCGGTCGCGATGCCGCGTTGCTGGAGGCCGCCGCCGTTCTGCACGACGTCGGCTATTCCCCGTCCATCGCCACCACCAGCTTCCACCCGCTCGACGGGGCCCGGTTTCTCCGAGACCAGGAGGGCGCCGACGAGCGGGTCGTCCGGCTCGTGGCGCATCACTCCTGTGCGCTCTTGGAAGCCGAGGAGCGGGGACTGCGGCAGGAGCTGGAGACCGAGTTCGAGCTCGAGCGGCCCGAGCTCGTTGACGCCCTCATCGTGTCGGACATGACCACCACCCCGGACGGCGGGCACACGACGCCGGCGGCCCGACTGGAAGAGATCGTGCAACGGTACGGGCCGGACACGATCGTTGGTCGCTTCATCCAGCGAGCGGCGCCGGAGATCTACGCTGCCACGGAGCGGGTGGAAGGCCGGATGGCCCTTGTCCCGGCCGACACTCAGCCGATGTAGGGCTCATTGCGTGACTCGTCCAGCGCGTGCTGGATCCGCAGGCGCATGGATGGGTGGATGTTGAGTTCAGCGAGGTCCGCCGGGTCTACCCAGCGGACCTCTTTGGACTCACTGCTCGTACGGAGGGTTCCGCCTACCGGGTGGGCCCGGAAGCAGATGGAGAACTGCTGCCGCACCTCGCCATCGGTGTACGCGAGGACGTGCGCCGGGTCGGTGTAGAGCCCGACAATGCCGTCCACCTCGACTTTGATCCCGGTCTCCTCGTCGACCTCGCGCACGGCCGAGTCAGCGATGCGCTCGCCGATGTCGTGGCCGCCTCCGGGCAAGGCCCACAGATTGTTGTCGGTCTTGTGGATGACCAGGAGCCTGCCCTCGTCATCGAGCACGGCGGCCGTGACTGAGGGCACCACTGAGTTGGCCGCAGGGGCGTTGGGGTCACGGAAGTAGTCGACTCGGCTCATGCGCCTGGAGCTCCTAGGTCAGTGGGCGAGGAGATGGGCCGCGCGGTCTCCCAGACCCGTTCAACGCTCTCGGCGTACGAGTCGAACAGCTCACCCCCGGGGACACGGCAGACCAGTGGTGCGAGCTGTTGTTCCACACAGCTCAGCCGGAGGTCGGTAAGAACTGGACCGACAACGGCGCCATCCACGAGGAGCGCGGATTGAAGGGGGAGGGCCGCGGACGACACGCGAGTTGTTCCGGGGCATCCCTCCCTCACGAGAATCCTGCGCGAGCACATCAAGGCCGAGGACCTGAAGCCGAGCGATCTGCTGTTCCAGGGGGAGAAGGGCGAGCTGCTCGCCGGCTCCGTCATTCGCCGGGCCTGGCGATCCGCTCGTGTGAAGGTCCTCACCCCTGATGAGTTCGCCTCACCCCTAGGCAAGCGGGTGTACGACCTTCGGCACACGCGGTTGACCAAGTGGCTCAACGACGGCATTCCGCCGGCGCAGGTGGCGGAGTGGGCAGGGAACAGCGTGCCGATCCTGCTGGCCATCTACGCCCGGTGTGTGTCCGGTCAGCTCTCCGAGCTCAAGAAGCGGATGGAAGCGGGGGAGGACATCCCCGAGCTGCCCTGACACGGGCTGACGGGGCGCGGAAAACTTCTCCGTGCATTTTCCGTGGCCACCCGCAGAAACCCGGTGACAGCCGGACAGCGCCGGACCGTCCTCAGAGCCTCCAGAGGCCGGTCCGGCGCTTACGCGGCCTCTACGAGCCACCCTCTAGGGTGCGTCTGACCAGCGAAAAGGCCCTCCGGGGTGGAGGGCCTCATAGTGGTGCGCGATGTGCGCCCCCGGCAGGACTCGAACCTGCGGCCAAGCGCTTAGAAGGCGCCTGCTCTATCCACTGAGCTACGGGGGCCGGGTGTGGGCCTCGGTGGCCTGGAGCCCTGGACCCCGGGCGGTCCGCGACCTTGCCGGGACAAGGATAGGGCTCCGATTGACTCGGTCCGGTTGCTTCACCTGCGTGGCACCATGTGGAGGTTCCGTGAAGCGAGACGATAATCGCAGGTGGGTGCGATTCACGCATCGCTTTTGACGCCTCCCGCCCCGGGTGTTGTGCACTCGTTATGCCTGCGCCCCACTCGTCCCCTCTGTCCGGACGAAGGAACCGCCGCGCAGACGTGGCTATACGCTTCAAAAAGGCGCCAAAATTGGGCATTCTTCGCATGTGGTGACCTTGGACGTACGGCCTCAGCTCATCGACGCACTTTCCGCCCTGCGCGACCGTGTCGCTGCCGTGCGTCTTCCACTCCCGATTCCAGGAGCTCCACGCGCCCGGCAGACCAGGATCGAACTGCTCGCCCAGCTCGACGACTACCTGCTGCCCCGGCTCAAGGACCCCGAGGCCCCCCTGCTCGCGGTTATCGGCGGATCCACCGGCGCGGGCAAGTCGACCCTCGTCAACTCCCTCGTCGGACGCCGCGTCAGCGAGGCCGGCGTGCTGCGCCCGACCACGCGTACGCCGGTGCTCGTCTGCCACCCGGACGATCACCACTGGTTCGCAGACATCCGCGTGCTGCCGCAGCTCACCCGCGTATGGCTGCCACCCGAGGAGTCCGCCGACCCCGGCCAGTGCGACGACCTCGACGGACTCGACGGGAACGCGGCCGAGGAAGGGACGGCCCTGCGCGTCGAGACCGCCGCCGGGCTGCCGCGCGGCCTCGCCCTGCTGGACGCTCCCGACATCGACTCGCTCGTCGTACGCAACCGCGTCCTGGCCGCCGAACTCATCTGCGCGGCGGACGTCTGGGTCATGGTGACCACCGCCTCCCGCTACGCCGACGCCGTGCCCTGGCACCTGCTGCGTACGGCGAAGGAGTACGACGCCTCCCTCGTTACCGTCCTAGACCGGGTCCCGCACCAGGTCATCGCCGAGGTGTCACGGCAGTACGGCGCGCTCCTCACCAAGGCCGGGCTCGGCGAGGTGCCGCGCTTCACCATCCCCGAACTGCCCGAGTCCGCCGGCGGCGGCAGCGGGCTGCTCCCCACCACCGCCGTCGCCCCGCTGCGCGCCTGGCTCACCCACCGTGCGCAGGACCCGGCGGCCCGTCAGCAGGCGGTCGGGCGGACGGCGGCAGGGGTCATCGACTCCCTCGACGTCCGGATGCCCGCCCTGGCCGCGGCCGTCGCGGCGCAGTACGCGGCCGCCGTACGGCTGACCGGCGTGGTGGAGGACGCGTACGCCAAAGAGGGCGCCCGCGTCCGGCGGCGGATCCAGAACGGCGGGGCGCTCGCCGGCGACGCCCGGACCCGGTGGCGCGGCTACCCCCTCTACAGCACTTCCGAGGAGGTGCTCGACGCACTCGTGGAGTCCCTCGCCGCACTCCTGGAGTGCGCGGTGGCCGCCGCCGACGAAGCGATCCGCGCGACCTGGCGACGGGAGCCGGCGGCCGGGGCTTTCGCCTTCGAGACGGCCGGCCGGGAAGCCGGAGGATGGGGGCCGGCCGCGGACATCCGCGGCCGGATCGACATGACCGTACGGAGGTGGCGCCGGGTCCTGGAGGAACTGGCCGAGGAGGAAGTGCGCCTCATGGAACGCAACGCCGCACCCGACCCCGAGACCGTCGCCGCCCTCCTCGCCGCCGCCCTCCTCGGCGGTCGCCGGGCCCGTATCGCCGGAGAGCAACTGGCCGAACGCATCAGCGCACAGGGCGCCGTGCGGCTGCGCGACAAGGGCGGCGCGCTGCTCACCACCTACCTCGACCAGGTGCTCGGCGGTGAACGCGACCGCAGGCTCGCCCCGTTGGACGCGCTCGATGTCGCCCCCGAACCGCAGGCCGAACTGATCGCCGCGCTGTCCGTACTGCAGAAGGAGAGGTGGCAGCGATGACTGCCGTCACTGACGAAGGTCCGGGACAGAGCCGGGGCCGGGGCAGGTCCCCGGAGCCGGCTCCGGACGGCGAACCCCGCACCGCGCAGGACCCGGACGCGCAGCACGGCGGCTGGGACGACGGACTCATCGCCCGCCGGGCCGCCGCCGCCACCGAGGAGAGCGCGCCCGCCGAGACCCCCGCGGCGCTGCCGGAGGACGACGCACGGCCCCAGGTCGAGGCGTACGTGCCCTCCGGCAGCCCGCTCAGCCCCCGCCTGGACGCTCTGCGCGAACTCGTCGGCCTCTCCAGGGCCCGGCTGGGCAGGACCGCCCTCGCCGAGGCGGGCCGGGTCCTCGACGAGGCGGCGGCCCGGCAGCGGCTCTCCTCCCGCCACACCGTCGTCGCCATCGCCGGAGCGAGCGGCAGCGGCAAATCGACCCTCTTCAACTCCCTGGCCGGCGCCCAGATCTCCGAAACGGGACTGCGCAGGCCCACCACCTCCTCACCCATCGCCTGCTCCTGGACGGACGGCGCCGCGGGGCTGCTTGACCGGCTCGCGATCCCCGGGCGGCTCAGGCGCCGTCCGCAGTCCGGAGGCACGGCGGCCGACGAGGCGCTCCAGGGCCTCGTCCTGGTCGATCTGCCCGACCACGACTCGGCGGCGCGGGGACACCGGGACCAGGTTGACCGGGTGCTGGCGCTCGTCGACGCCGTGATCTGGGTGGTGGACCCGGAGAAGTACGCGGACGCGGCCCTGCACGAGCGCTATCTGCGGCCGCTCGCCGGGCACGCGGAGGTCACCTTCGTGGTCCTCAACCAGATCGACCGGCTGCCCGGCGAGGCCGCCGACCAGGTCCTGGACGACCTGCGCCGGCTCCTCGACGAGGACGGCATGGCGCTCGGCGAACACGGCGAACCCGGCGCCACCGTCCTGCCCCTGTCCGCCCTCACCGGCGAAGGGGTGGGTGAACTGCGGGAACTGCTCGGCCGGTTCGTCCAGGACCGCTCGGCGGCGACCCGCCGGCTCTCCGCGGACGTGGACGCGGCGGCGGCCAGGCTCCGCCCGGTGTACGTCGCCGAGGGGCGGCCGGGACTGGGGGAGCGGGCCCGGGAGGAGTTCGCCGACCGGCTCGCGGAGGCCGTCGGCGCCGCCGCCGCCGGGCAGGCCGCCGAACGCGAATGGCGCCGCAACGCCGGACGGGCGTGCGGGACCCCGTGGCTGCGGCTGTGGCGCTGGTACGAGTCCACCCGGCAGCCCGGCCGCCTGGACCACGGCGCACTCACCCCGCCGCCCGAGGAACAGCTCACCGCACGCCAGCGCGTCGAACAGGCGGTGCGCACGGTGGCCGACGACGCCGCCGACGGGCTGCCCGGGCCGTGGGCCCAGGCGGTGCGCGAGGCCGCGGTGCACGGGGCGCAGGGGCTGTCCGAGGCGCTCGACGAACTGGCCGGGCGGGCTACGGGGACGGAGGACCGGAGCACGGACACCGACCCGGCGGGCGTGACGGGCGCGGCAGCCGGGACCGGCGCTCAAAGCCGTACGGAACCGGAGCGGGGCGGACGCACAAGCGCGAGGCCGCCACGGCCGGCCTGGTGGCCCGCGGCCGTACTGGCGCAAGTGGCGATGACCCTGCTGCAGATCTTCGGCGGGCTGTGGCTGGCCGGCCAGATCATCGGCGTACTGCAGCCCGGGCTGCTGACGCCCGCTCTGGTGATGCTGGCGGGCATCATCGGCGGCCCGCTCGTGGAGTGGTCGTGCGCGGCGGCTGCCCGGGGGCCGGCGCGACGGTACGGCCAGGAGGCCGAACGAAGGCTGCGCGAGGCCGCTGCGGCCTGCGGGCGGGCCCGGGTGCTCGATCCGGTGTCGGCGGAGCTGGTGCGCTACCGGGAGGTGCGCGAGCGCTTCGTGGCGGTGACGGAGTTTTCCACAACGGGCCGTTAGTCCACAGGCCTCAGCAGGAATTCCGCCTCTCCTTCAGCATGGGATCAGCGACCGCACGCAGGAACGCGGTCACCGATATCCGGACCGAAGGGGAGGCGGAGTCATGAACGAGACCTTGGTGACGCTGGTGGGGAACGCGGCGACCGGCGTGGAGTTCCGGGAGACCGCGAGCGGGGGGATGGCGCGCTTCCGGTTCGCAGTGACGCCACGGCGGTGGGACCGGGAGAAACAGCTCTGGACGGATGGGCACACCAGCTTCTACACGGTGTGGGCCTGGCGCACCCTGGCGTCGAACCTGACGGGTTCGGTGGCCGTGGGGGAGCCCCTGGTGGTGCACGGCAGGCTGAAGGTGCGCGAGGAGGAACGGGAGGGACAGCGCCGGACGTTCGTGGACATCGAGGCTGTGGCGGTCGGACACGATCTGACCCGGGGGACGTCGGCCTTCCGGCGCGTGGTCAGGGGCGATTCAGGGCTGACGGCGCGGCCCGTCACCCGGGAGAACGACGAGCCGGACCAGTGGGCCGTACGGGACCGCCCGGCGGACCGCGAACAGCCCGCGGACCAGGCGGAACCACGGGACGCGGAGCGTCGGACGGCCGCGTCCGACCGGGTGGACCGCCCCGTGAGCCGGCAGCGGACGGCACGTCAGAAGGGCGAGGCAGAACTGGTGTCGGCGCCCTGACGGATTCGCCGGGGGAGGGGTGCGGGGGCCGCGTTCGCGCGCGCGTCCTCACCCTCCGCCGGGACCTTGGCCGGGATAACGATTCCGATTCGGAATGGTTGTCGGACCGTATGACGGGGGACTGTGCTTCGCTCGTTCCTTAGGATTCCTCAGTACTCATAAGGCACTTGAGTCGGCTGGCGGGACATGCCCCACACGCGTAACGGACGCGAGCGTCTCGCCCGGAGGGGAATTCTGTGTTTTCTGCTTCTTCAGCGACCGCCTCGTCATCCACGACGACGACCCACCCCCGACGGACCCGGGGCATGGCCCGGCTGGCCGCTTCCGTGGTGGCATCAGGCCTGGTCGTGGCCGGAGTCCTCACCGGCGCCGGCGGCGCGGTCGCTGACGAGGTGCCTCCGCACCAGGGCGGCGCGACCGCGACCCTGGACGGGTTGAAGACGTACGACGGTGCGGTCATCCACACCGACGGCAAGAACCAGAAGGTGCCCGCAGGGCTCTTCGAGATGACCGTCGACGGTGGCGGCAAGTTCAAGACGTACTGCATCGACATCCACAACCCCACCCAGGACCAGGCGAAGTACCTGGAGACCCCCTGGAACCAGACCTCGCTCGGCACGAACGAGAACGCCGGAAAGATCCGCTGGATCCTGGAGCACTCCTACCCGAAGATCGACGACCTCCAGGCGCTCGCCAAGGCGGCCGGCACGGGCGCGCTCACCGAGCAGACGGCAGCGGCGGGCACGCAGGTCGCCATCTGGCGCTACTCGGACGACGCCGACGTCACCGCGTCCGACGCCCAGGCGGAGAAGCTCGCCGACTGGCTGGAGGACAAGGCCACCGACACCGCGGAGCCCCAGGCGTCCCTCGCCCTGGACCCGGTCGCGGTGTCCGGCCGCTCCGGTCAGCGCGTCGGCCCCGTCACCGTCCGCACCAACGCCGGGCAGGTCTCCGTGACCCCGCCCGCAGACTCCGCCAGCGGCGTGAGGGTTACGGACGATAAGGGCAAAGCCGTCACCACGGCCGCCAACGGCTCCCAGCTCTGGTTCGACATCCCGGCAGACGCCGCCGACGGCTCGGCCTCGCTGACCGTCCAGGCCACCACCTCGGTCCCCGTCGGCCGCGCCTTCGCCGGTGCCGGCAAGAGCCAGACCCAGATCCTGGCCGGCTCCAGCGAGTCCACGGTCTCCGCGAGCGCCACCGCGACCTGGGCCGGCAAGGGCGCGATCCCGGCGGTCACCGCGAAGAAGAACTGCGCCAAGGGCGGCGTGGACGTCACCACGAGCAACAAGGGCGACGAGCCCTTCACGTACGAACTGGCAGGGGTGCAGCACACCGTCGCACCCGGCAAGTCCGAGACGGTGACCGTGCCGGTCGCCGAGGACCAGGCGTACGACGTCACGGTCACCGGACCCGCCGGGTTCACCCGGACGTTCAAGGGCGTCCTGGACTGCCTGACCACGGGCAGCAGCACCGACGGCGGCGTCACCACCCAGACGGCTGAGCAGCCCACCACGACCACCGCCACGGCCGGCGGCAGCACGGCCGGCGCCGAGGGCAACCTGGCCGAGACCGGCAGCTCCAACGCCACCCCGGTCATCGGGGGCATCGCGATCGCCCTGGTCGTCATCGGCGGCGGCGCGGTCTTCCTCCTCCGCCGCCGCAAGGGCCAGGCCACCGCGGAGTAACGCGCGCACGGGCCCTCAAGCCCCGGTACGGCTTCGGCCGGCCGGGGCTGCGGCGTACCGGATCCTCCTCGTCCGTCGGCGGGGCGGGGAGGGCTGGACGAGGTCGCTGGGAGCCGGCCGGAGAGACGACCGAACCGGGCGGTTCTCCAGACCGCTGATGGGCCGGCTCACCCATGGACACTTCGTCCGCCCTCACCGGCGTTGGCCGAGCACCGTCCGCGAGTGGGAGCTCATGGACGCTCGAAATACTGGAGCACTCCGCCGGCGGAGAAGCACAGGGCTCCCGTGAGGGTGCCCCAGTTGGCGATGTCGACGTTCACGACGCTTGCCGTGGCGGGGCGGGTGAAGTCCGCCAGCGCCGCGACCATGAAGAGCACGGACCCGAGTTGGTTGACCGCGACGATCCACCAGCCGAGATCGGCGGGGCGGATTCCCGGCCGGCCATGGCAGACCTCCACCAGAGCCAGATGCCCCGAGATGAGGAACAGGGTGCACCCGACCATGTCGGGGGCCCAGATCAGCCGGTTCACCTGCTGCACCGAAAGTCCCTGCAACAAGGAACTCAGCAAGTTGATGCCGAACACAAGCGTGCCCACGAACAGCAGGAAGGTACTCAGCCAGTCGATCCGGCCGGGCTCGTAGCTCCACCAGCTCCAGCGCCGAGCGGCAAGGGCACCGATTCCGTCGTCCTGGCGAGGAGCGTTGATCGATTGGAGAAGCGACACGTAGCCGCCCGTGTTGAAGCACAGGCCGCCGACGAAGTAGATCCAGGCCCCGGTCGCGTCACCCGCGCCGAACTGTGCCATCGCGGCTCCGGAGGCGAACAGGCACCCACCCACCGCGAACGCACTCGCCGCGATGGCATTCAGCCTGCGGAGACGACCGACCGACGCGTTGTCCGCCCTACGGAAGCGGGGTTCGGGATCGCCGGCCGCCCGCACGGTGAGCAGTCCGCGTTTGCGCGCCCGCCGCGACTCCCAGATCGCAGTGCCCCCATCGCCGAGGCGCCAGGTCAGCCGCGTCGTGAATGGCCCCGAACCCTCGGCGATCCTCTCGATTCGGTTCACCGCTCGACCCTAGTCCTGTCGTGGGCAAATGCCCGCATATGGCTCGATCCTCGTTGGTGTGAGTAGGCGGCCGGCGCCGGTCACCGAGCGGGTTCCTGCGGGTGATGCGGGGCAGCCAGGCGGGTGACAGCGACCGCTTCGGGTGACTGCCGGGTCGGGCGGTGATCCAGGATCGGTGCCGCCGCCGGATCCGGCGGATGTGCATCGACCGGGTCCGTGCCGCGCGAGCGGGGCGGTCACGGCTGTTCGAGGAGTCCGATTCCATGCGTTCACGCGTCATCGCTGTCATGGCCGCCGCGGCCGCGGCCACCGCGGTACTCGCCCAGCCGGCCCACGCCGCCCCGCTCGTCGACGGGGTCTACCGGTTCGCGGCTCTCCAGGACGGCAAGTGCCTGATCTATCCGAAACCGGGCGGGTACCGGGGCGCGGTGTCGCTGGGTGACTGCACGGACAACGCGAACACCTCGGCGAGCTGGCAGGTCCAGCAGCGCGCCGACGGAACGATGGAGGTCTCCACGGTCGGCTCAAATCCCCGCACGTGTCTGAGCCTGAATGACGACTACAGGGTGGCGGCCAACACCTGTGCCGGCAGGTACGCCGAGTGGACCGTCTCCATCGGCTCCGCCGGACCGGGCAGTGTGGTGTGGGCCGACATCGAGCACACCCCCAGCGACGGATCCGGCTCGTGGGGGAAGCTGGTGGACGATGCCGGCGTCACCGGTCGCATCGTGGTGAGGCGGGCCCCCATCGAGCCGCACTTCTGGACACCGCAGCAGGTCGGCTGAGGACGCGGCGGATCTCAGCATCGGGCGCCCCGCCCGCGTCCTGTGGTCCATCGGCGGGGTGATCCCGGTATGCGTGGCGGCGGACTGCGTGAGTGCCTCCGGGGATCGGCGCGGGGGACAGTCAGTGACCGAACGCATACAGCCGCAGCCAGGCGTAGTCCCAGGTCAGGCCCACCCACCGATACGGGTTTCCGTCAAGGGGTAGCAGTCAGGCAAGATGGGGTGTATCTGCCCACTCATCGATTGCCGGACGGTTTCTCTTGGCTGAGTACATCTACACGATGCGCAAGACACGCAAGGCGCACGGCGACAAGGTCATCCTTGACGACGTGACGCTGAGCTTCCTGCCCGGCGCGAAGATCGGTGTGGTGGGTCCCAACGGTGCCGGTAAGTCCACGGTGCTGAAGATCATGGCGGGCCTGGAGCAGCCGTCCAACGGTGATGCCTTCCTGTCGCCCGGGTTCAGTGTCGGCATCCTCATGCAGGAGCCGCACCTCGACGAGTCCAAGACCGTTCTGGAGAACGTGCAGGACGGCGCCGCCGAGATCATGGGCAAGCTCAAGCGCTTCAACGAGGTCGCCGAGCTCATGGCGACCGACTACTCCGACGCGCTCATGGACGAGATGGGTAAGCTGCAGGAGGACCTGGACCACGCCAACGCGTGGGACCTGGACGCGCAGCTGGAGCAGGCCATGGACGCGCTGGGCTGCCCGCCCGGCGACTGGCCCGTGACCAACCTGTCCGGTGGCGAGAAGCGCCGCGTCGCGCTCTGCAAGCTCCTCATCGAGGCGCCCGACCTGCTGCTGCTCGACGAGCCCACCAACCACCTCGACGCCGAGTCGGTGAACTGGCTGGAGCAGCACCTCTCGAAGTACGCGGGCGCCGTGGTCGCCGTCACCCACGACCGGTACTTCCTGAACAACGTCGCCGAGTGGATCCTCGAGCTCGACCGCGGCCGCGCCATTCCGTACGAGGGCAACTACTCCACGTACCTGGAGAAGAAGGCCACCCGCCTCAAGGTCGAGGGCCGCAAGGACGAGAAGCGGCAGAAGCGGCTCAAGGAAGAGCTGGAGTGGGTGCGGTCCAACGCCAAGGGGCGGCAGACCAAGTCCAAGGCGCGTCTGGCCCGGTACGAGGAGATGGCGGCCGAGGCGGACAAGATGCGGAAGCTGGACTTCGAGGAGATCCAGATCCCGCCGGGCCCGCGGCTCGGTTCCATCGTCGTCGAGGTCGAGAACCTCTCGAAGGCCTTCGGCGACAAGGTCCTCATCGACGACCTGTCGTTCACGCTTCCGCGCAACGGCATCGTCGGCATCATCGGTCCGAACGGCGCCGGCAAGACCACGCTGTTCAAGATGATCCAGGGCCTGGAGACGCCGGACTCCGGCGCCATCAAGGTCGGCGACACGGTCAAGATCAGTTACGTCGACCAGTCCCGCGCCAACATCGACCCGAAGAAGACGCTGTGGGCCGTCGTCTCCGACGAGCTGGACTACATCAACGTCGGCCAGGTCGAGATGCCCTCGCGGGCGTACGTCTCCGCGTTCGGCTTCAAGGGCCCGGACCAGCAGAAGCCGGCCGGGGTGCTCTCCGGTGGTGAGCGCAACCGCCTCAACCTGGCGCTGACGCTGAAGGAGGGCGGCAACCTGCTGCTCCTCGACGAGCCCACCAACGACCTCGACGTCGAGACCCTGTCCTCGCTCGAGAACGCGCTGCTGGAGTTCCCCGGTGCGGCCGTGGTCATCTCCCACGACCGCTGGTTCCTGGACCGCGTCGCCACGCACATCCTGGCGTACGAGGGCGACTCCAAGTGGTACTGGTTCGAGGGCAACTTCGAGTCGTACGAGAAGAACAAGGTCGAGCGTCTCGGCGCGGACGCGGCACGCCCGCACCGTGCCACGTACAAGAAGCTCACGCGAGGCTGATCGTCTTGGCTCGTCACATCTACAGCTGCCCGCTGCGCTGGTCGGACATGGATGCCTTCGGGCACGTCAACAACGTGGTCTTCCTCCGCTACCTGGAGGAGGCGCGCATCGACTTCATGTTCCGGCTGGCGCCGGGGGACGGCTCGCCGTCCTTCGCGGGCGGCTCCGTCGTGGCCCGGCACGAGATCGACTACGTGCGGCCGCTGGTCCACCGGCACGCGCCGGTGACCGTCGAGTCCTGGGTCACGAAGATAGGTGCCGCCTCGCTCACGATCGCGTACGAGATCAAGGACCCGGAGCAGGTGTACGTACGGGCGTCGACCATCGTCGTCCCGTACAACCTGGCCGAGGAGCGGCCCCGGCGGATCTCCGCCGAGGAGAAGCTCTTCCTCCAGGAGTACCTGGCCGAGGAGCCGGCGGCGGTATGACCGCGCCCGTGCAGACGCTTCGGTTCGCCGACGCGAGGGAGGCCGCGGATCTCGCGGCCTTCCTCGGCCGGCTGCTCCACTACGACCGTGCCGCGGCCGTACGGCTGCAGGCGGGCGGCGGCGCGCTGGCCGTGTTCGGCCGGCCGCCGTCGTTCGACGTCCTGGCGATCCGGGCGGTGCGGCTGGCGGATCCGTACGACTTCGATGTCACGGTGTCCGCCGGTGAGCTGCTCGAATCACTGGAGGAGTCGACCGGCTCCGGGGCCGTTCCCACGCCCGTCACCGGGCCTCCCTGGACCGGTGTGCTGCCGCCGCGCGGCGGCTGGCAGGAGCGGCCGGGGCTGCCCGGGCCCGTTGACCTGCGCACGGCGCTGACCGCTGCCGTCGAGGAGTTCCGCACGCGCGACGCGGCACTGCCCGAGGAGCGGCGTACCCGCGCGGAGCGGGACCGGATCGGGCGGGACGTCTGGTCGCGGACCGCCGGCGCCACGGAGCTACCGCTGCGGGCCGTGCACGCGGCGCAGGCCCTCGGCTTCCTGCGGGCCGACCCCGACTTCCCCGTGGCCCTGCTGGCGACGGGGGCCTGGCTGCGGCTGCGTACCCCTTACGGATCCATCGCATTGCGGCGGGCCGGCGCTGCCGGGGGCCTGGGGGCGCTCGCGGTCTCCGTGGGCGGGTAGGCGCGTCGTCCCCGGGGCCGCGCCCCTCGTCTATTCGGGCTTGGGCCCGGGGCCGTCCGGCCATACGCCGATGTGGTCCTGCTCCAGTTCCAGCATCACGCGGTGCTCCATGCCCAGCACCTGCGTGTAGTCCGCGGGCAGTTGCAGCCGGCCCGCGCGGTCGAGCATCGCGTACTCGCGCGCCACCTGGGACTCCTGGCCCGTCGCCGCGTCGACCTCCGTGCGGCGCAGCACCTCGAAGGACGTGCGGCCGTCCCGGATGGCCACCGTGCGGCGGACCTCGTTCGCGACCGCCTGATCGTGGGTGACGATCACGATGGTCGTGCCGAGCTCCTCGTTCGCGCGGCGGAAGGCGGCGAAGATCTGCTCGCCGGTGGCCGAGTCCAGCTCTCCGGTCGGCTCGTCGGCGAGGAGTACGGAAGGGGAGTTGGCCAGCGAGACGGCGATCGCCACACGCTGCTGCTGCCCACCGGACATCTGCTGCGGGCGCCGGTCGCGGCAGTCGGCCACTTCCAGCATCTTCAGCAACGACTCGGCGCGCGCGGCCCGTTCGCGACCGCGGCCGCGGCCGCGCAGCTGCATCGGCAGCGTGACGTTCTGGATGGCCGTCAGATAGGGCAGGAGGTTGCGGGAGGTCTGCTGCCAGACGAATCCGACGACGTCCCGGCGGTAGCGGAGCCGTTCCTTCTGCCCCATGGCCAGCAGATCGCAGCCCGCCACCTTCGCCGCCCCCGCCGTGGGTTCGTCGAGGCCGGCCAGGATGTTCATCAGGGTTGACTTGCCGCTGCCCGACGCGCCGACCAGGGCCAGCAACTCGCCCTCGGCGACCAGCAGATCCAGGCCCTGCAGGGCCTGCACCTCCACGCCGTCCGTGGCGAAGATGCGGACCAGCCGGTCGCAGGCGATCAGCGCGTCGTGGCCGTAGGAGGGCCGGTCGCGGTGGGCGGCTGCCCGCTGTTCGAGCTCCGCCAGTGTGGAATCGGTCGACGGCGTCATCGGGAGTCTCCTGCCCTGAGTTCGGTGATCGGTCCGCGGCGGCCGGTCCACCATGCCTGCGCGCCGGCCACCGCCGCGGCGAGGACGATCACGCCCAGGGCCGGGAGGACCAGCGACCACGGATCGGTCCGCAGAGGCGCGGTGTCCAGCAGGCCGGAGCCGGGACCGGCCGCGAGTGCGAGGCGCACCAGATCGATGCCCGGTGACAGCAGCGCGATGGTCGCCCAGCCGACGAGGAGTCCGCCCCCGGCGGCCAGCAGCGCCTGGGGCATGGCCTCGAAGCCGAGGAGACGGCCGCCCTGCCGGGTGGTGAGGCCCATGGTCCGCAGCCGCGCCAGCAGCGCCGTGCGTTCCGGGGCGGTCTGCAGCAGCGAGAGGAGGACGGCGAGCAGGGCGTAGCCCGCGCCGGCCGCGATCGCGGCCAGGTAGATCCCCTCGGCCCCCGTCTGCATCGGGGTGTCGACGTACGTAGCACGTTCCTCGGCGCGCATCTGCACGGCGAGGCCCTTGCCCGCGTGCCGGGCAGTCGTGCGGAGAGCCCCGGCGTCGATCCGGTCGCCGGTGAGGAGCAGCGCGGTGGCCTGCCGGTGGGTGAGCGAGGCGGCGTTCACGATGAGGAACGAGGTGTCGTTGACGGCGGGCGTGCGCGCCACCATGCCCGCGACCCGCACCTTGAAGTCCCCGGCCAGCGACTGGAGATCGCGCGGCCGGTCACCGAGCCGCCCGGCGACGGACGGGGAGGCGAGGACCGGCAGCACCCGGTCCTTCGAGGGCATCGTGCCCTTGGGCACCGCCGGTCCGGTCGCCTTCAGCCGGTCGGCGGGGAAGGCGCCGAGGCCGGTGGCGCGGGCCAGCCGGGCGTACGTGACCGGGTCCACGCCGATCAGGGTGGTCCCCTTGGCGTCCTCGAAGCCGCTCTCGGGCGGCGGCAGCGCCACCCCGTACTCGATCTGGACCGGAGCCACGTCCCGTACGCCGTCCGTCTTCCGTACCGCACGGATCAGACCGTCCGGCACGGGTACGGAGTCGGCCTGGCCGCTGACCCGGGCGTCGGCGCCGACCGAGCGCACCGCCGCGCCGTCCCGCGCGTCCCCGACCCCGGCGAGGACCGAGCCGCCGAATGCCGCTGTCGACAGCGCGACCAGCAGCGCGAGCAGCGGCAGCGTCCCGGCGGCCGAGGTGCGCCCGGCGCGGGCCAGGGACAGGAAGCCGACCGCCCCACGGAGCCGGGACACGGAGCGCAGGGCGAGCCGCAGCGGCAGCGGGTAGAGCCGGACGAGTACCACGGCCGCGATCAGACCGACCAGCACCGGGGCCGCGCTGATCAGCAGGTCCGTGCCGCCGGCGCCGTCCGTACCGCGCCGGCGCAGCGCGGTGACGGCGCCGGCGGCCAGCACCAGCAGGGTCAGTTCGGCGACGGTACGCCGCCGGGACGGACGGGCGGCGACGAGGTCGTCGCGGGCGCCGTGCAGTTGTGGCGTGCGGTGGCGCAGTGCCGTGCGCAGGGGGAGGGCGGCGCAGACCAGGACGACGACCGAGGCGGCGCCGGCCACCGCGGGCCACAGCCTTCCCTCGCCGACAGCCAGGACCGCGAGCAGCAGGCCCAGCGCTCCGGCGGGCACGGCCGTCACCGCGGTCTCGGCCAGCAGCCGGCCGCCGATGCCGGGCAGCGAACCGCCGCGGGCCCGGAGCAGGGCCAGTTCGGCGTGGCGGCGGCCGGCCGTCAGAGCGCCCGTCATCAGCAGGACGACGGCGGCGACGGCACCGATGCCGACGGCGGCGACCGTGACGACCGGCTTGATCGAGGCACGCATCCCGTCGTACGCCGTGAGGAGTTCGTCCAGGCCGGTCGTCACCGTGACCGTGTCACCGGCCACCCCGCGCACCTTCAGCAGCCCCGGACCGCGCTCCAGGGAAGCCACCGCCGTCCGCAGCCGCGGCACGTCGCGCGCGGTCAGCCGCGAACCGTCCGGCGCGATCCGCCAGTACAGCTCGGGCTGCCCCGTGGTGGAGAGCAGGGCCGGCCCGGCGTCCGGCGGGAGGAACAGCGCGGCGATCCAGTAGTAGCGCGGCGACTCCCTGCCGGGCTGGGGGACCAGGGACGGTGTACGGAGCAGTGGTTCGGCCGACCAGTAGGAGGCCTCGGGATTCCGCGGGGCGACGATGCCGGTGATCCGTACGGTCAGCGCCTCACCGCCGCGCGTCGGGACGGCGACCGTCGCGCCGACGCTGATGCGGAGCGCCTTCGCGGTCTGCTCGGTGACGGCGGCCTCCGCCTCCGTGGTGGTGAGCGACACCTTGCCGCGGGTGGCCGGCCACTTCCCCGCTCGCAGCGTGGCGTGCTCGGGCAGCGCGGACTGGGTGACGTACGTCAGGGCGGGGTCGAGGCCGTAGGGGCGGGGGAACCACGGCTCTTTCGCCAGGATCGGATCCGAGGTGCGCACGCCGTACGCGGACTGGGAGGCGTCGGCCCGCACGGGGTCGGGCAGTCCGGCCAGGACCCTGCGCTGCACGGACGCCAGCGCGGCCTCGCGCACGACGGCCTCGCGCGCCGCGTCGGGCAGTTCCAGGCCGGGCTGGGGCCCGCTCAGTTCCAGGACGCTGCGCGTGGGGTCGACCTCGGCGAGGTCGTGACGCAGCCCCCTGTCCTCGTAGCTGTCGACGGCCCGCGGGAAGGCCGCGGCGAGGAAGGCCGTCACCATGACCAGCAGGGCGAAGGCGCAGGCGGCACCAGGAGCAGTCCGCAGCCGGGTGCGCACCCAGGGGGCGCAGGCGGCCGCGGTCCGCGGGGTTCTCGGTCGCGCGCTCATGTCAGTGATCCCCCTGGGTGCGCAACGATGTCGCCGGGTCGGCGCTGCGCAGCGTGAGAACGGCGACGACGATCAGCGGCAGCGCAGCCACTCCCGCCATCAGCACGGCCACCTGGCCGGCCGGCAGCTGCACCAGCATGGGGGGCACCGGCGCGGAGGCCTGCCCGGTCAGCACGATCAGCGGCACGACCGCGCGCGTCAGCAGGGCGCCGAGCAGGGTGCCGGCCAGCAGTGCGATCGTGATCAGTACGCCCTGCTCGGCGGCCGTCATCCGGGCCAGCTGCCGGCGCGGCGCGCCCAGGGCACGCAGCACGGCGAACTCGGCGGAACGCTCCCGCTGCGAGCCGACCGAGGCCACCGCGAAGCCGACCGCGGCCAGCGCGGCGGCGATGACCGCCACCGCGAGGAGCGCGGACTGCGGACCGGCTCCCAGCGGATCGCCGAGCAGGTCCTGGGCGACCTCGTCGCGCACCTGCACCTGTACGGGGTCGGTGTCGGGCTGCTTGCGGAGCGCGGCCGCGACGTCCGCGGTCCGGCCCGGTTCAGTGCTCAGCCACCACTCCGTGGCGGTGAGCCGGGCGTTGGGGCGCTCGGCGAAGACCCGGCCCAGGGCCCGCAGGTCGAGGAGGAGGGCACCGCCGTCCCGGGCCCGCTGCGATTCCCCGGTGGCGATGGAGGAACCCGGGCCGGGTCCGGTGGTGGGCAGCCGGTGCACGGTCCGCGCGATTCTCACCCGGACCGTTTCCCCGGCCAGGGTGACGTCGACGTTCTGCCCCTGCTGGGCCCCCGTCGCCTTCAGATAGGCGTCCGTGGCCACGGCGTTCAGGGCCGGGGCCTTGGGACGGACCGCGGTGATCCGCACATTCAGGGCCGGTACCGCGTATGCGGCGTCCTCGGGCGTGACGGAACCCGTGGCGTAGTCGAGGCTCAGCGGGGCCGTGGCCGAGGCGGCCGGGTGGACGGCCTCGCCGGGCCGCACCTCACCGAACGCGTCGGCGGTGATCGCCGCCTGCCAGCCGAAGCCGTCGGGGACCGGGACCGGGTGCTCGACGCCGTCCGGGCCGACGCCGCGCAGGGCGCTCACGGTGAGCCGGTGCGACTGCCCGACGCCGACGGGCTGCTGGTCATCCAGCTCGATCCCCGTGAGGGCCAGCTCGCCGGCGGCGGCCACGTCGACCGAGATCGGATGCGCCCGGCCGTCGACGGGTATGGAGCCGACGATCACCTGGTAGGGGAGGCCGTAGCGGTCCTCCAGCTCCAAGGTCACCCGCGGCGCCATGCCGGACGGCGAGACGTGACCGGGCGCGGTCACGTCGGAGATCCGCAGGTCGAAGCGGAGCCGCGTGCTCTTCTTCGGCAGCAGCAGTCCCGGCCGGGCCGCCTTCGGCGGGGTGAGCGTGTCGAACAGCCGGTCCACGGGCCCGTTGCCGAGGTCGCCGCGCATCAGCATCCGCTCGTCGGCGTGCGCGGTGTCCAGCGCGAGGACCTCGGCGGTGCGCTCGTCGGAGAGCTCCACCGACGCGCGGAAGGCGGGTGCGGCGTCGCGTATGCCCGGCAGCCTCGCGTACGCACCGGACTTCGCCGGGTCCGCGTTGACCCCGCCGGTCGCGCGCACCGACGCACCGGACCTGAAGTCCGCCTGGTCGCTCTGGGAACGGTTCCAGGACGCGCTCTGCCCGATCGCCAGCATCCCCATCGCCATGGCGAGCACCAGCAGCAGGACCGGCCCGGCCCCCCGCAGGGGGCGGCGGCTGAACTGCCAGCCCGCCAGCGCCGTCGCCAGTCCCCGGCCGCCGGCCGCCCGGCGCTCCGCGAGCCTGGCGGCCGGCGGCAGCAGGCGCAGCGTCAGCACGGTGCCGGCCAGCAGCGCCAGGGCGGGAGCGGCGACCAGCAGCGGATCTATGCCGAGCCGGCCCTCGCGGTCGCCGCTGAGCGCGCCACCACCCGCATCGCCGGTCTGCCGGTCCAGCTGCCAGTACGCGACCGCCGCGATCACCAGCAGGGCGATGTCCGCACCCGCCCGCACCGGCGCCGGCAGCGCCGCGGAACGCGTGGAGCGCCGGCCTCCGGCACTGGCGGCCAGCGCCGGGCCGACGACAGCGAGCGCGCACGCCAGCGCGGTGGCGGCCGCGACCAGCCACACCTGGCCGGTGACGCCCCCGTCGAGCCGCAGGCCGATCCGGGAGAGCTCGCTGCGGTCCGCCAGGAGCCGGGTCAGCGGTCCGGCGAGCAGCGGGGCGACCACGGCGGCCGGCAACGCGAGCAGCAGCGCCTCGACCGCGGCGAGCGACGTGATCCGGAGCCGCGACCCACCGCGGGCCCGCAGCAGTTCGGTCTCGCCGGCGCGCTCGCTGCTGAGCAGGCGCGCCACCAGCAGCAGGGCGTACCCGGCGAGCAGGACCAGCTGCACCGCCACGATCATCAGCGTCGAGCGGGAGACCAGCAGCGCCCGGTCGATCTGGTCGAGGACGGTGGGCAGCGAGGTCTGCGCACTCGCGCCGTCCCTGAACTCCGGAGTGGCGAGCAGAGCCTTGGGGGCGGTGGTCGCCGATCGGTGCAGCGCGGCCATCCGGCCGGTGGTGACGGTCCGGAAGTCGGCGGAGGCCAGCCAGGACATCTCACCCGGACTGAGCCGGCCGGAACCGAGCACGGCGGGGTCGGTGAGCAGCGGGCCGTACGTCGTGAAGACGAGCTTGCGGCTGCCGCGTCCCCCGAGCGCGTCGAGCTTCCAGTACGGGTCGGACGGGTCCGCGGCCTTGTAGAGACCGGTGATCAGGAGCTGGACCGGCTTCCCGCCGAGCCGGTCGGTGACCTTCAGCCGGGCGCCGGGCTTCAGGCCGAGGACGTCGGCGGCGGTCGCGGGGAGCGCGACCTGAACGGGAGTGCCGGCCGCCGCGGCCTCGGGCATCCTGCCCGCGGTGAGCCGGACCCGGCCGCGGTCGAGGGAGGCGAAGTGTGTGAGGTCGGGGTCGCCGCCCCGGGCGGCGGGGTCCTGCAGGCTGCGCGGCAGCGCGTACGGCCCCGAGGACTCCAGCTTCCGTACGGTCACCGGGAGCCCGTCGAACGTGTCCCGGGCGGCCCGGCGCACGGACGCCTCGGCGGCGTCCCGCTGGTCGCGTTCCACCTGCACGGACACCACGAGAGCGGCGGGCGCGGCCGACCGGTGGGTGAGGGTGTGGCGCAGCGCGGCGTCACCGATGGAACCGGAGAACGCGGTGAGGGCGGCCAGGACCGAGGTGGTGAGAAGGACGGCCAGGACGGCCGCGGCGAGCAGGAGCCGATGGGCCCGCACCCGCAGTAGGACGAACCCCGTCACCTGGCCCCCTGATCACCGCTCACGCGCACTCGTTCACCCCCCGGTGCGTTCGTCACGGATGCTTTCAGACTGCAGCCCCTGCTGGAAACCGCTTACAGGCATACCTTGATGCGATTGTGATCGATATGCGAAACCGGCGTTCCGGATTTCGCACACATCCGACCGGGGAATCAGCCCTCGGTGTTCATCATCGAGGCGGCCGCGTAGGTGAGGTAGTCCCACAGCTGCCGGTGGTGCTCCGGGTCCAGCCCGAGCTCGTCCAGGGCCTCGCGCATGTGGTGCAGCCAGGCGTCGTGCGCGGCGCGGTCCACCCGGAACGGCGCGTGCCGCATCCGCAGCCGGGGGTGTCCGCGCGCCTCGCTGTAGGTGCGGGGGCCGCCCCAGTACTGCATCAGGAAGAGAGCGAACCGCTCCTCGGCCGGGCCGAGATCCCCTTCCGGGTACATCGGCCGCAGCAGCGGGTCCCCGGCCACGCCCTGGTAGAAGCGGTGTACCAGGCGCCGGAAGGTGTCCTCGCCGCCGACCAGCTCGTAGAAGGTCAGCTCCTGCAGCGTGTCGCGCGGGTTCTCAGTCACCCGTCCATGGTCGCAGACGCGCCGGCCGGGCACGGGGGCCGAGGGAAAGACGGCCGGCGAGGGAGCGTGCCCCTCGCCGGCCGTCGCGCTGTCCGCAGCCGTCAGTCCCTGCGGATCGTGATCGTCGTCCACGCCCCGACGTGCACCTGGTCACCGTCCTGGAGCGGCACGGGGACGTAGGGCTGGATCGGCTCCTCGGCGCCGTTGAGCGTGGTGCCGTTCGTCGAGTTCTGGTCGACCACGGCCCAGCTGCTGTCCGGCTGCTGCACCAGCACCGCGTGCTGGTGCGAGACGCCCGGGTCCTCCGGGGGCACCGACAGGTCGATGTCCGGGGACTCGCCCGTGCTGTGCCGGCGGCGGCCGATGGTGATCTGGTTGCCGGTGAGCGGCAGCTGCTGTTCCGGGGAGTACGCCGGGAGGTTGAGCCCGGTGGCCTCGGGGCCGCTGCGCTGCATCATCGCCAGGAAGTACTCACGGTCGGGCGCGATGACCGCCGTCCAGTTCATGGACTGCGGAGCCTGGTGCTGGCCCTGACCCTGCTCGGGACCCTGGCTCTGGCCGTGGCCGTGGCCGTGGCCGTGGCCCTGGTTCTGGCCGGGGTACGGCTGCTGCTGCATCGGCGCCTGCGGGCCCTGGGCCTGCGAGGGCGGCGACAGCAGCCAGTCGTCACCGCCGGTCTGCGGCGCCTGCGGCTGCGGCGGGGCCGGCGGGCCGGGCTGCTCGAAGACCGGGGGAGCCGTCTGCTGGAACGCGGGCGGCGCGCTCTGCTGCTGCTGGAAGGGCGGCGGGTTCTGCTGCTGGAACGGCGGGGGCGGTCCCTGCGGCGCGTTCTGCTGCTGGAAGGGCGACGGAGGCGAGCCCTGCGGCGAATTCTGCTGCTGGGCGTGCTGCTGACCCTGGGGGAAGCCCTGCGGGCCGCCCTGCTGATTCGGCTGCTGTCCCTGCTGCTGGAACGGCGGGGGCGGCGGCGGTCCCTGCTGGCCCTGCGGCGGGAACGGGTGAGGCGGCTGCTGACCCGGTCCCGGCGGGCCGGGCCGGTCAGGGCCCGAGGAGAGCGGCTCGGCAGACCGGTTCACCTGCGAGGGGCGCGAGCTCTGGTACTCGAACGGATCGCGGGGCTCGCGCTGCTGCGGCGGGCCGGGCGGCTGCTGGGCCTGGAAGCCCGGCGGCAGATTGAGTCCGGGGACCGGACCGCCCGGGGCGCCGTGCTGCGGAGCCAGCGGCGTGTACGAGGTGGCGGTGTTCGTGAGGAAGTTCCAGCGGCACTCCTCGCAGAACGGCGCCATGGCCTCCCGCGGGGTGCGGCACTGGGGGCAGAGCTCGGCCTGCTGGGTCGCATCGGGGCCCGAGCCCTGCGGGTATCCGTAGCCGCGTGCGGGGGGCGGGGGAGGCGGCGGGGGAACGGCGCCCGCAGGCGCGCCCGCCCCGGCCATGCGGTGGCCGCAGACCTCGCACCAGTCCTCGGAACCCGACTGGTGTCCGTTCGGGCAGGTCGGCATGTCGGCGCTTCCCCCTTTCCTCGTCCGGCCCCGGGGGCCGTCGTTTTTTTCTTGCGTCGCCGCCCGGCGGACCTGGCCGGTCGGGCGGCTCATCAGTGCGGATATGTGGTTACTTCTTGACGCGAACTGTCTTCGTGGAGCGCGTTTCGAGTGTCATCTCGTCCGCTTCCGCGACTTTCGCCTTCAGTCGCACAGTACCGGTCGCCGCGTCGACGACGTCTACCACCTTCGAAAGCAGTTTCGCAGTGTCCTCGTTCCCGGACGCCGATGCCAACTGCACCGCACGGCCGAGCTTGGCCGTCGCGCCGTCGAAATCACCTGACTTGCGCGCATCGAGGCCCTGCTGGATGACTTGTGCCAGTTCCGCCTGGCCCGTGTAGTGCGCGACCTGGGGATTGATCGAGGTCGACGCCACCATGTCGTCCGTCCACACCGCCCGTACCAGACCCTGCGAGAGCGTCTGCGGCGTCCCGCCCGCAGGGTCGGGCAGGATCAGCGACACGCGGGCCGCCAGCATCTCCTGCCCGATGCCGGCCTCAGGCACCTGTACGCACACGTGGTAGTCGCGGGACTCGTTGCCCCAGGAACCGGTGGGGTAGTCGCCCGCGCGGGGCCCGGCCTCGGTGCGGCGGCCGGTCAGCTCGGCCACCGTCGGCGCGACCTGCTTCACGAACTTGATCTCCACGCCGACCGGGGTCCAGAGCCGCAGTGCCACGTCCGCGACCTCCTTGCCCATCGCGTTCTCCATCATCTGCGTGAAGTCGGCGGCCAGCCCCGACGGATCGGCGACGATGTCGGCCGTCCCGAGCAGCGCGGAGGCGATCGCTGTGACCTCTTTCACTTCCCAGTCGGTGCCGACGCCGCGGGCGTCACACGTGAACCGGCCCGCACACGCGTCGAGCGCCGCCCGCAGATCCTCGGGCGCCTCGTGCTCGTTGCGCCCGTCCGTCAGCAGGATCCCGTGCCGGATTTCCACGTCTGCGGCGCCGAGCAGCCGGTCGGCCAGCCGCAGCCAGGTCCCGATCGCCGTCCCGCCGCCCGCGCCGAGCCGGCGCAGCGCCTCCTTCGCCTGGGCCTTGGTCTGCGCATCGGCGACGGCGAGCCGCCCGTTGCCGGGATAGACGTCCTTGGCCACGTGCGTGCCGCTCACCACGGCGAAGGAGGTGCCGTCGCGCAGGGTGTCGATGGCCGCCGCCGTCGCGTCGCGGGCGTTGCGCATCTTCGTCGGCGGGTAGTCCATCGAACCCGAGCAGTCCACCATGATCACCACCGCCGCGTCGGCGGCCCCGCCCGGCGGGCGGGAGAGCGTCGCACCCGTCAGCGGCACGCCGCCCGTGGTGCCGCCGCCGGTCGAGGTGACCGTGATGATGCCGTTGACCTCACGGCCGCCCTCGGGCAGATATTCGTTCTGATACACCTCGACGGAGAACTGCGGCACGTTGGACTTGGAGAAGTTGGCCATCTGATCGGCTCCTTGAGGCTCCACGTGTCAGATGAAGACAGATGTGCGGACAACGGCATCGGAAGGACAAGGGGCGGACGGACGGGGCGGTCCCTTCTGCCTGCGGCTTCAGGCGGATCCTGCCCCTTGCGGTGGTACGGCGAACGGGACCAGGGCCACTGTTACGTTGTCGTGGCCCCCGCCGTCGAGTGCGTGACCGACCAGCACCTGGGCGCCGTGCAGCGGCCGTTCGTACGCGTCCTCGGGCACGGCGGCGGCCATCTCGGACGCGGACTCCGCGTAGTTCCACAGGCCGTCCGTGCAGACCACCACGAGTCCCGGCCGGTCGGGTTTGAACGACGCGGTGTGCGGCTCCAGTTCGTAGGCGTCCGCACCGAGCCAGCCCGTGATGGCGTGGGCACGCTCGTCGGCGTACGCCTCCGCCTCGTTCATCAGGCCGGCCGCGACCATCTGCGCGGCCCACGAGTCGTCCTCGGTGAGCCGGGCCGGCGCACCGGCGCGGTCCTCGGGCACCCAGTACACGCGGCTGTCGCCGACCCAGCCGACGACCAGCAGTCCGCTCACCATGATCGCGCCGACCAGGGTGCAGGCCGGGGCGTTCTGATGGCGGTGCGGATCCTGCTCCTGGGCCTGACCGGCGTCGCTCGCCAGCAGGTTGACCGACTCGGCGGCGGCGACGATCGCCTCGTGCATCGCCTGCTGCGGGTGCGTGCCGCGCGGGAGTGACTCCAGCAGCGCCTCGTTGGCGGCGTACGCGGCGGCCGCCGAGGCCTCGTCGGGCCGGCTGGCCGACGACACCCCGTCGCAGACGATCGCGACGACGGCCGGCGAACCGTCCGGCAACGCGGTGGTCGAGACGGCGAACGAGTCCTCGTTGCGGTGATGACGCAGTCCCCGGTCGCTGACCGCGGCGACCGAACCGAGCTCCTGCTCCATGTGGTCGCGCTCGCGGGGCTGGGCGTGGCCGCAGTTCTCGCAGTAGCCGTCGTCGTCGACCCGGCCGGCCCGGCAGGCCACGCACACCTTGCCGCCGGCCGACGGGGCCGGGGCCTGGGCGGGGTCGGGGCCGTGGCCGGGGGAGGTACGGGGATCGGGCGCCGCTCCCGCGGCCGCGGGAGCGGCCAGCTCGAAGTCGCCCGACGCGGCGGGGCCGTAGCCCGCGCCCGGCACAGGATCGCCGGCCGGGGCAGGGGTCTGCCCGAAGCCCGAACCCGGCACCGGCTCCCCGGCCGGGGCCTGCCCGAAGCCCGCACCCGCACCCGGCGCGGTGGGCGCCTGCCCGAAGCCCGCACCCGCCGCCGGTTTTGCGGCCGGGGTGGTGACGATGGGGATCGTCGGGCGGTCCTGCGGCGGCTCGGGCACGGCCGACAGGTCGTACCCGCACGCACCGCAGAACAGGTCGCCCGGCTCCAGCGGCTCCTCGCAGCCCGGACACCTCGGCAAGGCAGTCTCCTGGTGATTCTGCGACATGTTCACACCCACGTTCGGGGGCGGAAACGGTTGGCCCGCTCCACCAGTTCGATCCTCTCGTCACCGGGCTCCGCAAGCCGGGCGAGCATCCGGTACGACCGCTCCAGCCCGAAACGCAGGCCGCGCTCGTCCAGCTCACTGCCGAGCAGCGTCTTCGGCTCCTGCGTCCCGGCGTACGGGACCGCGTGCGGGTCCGATGGCCGAGCCGTGGGACTACCGGAGAGTACCCAGTCGAGCGCCGTCCCCAGCACCTCGGTCGACAACCGCTCGCGGCGCACCGCGTCCAGACCGAGCGCGGCCAGCCCCGAGACCTGCGCCGAGGCGGCCATCAGATCGGTGATCAGCGGGTCGTCCGGGGCCCGTTCGCGCAGCCGGGCCCGTACCGCCGCGACCCGGGCCGCCGTGAAGTGGATCGAGGCCTCCGGGACCGACTCCAGGGTCCTGACGGCGCCGGCCCGGTCCCCGGCCGCGAGCTGCACCCGGGCCAGGCCGAACGCCGCGCTGACGAAACTCGGGTCGGTCATCCAGACCAGGCGGTAGTACTCCGCGGCGTTGTCCAGCTGGCCCAGGACCTCCGCGCAGATGCCGAGGGCCAGTTTCGGCGCGGGCTCCCCGGGAAACGCGTCGTAGACCGCGTCGAAGGACAGCGCGGCGTTCTCCTTGTCGCCGGCCACCAGGGAGGTGAGCCCGCGGTACCAGACCACGCGCCAGTCGTCCGGGTGCTGCGCCTCCAGCGCGGTCAGGGTCGCCGTCGCGCCGGCGAGGTCGTTCATCTCCAGGGCGGCCCGCAGCTCCCGCAGCCGCGTCTCCAGCGAGGCGGTTGGAACGGCCTGCAGCGCGGCGATCAGTTCGGCGGGTGCCGAGGCCATCACCCCGGCCAGGAAACCCGCGTTGGGGTCGCTGGCGTCGACCCGGGGCACCGGCAGCGCGAGTGAGGTCCCGCGCACATCGAGCCCGGCCAGCCGGGGGCCGTTCGCGCTGTGCGGCCCCGGCACGCTGCCCGGACCCGTGACCGGGACCCGGGGGGCCGGAATGACCGCCTGCGGCTGCGTGTACGGGGGCCGGGCGCCGTTCCCCCCACCGCGGACGTGCGTGGTCGTGGAGGGCAGCGGCCCGGCACCTGCCGGAGAAGGAGGCGGGCCCGCGGGCAGGGCGCCCGGGACACCGCCGGGCGGCGCCACCGCGGCCGGCGGGGACACGGCCGGCGCCACCGGCGCTCTGCCGCCCCGCCGCCGCCCGAAGAGTCCGGGCCGGCCGGGCTCCGGCGCTCTGGCCCCCAGCCGCGAGACCTCATCCGCCCGGGTGGTGAAGAGTTCCGTGTCGGTGACGCGCAGCTCCGCACCGAACAGCGTCGACAGCGCCGGACGCGGACGCCCCGTCTGCAGCGACACCACCTCGCGCAACACGCCCGTCAGCTGCTCCGCCATCTCCGCGGCGGAGGCGAACCGCCGTGCCGGATCGGGGTCGGTCGCCCGCACGAGCAGCCGGTAGAACGACTCGTAGCTCCGGAACACCTCGATGTTGTCCGGGTCCGGGAGCGAGTCGACGAAGACGTTCGTGTACCCCTGGAAGTCGAAGGTCAGCACCGCGAGCGTGCGCGCGACCGTGTACAGGTCGGAGGCCACCGAAGGGCCCGCCTCCGCGACCTCGGGCGCCTGGTAGCCCACCGTGCCGTAGATGGCCGACTCCTCGTCGTCCATCCTGCGCACCGCGCCCATGTCGATCAGCTTCAGCTGGTCCTCGGTCTGGATCGCGTTGTCGACCTTGAAGTCGCAGTACAGCAGGTTGCGGCTGTGCAGGTGGCCCAGCGCCTCCAGCGCCTCGATGCCGAACGCGCACGCCTGCTCCACCGGCAGCGGATCCCGCTTCCCGGCCGGGGTGCGGCGCTCGTTGGCGATCTCCTTGAGCGCCTTGCCGCCGACGTACTCCATGACGATGTAGCCGTCGAGCGAACCGGTCCGCTGGTCGAGGTGCTCGACGAAGTTGTAGATGCGGACGATGTTGGAGTGCTCGATCTCGGCGAGGAAGCGGCGCTCGGAGATGGCCGCCGCCATGGCGTCCTGGTCCCCGGTGTCGAGCAGGCCCTTGAGCACCACCCACCGGTCGGACACCGCACGGTCCACCGCGAGGTAGACCCAGCCGAGCCCGCCGTGCGCCAGACAGCCCGCGACCTCGTACTGGCCGTGGACGATGTCGCCCTCCTGGAGCTTGGGCACGAAGGAGTACGGGTGGCCGCACTTGGTGCAGAACCCCTCCGTACGCCCCGGCCGATCGCCCCGGGACCGGCCCACCGGCGCCCCGCAGTCCGACCTCGAGCAGAACCGCTTGCGTTCGGGGACCTCCGGGTTCTTCATCACCGCGGTGCGCGGATCGGGACGCGGCACGTCCGGTACGAGCACCAGGCCGGCGCCCAGCCGGTTACGGCCCGAGGTCCCGGTCGACTTGGCCGAGGAGCGCACCGAGACCGAACGCGACGTGCTGCTACCGGACAGCGCGCGCGAGAGCCGCCCCGACACCGAACGCCGCGACGTCGACGAGCGGGACGAGGACCGCGAGGAGGCCCTGGACGAGGCCTGCGAACCGGAGCGGGCCGAGGCGCTGTTACTGCCCCGGCTGCCCCGCCCGCCGCCCGCGATCCCGGTGGGCGGCGAACTCACCATGCCGTCCCCGAGTTCTCGGCTTCGCTCGAACAGGGGAGACCCCAATGGCGAGACCACCGGCGCCAGACCGCACGTGTCGCAGTACAGCTCGCCGCCGCCCATGTCCTCGTAACTGCCCTCGCATGCGGGGCGCTGGCACTGCGTACTCACGGTCGTTCCTCCTGTTCGCCCCGCCGCCGCGGCGGCCTCGATGTTCCGTCCCTGTCCGTCCCGCACACCCTCCGGACCGAGGGCCCCGTCACTCTCATGGGTTCCCCCGCCGGTCCTCGGGGCCCGAAGGCCCGCGCCCGCCCAGCAGGTCCAGCGCCGCGTCCTGATAGCGCTGCACCGCCAGCGCGGCGACCCGCAGATCGCACGGCGCGCTCCACAGCATCCGGCGCGCCGCGTCGTAACGCTCGATGAGGACCGGGTCCTCCGCCAGGCCGTGCCGGGCCACCTTCGCCTTGTACGCGTCGAGCCGGCCCCGCAGCTCGGCCCGGACCGCCAGCGGCGCGGTGACCGCCGTCAGCTGCTCACGGGCCCGCAGCAGCTCCTCGTCGGCCTGCCGCTCCAAGGAATCCAGCAGCGGGGACAGCCGGTGCCACTGGGCATGCCTGCGGTACTCGGACGCCGCGGCGAGCCGCTCCTGGAGAGCCGTCGGCGGGCCGTTGACCGCGGGCACCTCGGACGCGGCGATCTTCGCCAGCACCTCACCGCGGGCCGCCCTGGCCTCGGCCAGCGTGCGGTCGGCCCGGGACAGGACGTCGCGCAGCTGGACGAGGCGCTGCTCGGCGTCCTGCCGGACCGCGAGCACCGCCTCGACCTCGCGCCGCACCTCGTCCAGCGCCCGGGCCGCCCGGTCGTAGCGCGTGGTGTCCGGGCGTCCGCCGCCGGGCGCCGAACTCCCGGGCCCCGGCAGCCAGAACGCGAGCGGGTCGGAGATCACCTGCGCCCGCAGCGTGGTCAGCTCCTGGACGATCGCCTGCAGTTCGTCGCCCGCCGGGTGCTCGCCGGGCCGGACGCCGACCGAGTGCGCCAGCGAATGGGTGCGGCGCAGTTCGGCGGCGAGCAGGTCTATCCGGGCGGGCATCGCCGACCACACGGAGTCGGAGGCGACGACCATGTCGAGCGAGCGCGCGTACAGCTCGTTCATCCGGTGGACCAGTTCCTCCAGCGAGAAGCGCTCGGAGAGCCGGGCCGGGCCGGTGACCGACGGATCGTGGCCGGCGGCGGCGTGCGCCACCGTGACCCCCTGGCCGCGCAGCAGCTCGGTGAGCGCCACCAGGTCCTCGCGGTTGGGCTGACGGCGCCGGGCGCGCACCTCGCGTGCCCGGTTCAGCGCACCCGCGTACGCGTCGAAGTAGGTCCACAGCAGGGCGATCGACTGCTCGGTGGTGCTCCAGCGCTCCTTGGTGACACCGGTGAGGTCGGCGCCCTCCAGCAGCCGGCGTCCGGCGTGGTCCTGGAGAGCGAGGAGCGAGGTCTCGATCGCCTCGTGCTCCGCGCCGAGCCGGGCCAGCGCACGGTCGGCCTCGTCCCGGTCCATGACCGGGCCCGGAGGCCGGGCCGCGTAGCTGGGGAAGGGGCCCGCGACGCCCATCGATCACCTCTCCGCTCTTCCTGCCGGGCGGGGGCCCGGCAGGATCAGTGCTGCCAACCCGCCGTCCGGGTGTCGGTCTCCCCGGTCCGGCCGTGATCCGAACGCAACGCGCTGGTGTCGGGACCGCCAAGCTCTGCCCGGTGGGGCAGACGTTGACGGTCACGGCACTACTCGTTCCGGTACTTGGGTGCCGGCGGCGCCGATATCCCGGGCAGCCCGTCCTCCAGCCAGGCGTGGTACGACGTCATCCAGGGGCTGTCGCCGCCCCCGGCGCGGTAGTCGACGAGGACCTTGTTGATCCGGGACACCAGGTCGTCCGCGCCCTTCTTGGTGGCCACGCCGTAGTACTCGGTGGTGAAGGGGGCGCCCTTGAGCTCCACGGCCGGGTCCTGGGCCGCCTGGCCCGCCGCGAGGGCGTTGTCCGTGACGACCGCGTCCACCTCGCCCAGCTGGAGCCGCACCAGGCAGTCCAGCTGGTTGGGGACGGTGAGCTTGTCCTCGTCGGCGGCGGTGCCGTCGTGCTCGTCCTTGAACACGGAGCCGAACGACTCCTTCTCCAGCGCCTCGTAGGCGGTGGACCCCTCGGCGGTGCAGACCCGCTTGCCGTCCAGTGAGGAGTTGAAGCCGGTGATCGCCTCGTCCTTGTCCGCGTCCTTGGCCTGCTTCGGTGCGAGGACCTGCTGACCGGCCTGGAAGTAGGCCGTGGAGAACGACACCTGGTCCAGCCGGGCGCAGTTGATCGTCATTGTCCGGACGACGACGTCGACCTTGTCGTTCTCCAGCGCGGCGATGCGCTGGTTGGTGGGGATGGCCCGGAAGATCACCTTGTCCTCGCTGCCGAGGATGTCCTTGGCGATGGCCCGCACCAGGTCGATGTCGAAGCCTTCGAGATTCCCGGACTCCGGATTACGGAATCCCCACTGGAAGCTGTTCTGGTCGACGCCGGCGATCAGCTTGCCCCGCTTCTTGATCCGCCCGATCGCGTCACCCTCCGGCATTCCGGGCAGCAGGCTGGCCTCGGGGTCCTTGCAGTCGCCGGCCCGTGCCTGAAGGGCATGCGCGGTCCCGGCCCCCGCCCGGTCGGCGCCGGAGGCGGTCTTGGCGCTGTGGGAGAGCGGCAGCAGGGTCAGCGATGCCGTCACCGCACAGGCCGCGGCCATGGCGGTCACCCCGCCCCAGCCGCGCAGGCGGCCCCCGCGGGCCGTCCCCGGGCCCGTCCTCGGGTCCTTCGCTGTCATCGCTCCCCCTGTCACCGGAACTCCGAGAGCCTGCGGTTGACTCCGACGATCGCCGTCACCGCGCCGAGCACGGCGAGGGCCGCGGCCCCGATCGGCAGCCCGCCCAGGGCCCCGCGCCCGTCCTCGGCGGCCCGGGTGAACTGGGCCTGCTCATGGGCGAGCGCCTTCCGCAGGGCGTTGTCCACCCGGCTGAAGGACTCACCCGTCGAGTTCTCCGACCCGATGATCTGCTCCAGCGCGGTGTCGTAGTCGCCGCTGTCGTCGGTCTTGCGGGCGGTCCGGTGACGGCTCTGCCACTCGGTGACAGCCGCCATGGCGTCCGCCACGGGCTTGCCACCCTCGGCGTCGCCCGTGTCCTTCGCGAGCTTCGCGGCCTTGCTCAGCTCCGCGCCGAGCGCCTTCATGCCCGTGCCGTAGTCGGTCTCGTACTTGTCCTTCTTGCCGTCCGCGGTGAGCACCGCGCCGCGGGCGACCACGGTGAGGTTCTCGTTGGAGCGCGCCTTCAGCGAGTCGATGCGCGCGCGGTTGAGCACGTCCAGGGACTGCTGCCCGTGCGTGTCCGACTCGGCCAGATCGGACCGGGCCACCGTGTGTCCCACCGCGAGCCACAGCAGCACCACGGTCGCCGCCGCGGTCGCCGCGAGCAGACCGTGGTTGAACACCCGGTTCGTCCTGCGGTAGTTGCGCCGCTGGGCCCAGAACAGCACGGCCAGCGCGATGACGCCGACGCCGAGGGAGAAGAACGGCCACGTCCGGGCGGAGTGGTAGTCCTGGTCGAGCCGGTCCGTCTCCGCCGTGTACAGCCGCTCCGCGGCCGGCAGCAGCTCGTTCGCCATCGTCTGGTTCGCGTACCGCAGATAGGCGCCACCCAGCGGCAGCCCCTGCCGGTTGGCCGCGCGGGCGCGCTCGATCAGCCCGGTGTAGCGCGGGAGTTCCTTGCTGAGCGTGGTGATCTCGTGGCCGGACTCCGTCGACGCGTCCGTGTTGGCCGCGGCCTTCACGAGCAGCCGGGAGGCCTCCTCGATGTCCTTCACGTACTGCTCGTGGACCGGGCGCGGTTCCTGCGGCCCGGCCAGGAAGCCGCTGGCGGCGGCCGCGTCGGCGTCGGCGAGCGAGCGGTAGATGCCCGCCGCGTCCGCGCTGAGCGGCTGACTGCGCTCCACGACGTCGTTGGCCGCAGCGGCGCGGTCACTGATCTCGAACGCCGTCACCGCCCCGAACGCCACGACGAGCAGCGCCAGAACGGCCCCGATGATCTGGAGCCGGCCCGGCTCCGTGGTCGCCGCGGCACGCAGCCGCTGCGTCGCGACCGCCCGGACGCTGGTCGGCGGCGGTGGCAGGTGCGGTGCGGGTACGGCCGTCGGCGCAGGCTGCTGCTCCGGCGCGCGGTGCGGCGCCGGAGGAACATTCGGCGGGTATGTCACTTGACCTCCCCCTCGGTCACTGACGGTGGCCCGCCCCCCGGCCGATCGGGGGACTGGTACCCGGCCAGAAGTATGGCCGCAGGGACCGGCGCCCATATGGCGAACGCCCGGATCCTGCACCGGTCCACGAAGCGGCCGACTGTCGTCAGCCGCGGTCACACAGCATTCGATCAAGGCCGGCGCCACCGATCAAGATGATCGGCGGCGCAATCCCCGAAGCGGATCGATCTCCCCACCCATGAACACGCCCGGGACAACTGATCGGTTCCCGTACGCAGCAGGCGTCCCGTAACCCGAAGGTTACGGGACGCCTCTGACACCCACGGTGTGCGTCCGTCAGCTGAACTGCGCCCGGAGCCTGGCGTGCACCTGCGGTGCGGCCCCCGTGTGGTCCAGGCCCAGCAGCCCGGCCCCCAGTACCGGCGACTCCTGCACCACCCGCACCACCGCCTTGGGGGCGCGTACGGCGAGGAGTTCGCCGATGCGCTCGTCCAACTGCGGGTGGCGGGCGGCCAGCACGCTGCCGCCCAGCACGACCGGAGCCACCTCGTCGAGCAGGCCGAGGCGCGACAGTGCGACCGAGGACAGCGCCACGACCTCCTCGGCCAGCCGGTCCACCAGCCCGCGCGCCACCGCGTCGCCGGAGGCCGCGGTCGCGAACAGCACCGGCGACAGCTCATGCCGTCGCGCGGAGTCGATCCGGCCCAGATGCACCGCCTCGATCAGCGCGTACATCGATGCGAGCCCGAAGTGCGCGGGCAGCGTAAGGGCCAGCTCCGTCGGCTCACCGCGGCCGTCCTCGGCCCGCGCGGCGAACCACATCGCCTCCTCGGAGAGTCCCGAACCGCCGCCCCAGTCACCCGAGATCCGGCCGATCGCGGGGAAGCGCGCGGTCCGCCCGTCCGGCACCATGCCGACGCAGTTGATCCCCGCACCGCACACGACGGCCACCCCGCGCGGCTCGTCCGCCCCGGCGCGCAGGATCGCGAAGGTGTCGTTGCGCACCTCCACCGTGCCCCCCCACGCGCGGGCGTGCAGCGCCTCGGTCAACTGCGCCTCCTCGACCGGAAAATCGGCGTTCGCGAGGCAGGCGGACACATGGGCGACGGACCCGGCGTCCACGCCGGCCGAGGCCAGCGCCTGCTCCACGGCCGCGCCGAGCACGTCCACGGCCGCGCCGATACCGGCCACCGGGGGCTGGAAGCCACCGCCCCGGGCCGTGGACAGCACGCTGCCGTCCTCACCGATGAGTGCCACATCGGTCTTGCTGTTCCCCGCGTCGATCGCGAGGACGCATCCGTTCACGCCCACGCGAGGTGCTCCCGGTTGTGCGCGACCAGCTTGTCGGTGAGCGCTTCCGCGTACTCGAACTGGCCGATCAGGGGATGTGCGAGCAGCGCCTTGAACACCCGGTCGCGACCGCCGTGCAACGCCGCCTGCAGCGCCAGGTCCTCGTACGCGGTCACGTTGGCGATGAGGCCGGCGTACAGCGGGTCCAGTTGTGGCACGGCGAGCGGCGTGGCGCCCGCCTTGTCGACCCTGGCCTGCACCTCGATCACCGCGTCGTCCGGCAGGAACGGCAGGGTTCCCTTGTTGTACGTGTTGACCACCTGCACCGCGGAGCCGCCGCCGCCGAGCAGCGAGGCCGCCAGGTCCACGGCCGCCTCCGAGTAGAACGCGCCGCCGCGTTTGGCGAGCAGCGCGGGCTTCTCGTCCAGCGCGGGGTCCCCGTACAGGGCGAGGAGCTCCTTCTCCATCGCGGCGACCTCGGCCGCCCGCGAGGGTTTGGTGCCGAGCTCCCGCACGACCTCGTCGTGCGCGTAGAAGTAACGAAGGTAGTACGAGGGCACGACGCCGAGGCGGTCCACGATCGCCCGCGGCATGTGCAGATCCTTCGCGATCGCGTCGCCGTGCTCGGCGATCAGCCGCGGCAGCACGTTCTCGCCCTCGGGGCCGCCGAGACGCACCCCGAGCTCCCAGCTCAGGTGGTTCAGCCCCACGTGGTCGAGGTGTACCTCGCCGGGGGTCACGTCGAGCAACGCCGCGAACTTGCGCTGAAAACCGATCGCCACGTTGCACAGGCCGACGGCCTTGTGCCCGGCCTGGAGCAGCGCCCGGGTGACGATGCCGACCGGGTTGGTGAAGTCGATGATCCAGGCATCCGGATTGGCGCGCCGGACCCGCTCGGCGATGTCGAGGACGACCGGGACGGTGCGCAGGGCCTTGGCGAGGCCGCCGGCCCCGGTGGTCTCCTGGCCGACGCAGCCGCACTCCAGCGGCCACGTCTCGTCCTGGTTGCGGGCGGCCTGGCCGCCCACGCGCAGCTGGAGCAGGACCGCGTCCGCGCCGGCGACGCCCGCGTCGATGTCCGAGGTGGTGACGATCCTCCCAGGGTGGTCCTGCCGGGCGAAGATCCGCCGGGCGAGGCCGCCGACGAGCTCGAGCCGGTCGGCCGCCGGGTCGATGAGCACGAGCTCCTCGACCGGCAGCGTGTCCCGCAGCCGGGCGAATCCGTCGATCAGTTCAGGTGTGTAGGTGGACCCGCCACCCACTACTGCGAGCTTCATGAATCAGCCCTTTACTCCGGTCAGTGTGACGCCCTCGACAAAGGCCTTCTGTGCGAAGAAGAAGACGACGATCACAGGGGCCATGACCAGAACGGTCGCGGCCATGGTCAGGTTCCAGTCGGTGTGGTGTGCGCCCTTGAAGGACTCCAGTCCGTAACTCAGCGTCCAGGCCGCCGGGTTCTCGGAGGCGTAGATCTGCGGTCCGAAGTAGTCGTTCCAGGCGTAGAAGAACTGGAAGAGGGCGACGGCGGCGATGCCCGGCTTCGCCATCGGGATCACGACGCGCAGCAGGGTGCGGAATTCGCCGCAGCCGTCGACCTTCGCCGCGTCCAGGTACTCGTTCGGAATGGTCAGCAGGAACTGCCGCAGCAGGAAGATGGAGAACGCGTCGCCGAAGGCCATCGGGATGATGAGCGGCCACAGCGTGCCGGACATGTCGAGCTGCTTGGCCCAGAACAGGTACATCGGGATCACGACGACCTGCGGCGGCAGCATCATCATCGAGATGACGAGCATCAGCGACAGATGCCGGCCGCGGAAGCGGAACTTGGCGAGGGCGTACGCCACGGGCAGCGAGGACACGACCGTGAGGACGGTGCCCAGACCCGCGTACAGGAGGGTGTTCTTCCACCAGGTCAGAAAGCCCTCGGTCGCGAACACCTCCTTGTAGTTGCTCCACTCGAAGGGGTGCGGCCACAGGTCACGGGTCAGCGCCTGCTGGTCGCTCATCAGCGAGGTGAGGAAGAGGAAGACGAACGGCAGCACGAAGAAGAGCGCGGCCGCGACGCCGAGCGCGTGCACGGCGATCCAGTGCAGCAGCGTCCTGCGGCGGGCGGTGCGTTCGGCCGGGGTGACGGGGTCACTCACCGGACCGGCGGACTTGGGGGTGTCGAGAACCTGCGCCACGTCACTCACCTGCCTGGATCAGCCCGCCGCGGCGCCGCATCAGCAGTGCGGTGAACGCCATGGCGAGGACGAAGAGAACGAGCGCGACCACACAGGCGGAGCCGTAGTCGAAGCGCTGGAAGCCGAGGTTGTAGACCAGCTGCGGAAGCGTCAGTGTCGACTTGTCGGGATAGCCCGGTTCGAACTGCTGCCCGGAGCCGCCCATGACCCCCGAAGCGACCTTCCCGGCCACCAGCGGCTGGGTGTAGTACTGCATCGTCTGGATGATGCCGGTGACCACGGCGAACATGATGATCGGCGAGATGTTCGGCAGGGTGACGAAGCGGAACCGCTGGTACGAGGACGCCCCGTCCAGCTCCGCCGCCTCGTACTGCTCCTTGGGGACGTCGAGGAGCGCCGCCATGAAGATCACCATCAGGTCGCCCACCCCCCACACCGCGAGGGCGGTCAGCGCCGGCTTGGACCAGGTGGCGTCGGTGAACCAGCCGGGGGTCCCCATGCCGAGGTCGCCGAGGATCGAGTTGACCGGTCCCGTGCCCGGGTTGAGCAGGAAGACGAAGCCCAGCGTGGCGGCGACCGGAGGCGCCAGATACGGCAGGTAGAACAGCGTCCGGAAGACCCCGGCCCCCGTCTTGATCTTGGTGATCAGCAGGCCGACGCCGAGTCCGAACACCACCCGGCAACTGACCATGACCACGACCAGCCAGAGGGTGTTGCGCAGGGCGGGCCAGAAGAGCGGGTAGTCGTTGAAGACGAACGACCAGTTCTGCAGCCCGCTGAACTCCGGGGCGGTGAAACCGTCGTAGCTGGTGAAGGAGAAGTACAGCGTGGAGATCAGCGGGTAGGCGAAGAAGACGCAGAACCCGATCAGCCACGGCGACATGAAGGCCGCCGTACGGAGCGCCGCGCGGCGGCGCTTCGAGCGGAGTGTGTACGTGCTCATCGTGTCGGCTCTACTTCGCCTGGGCGATCGCCGCGTCGATTTCCTTCGCGGTCTTCTCCAGGCCCGCCTTGATGTCCTTCTGGGTGCCCTTCTCGACGGCGAAACCGAGGTTCTGCAGGGACACCAGGTACGCGCCGCCGTTCACCGAGGGCGGGGTGGTGGTGGACTCGGGGTTCGCCGCGATGTCCAGGAAGGTCTTGAAGCGGGGGTCGACCTTCAGCTTCGGGGACTTCAGCGCGGCCAGCGTCGACGGCACGTTGTGGATGGCGTTCGCGAAGTTCACCACCGCGTCGGTGTCGGTCGTCATGAACTTCACCAGCTCCCACGCCGCGTTCTGCTTCTTCGAGGTGGCGGCGATCCCCGCGATCGTCCCGGTCAGATAGCCCTTGCCGTACGTGTCCGCCTCGTCGTCGGCGACGGGCATCGGGGCCACACCGATCTCGAACTCCGGCTTGGTGTCCTCGGCCATGCCGAGCCGCCACTCGCCGTCCAGCTGCATGGTCACCTGGCCGGTGTGGAACGGGTGCTTCGCGCCCCACTCGTCACCGAAGCCCGTACGGAACTTCTCCAGCTTCTGGTAGCCGCCCAGCGAGTCGACCAGCTTCTTCTGCTGAGTGAGCATCGCGGCGAACGCCGGGTCCTTGGCGATGTTCGACTTGCCGTCCGCGTCGAAGTACGTCGGGTTCCAGCCACCGAGGTAGTGCTCGGTCGTCGACTCGTAGCCGTGGTAGTTCGGCATGAAGCCGAGCTGCTCGTACGAGTCGCCCTCGGTCTTCGTCAGCTTCTTGGCGTCGGCGGCGAACTCGGACCAGGTCTTCGGCGGGGAGGCGATGCCGGCGTCCTTGAACGCGTCCTGGTTGTAGTACAGCCCGTACGCGTCACCCAGCAGCGGCACCGTGCAGCGCACCCCGTCGAACTGGGTGTACTCGTTCATCGCCTTCGGGAACGTCGCGTCCGCGTCGATCCCGTCCTTCTTCAGGAACGGGTTGAGGTCGACGAAGGCCTTCGACGAACAGAACTTGCCCACGTTGTTCGTGGTGAACGACGAGACGACGTCCGGCGCCTTGGAACCACCCGCCCGCAGCGCCTGGTTGATCTTGTCGTCGGTCATGTTGCCGACGACCTTCACATGGATGTTGGGGTGCGCCTTCTCGAACGCGGCGACCGTGGCCTCGATCCCCTTCACCTCGGTCGGGGCACTCCAGCCGTGCCAGAAGTTGATGGTCGTCTCCTTGGACGCGTCATCACTGGCGCCGGCACTGCTCTGCCCGGTACAGGCGGAGGCGAAGAGGGCGATCGCGGCGGTCGCGGTGAGCACGACGGCGGGCTTCCGGCGATTTCCGGACATGGTGATGTCTCCCGATGAGGGGTTGGGGCGGGTAAGGGGGCGTACGTATGTGAGGCGAAAGCTCAGCGCGAGGTGTCGAACACTTCGTCGCGGGTGGTGGCGAGCGCGCTTTCCAGCGCGCCGCGCAGGACGGGCCGGTGGGTCACCTCACCGCTGATCAGCCGGGGCCGGGAGGCAGCCAGTTCGGCGAGCTCGGCCGCCACCCGGCCGCGCAGCGGTTCCCCGCCGCGCGCGATCAGCTCACCCGACAGCACGACGACTTCGGGGTCCAGGACGGCGACCATGGAGGCGAGACCGGTCGCCAGACCGGTGGCGAACAGATCGAGCAGCCGGCCGTACGGCCCGCCCTCGCCCCGCTCCACCGCCGCGGCCGCCCGGCCCACCAGCCCGGCCGCGATCTCGTGATGGGTGCCGAGGCCGCGTACCGCCTCGTCGTCGATGCCGAGCTCGCGGGCCAGCCTGGCGAGCACCTGGGCGCCCGCCAGCTCCTGGAAGCCGCCCGCGTTCGCCTTGGTGACCTGGCGTACGAGCGGGGCGCCGGGCACCGGCAGGAAGCCGACCTCACCGGCGCCGCCGGTGAAGCCGCGGTGCAGCCGGCCGTTGATGACGAGAGCGGCGCCGAGGCCCTCCTCGTTCCACAGCAGCACGAAGTCGTCGTGCCCCCGCGCCGCGCCGAGCCGCTGCTCGGCCACCGCGACGAGGTTCACGTCGTTCTCGTACTCCACCGGCATCGGCAGGAAGGCCGCCAGCTCGTCCAGCAGAGTGGGGGAGTGCCAGCCGGGCAGGTGCGAGGCGTACCGCAGCCGGCCCGTGCCGGGGTCGAAGGCGCCCGGAGTGCCGATGACGACGCGGTGCACATCGGAGCGGGTCAGCCCCGCCTCCTTCACCGCCCCGTCCAGCGCCTCCGCGACCTGCCGGACCACGCTGTCGGCGCGCCGCCCCGGGGTCCGCAGCTCGAACTCGCCGACCGTCCCGCCCGTCACATCGGCGACGGCGGCGACGATCCGGTGGGCGTTCACATCGAGCCCCGCGACATGGGCGGCCGACGCGTTGACGGCGTACAGCTGGGCGTTGGGCCCGGGCCGCCCGGCCGCGGTCCCGGTCGCGACGACCAGCCCGGCCGCCTCCAGCCGGGCCAGCAACTGGGAGGCGGTGGGCTTGGAGAGCCCCGTCAGCTTCCCGATCCGGGTCCGCGACAGGGGGCCGTGCTCCAGCAGCAGATCGAGGGCGGCACGGTCGTTCATGGCGCGCAGAACCCGGGGGGTACCGGGCGTGGTTCCGGCCATGGTCACTGCACCTGCCCTCTGTTAGGAAAGTTTCCTGTTCGATGTGAGGACGGTAGGGCGCACGCCACCGGGGCGTCAATGGGCTGTCGGGCGGTGGCGGCCAAAGTGTTACCTGGCGGACGCCGGGGAAAGTCAGGGCCGGGCGGATGCGCCAACGGCCGAGGGGCACTCCGCAGACCTTGCGGAGTGCCCCTCGGCGTAGGGGAGCGCGCTACTTCGTGAGGTTCGGCGTCGCCGGAGGGATCGGGGTCGTCGCCAGGGACTGGGGTGAGGTGGCCGAGGCGTATGCCGAGGGGGCGGCCATCGCGGCCGTCGGGTCGGCGGCCGAGGGCTCGTCCGGCTGGGCCGGGATGCCGCCGACCATGCGGATGCCCGCTTCGTCGAAGGCGCGCTTGATGCGCCAGCGCAGCTCGCGCTCCACGCCCAGGGCCTTGCCCGGCATCGTCTTCGCGGTCACCCGGACCGTCATCGAGTCCAGCAGCACGCTGTCCAGGCCCAGGATCTCCACCGGGCCCCACAGACGCTCGGTCCACGGGTCGTCCTTGGCCATCAGCTGGGCGGCCTCGGTGATCACCGCACGGACCCGGTCGAGGTCCTCCGTGGGGCGTACCTGCACGTCGACGCCGGCGGTGGACCAGCCCTGGCTGAGGTTGCCGATGCGCTTCACCTCGCCGTTGCGCACGTACCAGATCTCGCCGTTGTCGCCGCGGAGCTTGGTGACCCGAAGGCCGACCTCGATGACCTCGCCGGAGGCGACGCCCGCGTCGATGGTGTCGCCCACCCCGTACTGGTCCTCCAGGATCATGAAGACGCCGGACAGGAAGTCGGTGACCAGGTTGCGCGCGCCGAAGCCGAGCGCCACCCCGGCGACCCCCGCGGAGGCCAGCAGGGGGGCCAGATTGATCTCGAACGCGCCAAGGATCATCAGGGCGGCCGTGCCGAGGATCAGGAACGAGGCCACCGAACGGAGTACGGAACCGATCGCCTCCGAGCGCTGCCGGCGCCGCTCCGCGTTGACCAGCAGGCCGCCGAGCGCGGTGCCCTCCACCGCCTGGGCGCTGCGGTTCATCCGCTCGATGAGCTTGGTCAGGGTGCGGCGGACGGCTATGCGCAACGCGATCGCGATGGCGGCGATGAGCACGATCCGCAGACCGGTGTTCAGCCAGGTGGACCAGTTCTGCTCGACCCAGCTCGCGGCGTTGCCGGCCTGCTTCGCGGCTTCGTCCAGCGAGCCACCTGGCTCGGGCGACGGTGCTGCGGCCAACAGGGCGGACAGGGACACGGCGATACCTCCGGTTGGGCGAACGCTGAACAACCACACTAACGGGGCATCCGGAATGCTCCGTTGCCGTGCGAGAGGGGAGAGACGCGTCTCACCCGGGGATACGGAAGACGTAAGGCATGCCGGTGGTCGCGGCGGTGTGTGCGGGGCTGTCTGTGGCCGATCGCACACCGGTCGCGATCGCGGTGGCAGGCCCCCGAAGCGCCTGCTCCGACGCGTGCCGGCGCACGGGCGGTGGGGTCCCGCCACAAAATCCTTCCGGCCCGTTACCCGCACGTGGTGGCGCTCCGACCAGGCAGGAGGGGAGACTGGGACCGGATCGTCCCGGCGCGAGCCACGCGCCGCCGGCGTACAAGGAGGCGTCCACGTGCCGCATGTCCTGGTTCTCAACGCGTCGTACGAGCCACTCGGCGTCGTACCGCTCCGCCGCGCGCTCGTCCTCGTCCTCGAGAACAAGGCCATTTGTCTCGAGGAGTCCGGGGGCTACGTCCACAGTGCCACGCGCGCCGTCCCGGCCCCCAGCGTCGTCCGCCTGAAGCGGTTCGTGCGCGTCCCCTACCGGGGGCCGGTCCCGCTGACCCGCCGGGCGCTCTTCGCCCGGGACGGCGGACGCTGCATGTACTGCGGCGCCGCCGCGACCAGCGTCGACCACGTCATTCCGCGCAGCCGCGGCGGGCAGCACGCCTGGGACAACGTGGTGGCGGCCTGCCGCCGCTGCAACCACGTCAAGGCCGACCGCCATCTGCCCGAGCTCGGCTGGCGGCTGCACCAGGAGCCCGCGCCGCCGACCGGGCTCGCCTGGCGGATCATCGGCACGGGCCACCGCGACCCGCGCTGGCTGCCCTACCTGCAGCCGTTCGGCGCGGACGACGCGATGGCCCGGATCGACGGCATCTCGGCCTGACGGTCCGGGCGTTTGCCGTACGGGCTTCGCCGGGGCCGGGCTACTCCTGAACGGCGTACGCCTGCACCGACCAGAGCGAGTAGCCGTACTCGGTCGCCCGCCCGTCGCCCTGGACCCGGATGAAACGGGTGTCCTTCGCGTCCATCCGGACCGACTCGCGCCCGCCCCCGCCGTCGCGGACGGTGGCCGCCGTGCGCCAGATGCTGCCGTCCGCGGAGACCTGTACGCGATAACGGGAGGCGTACGCGTCCTGCCAGTCCAGCACCACCTGGCCGACCCGGACCGGGGCGGGCAGTTCGGCCTGCCACCAGGCGCCGTCCTCGGCAGGCGAGGACCAGCGGGTCTCCGGGTCGCCGTCCGAGGCGGCGGCCGCCGGGAAGTCCGGGGTCTCGTCGCCGGACGAGGTGGCGGTGGCCGTACGCAGCAGATCCGGGCCCGCCGTGCGGGGGAAGGCCCGGACGGTCAGGGTCGTCTCCTCGGTGCCGAAGGAGAACGGCACCTGGTACTCACCCGCCGGAGTGCCCGCCGGGACGGTGATCTCCACGGGCACCTCCGTACGGGAGCCGCGCGGCACGGTCGTCTGCTTCGGCACCCGCACCTTGATGCCCTTGGGCGCCTTCGCGGTGAGCGCGCCGCGCACCTCGGCTGGGCGGCGCGCGGAGAGCTGCGCCCCGATCTTCAGCGGTCCGCCGCCGATCTCGGCGTCCGTCTCGCCGCGTGCGAGGGCGAGCCGAGCGGCGGGCTCGTCGCCGAACCACGGCACCAGCGAGCGCACCCGGGGGGCCGTTCCGTTGGAGGGGGCGGTGCCCGCGAGCGGGGGGATGATCAGGGGCGGTGCGCCGGTGAGCGCCGGGGTGGCGGTCGGCCAGCTGATCCGGACGGCGTCCGCGCGCACGCCCTGGCCCGGCGACTGGGTCCAGCCCCGCGCCGACAGGGTGCCGAGGCCCCGCCAGCCCTCACCGGGCACATGGGCCTGGACACTCGCGCCCGATACCGCCGCTTCGTCGCCGGGCACCGTCATCGCGGTGACGGTCTCCAACGGCCGCACCCGGTCGAACCTCACGGTGTAGCTGCCCGGAGCCTCGGTCACCGTGCCGTTGTCGCGGTCCGTCCCCGTCCAGGCGGCGGACTCCTTGCTCACCCGGTCGAGGAACGGGCCGAGCACCCCCTTGCCGACCGTCGCGCCGCCCGTCCTCACGGCCTTCAGCGCCGGTTCCAGAGCCAGTGAGGCCTCCCAGGCAGCCGCCCCGTCGTCGTGCGCCTGGGCCTGGAGCAGATCGACGGCCAGCTCGCCCGCCCGGCCGTAGCGGGCCAACTGCTCGCTCCACGGCCGCACTTCGTCGTCGAGCCGCCCGTCGGCCAGTGAGGCCAGCCGCTGCGGCGTCTCGCGCATCACCGTGAACGCGGCCCGCAGCCGGCGCGCCGCCTCGTCACGGGCCGACGCGCCACCGGCCGTACGGGACTTCCAGAAGGCGGCGAACAGTGGGCGCAGATACGCCGATTCGTCACCGCCGAGCACGGAGCCCGCGCTGTTGCCCGCCAGCGCGCGCAGCGCGTCCCGGCTGCGCGCGTCGCCGCCCGCGAGATCGTCCAGGGCCGCCTGCCAGGACTCCTGCGGCTGGTACCCCTTCGGGTTCCAGGCGAAGTCGGCGGCGGTGAACAGTGGGATCCGGGAGGCGGAGGGCTGCTCCATCGCGTTGGCCAGCAGCGCCGCCGAACCACTGGCGACCGCCGGGTCCCGGCCGGTGTAGGGGGCCAGGAAGATCCGGTCCTGCGCGTAGTCGTTGACCGGGTAGTTGTCCATCGTGACCAGCGGATGGCGGAACGTGGAGCGGGCGCCGGCCAGTTCGCCGCCGGTGATGGTCCTCGGTACGACCCCGACGCCGGTCCAGGCGACCTGCACCCGCTCGTCGAGCTCCTTCGCGAGGGCGGTGCGGTAGTCCGTCGCCCCGTCCTGGTAGAACTCCGTCGGCATCATGGACAGCGGCTCCGAGCCCGGATGGCGCTCCGCGAGATGCCGCGCGAGCGCACTCACGACCCGGGCCTGCGCCCGGGCCGCGGCCCGGGGGCCGCTGCCGAAGGTGTCGGTGTCCGCCGAGCAGTGCCACTCGCTGTAGCTGACGTCCTGGAACTGCACCTGGAAGACCCGGATCCCCAGTGCCCACATCGCGTCGATCTTCTTCGTCAGCGCCTTCACATCGCGGTCCGACGACAGGCACATGGACTGACCCGGAGCCACCGCCCAGCCGAGCGTCACATGCTCGGCGGCGGCGCGTTCGGCCAGCGCGCGGAATTCGGCACGCCGCTCGGCGGGGTACGGCTCGCGCCAGCGGGCCTGCCGGTACGGGTCGTCACCGGGCGCGTAGAGGTAGCGGTTCTGCTTGGTGCGCCCCATGAAGCCGAGCTGCGCGAGCCGTTCCTCCTGGGACCAGGGCCGGCCGTAGAAGCCCTCGGTCATCCCGCGTACGGCTCCGGCCGGCCAGTCCCGGACGGTGACGCCGGCGATCCGGCCGCCCCCGGTCAGCTGACGCAGCGTCTGCGCCGCGTGGAACAGGCCGTCCTCGCCGACTCCGTCCACCGCGACGGTGTCCCGGCCCGCGACCGGGCCGACCGCGATCCGGTAACCGCCGGACGGGAGATCGGCGCGGTCGGGCGCACGCAGCGTGCGGAGCGCGTCCACGGCCCCGTCCCCGCCGAACCGGATGACGGGGCCACCGCCGGGCAGCGCCTCGTGGACGGTTCGTACGCCCGCGTCGCGCAGCACCTGGCGGAGCGCCTCGACCGCGTAGGGGTCGGCCCCGTCGTCGGCGACGAGCGTCACCTCGCCGGAGAGCGGGACCGAGGACCCGGACACCTTGATGCTCTGCGGCCGCGGCCACACGGCGGGGGGCGCGGCGTCGTCGTTGCGGTCCGCTGTGGTGACGGCAGGGGTGCCAGGGGCTGAAGGGGCGGCGAAGGCGGCCGGGGCCCCCGCGGAGAGCAGGCCGCCGAGCACGGCCACGGCGACGGCCGTCGCGTGCTTCCTGCGCCTGAGCTGCATACCTGTCTCCCTCACTCCCGTCAGTGGGCTCCGAGCCCACCACCCGCGCGCGAGGGTGTCAATGCGCAGGGTCGCGGTGGGGTAAATGCCCGAAATGGCGGTCGTGGTGAGGGGTATGCCGAGATCGTCGGCACACGCGAAAGACGGCGTCGCATGGCCGAAATCGGCGGACGTCTTACGGATAATCGGCCTCCGGGGAACGGATTGTGACCCCGGGCACGTTCAACTCGTTGTGATAACGCCTACGTCTGCGGCCGCGTCCGCTGGGTAGGTCTGCTGTGTCCTGTTCTCCACGGCCAGGAGGCCACCATGCCCGCCGCAGCGCAGCTTCTGCTCTCCGCCCTGTCCAAACAGGTACCGGACCAGGTGCCGGGTCCTGCCTCGTTCATCAGCGCGCCCCCGGCCACCCTCAGCACGCCGGGCCCGCTCACGAGCGAGGGCCCGCTGGCCGACGCCATACCCCTGACCAGCGAGCCCCCGCTCGCCGACGCCACACCTCTGACCAGCGAACCCCCGCTCGCCGTCCTCGCCCCGCTGACCAGCGAGCCGGCTGTTTCCGGCAGCGCTCGGGGCATGGAGTCCCCAGGAGTCTGAATGGGTTTGACCCGGCTCGCCGCACTGCACGGCGTCGCCACCTCCTTCTCCCCGTCCGCCGGCGTCACGGTGCCCGTCCCCGAGGGCACGGTCGTCGCGGTGCTCGCCGCGCTCGGTGTCGACGCCGCCACGCCGGAAGCGGTACGGGAGGCGCTCGCTGCCGCCGAGTCCGCGGCCGGCTCCCGGCTGCTCCCGGCCACGGTGGTGGTGTGGACCGGAGAACCGCTGCCCCCGGCCCTGACCGCGCTGCCGCCCGGCACGGAGCTGACGGTCCGCCCGGAGGAGCCCGCGGCGGCCCCGCCGCCCCCGATGCGCGTCCCTCCCGGGGGTACGGTTCCGGCCGTTTCCGGGCCGGGGGGTGCCGTTCCCGGGCAGGAGGGCGGCGGAAGGGACGGCGGGGGCGCCGTTCCCGGGCAGGAGGGCGGCGGAAGGGACGGCGGGGGTGCCGTTCCCGGGCAGGAGGGCGGCGGAAGGGACGGCGGGGGCGCCGTTCCCGGGCAGGAGGGCGCCGGAAGGCACGGCGGGGCCGCCCCCGCGCCGCACGCCCCCGCCACGCCCGGCTGGTGGACCGAGCCGCCGCTGGGTGTGCACCGGCTGACCGTCCGGACACCGGGCGGCCCTGCCGCGACCTGCACGCTCGTGGTCGCCCCCGCCCGCGTGCCGCAGCCGCCCGTGCGTACCCACGGCTTCCTCGTCCAGCTCTACTCCCTGCTCTCCGCCCGCTCCTGGGGCATGGGCGACCTCGGCGACCTCGCCGACCTCGCCTCCTGGTCCGGGCGCTCGCTGGGAGCCGGTTTCGTCCAGATCAACCCGCTGCACGCCGCGGTCCTCGGCACCCCCACCGACCCCTCCCCCTACCGCCCGTCCTCGCGGCGCTTCCCCGACCCCGTGCACCTGCACATCGAGTCCGTCCCGGAGTACGGGCACGCGCCCGACCCGGCCGCCCTCGACGAGCTGCGCCACCGGGCCGCGGAGCTCAGTGACGCCGTGCTGAACAAGGGCGCCCTGATCGACCGGGACGCCGTCTGGGCGCTCAAACGGCAGGCCCTCGGCCTCCTCGTCGGCGTACCCCTTACGCCCGGACGCCGCGCCGCCTACTGCGATTTCCTCGCCGAGCAGGGACAGGCCCTGGAGGACCACGCCCTGTGGTGTGCCCTCGCCGAGGTGCACGGCTCCGACTGGCACACCTGGCCGGCCGGTCTGCGCGACCCCCGCTCCAAGGAGACCGCCCGCGCCCGCGCCGAACTGCTGGACCGGGTCGACTTCCACTGCCGGCTCGCCTGGCTGACCGACACCCAGCTCGCCGCCGCCCAGCGCGCCGCGAAGGACGCCGGGATGGCCGTCGGGATCGTCCACGACCTGGCCGTGGGCGTGCACCCCGGCGGGGCCGACACCTGGGCCCAGCAGGACGCCTTCGCGCACGGCATGTCCGTCGGCGCGCCCCCGGACGCCTTCAACGCCCGCGGCCAGGACTGGGGGTTGCCGCCCTGGAGACCCGACGCGCTCGCCGCGTCCGGCTACGCCCCGTACCGGGGACTGCTGCGCGGGCTCCTCGCCCACGCCGGGGCCCTGCGCATCGACCACGTCATGGGCCTGTTCCGGCTCTGGTGGGTGCCCGAGGGGCACCCGCCCACCGAGGGCACCTACGTCAGTCACGACGCGGAGGCGATGCTCGCCGTCCTCGTCCTGGAGGCCCACCGCGCCGGCGCCGTCGTCATAGGGGAGGACCTCGGCACCGTGGAGCCGGGCGTCCGCGAGGCGCTCGCCCGCCGCGGCGTCCTCGGCACCTCCGTGCTCTGGTTCGAGCGTGACTGGTCGGGCACCGGCCGCCCGCTCGCCCCCGAACAGTGGCGTGAGGACTGCCTCGCCACCGCCACCACCCACGACCTGCCGTCCACCGCCGCCCGGCTGACCGGCGACCATGTGACGCTGCGCCACCGCCTCGGCCTGCTCACCCGCCCGCTGGCCGAGGAGCGCACCGAGGACGGCGCCGACACCGCGGAGTGGCTCGGCCTGCTCTCCCGCCTCGGCCTGCTCCCCGAGGGCGGCGACGACGAGGAGGCCGCCGTCCGCGCCGTCCACCGCTTCCTGCTGCGCACCCCCGCCCGCATGGCCGGGGTCTGGCTCCCGGACACGATCGGCGACCGCCGCCCGCAGAACCTGCCGGGCACCTGGGACCAGTACCCCAACTGGCGGCTGCCCATCGCCGACGCCGAGGGCCGTCCGGTCACCCTGGAGGAACTCGCCGCCTCACCCCGGCTGCACCGGCTGATGGAAGTCCTCAGGCCCGCCCAGGAGCCGCCGGGGACCCGTACGGCACCCCCGGGCGAGCGGCGCTCCTAGGCGTTCGCTACGTTTGCACCGTGGACAAGAAGAACGCTATGCGCGCCGGCGCCGTCGCTGCCGGAACGACGCTGATGATGCTGCTGATGTCGTCCCCCGCGCTCGCGCTCACCCGCGACGACGGCGACGACCCGGGTTCAGGCCTGAGCGTGATCGACACGGTCGGGCTGTACGTCGTGGCCCCCATCGTCCTGTTCGCGGTCATCGCGGGCCTGGTCATGGTCCTCGACAAGTCCAAGAAGCAGGTCTAAAGCCTTCAGGGTGCGCCGCCGGTACCGAGGTACCGCGCGGCGCACTCGCATGTCCGGGTAGGTTCCGGCCATGACCGAGTGGGACGTCAAGAAGCTCCGCATCCTGCGGACCCTGCGCGACCGCGGCACCGTCACCGCCGCCGCCGAGGCGCTGCTGATGACCCCGTCGGCCGTCTCCCAGCAGCTCTCCAACCTCTCCAGACAGCTCGGCGTACCGCTGCTGGAGGCGCAGGGCCGGCGCGTCCGTCTGACCGACGCGGCCCATCTGGTGCTGCGCCACGCCGAGGCGGTCTTCGCTCAACTGGAGCGCGCCGACGCCGAACTGACCGGCTATCTGCACGGCGAGGCGGGCGAGGTGAGGATCGCGGCGTTCGCCACCGCCGTGCCCGCCCTGGTCGTGCCGGCCGTGCAGTCGCTGCGTGACGAGGACCGTCCGGAGCCGGATGTGCGGGTCCGGGAGGCCGAGGCGGCGCAGGCGTACGAACTCCTCCTCGCCGGCGAGGTGGACCTGGCCCTCTCCCTGGCCGCCCACGCCCCGACCGCCCATGACCCCCGGTTCGCCCTGCGGCCGCTGCTCGCCGACCCGCTGGACGTGGCCCTGCCGGCCGGCCACCGGCTCTCCGCCGCACCCGGACTGCGACTGGCGGACCTGTCCGCCGAGCCGTGGATCTTCGGCGGCTCGGGCCCCTGGTCGGAGATCACCACCGCCGCGTGCGAGGCCGCGGGCTTCGTTCCGGAGCAGGCGCACAGCGCCTCCGGCTGGACCGCGATCCTCGCCATGGTCGAGGCGGGCATGGGGATCGCGCTGATCCCGCGCATGGCGTCGGCGGAGCGGCAGGGCCGGGACGGTGTGGTGATGCGCGTCCTCGAAGCGGACCGGCCCCGCCGCCATGTGGTGGCCGCGGTCCGGCAGGGGGCGGAGGAGGGCCCGGCGGTGGCCCGGGTGCTCGCCGCCCTGCGCGAGGCGGCCAGACCATTCAGCAGTACTTAACGATCCATGCGGAAACATTCGATGGACCTAACACCTCGCCTCGTACGACAGTGACCGCATGACCTTCGAACAGAATGAGAACCACCACGAGGACCCCCACGCCAACGACGCGGCCCCGTACGGCGGCGGTGACCCGTACGCCGACTACCGCACCGCAGACCTCCCCTTCACCGAGCTCGTCGACCTCGCCGACCGCAGGCTGGGCGCGGGTGTGATCGCCGCCAACGACGAGTTCTTCGCCGAGCGCGAGAACCTCCTGGTCCGGGAGCGCGCCGTCTTCGACCCCGAGCACTTCGGTCACAAGGGCAAGATCATGGACGGCTGGGAGACCCGCCGCCGGCGCGGCGCGGACGCCGCCCACCCGTTCCCCGCCCCGGAGGAGCACGACTGGGCCCTGATCCGGCTCGGCGCCCCCGGCATCATCCGCGGCATCGTCGTCGACACCGCGCACTTCCGCGGCAACTACCCGCAGCGCGTCTCGGTACAGGCGACGTCCGTCGAGGGCTCGCCGGGCCCCGCCGAACTCCTCGCCGACGACGTGAAGTGGGAGGAGATCGTCCCGCCCACCCCCGTACGCGGCCACGCCGCCAACGGCTTCGAGATCACCGGCGGACGCCGCTACACGCACCTGCGCCTTAGCCAGCACCCCGACGGCGGCATCGCCCGCCTCCGCGTCCACGGCGAGGTGGTCCCCGACCCCTCGTGGCTCGCGACGCTCGGCACGTTCGACCTGATCTCGGTCCTGAACGGCGGCAGTTACGAGGACGCCTCGGACCGCTTCTACTCCTCGCCGACCCAGATCATCCTGCCCGGCACCTCCCGCAAGATGGACGACGGCTGGGAGAACCGCCGCCGCCGCGTCCGCGACACCAACGACTGGGTCCGCTTCCGGCTGCCCGCCCAGGGCGCGGTCCGCGCGGTCGAGATCGACACCGCCTACCTCAAGGGCAACGCCGCCGGCTGGATCGCCCTCCAGGGCCGCAACGGCGAGACCGGCGAGTGGTTCGAGATCATCCCGCGCACCCGGCTCCAGCCCGACACCCTGCACCGCTTCCCGCTCCGCGCCCAGGCCGTCGTCACCCACGTCCGCCTCGACGCCTTCCCCGACGGCGGGGTGGCCAGGATGCGCCTGCACGGCTCGCTGACGGAGTCCGGCGCGGCCGAACTGGCTCGCCGCTACGAGGAGTCCGGCGCGTAGCCGGCAACTCTCAGGCTCCCGCCCGGCGGACGGCTGCGCCACGCGCCCGCCCGCCGGGCGGATTCCACGTCCCAAGGCCCGACGCGAAGGGGCGCCCCCCGAAGGAGGCGCCCCTCAACCGTGTGTCGGTGCGGCAGCTACGCGGTAGCAGCCGCCGCGTCCGCAGCCCGGGCCTTCAGCGCCCGCTCCACGCCCGACCGGGACTCCGAGATCAGCCGGCGCAGCGCGGCGCCCGGCCCGGCCGAGGCCAGCCAGGCGTCCGTGGCGTCCAGGGTCTCCTGCGAGACCTGGAGCGCCGGGTAGAGCCCGATGGCGACCTGCTGCGCCATCTCGTGGCTCCGCGACTCCCAGACGTCGGCCACCGCGGCGAAGAACTTCTCCGTGTACGGAGCCAGCAGTTCGCGCTGGTCGGTCTGGACGAACCCGCCGATGACCGCCTCCTGGAGGGAGTTCGGCAGCTTGTCGGACTCGACGACCGAGGCCCACGCCTCCGCCTTCGCCTCCGCGGAGGGCCGCGCCGAACGGGCGGCCGCCGCGTGGCGCTCGCCCGCCGCCGTCCGGTCGCGTGCGTACTCGGCGTCGATCTCCTCGTCGTCCAGCAGCCCGGTGGCGGCCAGCCGCTCGACGAACGCCCAGCGCAGCTCGGTGTCGACGGCCAGGCCCTCGATCGCCTCGGTGCCGTCCAGCAGCGCCTGCAGCAGATCGAGCTGCTGCGGGTTGCGCGCCGTGGCCGCGAAGGCGCGGGCCCAGGCCAGCTGGTGGTCGCTGCCCGGCTCCGCGGCGCGCAGGTGCGCGAGCGTCGCATCGGTCCACTGGGTCAGACCCGTCTCACGCCACTCGGGCGCCGCGTACTGGTCCAGCGCCATCTTCACCTGACGGTGCAGTGACTGCACGACGCCGATGTCCGACTCCTTGCCCACGCCGGACAGGACGAGCGACAGGTAGTCCCGCGTGGCCAGTTCGCCGTCGCGGGTCATGTCCCAGGCGGAGGCCCAGCACAGGGCCCGCGGCAGCGACTCGGTGAAGTCGCCCAGGTGCTCCGTGACGACCCGCAGCGACTCCTCGTCGAGGCGGACCTTCGCGTAACTGAGGTCGTCGTCGTTGAGGAGGATCACGGCAGGACGTGCGGTACCGGCCGGGAAGGGCACGGTGGTGCGCTCACCGTCGACGTCCAGCTCGATCCGGTCCGTACGGACCAGCTTGCCGGACTCGTCGAGGTCGTAGCAGCCGATGGCGATCCGGTGCGGCCGCAGCGTCGGCTCGCCCTTCGCACCCGCAGGCAGTGCCGGGGCCTCCTGCAGGACGGTGAACGAGGTGACGCGTCCGTCCGCGTCCGTCTCGATCTCCGGGCGCAGGATGTTGATGCCGGCCGTCTCCAGCCACGCCTTCGACCAGGTCTTCAGGTCGCGTCCGGAGGTCTCCTCCAGCGCGCCCAGCAGGTCGGACAGGCGCGTGTTGCCGAACGCGTGCGCCTTGAAGTACGCCTGGACGCCCTGGAAGAACGCGTCCATGCCGACGTACGCCACCAGCTGCTTCAGGACCGAGGCGCCCTTGGCGTACGTGATGCCGTCGAAGTTGACCAGGACGTCGTCCAGGTCACGGATGTCCGCCATGATCGGGTGCGTCGAGGGCAGCTGGTCCTGGCGGTAGGCCCACGTCTTCATGGAGTTGGCGAACGTGGTCCAGGAGTGCGGCCACTGCGACCCGTCGGCGTACGCCAGGCAGGCGATCGACGTGTAGGTGGCGAACGACTCGTTCAGCCACAGGTCGTTCCACCACTCCATGGTGACGAGGTCGCCGAACCACATGTGGGCCAGCTCGTGCAGGACCGTCTCGGCCCGCGTCTCGTACGCCGCGTCCGTCACCTTGGAGCGGAAGACGTACTGGTCACGGATGGTGACCGCGCCCGCGTTCTCCATCGCGCCCGCGTTGAACTCCGGGACGAAGAGCTGGTCGTACTTGGCGAAGGGGTACGCGTAGTCGAACTTCTCCTGGAACCAGTCGAAGCCCAGCCGCGTCACGTCGAAGATCGCGTCCGCGTCGAGGTACTCGGCGAGCGAGGGACGGCAGTAGATGCCGAGCGGGACGGTCTGGCCGTCCTTCTCGTAGCTGCTGTGCACCGAGTGGTACGGACCGGCGATCAGCGCGGTGATGTACGTGGAGATGCGCGGCGTCGGCTCGAACGACCAGACGTCGTCCTGCGGCTCCGGCGTCGGCGAGTTGGAGATCACGGTCCAGCCCGACGGGGCCTTCACGGTGAACCGGAAGGTCGCCTTCAGGTCCGGCTGCTCGAAGCTCGCGAACACGCGGCGCGCGTCCGGGACCTCGAACTGGGTGTACAGGTATGCCTGCTCGTCGACCGGGTCGACGAAGCGGTGCAGGCCCTCACCGGTGTTGGTGTACGAGCAGTCGGCGACGACCTTCAGCTCGTTGGAGCCCGCCGCCAGGTGCGCCAGCGTGATCCGGGAGTCACGGAACACGGCCGCCACATCCAGGGCCTTGCCGTTCAGCTCGACCTCGTGCACCGCCGGGGCGACCAGGTCGATGAAGGTCTCCGCACCGGCCTCGGCGGAGTCGAAGCGCACGACGGTGACGGACCGGTAGGTCCCGCCCTCCTGCGCTCCGGAGAGGTCGAGATCGATCTCGTACGCGTCCACGGTCAGCAGGCGCGCCCGCTCCTGTGCCTCTTCGCGGGTCAGATTCGTGCCAGGCACGCGGTCATCTCCTTGATATGCGATGTTTCCGGTCATCCTTCCACGTGACCCGCATCCAGGGCGATGACCATTTTCCGCCGGACCGCGTCGCCGGGGCGGGCCATTCTCGTCGTATGACCCGTTACGAACCACGAGCGATCGACCCGGCCGCACTGAAGGAACTCCGTGAGACCGACGACGCGGGACGCGCCTGCTCGCCGTACACCGCCACGGACGCGGGCAGCCCGCTGCGCTGCTGCCTGCGGGGGAACGAGGTGGGAGAAAGGATCGCCCTCGTGTCGTACGCGCCCCTGCGTCGCTGGGCGGCCGCGACCTGGGCCCGCCCCGGGGCGTACGACGAGCAGGGCCCGGTCTTCATCCACGCCGAGGAATGCGAGGGGCCGGCGGCGGAGCGGCCCGGCTACCCGTTCTCGCGGGCGGGCGCGCTGCGGACGGTCCGGCGCTACAACGCGGAGGGCCACATCGTGGGAGGCCGGCTGATGGAGATCCCGCCGGACGAGGAGCGGGGTTACGACGAGGCACTCACGGAGGCGTTCGCCGATCCGGAGGTGGCGCTGGTGCACGTGCGGGCGGTGGAGTACGGCTGCTGGCACTTCGAGGTGCGGCGCCCGGTCTCAAGCCCGTCCGGCGATTGAGGACAACGGGGGCCCGGGGGCCTGCCCCCGGTTCCGGGAAGGGGCGGGTAGGGGAAGCCCCGCGCAGCGGCACCGCCCCACGGCACCCCGCCCCACCCCGCCGCGTCAGCCCTTCAGCTCCGCCGCCACCAGCTCCGCGATCTGCACCGCGTTCAGCGCGGCGCCCTTGCGCAGGTTGTCGCTGGAGACGAACAGTGCCAGACCGTGCTCCACGGTCTCGTCGGCCCTGATCCGCCCGACGAAGGACGCGTCCTGCCCCGCGGCCTGGAGCGGCGTGGGGATCTCGGAGAGCTCGACGCCCGGCGCGTCCTTCAGCAGCTCGTACGCGCGCTCCACGCTGATCGGACGGGCGAAGCGGGCGTTGACCTGGAGCGAGTGGCCGGAGAAGACCGGGACGCGGACGCAGGTGCCGGACACCTTCAGCTCCGGGATCTCCAGGATCTTGCGGGACTCGTTGCGGAGCTTCTGCTCCTCGTCCGTCTCGAAGGACCCGTCGTCGACGATCGAGCCGGCCAGCGGCAGCACGTTGAACGCGATGGGGCGCTTGTAGACGCCGGGCTCGGGGAAGTCGACGGCGGAGCCGTCGTGCGTGAGCTTGTCGGCCTCGGCGGCGACCTTGGTCGCCTGGCCGTGCAGCTCGGCCACGCCGGCCAGTCCGGAGCCGGACACCGCCTGGTACGTGGCGACGGTCAGTGTCTGGAGGCCGGCCTCGTCGTGCAGCGGGCGCAGCACGGGCATGGCGGCCATCGTGGTGCAGTTCGGGTTGGCGATGATGCCCTTGGGGCGGTTCGCGATCGCGTGGGCGTTGACCTCGGAGACGACCAGCGGGACCTCGGGGTCCTTGCGCCAGGCGGAGGAGTTGTCGATCACGACGGCGCCCTGCGAGGCCACCTTCTCGGCGAGGGCCTTCGAGGTGGCCCCGCCGGCCGAGAAGAGGACGATGTCCAGGCCCGTGTAGTCGGCCGTGGAGGCGTCCTCCACGGTGATGTCCCGGCCCTGCCACTCGATCGTGGAACCCGCCGAGCGGGCGGAGGCGAACAGCCGCAGCTCGTCGGCCGGGAACTTCCGCTCGGCCAGGATGCTGCGCATGACTGTGCCGACCTGACCGGTGGCGCCGACGATTCCGACCTTCACGGGAACTCCCTCAGACGTACGAACGGGCATGGTTGCCGCTTCATGATGCGTCTGTCCACGGCTTCCTTGTCCAATCCATTGTCCGGCCTGCGGACAGGTGGCGCGCAGCACAGTGGGGCGGGCGCCCGTCGGGCGCCCGCCCCACTGTCGTACGGATCACATGTCTACGGCGAAGCCGTTACGGCGTGACCTTCTGGATCACGACGCTTCCGGTGCCCGCGGCGGTGCCGCGGGAATTCACCAGCTGGACCTCACCGAAGAACTGCCGGCCCTCGGGGGCAGCCCCGGCGACCGCGACCTCGGCACCGACCTGGGCCGATGCGCCGTTGGCCAGGTCCACGGCCTTCGACTCGTCGACGTTGATCTTGCCGAGCGACGGCGCGTAGTACACGTCGCGGTAGTCGTACTCGGTGGTGCCGGCCGGGACGTCGTAGCCCTGGATGACGACCGTGTACGTGCCCGCGGCGGGCTTCACCAGACTGACGGTCTCCTCGGAACCGGCCGTGGTGGAGGCACCCATCTCGGTCGTGCCCTGGTAGACGTACAGGTCGAGGTCGGCGTTGGCGTCCGAGGTGCCGCCGATGGCGACGTCCAGCTTCTCGACGCCCGCACCGATGGTCACCTCCTTGACGTACTCGTCGCCCGTGGACATCGACGGACGCTCGACGTCGGCCGAGCCCAGCGATCCGCCCTTGAGCTTGCCCGCCAGGTCACCGGCGTTGTTGGTGACCGTCCAGCTCACCGCGGCCGGGGTGCCGATCTTCGCCTCGGCGATGGTCTGCACCGCCGGGTCGAAGGTCGCGCCGAGCAGCGAGACGTCCAGCTTGTACGGGTTGTCCAGCAGCGGCGACGTACGCCGGGCCTCGACCTCGATCTCCCAGACACCGGGCTGCGGGTCGGCGTACGAGCGCACGTCGGGGCGGCAGGTGTTGGCCGGGTTCTCGTAGTTCGGGTAGCAGAACGGCGTTCCGCTGTCCTCCACCGCGACCCCGTACGGGTGGATGGAGATGAAGCGGGTCTGGCTGCCCGAGCGCAGGGCGCTCATGGCGACCTCAAGGGTCTTGGAGCCCTCCGGCACGGTCACGAAGTACGACGTGGTGCCGTTGCGCTGCACCGAGCCGGACGCCGTGTACGCGTAGCCCGGCTTCACGAGCTCCTTGGAGACGACGACCGTGGCGAGGATCTGCTGGTCCACGCCGGAGGTCTTCGCGTCGTCGAGCTGCAGGATCGCGCTGTGCACGCCCGCGCTGCCCGGCTTCGCCTGGACCTTGACCGTCACCGGCTTGCCCAGCGGCAGCGAGACGGTGTCGGAGCCCGCGAGCTTGAACGTGCCGTCGTTGTACTTCCAGGACAGCTTGTGCCTGACGTCCTTGTCCGGGCCCGTGGTGCGGGTGACCGTGACGTCGTACGACTTCTTCTGGCCGGCCTTGAGGCCGCCCTCGCGGTCGTACAGGCCGGTGCCGAAGCCCGGGGTCTTCAGCGCGAAGTCGATCGCGGTGTCGACCGGGGCCTTGACCGTGTACTCGTGCGCCGGGGCGCCCTTCTTCTCGATCTGCTTCCAGGCGCCGATGATGTTGATCAGACCGGCGCCCTGGGCGTGCGCGGGCACTCCCTTGATCTGGGTGGCGGTGCTGGTCAGCGCGGTGCGCAGATCGGCCGGGGGCAGCTCGATGTGCTTCTGCTTCGCGGCGGAGAGCAGCAGCGCGGTCGCGCCGGCGGCCTGCGGGGAGGCCATTGACGTGCCCTGGAGCATGGAGTAGCCGGCCGGGAGGGAGTAGCCCGACTCCTTGACCGGTCCGCCGGGCAGCCAGGTCTGCGTCGAGTTGATCGCCGCGCCCGGAGCCGTCAGGGTCGGCGTGAAGCCGCCGTCCTCACGCGGGCCGCGCGAGGAGAACGGCATCATGTCGTACTTCTTGGTGACGCCGGAGCCGTAGTTCGCGGCCCAGGTCTCCTTGGAGATGGACGCGCCGACCGAGATGACGTGGTCGGCGAGACCGGGGTCTCCGATGGTGTTGACGCCCGGACCGTCGTTGCCGGCCGAGATGACCAGCTGGACGCCGTAGATGTCGACGAGCCGCTTGTACAGCTCCGAACGGGCGTTGTTGCCGTCGTTGAGCGGCGGCAGTCCGCCGATCGACATGTTGACGACGTCGACGCCGCGGTTCACGACGAGGTCGATCATGCCCTCGGTGAGCGCGATGTTGGTGCAGCCGCCGGACCAGGAGCAGGCACGCGAGGAGACGATCTTCGCCCCGGGCGCGGCACCGTTCATCTTGCCGCCGAACAGGCCGTTCGCGGAGGTGATGCCCGCGACGTGCGTGCCGTGCTCGGACTCGATGACGCCGATGCTGACGTAGTCGGAGGTGGCGCCCGCCGCGTTGTACACGACGTTCTTGCGGGTCTCCACGACGAACGGGATGCGCTCGACGACGTCGGTCCGCGGGTCGTCCTGACCGAAGTAGGAGACCTGGTGGTTCTCCTTGTACGGCTTCAGGACGGCGTCGTCGGAGAAGTCGGCGTTGCTGTTCAGGTCCACCCGGGTGGTGCCGGTGACCGGGTCGTAGAGGACGCCCCACGTGTCGGTGGTGTCACCGTCGCGGTTGAGGTCGCCCGCCATGTCGCCGCCCCTGGTGGCGGCCTCCTTGAACACGCTGATCCGGTACGAACCCGCCGGGGCCGAGTAGGTGAGGCCGCCGTAGGTGAACGTCGGGCCGGACACGGCGTCCGTCATCCGCAGCCAGGTGCCGTCGTTGTCGCTCACCGGGTCGGTGGCCGTCACCCAGTCGGTGATCTTGCGCTCACCGGTGGTGGTCTTCTGCAGCGCCGGGTGGCCGAGGTCGACACCCGAGTCGAGGATGCCGATGGTCACGCCCCGGCCGTCGGCCTTCGGGTGCTCCTTGACGAACTCGACCGCGCCCGTCTCGAAGGACGGGTTGTACGGGTTCTTCGCCGGGGTCGTCTTCCCGGGCGCCGGGTAGGTCCCCGTCGACTTCGCCGCGGCCTGGCTGCCGGCGGCCCGGTCGCCCGAGGGCGTCGGGTCGTCCAGCACGATCTCCTGCTTGAGATCGATGCCGTGGACGGAGGACAGCTTCGAGGCCGCCTTGATGGCGGCCTCGGCGGACGCGGTGGGCACGGTGGCCCGTACGTAGCCGAGCTTGTCGTACGCACGCCCGAGCACGGAGCCCTTGACGGCGTCCAGTTGCTCGGTGACCTGCTCGGTCGCGCCGGGAGCGGTGGCGACCATCATCGTGATGTTCTTCTCGCCCTTGGCCTCGGCCTTGGCGAGAACATCGGCGTCGGCTGTGCCGAGCTTGTCCGCCGGGCTGTCGGCGGCGGCCTTGACGGGGGTGGTGCCCGGGTCGTCGGCCGCGAAGACGGGAGCGACGCCGGTGGCGGCCAGCGCGGCCACCAGTCCGGCGGCGGCCGCGACGCGGGCCACGCGTCTCGCCCCGGGTATGGAGCTGGGGGATTCGGAGGTCATCAGCATCCCTGTATGTGAAAGAGAGAGTCCGGAAATCGGTACCGGATGACCGCTCACCCTTTCGTAAATGACAGGGGTTTGTGGAGACTTGTGAGAGGCGAGTTGCTGACATGGCGGACTTCCGCCAGTGGGGCCGAAGCGTCACACGGGACGAAACGGCGGATACGCGGCGGGGGGAGGCGGATCACCGGGGCAGGATCATCACGTACGCGGCAGGCTCGCGGTCGGCCGCCGCCATCAACGCCGTCCGGACCACGGCCGCCTGCTGCTCCCGGGTGTCCCGCAGCTTCCTCGGTGTGAGGTGGACGACGGTGACGCCCAACCGCTCCAGGTGCTCGCGCCGCGCGGCGTACGCGGACCACTCGGCCTCGTGCTCCTCCTGGCGGTGGTCGTCGTCGAGCCGGGTGTGGCGCGGGGACCTGGTGTCCAGCTCCACGGCGACCGCCTCCTCGGGCCAGTAGGCGTCGACGGCGCCCAGGTGCGGGCCGCCGGGCAGCCGCAGGTCCACGTTCCACAGCGGCTCCGGGAGCCCGTGGGTGCGCACCATGTCGTACAGCCGCTCCTCCGCCAGCGCCCGGCCCTCGGCGAGCAGCGAGTCCACGGCGTTCACCACCTGCGGGCGGTCGAGCACCTTGGCGCGGTTCAGCTCCCCGACGACGACGGCGGGTTCGCAGTGGCCGCCGCGGACCGCCTCGGTGAGCAGCCGGCGTACGGCGTGGGCGTCCGCCAGCCCCGCCACGGCGTCCGCCAGAGCGCGGGCCACGGGCGCCACCGGCATCCCGTCCAGCTGCTCCGGCCGCGGCAGCTCGGACGTGCGCACCAGGCGCACGTACCGGGCCGAGCGCAGCCGGCGGGTGCGTGGCACCAGTACATCGACGCGGTCCGCCGAGACGGCGGGCGGCGCGGCGGCGAAGCCGTGCAGCGCGAGCGCGGCCGGCCCGGTGATCATCGCCTCGCCGTACCCGGGGTCCGTGCCGCCGGGCTGCGCGGGAACGGCGCGCCGTGCGGAGGCCGGCCGCCGTCCCGCGTACAGCAGGGCGGAGCGCAGCCGTTCCCGGTCGCTGAGCGGCCCCGGATGCAGCACGAAGACGCCCGGCAACGGCTGCTGCCACGGCCCGCCGGTCCGGCACTGCTCGGCGGCCTGCGCGGGGGAGACCCCGCGATCCTTCAACTGCACGGTGGTCAGCACGCATTGACGGACATCGGAGGTGATGCGGAGGTCGCAGGGGGAGAGCGGGGTGTTCGGGTTCATGCTCCGGTGTATCCCGCTCGCGGCCGGGACCTTAACCCCTGTTACAGGCCCGTCGACAATCCAGGACAACGCCGTCCTAAAGTACGCACGTTCGACAACCGAAAAGGACGGACCCGCCGGGGATTACGACCCCCCACCGGGGGCGCACCATCCCTCCCCGAGCGCCGCCCATCAGCCTCGACGCGCCCGCCAAACCCGGCCCGCCCGCCAAACCCGGCCCGTCGAGCCCACCCAGCCCGTCGAGCCCACCCAGCCCGTCCGGCGTTTGAGGACGGAACCCGTCGCCGGGGGGCCGGGCACCTGAACGAGGCCGTCACGCCGGACGGGCCGACCACTCCGGCCCGTCCGGCGCCGCACTCGGCAAACCCAGCCCGTCCGGCGTTTGAGGACGGAACCGTCGCCGGGGTGATGCGGCGCCCCCGCAAGCGCACCGCATCACCCGCGAACGCGAACCCCGCTAGGCCGCGGCCGAATCGCACCGCTGCGCCCGCAGCCCCCGCGCAAGGTCGTCCCGCGCCTCCAGGACCAGCCGCCGCAGCGCCGGCGCCGCGTCCGCGTGTGCCTCCAGCCACGCGTCCGTCGCCGCCAGGGTCGCGGGGTCGTCCTGAAGGGCCGGGAACAGGCCCCTCACGACGGCCATCCCGATCTGGATGGACCGCTCGGCCCACACCCGCTCGATCACCTCGAAGTACCTGGCCGTGTACGGCGCCAGCAACTCCCGCTGCGAGGACTGCGAGAAGCCCAGGATCGTGGCCTCCACCAGCGCGTTGGACAGCGCGTCCGACTCCACGACGCCCGCCCACGCCTGCGCCTTGACCGCGGCCGAGGGCCGCGAGGCCAGGCAGCGCACCTGGTGCCGCTTGCCGGACGCCGTGTCGTCCCGGGCCAGTTCGGCCGCGACGGCCGACTCGTCGGCCACGCCGTGCGAGGCCAGCGGGGACAGGAACGCCCACCGGAGCTCCTGATCGACGTCGAGCCCGTCGATGCGGGCGGTCCCGTCGAGCAGCCCGGACAGCAGCTGGAAGTCGGTCTCCGAGGCGGCGACCGCCGCGAAGAAACGGGCCCACGCCAGCTGGGGCTCGCTGCCCGGCGCCGCGAGCCGCAGCTCGCGCAGGGCGCCCTCGGCCAGCGCCCGGCCGCCTTCCTCGCGCCACGACGGCGCCGCGTAGTGCACCAGCGCCGTCCGCGTCCACGCGTGCAGCATCTGCAGGACGCCGATGTCCGTCTCCCGGCCGGAGAAGTCCAGGACCAGCGCGACGAAGTCGCGGGCGGGCATCAGCCCGTCCCGGGTGAGGCTCCACAGCGCGGACCAGCACAGCGCCCGCGCCAGCGGGTCCGTGATGTCGCCCAGATGCGCCCGCAGCGTGGCCAGCGACACCTCGTCGAAGCGGACCTTGCAGTACGTCAGGTCGTCGTCGTTGACGAGGATCAGCTCGGGCCGCTCGGCCCCGGCCAGCTCCGTGATCACGGTGCGCACACCCGCCACGTCCGCCTCGGCCCGGGCGTATCGCACCAGGTCACCGGCGGGCGTGCGCCGGTACAGGCCGACCGCGACCCGGTGGGGCCGCAGCTCCGGATGCGACTCGGCCGCCTCCTGGAGGACCGCCAGCTCGGTGATCCGGCCCGCGGCGTCGTACGTCGCCACGGGGGTCAGCGAGTTGACGCCGGCGGTCTGCAGCCACGAGCGCGACCACGAGGTCATGTCCCGCCCGGACGTCTCGGCCAGCACCGACAGCAGGTCGCCCAGCTGCGTGTTTCCGTACGCGTGCTTCTTGAAGTAGCGCCGCGCACCCTCCAGGAACGCGTCCCGCCCCACGTACGCCACCAGCTGCTTCAGCACCGACGCGCCCTTGGCGTACGTGATGCCGTCGAAGTTCAGCTTGGCGTCCTCCAGGTCACGGATGTCGGCCGTGATCGGGTGCGTGGACGGCAGCTGGTCGGCGCGGTAGGCCCAGGACTTGCGGTTGTTGGCGAAGGTGATCCAGCCGTCCTCGAACCTGGTGGACTCCACCATGGCGAAGACGCCCATGAAGTCGGCGAACGACTCCTTGAGCCACAGGTCGTCCCACCACTGCATGGTGACGAGGTCGCCGAACCACATGTGCGCCATCTCGTGCAGGATGACATTGGCCCGGCTCTCGTACGCCGCCCGCGTCACTTTCCCGCGGAAGATGTACTCCTCACGGAACGTGACACAGCCCGGGTTCTCCATCGCGCCGAGGTTGTACTCGGGCACGAACGCCTGGTCGTACTTGCCGAACGGGTACGGGTAGTCGAAGTGGTCGTGGAAGAAGTCCAGACCCTGCTTGGTGATCAGGAAGACGTCGTCCGCGTCGAAGTGCCGGGCGAGCCCCTTGCGGCACAGCGCGCCGAGCGGGATCTCCAGCTTCGTGCCGTCATCGAACGTACGGCTGTAGGAGTCGGTCACGTAGTGGTACGGGCCGGCGACGACCGCCGTGATGTACGTCGAGATCGGCTTCGTCTCGGCGAACCGCCACACCCCGCCCGCGCGGGACTCCTCGGCGCCGTTGCTCCAGACCGTCCACTCCTCGGGGGCCGTCACCTGGAAGCGGAAGGGGGCCTTGAGGTCGGGCTGCTCGAAGTTGGCGAAGACGCGCCGCGCGTCGGCCGGTTCGTACTGCGTGTAGAGGTAGACCTCGCCGTCCTCCGGGTCGACGAAGCGGTGCATGCCCTCGCCCGTCCTGCTGTACGCGCACTGCGCGTCGACCACCAGGACGTGTTCGCCCTCCGACAGGCCGGTCAGCGCCACCCGCGTCCCGTCGAAGACGACGGCCGGGTCCAGCGCCGTGCCGTCCAGGGTCACCGCGTTCACGGACGGGGCGATCAGATCGGCGAAGGTCGTCGCACCGGCGCGCGCCGAGCGGAAGCGGATCGTCGTCACCGAACGGAAGGTCCTCGGACCGGAGGTCTGCTCGCCCTCCCCGTCGGGCCCGCCGATCGCGGAACGGACGTCCAGCACGACGTCGTAGCCGTCGACGCTCAGCAGCTCGGCCCGCTCATGGGCCTCGTCGCGGGACAGGTTCTCACCGGGCACGAGCACACTCCTTTGTGTCACGTTCGAATAGTTTGATCCTCCCATGCCGACTTCCGGACGGGCGCTCGGGAATGGCGGGAGCGCCCGGCGGTGTTGTGGGTCACAGCATGCGATGGGTCCCTATGAGGAGAGAGATGTCTGACAACAGCACGGTGACCGGCAAGACCCCCGCCGATTTCTGGTTCGACCCGCTCTGCCCCTGGGCCTGGATGACCTCCCGCTGGATGCTGGAGGTGGAGAAGGTCCGCGACGTCGAGGTCCGCTGGCACGTGATGAGCCTGGCCGTTCTCAACGAGAACCGGCTGGACGAGCTGCCCGAGGAGTACCGGGACATGCTGGAGAACAAGGCCTGGGGCCCGGTCCGCGTCGTGATCGCCGCCCAGCAGAAGCACGGCGACGACATCGTCGGCCCCCTGTACACCGCGCTCGGCACCCGCTTCCACAACCAGGGCGAGGGCCCCACCCGTGAGGCGGTCGAGGGCGCGCTGAAGGACGTCGGCCTGCCGGTCGAACTCGCTGAGTACGCCGACTCCGACGCGTACGACACCGAGCTGCGCGCCTCCCACCAGGAGGGTATCGACAAGGTCGGCCAGGACGTCGGCACCCCGGTCATCGCGGTGCCCGGCGCGGACGGCGAGCAGATCGCCTTCTTCGGCCCGGTCGTCACCCCCGCTCCGAAGGGCGAGGACGCCGCGAAGCTGTGGGACGGCACGCTGCTGGTCGCGTCGATCCCGGGCTTCTACGAGATCAAGCGGACCCGCACGCAGGGCCCGATCTTCGACTGACCCCGAGGGGGTGCGGGGCCACCCGGCTCCGCACCCCGCCGGCTCACCCGTTAAGCGCGTCCAGCTCCGGCAGCCGCAGAGCCACCCGCTCCGCGTCGTCGAAATCGAAGTCCCACTCCGGGTCCAGACCGGGGTAGTCGATCGTGAACGAGCCCTGCGGCAAGGTCTTGCCCGTCGCCGTCCGGTACGCGTCCCACGCCACCCCGAGCACGCGCTCGCACTCCAGCTCCATGCCCTCGGCCGCCGCCGCCCTGACCACCGGCAGACCGGCCAGCGCGTCCGGATCGGCCACCACCCGCTCGAACACCTCCCGGCCCTGCGCTATCAGCCAGCCTCGGAAATAATCGAAACCGTCGTCCGAGCAGCCGCCGTTGATCGTGTACGCGGCTGCCCAGAGCGGAGCCCGGTAGGAAGCCGCCATCCGGTCCCACAGCAACTGCTGCGCGACGAGGATCTCGTCGGCCGGCCGCTCGGCGAGCAGCGCCGTCACCCGTTCGGCCACGGCCTCGGCGTCGGAGGGGTCGACGACCAGGGTGCGCGCGTCGTCGATCAGCTTCCAGAAGTCCTTGGTGTCCATGCGATCAAGCATGAAGCAGGGGTCTGACAGTGAGGATCTAGGCCGTTCGTCGGGGCCCGACTCCGGGCCTGCCCGGATGCGGCCGCGGTTGTGACGCCACCGTGACGCCGTATGTGACCCGGATCACAGCTCGGGCCCGTGGCCCCTGATCTTCTGGGCGCATGCGTATCGCCGCCACCTCAGTCGCCCTGTGTGCCGCCCTCGCGAGCACCGCACTGCTCGCCGGATGCGGGACGGAGACGGCCGGCGGTTCCGGGGCCCCCGCCGCCTCCGCCACGTGCGCCTCCGCCTCTCCCGCCGCCGACCCCTCGGGGCGGACGTGGGACAACGTGACGCTCGTCCACCGTGTCTGCGGTCCCTCCGGGGCTCCGGTCACCGAGTTCGAGGTCACCAACACCGAGAGCCAAGCGCTCACCTTCGTCATCACCTTCACCCTGATGAACGAGTCCGGGGAGGCCATGGACAACACCACGCGCACGGTCGAGTCGGTGAAGCCGGGCCAGACCGTGCGGCGCGCCCTCGATACGCAGGACACACCGGTCGCGACCTCGGGGAGCGCGCGGATCATGAAGGTGCGGACCGTCGCGGCGGACGAGGCGCCTTCGGGGTCCGGAGCCTGCCCGCCCTCCGGGATCCGGGTCACGGCCGACCGGGGCGACGCCGCCATGGGGCTGCGCGTGGTGGGCCTGCACCTGCTCAACTGCGGCACCGCCGCGTACGAGGTCGAGGGATACCCCGGACTCCAGCTGCTGGGCGAGGACCGCGCGCCGGTGAGCGGTGTGCGGATCCTCCACGGCACCGACAAGATCTCCACCGGGATCGGCGGCGACGCCGCGCCCCGGCCCGTCACGCTGAAGCCGGGCGAGTCCGCGTACGCCAACCTGGCATGGCGCAACACCACCGGCGCGGGCGAAGCGGTGAACGCCCCGTACGTCAGGGTCACCGCGAAGGCCGGTGCCGCGCCCGTGACGGTGACCCCGGAGCTCGATCTCGGGACCACGGGCAGGCTCGGCGTCGGCCCGTGGACGAAGGACGACACCTCGGCCCGCTGAGCCGAGTCCCTCGGGGCGGGCCCGGAGCCCCGGACGTACAGCAGAAGGCCCCCCGCGAGTCACGTCCTCACGAGGGGCCCTCCTTCATCCGCCTGCCCGGTGACGGTTGAGAAGACGATCACGAGGCAGGACGTTCTCCGTGCGCCGGCGTCAGGGCGCGAGCAGCAGCACGTCCGCGCGCTCCTTGGCGGCCGCGTACCGCTTCGCCACGTCCTGCCAGTTGACGACGCGCCACATCGCCTCGATGAAGTCGACCTTCTGGTTTTTGTACTGGAGGTAGAAGGCGTGCTCCCAGGCATCGAAGACCAGGACCGGGACCGAGCCCTGGCCCACATTGCCCTGGTGGTCGTAGACCTGCTCGACGATCAGCCTGCCGCTGAGCGGCTCGTACGCGAGGACGCCCCAGCCGGAGCCCTGCGTGGTGGCCGCGGCCTTCGTCAGCTGGGACTTGAAGCCCTGGAAGGAGCCGAACGAGTCGGTGATCGCGTCCGCGAGGTCGCCGACGCCGTCCGCGGCGAGGGGCTCGCCGCCGCCGTCACCGGTCATGTTGTGCCAGTAGACCGAGTGCAGGATGTGGCCGGAGAGGTGGAACGCCAGATTCTTCTGGAGCCCGTTGACCGCCCCCCAGGCCTCCTTGTCCCGCGCCTCCTCCAGCTGCTCCAGGGTGTCGTTCGCGCCCTTCACGTACGCCGCGTGGTGCTTGTCGTGGTGGAGCTCGATGATCTGCGGATTGATGACCGGTTCGAGCGCCGCGTAGTCGTACGGGAGTTCCGGGAGCGTGTACGTGGCCATGATCGAACCCTCCAGCTGCTGAACTGTTGCTATTGCGACCTATGTGCAAGAGCAGGCTAACAGCAGGAGTGGGTGAGAGGTCATCAGTCCCTCGGCTCGGGGCCACGGGCCCGCAGGTGCATGCGAAAACGCCGGGCGGGCCCGATCACTCGGGCCCGCCCGGCGTTCTCGCGTACCGGAGTTACTTGTTCGTGGCCGGCGCGGCGCGGCGCTGCCGTACGGCTCCGATCAGGACCAGGACCGCCGTCAGCGCGCCCGTCGCCAGCAGCTGGTCGCGGGTGCCGGGCTGGCGGAGCATCAGGAAGAAGATGCCGGCCATGGCGAGGAGCGCCAGCACCGTCAGGCCCGGGAAGAGCCACATCCGTACCACCAGCTTCTCGGGCGCCTCGCGCTCCAGCCGGGCGCGCAGGATCAGCTGGGAGACCGCGATGAAGATCCAGACGACCAGGATCACCGCGCCGATCATGTTGAGCAGCCACGGGAACACGTCGTCGGGCCGCCAGTAGCTCAGCAGCACGCACAGGAAGCCGAACGCGGACGAGACCAGGACCGCCGTGCGCGGCACGCCGGAGGTGACCCGGCCCAGGCGCTTGGGGCCCTGGCCGCGGGCCACCAGCGAGCAGGCCATGCGCGAGGCGCCGTAGATATTGGCGTTCATCGCCGAGAGCAGCGCCACCAGGATGACCACGTTCATGATCTCGGCCGCGCCGGGGATGCCGAGGTGGTCCAGAGCCGCGTAGAACGGGCCCACCTCCACGACCTTCGCGTCGTCCCACGGGACCAGCGTGACGATGACCGCCATGGAGCCGACGTAGAACAGCGCGATCCGCCACATCGCCGTCCGCACGGCCTTCGCGACACCCTGGACCGGATTCTCGGACTCCGCCGCGGCGATGGTGACCGTCTCCAGGCCGCCGTACGCGAAGACGGAGGCGAGCAGCCCGATGACCAGGCCGTCGGAGCCGTTCGGCAGGAAGCCGCCCTCGCCGCTGAGGTTGGCGGTGCCGGGGGCGTCCGTGCCCGGGAGCACGCCGAGGATCGCCAGCACGCCCAGCACCAGGAACAGCGTGATCGCGGCGACCTTGAGCGCCGCGAACCAGAACTCGAACTCGCCGAACTTCGTCACCGAGGCCAGGTTCGTCCCCAGGAACACCACCATGAACAGCGCCACCCAGGCCCACTCCGGGGTCCCGGGCAGCCAGCCGCCGACGATCTGCGCGGCCCCGATGCCCTCCAGGCCGACGGCGACACAGAGCAGCACCCAGAACGCCCAGCCCGCCGTGAATCCCGCCCATGGCCCGATCGCCCGCTCGGCGTGCACCGAGAACGATCCGGAGGCCGGGTTGGCCGCCGACATCTCGCCGAGCATGCGCATCACGAGCATGACCAGCAGCCCGGAGACCGCGTACGCGATGACGATGGAGGGCCCGGCGGCGGCGATGCCGGCGCCGGAGCCGACGAACAGCCCGGCGCCGATGACCCCGCCGAGGGCGATCATCGACAGGTGGCGCTGCTTGAGTCCGTGGGTGAGGGCCGAGTCGCTTCCGGTGCCGGAGGCGGCGGCGGGGGAGCCTGTGGGGGGAGGCGCGGAGGTCCGAGGCATGGACGAGCTCTGTTTCGGTCGGCGAGACGGGGGAGGTGGGCCCGGTGAGACGGGGGACTGCGCACAGTCTGAACACGTGCCCCGGTCACGGGGAACGACTGTCCGCTATACGGTCACCAGGCTCACACGCCGCGCACACCCGGCCGCGCTGGGCCGGGCGCGGTCACGAGCCGTCGCTTTAGAGGGAATTCACAGTCCCGACACGCGGCGCCTTCCCGGCCGGCGGCTGCGGCATCCGCTCCCACCTCCGTGACGAGCATCACGCCCCGGCGTGATTGCATGCCGACACTTGTGCGAACCCCACCAATCCCTCAACCGTCCCTTTGTGGGCCGCTGATGGTGATCCGGCCACAGTCCGTCGGCTAACGTCAGCCTCAGTCTGTCCCCACCTGCCCTCACCCCGCCGGAGTCCCGATGAGCACTGCTGCCGCCGCCCCCGTCCGTACCGGAGCGGTCCTCGCCGACCTGCTGCCCGCCGTCCGGCACCGCTACGCCGTGGACACCGCCCTGGTGCTCGGCGGCGCCGCGCTGACCGGCATAGCGGCCCAGATCGCCGTCCCGGTCCCCGGCTCCCCGGTCCCCGTCACCGGCCAGACCTTCGCCGCGCTCCTCGTCGGCACCGCGCTCGGCGCCCGCCGCGGCTTCCTCGCGCTCGCCGTGTACGCACTCGTCGGCATGGCCGGCATGCCGTGGTTCGCGGGCGGCAGCTCCGGCGCGGGCGGCGCGTCCTTCGGCTACGTGCTCGGCATGCTGCTCGCGGCCACCGTCGTCGGCGGTCTGGCCCGCCGGGGCGGAGACCGCTCGGTGCTGCGCACCGCGGGCACGATGGTGCTCGGCTCGGCGATCATCTACGCGGTCGGCGTGCCCTACCTGGCGCTGTCCACCGGCATGTCGGCGAGCGCCGCGATCGCGGCCGGCCTGACGCCGTTCCTGCTCGGCGACGCGCTGAAGGCGGCACTCGCCATGGGCGCGCTGCCCGCCTCCTGGAAGCTCACCGGCCGTCGCGGCTGATGCCACCGCTTGCGTAAACACCTCGGAAGAGGCTCGCCGGGTCGCATCGCGACACCGACCGGCGAGCCTCTTCCGCGTCTCCGCACCCCTCGGCGCGGTCCCCGCCGCCGAAGGAGTGGTTCAGCGACCGGCCGCCGGCTCACCGCTGCGGCGCCTGCGCGCCTCACGGACCAGCGACACGGCCACCACCAGCACCGCGACCAGCAGCGAGAGCAGCACCTGCTCGCGCCCGGCGTCGTCGGTGAGCATGTAGACGAGCACGAACGAGATCATCGCGATCGTCGCCCAGGTCAGGTACGGGAAGAGCCACATCCGCACGATCAGCTTCTCGGGCGTCTCGCGCAGGATGATGCCGCGCATCCGCAGCTGGGTGAAGCAGATGACCAGCCAGACGAAGAGCGCGACCGCGCCCGAGGAGTTCAGCAGGAACGCGAAGACGGTGTCGGGCCACTGGTAGTTGAAGAAGACGGCCACGAAACCGAAGACGACGGAGGACAGGATCGCCGCCTGCGGCACGCCCCGCTTGTTGGTCCGGGCGAACGCCTTGGGCGCGTCACCGCGGCCGCCGAGCGAGAACGCCATCCGGGAGGCCGTGTAGAGGCCGGAGTTCAGGCAGGACAGCACGGCCGTCAGCACGATGACGTCCATCACCTGACCGGCGTGCGGGATGCCGATGACGTCGAGCGCCGCGACGTAGCTGCCCTTCTCCAGGATCGACGGGTCGTTCCACGGCAGCAGGGTCAGCACGATGAAGATCGAGCCCAGGTAGAAGACGGCGATCCGCCAGATGACGCTGTTGGTTGCCTTCTGCACGGCTCGCTGCGGGTTCTCCGACTCGCCGGCCGCCAGGGTGACGATCTCGCTGCCCATGAACGAGAAGACGACCATCAGCACCCCGGTGAGGATGGCGCCGGGACCTTCGGGGAAGAAGCCGCCGGTGTCGGTGAGGTGGGCCAGTCCGGATCCGCCGCCGTCCGTTCCGGGCAGCACCCCGAAGACGGCGAGCAGGCCGACGATCACGAACGCGCCGATCGCCACCACCTTGATACCGGCGAACCAGAACTCGAACTCGCCGTACGAACCGACGGACACCAGGTTCGTCGCCGTCAGCACCAGCATCACGATCAGGGCCCAGCCCCACTGCGGGATGCCCGGCACCCAGCTCTCCAGGATCTTGGCGCCCGCCGTGGCCTCGACGGCGAGCACCACGACCCAGAAGAACCAGTACAGCCAGCCGATCGAGAAACCGGCCCAGCGGCCCAGGGCCTGGTCGGCGTAGGCGGAGAAGGAGCCCGATGCGGGGCGGGCGGCCGCCATCTCGCCGAGCATCCGCATCACGAAGACGACCATCAGGCCGACCAGCGCGTACGACAGCAGGATGGCCGGTCCGGCGGCGGCGATGCCGGCGCTGGAACCCACGAACAGGCCCGCGCCGATGACACCGCCGATCGCGATCATCGAGAGGTGACGGTTCTTGAGACCGGCCTGGAGCCCGTCCTGGGGCTCCGTCCGGTCCGAACGGTCCGGCCCGTCGGGCTGGTGGCCCGGCCCTGCCAGAGTCGTCTGCGACGTCATGGATCGAATCCTTACGTTTCGGATCACTCGGTTGCGTGGCCGGCCGCCCCACGGTGGTAGAGCGGCAAGCGATGCATTGAAGCCCGGCGAACCCCGAAAACGGAACCCTTTACTCCGATTCGTTGACCGGATCGTTGCCTCAGTGGTGTTGCCCACACAGGGCCCGCACATCAGGGGCACGCCGCACCCCGTCGTCGGCTACCCCGGGCCGCACGTGCCACACTCCTCCCATGCGCGTGTACCTCGGATCCGACCATGCCGGTTACGAACTCAAGAACCACCTCGTCGAGTGGCTCAAGGCACAGGGCCACGATGTCGTCGACTGCGGCCCCCACATCTACGACGCCCAGGACGACTACCCGCCGTTCTGCCTGCGTGCCGCAGAGAAGACGGCCGCGGACCCGGACAGCCTCGGCATCGTGATCGGCGGCTCCGGCAACGGCGAACAGATGGCCGCGAACAAGGTCAAGGGCGTCCGCGCCGCACTGGCCTGGAGCGAGCAGACCGCCGCGCTCGGCCGCGAGCACAACGACGCCAACGTGATCGCCATCGGAGGCCGGATGCACACGGCCGAGGAGTCCACCAAGTTCGTCGAGATCTTCCTGACGACCCCGTACTCGGGCGAGGAGCGGCACACCCGCCGCATCGAGATGCTCACGGCGTACGAGAACACCGGCGAGCTCCCCCCGATCCCGGCCCACCACCCGCAGCAGGCCTGACCACCCTCGTATCCTGAACCGTGCCGCCGGTACCCCCGGCGGCACAGCCATGTCCGCCCGCGCCTCACCGAGGAGAACCCCAGCCGTGCCCGAGGGACACACCATCCACCGCCTCGCGGACGACCACAGGGACAGGTTCGCCGGGTGGTCGGTGCGGGTCAGCAGCCCGCAGGGGAAATTCTCCGACGGCGCCGCCCTCCTCGACGGCCGCGTGCTGGACGGGGCCGACGCGCACGGCAAGCACCTCTTCCTCGGCTTCGAGGACACCGGCTGGGTGCACATCCACCTCGGCCTGTTCGGCAAGCTCGGATTCGGTACGGTCCCGGCCCCGCCGCCCACCGACACGGTCCGCCTCCGCCTCCTGAACGACGCGCACCACGCGGATCTGCGCGGCCCCACCGCCTGCGCCCTGATCACCGACGGCGAGAAGCGGGCGATACACGACCGCCTCGGCCCCGACCCGCTGCGCCCCGGTGACGACGGCGAGCGGGCCTGGCAGCGGATCTCCCGCAGCCGGATCACCGTGGCCGCCCTGCTCATGGACCAGAAGGTCGTCGCGGGCGTGGGGAACGTGTACCGCGCCGAGGTGCTGTTCCGGCACGGCATCGACCCGTACCGGGCCGGCAAGGACCTCAGCCGCCGCGAGTGGGACGCGATCTGGAGCGACCTGGGCGCGCTGATGCGTGAGGGCGTACGGAACAACCGCATCGACACCGTGCGCCCCGAGCACCTGCCCGAGGCGATGGGCCGCCCGCCGCGCGTGGACGACCACGGCGGCGAGGTCTACGTCTACCGGCGCGCACGCCAGTCCTGCCACATCTGCGGCACGGAGATCCGCACGGCGGACCTGGCCGCCCGAAACCTCTTCTGGTGCCCCGGCTGCCAGCCCCGCTGACCGATCAAGCCCGACCGCCCCACCAAGCCCGTCCGGCGATTGAGGACAAGCCCCGTCGCCGGACGAACCCGCACCCCGCTAAACCCCGGCGACAGCCCCCGCTAGAACCCCCGCGGCAACCACGGCGCCACGTCGGACAGGAACGCCGACGACGCCTCCGCCACCGCCCCGGCCCGCAGCTCCCGGACCCGCCCGGCCAGGGCCAGCGCGCCCAGCGCCTCATCACCCAGGTAGGCGGCACCCAACTCCCGTACCGACAGCGCCAGATCGGCCGCGTCCTCGGTGCGCTTGCACGACGCGCCGCCCTTCGCGTCCGCGGTCAGCCGCCAACGCCCGGCGTTCCAGGGGCAAAATGTGTCCTCGACCTCGAACACCACGTCCAGCGGCCCCCGGTAGGTCCGCGCCTCCAGCGCGGCCCCCACGTCCACCAGCCGCACGTGCAGCGAGTCCCGCAGCCGGATGTCACACCGCCGCACGTCCGACACCAGGTGCAGCACGGCATCGTCCACCGGCCGGTTCCGCGCCTCGACCGTCGACGTCAGGTCGATCCCGAACAGGAACCGCCAGAGCGCCGCGTACGCCGCCGGGTCCAGCGCCTGCAGATCGCTGACCGTGACGCGGCCCTTGGGACCCGACCTGTCCCATTCCGGCTTGATGTGGTAGTTCGTGTAACCGACCAGCTCGCCGTCCCGTTCCGCCAGCAGGCACTGCAGCACCGAACCGCCCTGGCGTGAACTCGCCGGATCGACCAGCGGCTTGCGCTCCCAGCCGGGCCCGTGTGCCGGGGTGCCGGGCCGCCCCGCCACCAGCCGCGCGTACACGCTCTCGCACGCGGCGACCGCCTCGTCCTCGCGCGCGTATCGCAGCCGGACCTCGTCCGTCCCCTCGGGCACGCTCAGCCGCACCCGGTCCGTGTCGATCGCCAGGGACATCTGGCGGGTCGCCGCCCCGTACCCGAACCGGCCGTAGATCGCCGGCTCCGATGCCGTGAGCACGGCGATCGGCTCGCCCAGCGCCCGCACGTCGTCGAGCTGGCGGCGCATCATCGCGGTCAGCAGACCGCGCCTGCGGTGCGTGGCCGCGACGCTCACCATCGTGACCCCGGCCGCCGGGACCATGGCCCCGCCGGGCACTGCCACGCGGAAGCTGAACGCCCCCGCCGTCGCGACCACGTCGTCGCCGTCCCAGAACCCGATCGACCGCTCGCACTCGGTGACCTCCCGGTCCAGCTCCCGCTGCTCGGGAGACTCGGGGACGCCTCCGAACGCGAGCTCCAGGGACGAGAACCACTTCTCCCACTCGGACGGCTGCAAAACGCGGAGCTCCGTTGTCATATGCCATGCCTACCAGGGCGTTCGCAGCGAGGCGAGTCGTTTTCGAACGCATTGTCACAGGGGTCCCCCTGCACCGGAGCCCGCCGGGTGGATAAGGTCCCCGCAATGGCCCGACGCGCAGGAGCAGAGACGTACCCGGCCCGATTGCGGAAATCGGCGCACCGGGTACGCACCACGCTGCGCAGGTCCGGCGTCGACTACTTCCGCGGTGACGGCTCGGACTGGATCGCCCTGGCCGGCCTGCTGCTGACCATCCCGGCGATCACCTGCGGCACCTTGCTGAACCCGATCTGGTGCTCGCCGACCGTGCTCGTCCTGCCGATCGTCGCCGGCGGCCTGCTGCTGCGGCCCGCCAGCCTGCTCGGTCTGTACGCGACCGCCGCCGCGGCCCTGATCGTGGAAGCCCTCATGCTCGGTCCGTACGAGGACGGCCCGGCCCGGGTCACTCCCGGCACCGTGCTCACGGTCGCCGCCTGCGGCTTCCTGGGGCTGATCCTCGCTCAGTTCCGTGCCCGGGTCGGCGTGCCGTGGCGGCGCGGCGGCACCATGCTCTTCGACCTGCGCGAACGCATCCGGGTCCAGAGCGCGCTGCCCCGCCTCCCGCAGGGCTGGCACCGCGAGATGTCGCTGCGCCCGGCCGGCGGGCAGTCCTTCTCCGGGGACTTCGTCGTCGCGGCCCGCACCAACGGCGGCCGCACCCTGGAGGCCGTACTCACCGACGTCTCGGGCAAGGGCATGGACGCGGGCTCCCGGGCGCTGCTGCTGTCCGGCGCCTTCGGCGGCCTCCTCGGTTCGCTGCCGCCGCACGGCTTCCTGCCCGCGGCCAACGGCTATCTGCTGCGCCAGGACTGGGACGAGGGCTTCGCCACCTCGATCCATCTGGTGCTGGACCTGGAGTCCGGCGACTACGAGCTCCTCTCGGCAGGGCATCCCCCCGCCCTCCAGCTCCACGCGGGCAGCGGCCAGTGGGAGGAGAAGGCGGCGGAGGGCCCGCTGCTCGGGGTGTACGACGGGGCGGAGTTCGACGCGGTGAAGGGCCACCTGGCCCCCGGGGACGTACTGATGCTGTTCACCGACGGACTGGTGGAGGCCTCGGACCGGGACATCGCGGAAGGCATCGACCGTTTGACGGGCGCCGCCGACCGCTACGTCACCACGGGCTTCGAGGGCGCGGCCTGGCACCTCATCGAGGCCTGCGCCAAGGACGTCAACGACGACCGGGCTCTGCTGCTGCTGTCCCGCAAGTCCTGAACCCCGAACCGTACGCAATCGGTTCGAACCGGACGCGCGTCAACACAGGCCACCCCGTCACCGGATCGGGAACGCGGCCGCCTCCCGCCCGCCGGACGCGACCGGCCTAGGGTCGGGTCATGACCGCATCACGAGCACAGTTGACCCTGGCCGAGGTCGAGGCCGTCGCCCGCCAGGCCCATGCCGCGCAGCGGGACAAGGCGGGCAGGCCGTACAGCGAGCACCTCGCGGCCGTCGCGGAGGGCGTACGGGCCCGGGGCGGCAGCGACGAACAGATCGCCGCGGCCTGGCTGCACGACGCGGTCGAGGACGACGCGCTGTCGGAGCGGTGGCTGGCCGGCGCCGCGCTGCCGCAGCAGGTCAAGGACATGGTCCTCGCGCTCACCAAGCGGGACGGCGAGGACCTGCCGGCGTACACCCGCCGCATCCTGGCCACGCCCGGCGCTCTGGTGGTCAAGGAGGCCGACCTCGCGCACAACGCCGACGCGGCGCGCCTCGCGGTGCTGGACGCGGCGACCCGTACCCGGCTGACCGGGAAGTATGCGCTGGTACGGGCGTTGCTGGGCCTCACCGTCCCACAACCCGCCCCCGGGCGACGGGATTGAGCCAACACGGGGAAGCCCGGCCCGCGAACGGGCCGGGCTCCTGTGTGTGACCCGCACTCAGAGCCTGGCGGCGTCCCGCCGGAAGGCCCAGTTCATGTCCGGCTCGGTCACACAGCGCAGGACGCGTCGCACCGGCGGCGTGCACATCAGCGTCACCCCGGCCGAGGCGACGACGCTGACCAGAACCAGGCCGGCCGGCGAGATCATCCACTCGTTCCGGTCGAACACGCCCGCGTAGCCTGCGCCCTTCACCAGGAAGCCGTGCAGCAGATAGCCGCAGATCGTGCCGGCTCCGAGCACCGTGAACCACATGTGGCGCCGGGGGACCAGGGACAGGAACGCGGCGGTGAGGAGCGTCCCGCAGCCGAACAGCGCGAGGGTCATCACCACGCCGGACCACCAGGGGTTCCCCATGTCCTGGGCGGCGGAGTTACGCAGGAACCAGCCCAGTTCCATCCGGGGCGCCGCCCAATAGGCGAAGACCACCGCGACCGCGAACAGCGGCAGGGCGAGCATCCGCACCTCGCGGCGGCGGACCAACTGGAAGTGCTCGGGCCTGAGCTGGAGTCCGAGCACGAAGAACGGCAGGAACTGCAGGACGCGCGGCAGGTCGAGATCGCCGCCGATGCTGGGGGCGAGCGAGGCGAGACAGGCGATGACGAGCGAGACCGCCAGCGGATGACGCAGGGTGCGCCACAGCGGTGTGGTGAGCCGCCAGATGAACAGTGCGGCCAGGAACCAGGTGAGGTACCAGGGCTCGGTGAGGCTGATCGGGGCGCCGGGGTCGTCCGCGTACCGCCGGAACAGGGAGTAGGCCGTCTCGAACACCACATACGGCACGGCAACGCCCGTGACCAGGCGCTTCACCTTGGCCGGGGTCATGTCGAACGAGCGTGAGAAATAGCCGGAGATGATGATGAAGGCCGGCATGTGGAACGTGTACGTCACCATGTACAGCGCTCGGGCGGCCCTGCTCCCGTCCATGACCGGCACCCATGAGTGGGCCACCGCGACGAGCACGATGGCCAGGTACTTGGCATTGTCGAAGTAGGCGTCACGCCTCTTCGCGGCGGGTGTCTGCGCAGGCCCGCCCGACGCCGGTACGGGGCCGCCGTCCGTCGCCGCCGGTGCTTGGCGTCTGGGCTCCTGCTCCCGGGTCGCCGGTGGGAGCGTGGCCCTCTGAAATGCGTTCGGAGCGTGGAACATTTCAAGCACCTTAGACGTCTCATTCGCCATTCGTAAAACTGCTGCCGAATATCGCGCACGCCCGTTCGAACGAATGCCCAATCATCGAAATCTGTCTGGTATGCCCGTGTTAATCCTCCTTAAATGGTGCATATCGGCAGGTGGTTGGGGAGTGTGAATTACTTCTCCCTGGGTGGGCGGTAATGCCTGTGAATGAACTGTGTGGATACGGAAACGATCGCCGTCGCAATTTCTTTTCCGGCAGAGCGTGCTCACGGCCGGGACGTCGCGCCGCCGGCCCTGTGGCCGCGCGGCCGGAGTGCGGTCCGGCGCCTCAAGTGACCGGCGCACAGGGGGCGCAGGGGGCGCAAGTTGGCGCGATATCGCCAGGTCGATTCGTCACCTGGCAGCGACCACGGGGGAGTTGGTGGCACGATGGACGGAACGGAGGAGTGCGCGGCCGCACGCCTCCGGGCCGGCAAGGCGGACCGACCGAGGGTGTGAGCAGTCGTGGCCATTTCACTGTCCGTGGTGCTTCTTTTGGCGATCATCCTGGTGGTCCTGATCCGAGGTGGCTCCATCAAGGCCGGACCCGCGATCGTGGCGGTGCTCTTCGGCTTCTTCCTGGCATCGACCGGCATGGCGCCGTCGATCAACAGGTTCATGAACTCGATAGCGGAGACGATCAACCAGATCAGCTTCTGAGGCCTCCGGCGCCGGGGCGGCCGCGCCGCCCCGGGAGCGCGCCCCGGGGATTCCACTCCGCGAAATCCACTCCGGGAATCGCGAAGGGCCCGGTCCGGCGGACATCCCCGAGGGGATCCGCCGGGCCGGGCCCGAAGCATGGAGCGGGCGACGGGAATCGAACCCGCGTAGCTAGTTTGGAAGACTAGGGCTCTACCATTGAGCTACGCCCGCATGCAGTGCACCGCAGGTCACCGGGACCGCGGCACGAGAAGCATCGTAGCGGGTCGCGGGCGCTGCCCGCACACCTGGTGGCGGAGCGCGCCGCCGAGTCCGGCGCGGTCCGCGTAAAGCGTCCGGCGCACCGCCCGTCGGCATGTACCCTACGTGTCGCACCGACGGGGTGTGGCGCAGCTTGGTAGCGCGTCCGCTTTGGGAGCGGAAGGTCGTCGGTTCGAATCCGGCCACCCCGACCACCGGCAAGATCGCATTGTGGGAGTTCTCCCCCTTGCCGTTACTATGCAAAATGCGTGCCCGTGTGTCTGATGTACCGGGCTCGGTCCGCGAAGCCGCCTCCTGTGCGGTGGAGCAGAACCCCAAGAAGTCAGCCACCAAGGAGACCGAACCGTGAAGAGCGCCGTGGAGACCCTGAACCCGACTCGGGTTCGGCTCAGCATTGAGGTGCCCTTCGAGGAGCTCAAGGACAGCCTCGACGCGGCGTACAAGAAGATCAACCAGCAGGTCACGGTGAAGGGGTTCCGCAAGGGCAAGATCCCCAACCGGATCATCGACCAGCGGTTCGGCCGTGGCGCAGTGCTGGAGGAGGCCGTCAACGACGCCCTCCCGAAGTTCTACACCGAGGCCGTCAACGAGGGAGAGCTCAACGTCCTCGGCCAGCCGGAGGTCGACATCACGGAGCTGAAGGACGGCGAGCTGCTGTCCTTCACCGCCGAGGTTGACGTACGCCCCGAGATCGAGATCCCGGACTACTCCGGCATCGAGGTCACCGTCGACGCGCTTGAGGTCAGCGACGAGGACGTCGAGAAGGCCGTGGAGCAGCTGCGCGAGCGCTTCGCCTCGACCAACCCGGTCGAGCGCGCCGCCGCCGAGGGCGACGTCGTGACCATCGACCTGCAGGCCAAGGTCGAGGGCGAGGTCCTCGAGGACGGCGTGGCCGAGGGTGTCTCGTACACCATCGGTTCCGGCGAGCTCCTCGAAGGCATCGACGACGCCGTCACCGGCCTGGAGGCGGGTGGCGAGGCCACCTTCACCTCCCAGCTGAAGGGCGGCTCCGCCGAGGGCAAGGACGCCGAGGTCACCGTCAAGGTCACCGCCGTCGCCGCCCGCGAGCTCCCCGAGCTGGACGACGAGTTCGCCCAGATGGCCAGCGAGTTCGACACGCTGGACGAGCTGAAGGCGGACAGCCGCAAGCGCCTTGAGGACACCAAGCAGTACGAGCAGGCCACCCAGGCCCAGGAGCGCGTCCTCGAGGAGCTGCTGAAGCTCGCCGAGGTCCCGATCCCGGAGAAGCTGCTCGCGGACGAGGTCCAGACCCGCAAGCACAACCTCGAGCACCACCAGCTCGGCCAGATGGGTCTCGACCTCGAGAAGTACCTGGAGATCCAGGGCAAGACCCTCGAGGAGTTCGAGGCGGAGACGTCCGAGCAGGCCATCAAGGGCATCAAGACCCAGTTCATCCTGGACGAGCTCGTCAACAAGGAGAAGCTGAACGTCAACCAGGAGGAGCTCACCGAGCACCTCCTGCGGCGCGCGCAGTCCTCCGGCATGAGCCCCGACCAGTTCGCCCAGGCCGTCGTCGAGGGCGGCCAGGTGCCGATGCTCGTCGGCGAGGTCGCCCGCGGCAAGGCGCTGGCCGTGGTCGTCGAGGCCGCCAAGGTCGTCGACACCAACGGTGAGGTCGTCGAGCTGGAGGACGACGAGGAGGCAGTGGACGAGGCCGCCGAGGGCACCGACGCCGCCGCCGAGGAGAAGACCGAGGCCTGAGCCTCGCGCTGAACCCGCACGACGGGCTCCGGACGCCACCGCGTCCGGGGCCCGTCGTCGTATCGGCGGACGCCCCCACAACCCTTGTGCGGACTGCGGACCTTGCGCTCCCAGCGAACAGTTGCGGAAGCGGGATGGCGTTGTCCCACCTGCGCGTTAGGGTCCATGAAGAGGAAGGGTCGGGGAGCCCCGGCCCACCCGGTACGAAGACGCTGAGACGGCCGGAGCCGTCAGAGACGAGCAGGTGGATACGTGACGAATCTGATGCCCTACGCCGCCGGAGAGCCGTCCCTCGGTGGAGGCCTCGGTGACCAGGTCTACAGCCGACTGCTCGGCGAACGCATCATCTTCCTCGGTCAGCAGGTCGACGATGACATCGCCAACAAGATCACCGCACAGCTCCTCCTCCTTGCCGCCGAGCCGGACAAGGACATCTACCTCTACATCAACAGCCCCGGTGGTTCGGTGACGGCCGGCATGGCGGTCTACGACACCATGCAGTACATCCCGAACGACGTCGTCACCATCGGTATGGGCATGGCGGCCTCGATGGGCCAGTTCCTGCTCACCGGCGGCGCCGCCGGCAAGCGCTTCGCGCTCCCGAACACCGACATCCTCATGCACCAGGGTTCGGCCGGTATCGGCGGTACGGCCTCGGACATCAAGATCCAGGCCCAGTACCTGCTGCGCACCAAGCAGCGGATGGCGGAGATCACCGCCCGCCACTCCGGCCAGACCGTGGAGACGATCATCCGCGACGGCGACCGCGACCGCTGGTACACCGCGGAGGAGGCCAAGGACTACGGCCTCATCGACGAGATCATCACGGTCGCATCGGGCGTTCCGGGCGGCGGCGGCACCGGCGCCTGACCCGGTCAGCACCGGATCGCGCCGCACCGCACCGCTTTCTCTCGTACGCCGAGACACCCAGCCACAGAACGCCACCAGGATGGTGAACACCCACATGAACAACTTCCCCGGCGCGTCCGCAAACGGCCTCTACACCGGCCCGCAGGTGGACAACCGCTACATCGTCCCGCGCTTCGTGGAGCGCACCTCGCAGGGCGTGCGCGAGTACGACCCCTACGCGAAGCTCTTCGAGGAGCGCGTGATCTTCCTCGGCGTGCAGATCGACGACGCCTCCGCCAACGACGTCATGGCGCAGCTGCTGTGCCTGGAGTCGATGGACCCGGACCGGGACATCTCGATCTACATCAACAGCCCCGGCGGCTCGTTCACCGCGCTCACCGCGATCTACGACACGATGCAGTTCGTGAAGCCGGACATCCAGACGGTCTGCATGGGCCAGGCGGCCTCCGCCGCGGCCGTGCTGCTCGCCGCGGGCACGCCGGGCAAGCGCCTGGCGCTGCCGAACGCCCGCGTCCTGATCCACCAGCCGTCCTCGCAGACCGGCCGTGAGCAGCTCTCCGACCTGGAGATCGCGGCCAACGAGATCCTGCGGATGCGGGCTCAGCTGGAGGAGCTGCTGGCCAAGCACTCCACCACGCCGATCGAGAAGATCCGCGACGACATCGAGCGCGACAAGATCCTGACGGCCGATGACGCCCTGGCCTACGGTCTGGTCGACCAGATCGTCGCGACCCGTAAGAGCGCGGCCGGAGCGGCCGCCTGACGTCGGCCTTTACCCCTTGGTGCGGCAAGGTCACCCGGCCCCGGCCGTGTGAACCGTGCCAAGGGGGGCCCGAACGGGGGCCCAGGCAAGGTACCGTCGGATAGAGGCACCAGGAGCCGCTGAACCAGGCGTCTCCCAGGCGAAGGGGAAGCACCTCGTGGCACGCATCGGTGATGGCGGCGACCTGCTCAAGTGCTCGTTCTGCGGAAAGAGCCAGAAGCAGGTGAAGAAGCTCATCGCAGGACCCGGTGTGTACATCTGCGACGAGTGCATCGATCTCTGCAACGAGATCATCGAGGAGGAGCTCGCGGAGACGAGCGAGGTCCGCTGGGAGGAACTTCCCAAGCCCCGCGAGATCTACGAGTTCCTCGAGGGATACGTCGTCGGGCAGGAGCCCGCGAAGAAGGCCCTCTCGGTAGCGGTGTACAACCACTACAAGCGGGTCCAGGCCGGGGAGAACGGCGGCGGCGGGAGCCGCGACGACGCGATCGAACTCGCGAAGTCCAACATTCTGCTGCTCGGCCCCACGGGCTCGGGCAAGACACTCCTCGCGCAGACGCTGGCCCGCATGCTCAACGTCCCGTTCGCCATCGCCGACGCGACGGCGCTGACGGAGGCCGGCTATGTCGGCGAGGACGTCGAGAACATCCTGCTGAAGCTGATCCAGGCCGCGGACTACGACGTCAAGAAGGCCGAGACCGGGATCATCTACATCGACGAGATCGACAAGGTTGCCCGCAAGAGCGAGAACCCGTCGATCACCCGCGATGTCTCCGGCGAGGGCGTCCAGCAGGCCCTGCTGAAGATCCTCGAGGGCACCACCGCCTCCGTACCGCCGCAGGGCGGCCGGAAGCACCCGCACCAGGAGTTCATCCAGATCGACACGACGAACGTGCTGTTCATCGTGGGCGGCGCGTTCTCCGGCCTCGAGAAGATCATCGAGTCCCGGGCCGGCGCCAAGGGCATCGGCTTCGGCGCCACGATCCGCTCCAAGCGGGAGATCCAGGCGAGCGACCAGTTCCAGGAGGTCATGCCGGAGGACCTGGTGAAGTTCGGGATGATCCCCGAGTTCATCGGCCGCCTCCCCGTTCTGACCTCGGTCCACAACCTCGACCGCGAGGCCCTGCTCCAGATCCTCATCGAGCCGCGCAACGCCCTGGTGAAGCAGTACCAGCGGCTGTTCGAACTCGACGGTGTGGAGCTGGACTTCGAGCGCGAGGCGCTGGAGGCCATCGCCGACCAGGCGATCCTGCGCCAGACCGGCGCGCGCGGCCTGCGCGCGATCATGGAGGAGGTCCTCCAGTCGGTGATGTACGAGGTGCCGTCCCGCAAGGACGTGGCCCGCGTCGTCATCACGGCGGACGTGGTCCGCAACAACGTCAACCCGACCCTGGTCCCGCGCGAGCCGCGGACGATCGGCAAGGGCGACGACGGACGGCACGAGAAGTCCGCGTAGCGGTTGGTTGATCTGTACGCGAAGGGGCGCCCCACCGGTTTCAGCCGGCGGGGCGCCCCTTCGCGTCGCGGTGATCAGATCTTGGTGCGAGAGGTGTTGTAGAGCTTGGCGGCGAGGGCCGCGACATCATCCTGCGACATGGACTTGTTGGTCATGGCCAGGCTCATGTCGAGGCCGGTGACGATGCCGACGGTGCTGTAGTCCGCCCAGATGCAGATGGGCATCTCGAAGGACTTGGGCCCCTTGTCGACGCTTCCGTCGCCCTCGGGGTTTTCCATCTTCAGGTTCTGGCACCGCATCAGCGCGCCCTTGAACCCGGACGGCGTGACGTCCTTGGGAGAACCGACCAGCTCGGCGGTGGTCTTGTCGTCCCCCTTCGCCATGTCGGCCTTGGCGTCGTCGAACGAGTGGTTGATCACCGAGGCCGGGTCACTGACGTCGCCCCAGTAGCCCTGGAAGCTGAGGACCTTCATGCTCAGGTCCTTCTCCGAGCCGCCCGTGTAGTTGGAGGCGGTCTTGCTGGGGCTCTTGACCCCCGATGCCTCGATCTTGGTCTTCTCGGCGCCGGTCAGCGGGCTGACGGATTTGGCTGCCGACTCGGACTTGTACGAGTCCACCGCGCGCGGCGGCGTCAGCTTGTACCCCTTCGTGGAGTCCGCGACATCGCTGTTGCTGGCGCCGCCCGACGTCAGGAAGTACACCCCGCCGCCGATCACCGCGAGCGCGACGATGACGCCGCCGATGATCAGGCCCGTCTTCTTCTTCGGCGGGGCGGCCGGGGGGAAGCCCGGCTGCTGGCCGTAGGCCGGCTGGCCGCCGTACGGGGGGGTGGGGGGCTGCTGCCCGTACGGGCCGGGCTGCTGGGCCTGCGGGTAGCCGTAGCCCGGCTGCGGGGGCTGCTGCTGGGGCGGGACGCCCTGGGGGGCCTGCTGCGGGTAGCCGTAACCGGGCTGGCCCTGCGGCGGCTGGCCGTACGGCCCCGGCTGACCCTGCGGGGGACCGCCGTACGGTCCGGGCTGGCCCTGCGGCGGCTGGTCGCCGTACGGGCCCGGCTGGTTGTAGCTCATCTGCGGAGTCCCCTGTTCGTGATGCTTACGCGTTCCGAACATACTGACGGACGCTCCGCGCGCGTGGGGCACCGGGAGGCGGACCGTTAGTCAACTAACAATGCCGGTAGGAGACCTCCGACACCCAGCAGGCCGCCTCCTTCGCCGCGCGCAGGGTCGACTCCAGGGCCGACGCCTGCACGGCATCGGGCACGAGCTTGACCTGCACCACGAGCTTCATACCGATGACCGTACAAACCTCACCGGACATATGGGCGACTTCCGTAAACCAGTCCCACCTTCCAGCGAACCAGCGACCACCTGTTCGACCCCGGCGCTCTCCGGCTCCGCCGGACACCCCCTCCCGGGCGCTCCGCGCCCGGAAGACGCCGCTACGCGCCGCGTCGCAACCACAGGATGAGATTCCTCCCGGGCGTGAACGCCCGGGGCTCCTCGCAAGATCACGCTGAACAAACCGGTTTCAGTGCATGACTGTGACGGCCCTAAACTGTGCGGCGTGACCGAGAACGCAGCGCAGCAGCCAGCCAGCATCCCCGAACTGCCGACCCAGTACACGCCGGCCGACGTAGAGGGGAAGCTGTACGAGCGCTGGGTGGAACGCGGTTACTTCGAGGCGGACGAGAACAGCGAGAAGCCGCCGTACTCCATCGTCATCCCGCCGCCCAACGTCACCGGCTCCCTGCACCTGGGACACGCCTTCGAACACACGCTGATCGACGCCCTCGTCCGCCGTAAGCGCATGCAGGGCTTCGAGGCGCTCTACCAGCCGGGCATGGACCACGCCGGTATCGCCACCCAGAACGTCGTCGAGCGCGAGCTCGGCAAGGAGGGCAAGTCCCGCCACGACCTGGGCCGCGAGGCCTTCGTCGAGCGCGTCTGGCAGTGGAAGAACGAGTCCGGCGGCCAGATCTCCGGACAGATGCGCCGCCTGGGCGAGGGCGTCGCCTGGTCCCGTGAGCGCTTCACCATGGACGAGGGCCTGTCGAAGTCCGTCCAGACCGTCTTCAAGCAGATGTACGACGACGAGCTGATCTACCGCGCCGAGCGCATCATCAACTGGTGCCCGCGCTGCCTCACCGCGATCTCGGACATCGAGGTCGAGTACCAGGAGGACGACGGCGAGCTCGTCTCCATGCAGTACGGCGAAGGTGACGAGACCATCGTCGTCGCCACCACCCGCGCCGAGACGATGCTCGGGGACACCGCCGTCGCCGTCCACCCCGACGACGAGCGCTACAAGCACCTGGTCGGCAAGCAGATCAAGCTGCCGCTGACCGACCGCACCATCCCGGTCGTCGCCGACCACCACGTCGACCCCGAGTTCGGCACCGGCGCCGTCAAGGTCACCCCGGCGCACGACCCGAACGACTTCGAGATCGGCAAGCGCCACGACCTGCCGTTCCTCACGGTCCTCGACGAGCGCGCCGTCATCACGGCCCCCGGCCCCTTCCAGGGCCTGGACCGCCTGGAGGCCCGCTCCGCCATCGTCGCCGCCCTGCGTGCCGAGGGCCGGATCGTCGCCGAGAAGCGGCCGTACGTCCACTCCGTCGGCCACTGCTCGCGCTGCAAGACCACCATCGAGCCGCGCCTCTCCCTCCAGTGGTGGGTCAAGGTCGCCCCGCTCGCCAAGGCGGCCGGTGACGCCGTCCGCGACGGCAAGGTCAAGATCCACCCGCAGGAGATGGAGAAGCGGTACTTCGACTGGGTCGACAACCTTCACGACTGGTGCATCTCGCGGCAGTTGTGGTGGGGCCACCGCATTCCCGTCTGGTACGGCCCGAACGGCGAGGTCGTCTGCGTCGGACCGGATGACGAGGCGCCCACCGGCGAGGGCTGGACCCAGGACAGCGATGTCCTGGACACCTGGTTCTCCTCCGGCCTGTGGCCGTTCTCCACGCTCGGCTGGCCCGAACAGACCGACAGCCTCGCGAAGTTCTATCCGAACTCCGTCCTCGTCACCGGCTACGACATCCTCTTCTTCTGGGTCGCCCGGATGATGATGTTCGGCCTGTACGTCAACGACGGCGTCCCGCCGTTCGGAACGATCGTCCTGCACGGCATGGTCCGCGACGAGCACGGCAAGAAGATGTCGAAGTCCTTCGGCAATGTGGTCAACCCGCTGGACTGGATGGACAAGTACGGCTCCGACGCGCTCCGTTTCACCCTCGCGCGCGGCGCCAACCCCGGTACCGACGTCCCGATCGGCGAGGAGTGGGTCCAGGGTTCCGCCAAGTTCTCCAACAAGATCTGGAACGCCACCCGCTTCGCCCTGATGAACGGCGCGACGATCGAGGGCGAACTGCCGTCCGCCGACGAGATGTCGGTGACCGACCGATGGATCCTGTCGCGCCTGAACAAGACGGTCGCCGAAGTCGACGCGTACTACGACGACTACCAGTTCTCCAAGCTCAGCGAGTCGCTCCGGCACTTCGCCTGGGACGAGGTCTTCGACTGGTACCTCGAACTGTCGAAGACCACGTTCTTCGGCGGCGGCCGGCCGGCCGAGGTCTCGGGCCGGGTCCTGGGCGAGGTCCTCGACGTGATGCTGCGGCTGCTGCACCCGGTCGTCCCCTTCGTCACGGAGACCCTCTGGACCGCGCTCACCGGCCGCGAGTCCGTCGTCATCGCCGAGTGGCCGGCGGACAGCGGCTTCCGTGACGACGCGGCCGAGAAGGAGATCGAGCTCGTCCAGCAGGTCGTCACCGAGGTCCGCCGCTTCCGCTCCGACCAGGGCCTGCAGCCCGGCCAGAAGGTCCCGGCCGAGCTCACCCTGACCGGCACGCCGCTCGCCCCGCACGAGGCGGCCATCCGCCAGCTGCTGCGCCTGCAGCCGGCCGGGGACGGCTTCCACGCCACCGCGTCGCTGCCGGTCGCGGGTGCCACCGTCGCCCTCGACCTGTCCGGCACGATCGACATCGACGCCGAGCGCAAGCGCCTGACGAAGGACCTGGAGGCCGCGCAGAAGGAGAAGGCCCAGGCCACCGGCAAGCTCGGCAACGAGGCGTTCCTGGCCAAGGCCCCGGACAACGTGGTCGACAAGATCCGCGGCCGCCTCTCCAAGGCCGAGGCCGACATCGAGCGGATCACCGGCCAGCTCGCGGCCCTGCCGCAGGGCTGAGACCACGGAAGCCCCCGGCCCCCCGCGCACACATGAAGGGGGGCCGGGGGCTTCGCCGCACCCCCGCTCCCGGGCGCTGCGCGCGATGTCCGTGCCGGTCCGTAGACTGGCCCCGTGAGTGAGCCCCGCCCTTCCGACCGGCACGACGCGTCCGACTCCGACGAGACCTTCGCGGAGATCGTCGACGAAGCGACCCAGCGCGACCCCGACCTGGCGGTGATCGAGGCCGGGAGTCGTACGCTGCGCGCCGCCTCCGGACCGCCCCAGGGCGACGACGTCCCCGCCCGCCCCGCCGACCCCGAGGTGGACAAGGCGCTGCGCGCGGTGGAGCAGGAGCTCGCCGGGCGCTGGGGCGAGACCAAGCTGGAGCCGTCCGTGACGCGCATCGCCGCGCTGATGGACGTGCTCGGTGACCCGCAGCACGCGTACCCCTCCATCCACATCACGGGGACCAACGGCAAGACGAGCACCGCCCGCATGATCGAGGCCCTGCTCGGCGCCTTCGACCTGCGGACCGGCCGCTACACCTCGCCGCACGTCCAGTCGATCACCGAGCGGATCAGCCTGGACGGCTCCCCGATGGACCCCGAGCGGTTCATCGAGACCTACCAGGACATCAAGCCGTACGTCGAGATGGTCGACGCGCAGCAGCCCTACCGGCTCTCCTTCTTCGAGGTGCTGACCGGCATGGCGTACGCGGCCTTCGCCGACGCGCCGGTCGATGTAGCCGTCGTCGAGGTCGGCATGGGCGGCGCCTGGGACGCGACCAACGTGATCGACTCCACGGTCGCCGTCGTCACCCCCATCTCGCTCGACCACACCGACCGGCTCGGCTCCACACCGGGCGAGATCGCGGTCGAGAAGTCCGGGATCATCAAGCAGGGCGCGACGGTCATCCTCGCCCAGCAGCCCGTCGACGCCGCCCAGGTCATGCTCAAGAAGGCCGTCGAGGTCGACGCCACCGTGGCCCGTGAGGGCATGGAGTTCGGCGTCGCCTCCCGGGAGATCGCCGTCGGCGGCCAGCTGCTGACGCTGCGCGGCCTCGGCGGCGAGTACGAGAACGTCTTCCTTCCGCTGTACGGCGCGCACCAGGCGCGCAACGCCGTGGTGGCGCTCTGCGCGGTCGAGGCGTTCTTCGGCGTCGGCGCCGAGCAGACCGGATCGCTCGACGCCGACATCGTCCGCAAGGCCTTCGCCTCGGTGATCTCCCCGGGCCGCCTCGAAGTGGTCCGCTCCAGCCCGACCGTCGTCCTGGACGCCGCGCACAACCCGGCGGGCGCCCTGGCCACCGCCGAAGGGCTCTCCGAGGCGTTCGGCTTCTCCCGGCTGATCGGTGTGGTCGGCGCCAGCGCCGACAAGGACGTGCGGGGGCTCCTGGAAGCCTTCGAGCCGATCTTCGCCGAGGTCGTCGTCACCCAGAACTCCAGCGGACGCGCGATGGACGCCGACGAGCTCGCCGCCGTCGCCGTCGAGGTCTTCGGCAACGACCGGGTCCAGGTCGAACCCCGGCTCGACGACGCGCTGGAGGCGGCGATCACCCTCGCCGAGGAAGAGGACGAGTACGCGGGCGCCGGGGTGCTGGTGACCGGATCCGTGATCACGGTCGGCGAGGCCCGGCTGCTTCTGGGAAGGGGCTGACCCCCGTGCGTACGCTCTGTGCGTCGACGCTGATCGGCGAGTTCTTCGTGATCGGATTCGCCGGACTCGTCGCGATGAAGTCCGACGACCTCACGTCCGCCACGGTCTGGACGGTCTGCGGCATCGGCATGCTGCTCTCCGTGCTGCTCTGCGGGATGATCACCCGCCCGGGGGGCATACAGCTCGGCTGGGCGCTCCAGATCGCCCTGGTCGCCAGCGGCTTCGTCGTCCCGATGATGTTCATCCTCGGCGTGGCCTTCGGCGCCCTGTGGTGGGCCTCCGTGCACTACGGCCGGAAGATCGACGAGGCGAAGGCCCGGTGGGCCGCGCAGGAGGCGGCGCAGGCGCCCGCCGGCGGCTGATCCCTGTGCGGGAGCCCGGCCACCCGGCGGCTGAGCCCGGCCGCCGGCCCGTCGCCGTACCCCTGTAATCTCGCTTCACCGCACCCGTATGCCTGCAAGGAGCCGCACATGACCCAGCGCACCCTCGTTCTTCTCAAGCCCGACGCCGTCCGTCGCGGTCTGGTCGGCGAAATCGTCGGCCGCATCGAGCGCAAGGCCGGCTGGAAGATCACGGCGCTGGAGCTCCGTACCCTCGACCGCGCCACGCTGGAGCAGCACTACGCCGAGCACGTCGGCCGGCCGTTCTACGAGCCGCTCGTCGAGTTCATGCAGTCGGGCCCCGTCGTCGCCCTGGTCGCCGAGGGCGAGCGGGTCATCGAGGGCGTCCGCGCCCTGGCCGGCCCCACCGACCCGATCGCCGCCGCGCCCGGATCGATCCGTGGCGACTTCGGGACGATCACCCGGGAGAACCTCATCCACGCCTCGGACTCCGAGGAGTCCGCAGAGCGAGAAATGAAGCTGTTCTTTCCCGGTCTTTCCTGACCTCGGGTCAGCCGAACAGCGCTCATGACCTGGGGCGACCGAAGTAATTCGGCCGCCCTTCGGCATAGGGTCCCCGATCGCGGGAACGCATCCCTCCGACGTAACGTCACCATGAGTGGAACGGCCACCCGTTCTGCTCAGCATGGCGAAGGACCCTCGCGCTGTGTCGGTGTCTCCGGCACTACGATGGAAGCTTCCACGCCCGCAGCGCTCATCCCGCCTACCAAAACAAGCCATCGCTTTCGCTTGGAAGGCCCGACGCATCCTCATGGGGAACAAGGGGAACTCAATGTCGTTCATCGGCCGTGACATGGCTATCGACCTCGGGACTGCCAACACGCTGGTGTACGTCAGGGGGCGCGGCATCGTTCTGAACGAGCCGTCCGTCGTGGCCATCAACACCAACACCGGCGGCATCCTCGCGGTCGGCTCCGAGGCCAAGAAGATGATCGGCCGTACGCCGGGCAACATCGTTGCCGTACGGCCCCTGAAGGACGGCGTGATCGCCGACTTCGAGATCACGGAGCGGATGCTCCGCTACTTCATCCTGAAGATCCACAAGCGCCGCTACCTGGCCCGCCCCCGGGTCGTCGTCTGCGTGCCCTCCGGCATCACAGGGGTCGAGCGACGCGCCGTCATCGAGGCGTCGACGCAGGCCGGCGCGCGCCAGGTGCACATCATCGAGGAGCCCATGGCGGCGGCCATCGGCTCCGGCCTGCCGGTCCACGAGGCCACCGGCAACATGGTCGTCGACATCGGTGGCGGCACCACCGAGGTCGCGGTGATCTCGCTCGGCGGAATCGTCACCGCCCAGTCCATCCGGGTCGCCGGTGACGAACTGGACAACGCGATCATCCAGCACATCAAGAAGGAGTACTCGCTCCTGCTCGGTGAGCGCACCGCCGAACAGATCAAGATCACCATCGGCTCGGCGTTCGAACTGGAGAAGGACGAACACACCGAGATCCGCGGCCGCGACCTCGTCTCGGGCCTGCCCAAGACCGTGGTCATCTCCGCCGCCGAGGTCCGCAAGGCGATCGAGGAGCCGGTCAACGCGATCGTCGACGCGGTCAAGACGACGCTGGACAAGTGCCCGCCGGAGCTCTCCGGCGACGTCATGGACCGCGGCATCGTCCTCACCGGTGGCGGCGCCCTGCTGCGCGGCCTGGACGAACGGCTGCGCCACGAGACCGGCATGCCCATCCACATCGCCGAGAACCCGCTGGACTCCGTCGCGCTCGGATCCGGCAAGTGCGTCGAGGAGTTCGAGGCGCTCCAGCAGGTGCTGGACGCCCAGCCCCGACGGTAGAAACCCGAACGGCCCTCCGTGCGGACGCTGCCGCTCCGCACGGAGGATCGTTGATATACAGGCACGAACATTCCTACGAGGAAGGCACGGCCGCCGCACGTGAGGGACACACGAGAGAGCCGGCTGCTCCTGGTGCTGCTGATCGCCATCGCATTCGCACTGATCACGGTGGACATCCGCGGCGGCGAGGCGTCACCGGTGGACGGCGCCCGGCAGGCCGCCGCCACCGTCTTCGGGCCGGTGGAGAACGGCGTGGCGGCAGCGGTCGACCCGGTGGGCAACGCCATAGGGGCCGTACGCGCCTCCGGCACCCGCCACGACAAGATCGCCGCGCTGGAGAAGCAGAACGCCGAACTCAAGGCGAGGCTCGGCAGTGACGACCGCAACCGCAGCCGCGTCCGTGAGCTCGACAAGATGCTCAAGAAGTCGGACGCCGGCCAGTACGGCATCAAGGCCGCCGAAGTCATCGCCATAGGAGCGGCCCAGGGCTTCTCCTGGACGGTCACCATCGACGCCGGGTCCAAGGACGGCCTCAAGCGCGACATGACCGTCCTCAACGGTGACGGACTCGTCGGCCGCGTCACCACCGTCGGCCCGGACACCGCCACGGTGCTCCTGGCCAACGACCCCGACTTCACCGTCGGCACCCGGATGGAGTCCACCGACGAACTCGGCTTCGCCACCGGCCAGGGCTCGCGCCCGCTGTCCGTCCAGTTCCTGAACGGCAAGGCCAAGGTCAAGAAGGGCGACCGGCTCGTCACCTTCGGCTCCAGCAAGGACAAGCCCTTCGTGCCCGGCGTCCCGGTCGGCGAGGTCGTCCGGGTCGACCCGTCCGGCGGCGACCTCACCCGTACGGTCTACGTCCGGCCGTTCGTCGGCTTCACCAAGCTCGACATCGTCGGCATCGTCGTCCAGGCGCCCCGCGAGGACCCGCGCGACGCGGTCCTGCCGAAGAAGCCCGTCAAGGCCGCCAAGCCGAAGCCCACCCCGACCGTCACCGTCACCATCTCGCCCAACGGCGACATCGTCGACACCAACGGCAAAGTCGTCGGGAACATCCACGAGAGCGCGACCCCCAGCGGCAGCCCGAACCCGAACCCCAGCGGGAACGCGACACCGAACGCCGACAACGCGGTAAACGAACAGAGGTAGAGCTGATCCCCATGCGCGTCAACCGGACTCTGCTCTCCATCGTTCTGGTCGTGATCGCCCTCGTCGTCCAGGTATCCGTACTCGCCCGGCTCCAGCTCCCCGGCGCCGTACCCGACCTGCTGCTCATGGTCGTCCTCGGACTCGCCTTCGTGTACGGGCACGTCAGCGGGGGCCTCATCGGCTTCGGCGCGGGCCTCCTCGCGGACCTCGCGCCCCCGGCCGACCACGCCGCCGGACGCTACGCCCTGGTGCTCTGCGTCATCGGCTACCTCGCCGGACTGGCCAGGCCCGAGAACGGGCAACTCAAGTCCGCCTTCCTCCCGATGGCCGTGGTCGTCGCGGCGGCGATCGGATCGACGCTGCTCTACGCGGGCGTCGGCGCCCTCGTCGGCGACACGGCCGCCCGCCATGTGGGCCTGGGCAGCCTGCTGTTCACCGCGGCCGTCTACGACCTGCTCCTCGCGCCGTTCACCGTCCCGCTGATCATGGCCCTCGCCAGACGCACGGTGAACGACCCCCTGGCCGAGTCCTCCTCCGGCCGCGGCGACGTCGCGGCCGGCTGGCTCGCCGCGGGCACCGGGCTGCGGATCGGCAGCCAGCGCGGCGGACTCCGCGTCAAGGCCGCCCGCAACCGGGCCGCGCGCGCCGGACGGATCAAGGGAGTCAAGCGACTGTGAGGCCGCACCACCCGGGGGCCGCCGACCGCGCCCCCCGTACCCCCAGCCGAACCACCACCGGGGGCCACCCCCGTACCCCCAGCCCGACCACCAACGGGGGCGCCCCGTGAGCAATATTCCGGAGACGGGACGGACCCAGCGGGTCCAGATCCGCCTCATCGTCATCCAGGTCCTCGTCTTCTCCCTGCTGCTCACCCTCGGCGGCCGCCTCTGGTACCTCCAGATCCGCAACGGCCAGGAGTACTCCGACGAGGCGAAGAACAACCACGTCCAGCAGGTCGTCCAGCCCGCCGCCCGCGGCTCCATCCTCGACGCGCGTGGCGTACCCCTCGCCGACAACGAGACCCGCCTCGTCGTCTCCGCCAGCCGCACCGAGCTGCTGAAGATGGACGACGACGGCAAGGGCGTCCTGACCCGGCTCGCCGACGTACTCGACATGAAGCCCAAGGACGTCATCGACAAGGTCCGGCTCTGCGACGCGAAGACCCCGCAGCCCTGCTGGAACGGCTCGCCCTACCAGCCGATCCCCGTCACCGACGAGGCCACCACCCAGCAGGCCCTCCAGATCCGCGAACGCGCCGAGGACTTCCCCGGCATCACCGCCGAACCCACCGCCGTCCGCCGCTACGCCGCCCCCGGCAAGGCCAACACCGCCCAGGTCCTCGGCTACCTCTCACCCGTCACCGACGAAGAGATCACCAAGGCCCAGGACACCGAATCGCCCTACCTCCGCTCCGACCAGGTCGGCCGCTCCGGCCTGGAGCGCACGTACGACAAGGAACTGCGCGGCAAGGCAGGCGTCACCCGCTACGAGGTCGACAACCTCGGCCGGGTCATCGGCCAGGCCAAGAACGACGAGGCGGAGGCCGGCGCCAGCGTCGTCACCTCCATCGACGCCCGCGTCCAGGCCGTCGCCGAGTACGAGCTCAACCAGGCCATGAAGACGGCCCGCAAGGAGTTCGACACCAACACCGGCGAGAACTACAAGGCCGACTCCGGCGCCGTCGTCGTCATGGAGGCCAAGACCGGCCGCGTCGTCTCCATGGCCTCGCTGCCCAGCTACGACCCCAACGCCTGGGTCGGCGGCATCTCCGCCAAGGACTACGCCAGGCTCACCGGCAAGAATTCCAACTTCCCGCTCCTGAACCGGGCCATCCAGGGCCAGGCCGCCCCCGGCTCCATCTTCAAGGTCATCTCCTCCACCGCCGCCGTCAACGCCGGATACCCCTTCGACGGCAACTACCCCTGCCCCAGCTCGTACTCCATCGGCGGCCAGACCTTCAAGAACTTCGAGTCCCAGGGCCACGGCAGCATCACCATCGGCCGCGCCCTCGAAGTCTCCTGCGACACCGTGTACTACGGCCTCGCGCACAAGGAGTGGCAGAAGGACGGCGGGAACAGTCCCAAGAAGAACCCGAACGACTGGTTCTACAAGACCGCCCACCAGTTCGGCCTCGGCAAGGAGACCGGCATCGACCTCCCCAACGAGGTCAGCGGCCGGGTCCCGGACCGCCAGTGGAAGAAGAACTTCGCCAAGGCCAACCACGACGCCTGGTGCAAGCAGGGCAAGAAGGGCGGCACGTACGTCGAGCAGATCGCGTACGAGAACTGCCTCGAAGGCGACAAGATGCGCGCCGGTGACTCCGTCAACTACTCGATCGGCCAGGGCGACACGCTCGTCACCCCGATCCAGATGGCCACGATCTACGCGGCCATCTCCAACGGCGGCACGCTGTACGACCCCACCGTCGGCAAGGCGATCGTCAGCGGCGACGGCAAGTCCGTCCAGATGATCGAGCCCAAGTCGCACGGCAAACTCCCCTTCACCAGGAAGACGCGCAACCAGATAGACGAAGCCCTCGCGGGTGTCGCGACCCGCGGCTCCGCCGCCTGGCGATTCGGCGGCTGGCCGCAGGACAAGATCCCGATGCACGCCAAGACAGGCACGGCCGAGGTCTACGGCAAGCAGACGACCTCCTGGTTCGCCACGTACACCAAGGACTACTCGATCGTCATGACGATCTCCCAGGGCGGTACGGGTTCCGGTGCCTCGGGACCCGCCGTCCGCAACATCTACAACGCGCTCTACGGCCTCGACGCCACGGGCAAGCAGGACATCAAGAAGGCCCTGCTGCCGACGCCGCAGAAGTCCCTGCCGAAGATCCAGACGGACGGCACCATCGACGCCCCGAAGATCAAGCCCTACAACCCCGCCTCGCAGAAGCCGCCCACCGAGCAGACGCTCGCCGCGGTGCTGGGGAGGCGCGACTGATGGCTGGCTTCTCTGTCCCTCGCTACGGCCCCGAGCGCTCCGCGTGGGGCCGGCTCACCGCCCGTGACTCCGTCGTGCGCCGCCTCGACTGGCCGCTGCTCGGCTCGGCGATCGCGCTCTCCTTCATCGGCTCGCTGCTCGTCTGGTCGGCGACCCGCGGACGCGACACGCTCACCCACGGCGACCCGTACTACTTCCTCTTCCGCCACGCCCTCAACACGGGCATCGGCTTCGCCCTGATGGTCGGCACGATCTGGCTCGGCCACCGGACCCTGCGCGGCGCGGTGCCGATCCTGTACGGCCTGTCCGTGCTCCTCGTGATGGCGGTCCTCACCCCGCTCGGCGCCACCGTCAACGGCGCCCACGCCTGGATCCTGCTGCCCGGCGGCTTCTCCCTGCAGCCCTCGGAATTCACCAAGATCACCATCATCCTCGGCATGGCGATGCTGCTCGCCGCCCGCGTCGACGCGGGCGACCAGCTGCACCCCGACCACCGGACCGTCGCCAAGGCCCTCGGCCTCGCGGCGCTCCCGATGGCCGTCGTCATGGGCATGCCGGACCTCGGCTCCGTGATGGTCATGGCCGTCATCGTGCTCGGCGTCCTGCTGGCCTCCGGCGCCTCCAACCGCTGGGTCTTCGGACTCCTCGGCGCAGGCACCGCGGGCGCCGTCGCCATCTGGCAGCTCGGACTGCTCGACGACTACCAGATCGCCCGGTTCGCCGCCTTCGCCAACCCGGCGCTCGACCCGGCCGGCGTCGGCTACAACACCAACCAGGCCCGTATCGCGATCGGCTCCGGCGGCCTCTCCGGAACCGGCCTGTTCCAGGGCACCCAGACCACCGGCCAGTTCGTCCCCGAGCAGCAGACCGACTTCGTCTTCACCGTCGCCGGTGAGGAACTCGGCTTCCTCGGCGCCGGACTGATCCTGGTCCTGCTCGGCGTCGTCCTGTGGCGCGCCTGCCGCATCGCCCGCGAGACCACCGAGCTCTACGGCACGATCGTGGCCGCCGGAATCATCGCCTGGTTCGCGTTCCAGGCCTTCGAGAACATCGGCATGACGCTCGGCATCATGCCGGTCGCCGGACTGCCCCTGCCGTTCGTCTCCTACGGAGGCTCCTCGATGTTCGCCGTCTGGGTGGCCATCGGACTGCTCCAGTCGATCAGGATGCAGCGGCCGATAACGGCCTGATCCGGCACACACCGCCCTGCATATCCGCCCCTTTCGCGGATAGATTCGGTATATGGCGGACTCCAAGCGAGAGATCGAGCGGAAGTACGAAGCCGCGACCGAGACCCGGCTGCCCGACCTGACGAAGGTGCCCGGGGTCTCGGCCGTCCTCCACCGGGGCGTGAGCGAACTCGACGCCGTCTACTACGACACCCATGACTTCCGCCTTGCCGCGGACTCCCTGACCCTGCGGCGCAGGACCGGCGGGAGCGACGCCGGCTGGCACCTCAAATTCCCCGTCGCCCCCGGCGTCCGTGACGAGATCCAGGCCCCGCCGGCCGACACGCTCCCCGGCGAACTCGCCGCACTGCTCCGCTCCCGGGTCCGCGACGCGGAGATCGTCCCCGTCGTCCGGATCCTCACCACCCGCGACGTCCACCACCTCGTCGACGACGAGGGAGGGCTCCTCGCCGAACTCGGCGTCGACGAGGTCTGCGCCCAGCGGCTGCCGGAGAGCGGCGGCCCCACGGCGGCCTGGACGGAGATCGAGGTGGAGCTCTCCGACGACGGCGACCCCGCGCTCCTGGACGCCGTCGAGAAGCGGCTGTGCAAGAAGGGCGTGCGGCCCGCGGCCTCCACCTCCAAGCTGGCCAGGGCCCTGGAGGAGACCGCATCGGGCTCCGTGCCCCCCGGGACGAAGGAGCGGCAGGGCGCCCCCGTCACCGCGGGGGACCACGTCCTCGCCTACCTACGCCGCCAGGCCGAGGCGATCGTCACCCTCGACCCGGCGGTGCGGCGCGACCTGCCCGACTCCGTACACCGGATGCGGGTCGCCACCCGTCGGCTGCGCAGCGCCTTCAAGACGTACCGCGCCCTCCTCGACCGGAGCGTCACCGACCCGGTCGGCGACGAGCTGAAGTGGCTCGCCACCGAGCTCGGCGCCGGACGCGACCACGAGGTGCTCGACAAACGCCTGCGCACCCGCCTCGGCGGCGTCCCGCAGACCCTGCTCCTGGGGCCGGCCGCCGCCCGGTTGCACGTATGGTCCACCGCCCACGGCATCGAATCCCGGGAGCGCGTCCTCGCCGCGCTGAACGGCGCGCGCTATGTGGCGCTCCTGGAGCGCCTCGACGCGCTTCTCGCGGACCCGCCGCTGCGCAAGGCCGCAGGCCACGCCCCCGGCAAGGAGCTGCCCCGGGCCGTTTGGAAGGACTATGAGCGCCTGGCGGCCCGTGTCGCCCACGCCTTCGAACAGCCGCCCGGTCACGACCGGGACGTGGCGACGCACGAGGCCCGCAAGGCCGCCAAGCGCGCCCGCTACGCGGCGGCCGCCGCCAGGCCCGCGCTCGGGAAGCCCGCCAAGAAGTTCGCCAAGCGGATGAAGGCCGTGCAATCGGTGCTCGGCGACCACCAGGACAGCGTCGTCGCCCGCGACACCCTGCGCACGCTGGCCGTCCAGGCACATGCGGCGGGGGAGACCGCCTTCACCTGGGGGTTGCTGTACGGGGAGGAGGAGGCGTCCGCCGCCGGCCGGGAGCGCGAACTGCCGCAGGTCTGGGCGAGGGCGTCCAGGCCCCGGCTGCGGTCGGCGCTGAAGGGCTGAGCAGCGCGGTACGCTGGATGGTCACCCCTGCCAGCTCTCGAAAGTTCGCGATGTCTGTCGATTCGGTCTTCCCACAGCTCGAAGCTCTGCTCCCGCATGTGCAGAAGCCCATCCAGTACGTCGGCGGTGAGCTGAACTCCACCGTCAAACCGTGGGACGAATGCGACGTCCGCTGGGCCCTCATGTACCCGGACGCCTACGAGGTCGGGCTCCCCAACCAGGGCGTCATGATCCTGTACGAGGTGCTCAACGAGCGCCAGGGCGTCCTCGCCGAGCGCACGTACAGCGTCTGGCCGGACCTCGAAGCGCTGATGCGCGAGCACAAGGTGCCGCAGTTCACCGTGGACGGCCACCGCCCGGTCAAGGCGTTCGACGTCTTCGGGCTGAGCTTCTCCACCGAGCTCGGCTACACCAACATGCTCACCGCCCTGGACCTGGCCGGCATCCCCCTCTCCGCGAAGGACCGCGGCCTCGACGACCCGATCGTGCTCGCCGGCGGCCACGCCGCGTTCAACCCCGAGCCCATCGCGGAGTTCATCGACTGCGCGGTCATCGGCGACGGCGAGCAGGCGGTCCTGGAGATCACCGAGATCATCCGCGCCTGGAAGGCCGAGGGCCGCCCCGGCGGCCGCGAGGAGGTGCTCTTCCGCCTCGCGAAGACCGGCGGCGTCTACGTCCCCGGCTTCTACGACGTCGAGTACCTCCCGGACGGCCGCATCGGCCGCGTCGTACCGAACAAGTCGGGCGTGCCGTGGCGGGTGTCCAAGCACACCGTCATGGACCTCGACGAGTGGCCCTACCCCAAGCAGCCCCTCGTCCCCCTCGCCGAGACCGTGCACGAGCGGATGTCCGTGGAGATCTTCCGCGGCTGCACCCGCGGCTGCCGTTTCTGCCAGGCCGGCATGATCACGCGCCCCGTGCGGGAGCGAAGCATCACCGGCATCGGCGAGATGGTGGAGAAGGGCCTCAAGGCGACGGGCTTCGAGGAAGTGGGTCTGCTGTCCCTCTCCTCCGCGGACCACAGCGAGATCGGTGAGATCGCCAAGGGCCTCGCCGACCGCTACACCGAGGACAAGATCGGCCTCTCGCTGCCGTCCACCCGCGTCGACGCGTTCAACGTGGACCTGGCCAACGAGCTGACCCGCAACGGACGCCGCTCCGGCCTCACCTTCGCCCCCGAGGGCGGCTCCGAGCGCATGCGCAAGGTCATCAACAAGATGGTCTCGGAGGAGGACCTGATCCGTACGGTCTCCACCGCGTACGGCAACGGCTGGCGTCAGGTGAAGCTGTACTTCATGTGCGGCCTGCCCACCGAGACCGACGACGACGTCCTGCAGATCGGCGACATGGCGGTCAAGGTGATCGCCAAGGGCCGAGAGGTCTCCGGACAGAACGACATCCGCTGCACCGTCTCCATCGGCGGCTTCGTCCCCAAGCCGCACACCCCCTTCCAGTGGGCCCCGCAGCTCAGCGCCGAGGAGACCGACGCCCGGCTGACCAAGCTCCGCGACAAGATCCGCGGCGACAAGAAGTACGGCCGCTCGATCGGCTTCCGCTACCACGACGGCAAGCCCGGCATCGTCGAGGGGCTGCTCTCCCGCGGTGACCGCCGCGTCGGCGCCGTCATCCGGGAGGTCTACGAGGCCGGCGGCCGCTTCGACGGCTGGCGCGAGTACTTCAGCTACGACCTCTGGATGAAGAGCGCCGAGAAGGCACTGCCCGCCTTCGGCGTGGACGTCGACTGGTACACCACCCGCGAGCGGACGTACGAGGAGGTCCTGCCCTGGGACCACCTGGACTCCGGTCTCGACAAGGACTGGCTCTGGGAGGACTGGCAGGACTCGCTCGACGAGACCGAGGTCGAGGACTGCCGCTGGACGCCGTGCTTCGACTGTGGCGTCTGTCCTCAGATGGACACGAGCATTCAGATCGGCCCCACAGGCAAGAAGCTCCTTCCGCTGACGGTCGTGAAGTGAGGAACCGTCAGTGAGGTGACACCGCCCGGCTCCTGACGGGTGACAGCTCGGTGACGAAGGCCCGGTCGGGGAAACCCCCGACCGGGCCTTCGCGTCATCAGCTGCATGGAATACGGAAAGCACCAGGCACCCGCGCGGTACGAGAGCGGTGACGGCTGTCTGACCACGCTCGTCAGGATTCCGGTGCGGATCGTCGTCCTCGTGCTCGTCCTGCCGGTGCGGATGGTGTGGGACGCCCTGGTCGTGGGCGCGCGTGCCGCCGACCGGATCCTGCTGCGCCCGCTGGGGCGCGCGCTGGCGTGGCTCTTCGAGGTACTGGCCGTGATTCCGGCCCGATGGCTGTACGCCCAGGTGCTGACCCCGCTCGGGCACGGGCTGCGGTGGCTGGCCACGGCGGTGTTCGTGTGGCCGTGGGTCGCGCTGTGGCGGTACGTGGTGGTGCCCGGGGTCTGGTATGGCATCGTGGTGCCGGTCACATGGGTCTACGCGCACGTGCTCACGCCGATCGGGCACGGGCTGCTGTGGTTCCGGCGGGCGCTTCTGGACCCGGCCGGACGGGGGATCGCGACCGCTGTGAAGTGGCTGCTCACCGTCGTGCTCGTGATGCCGGTGGTCCTGCTGTGGCGGTATGTCCTCAAGCCGCTGGGGCTGGCCGTCGCCTGGCTGGTGGAGCATCTGATCGTGCTGCCCCTGGCGTGGACGTACCGGGAACTGCTCACCCCGCTGGGCCACGGCATCGCCTGGCTCCTCGAGCTCCTGGTCCGCGGCATCGAGGCCGGCTGCCGGGGGCTGTGGGCCGCCGTGCGGTGGCTGGTCACCGTCCTGCTCGTGATCCCGGTGGTGTGGGTGTACCGGCGCGTCCTGACGCCCGTCGGCCGGGAGATCGCCGCCGCGTTCGGCGTTGCCTGGCGGGTCGCCGGATTCCTCTCGCGGGCTGTCGGGCGGGCCCTGGCCTGGCTGGCGTGGCACCTGGTCGGGGCGCCGGTGACCTGGGCCTACCGCAACGTGTGCACCCCGGTCGGGCACTTCCTGCGGGACGCCGTACTGGCGCCGGCCGGACGGGCGGCCCTCGCGATGGGCCGGACGGCCCGGCAGACGCTGCGTACGGCACGCGAGACCGTGCGGCAGGCCAGGCGCGACGCATGGCGGGCCCTGGTCGGCGGAGCCCGGGAACCGGAGCCCCGGGAACCGGGAAGCGTCCTTGCGCGTACTCTGGGTAGTACAACGACTGTGCCCAGCGCGGTGCCCGAACCAGAGATCTCCCTGCGGACAGAGAAATCCGCTCCGCAGGGGTGAGCCGGACCGGACACGCCGGGGCCATCCGTATTTGTGGGCGGCGCGCCACCGCGTCCGCCCCGCACCGAGGAGAAGAACCACTGGGCAAGCGACAGCCCGAAGGCCCGCCGCCCGCACCGGCAGTGCAGCGCATCCGACTGCGCTACACCAAGCGCGGCCGCCTCCGGTTCACCAGTCATCGAGACTTCCAGCGTGCCTTCGAGCGGGCGCTGCGCCGCTCCGAGGTGCCCATGGCCTACTCGGCGGGCTTCACGCCGCACCCCAAGGTCTCGTACGCCAACGCCGCACCCACCGGCACCGGCAGCGAGGCCGAGTTCCTGGAGATCGCCCTCACCGAGGCCCGTGACCCGGGCACCCTGCGCGAGCTGCTCAACGACTCGCTGCCCGACGGTCTCGACATCACCGACGCCGTCGAGGCCCGCACCTCGGGTCTCGCGGACCGGCTCACCGCCTCCATCTGGGAGATGCGGCTGAACGGGGTAGCCGTCGAGGACGCCGAGAAGGCGGTCGCAGCGTTCAACGCGGCGGAGAGCGTCGAGGTCGAGCGCCGTACGAAGAACGGGGTGCGGAGCTTCGACGCACGGTCCGCCGTCGTCGACCTGCAGGCCCTTGATCATCAGCCTGATAGGCCCGGCGACAAGGCCTGTGCGATACTGCGGCTGGTTGTTCGGCACGTGACACCTGCCGTTCGGCCTGACGACGTCCTGTCCGGTCTCCGCGTTGTGGCCGACCTGGCGCCGCCGGTCCCCGCAGCGGTGACCAGGCTGGCGCAGGGGCTCTTCGACGAGGAGTCCGGCACGGTGACCGACCCGCTCGCGCCTGACCGCGAGGCAGCCCCGGCCGCTCCATCCAAGGCCGCCGGGACCGCCGTCGCGACAGCGCCTGAAGGTGCAGGTTCCGCGTAGGGCGGTCGTTGTAGCGCAGCCCTCGGACTCGGGAGCCACCTGGGCCGGGCCGCGCGCTGACCCATAAGACTTTCGCCAGGCCGTGCGCACCGCGTAGGGAACCGGCGAGCCAGACATTCAGCCCCCGTGCGGCGCCCGCGCCCCGGACGGCGGAACCGCGTACACCACGCGGACCGTGCCGGACCGGAATCAGACGCGGCGCCCGGGAGCCCGACGGGAGAACCGCCCGCATGCCTCAGCCCATCGAACCCGGCACGACCGGGAACGCAGAAGACAACAACGCCCCCGGGGACAAGCTGCCGCCGCGCCGCAGGCGCCGCGCCGCGTCCCGCCCGGCCGGCCCGCCCACGGCGGGCGTCCAGGCCGGCGCCGAGGCTCCGGCCATACCGGCCGTTGACGCCGGAGAGTCCCAGAGCAGTACCGAGACCACCCCCGAGGCCGCGCCGCCCGCCCGTGCGCGCCGCCGGGCCGTCCGCAAGGCGACCGCCCCCGCCGGTGCGCCGCAGGCCGTGGAGACCGTGGAGATCGTGGAGCCGGCACTCGCGGCTCCCGCACCGGCCGAGGAGCAGGCCGCGCCGCCCGCGGAGGAGCAGGCCGTGGAGCCGGTCGAGGCGCCGCGTGCGCGTCGCCGTGCGTCCCGCAAGGCGACCGCCCCGGCGGGTGCCCCGCAGACCGCCGAGGCCGCCGTGGTCGTGGAGCCGGCTGCGGAGCCGGTCGAGGAGGACGCCGCGGAGCCGGTCCAGGCACCGCGTGCCCGCCGCCGGGCCGTCCGCAAGGCGACCGCCCCCGCCGGTGCGCCGCAGGCCGCCGAGGTGGCCGAGATCGTCGAGGAGGCCGTCGCGGCCGAGGCCGCCGAGCCCGCCGTGGCCGAGCCCGTCACCGAGGCGCCGCGTGGCCGTACCCGGCGCAGGGCATCCGCCCCCGCCGGCGCCCCGCAGGCCACCCGGACCGAAGCCGCCGAGCCGGCTGCCGCAGCCGCGCCGGTCGCCGAGCCCGCGCCCGCGCCGGTCGAGGAAGAGGCCGCGGAGCCCGTCGAGGCCCCGCGTGGCCGCCGTCGCGCGTCCCGCAAGGCGAGCTCTCCGGCGGGTTCCCCGCAGGTCACCGAGGCCGCCGAGGAGCGCACCGAGGTCCCGGCGGGCGAGAGCCTGCCCGAGGCCGCCGTGGAGGAGCTGGCCGCCGAGACGGCCGAGGTCGAGGAGGCCGCCCCGCGCGGCCGTCAGCGCCGCCGGGCCACCGCCGCGGCGGGCCGGCCCGAGTTCACCGGCAAGGTCGAGGAGCCTGCGCGCGGCAGCCGCCGGGCGACGCGCCCCGCAGTCGCCGTGTTCCAGGCGCCGGTCTTCGCCGAGCCGATGTTCCAGACCCCGGAGACCGCGGCCGCCGCTGCGGCCGCCGCACCCGCGGCCCCGCTCGACGAGGAGCCCGAGGACGAGACCGTGACGGTGGAGGAGCAGGCCGCTCCCGAGCAGGCCGCCCCCGCCGAGAGCGGCGGTTCGCGTCGCCGTCGCCGCCGCCGCGGTGAGGCCGCCGAGGCCGAGCCCGTCGCCGCCGCTCCCGCCGCCGCGCCGGTCCAGGAGCAGGCCGAGGACGAGCAGGAGCCTTCGAACGAGAGCGACGCCGAGCAGGACGGGGAGGAGACCGACGAGTACGGCGACCGCCCGTCGCGCCGTCGCCGTCGCGGTGGCCGTCGCCGCCGCCGGGGCGAGTCCGCCGAGGACGACGCCGCCGAGCAGCACGCGGAGGACGCGGTCGCCGAGCGTTCCGAGGACGAGCACGAGGGTGCTCAGGAGTCCGAGGACGAGCAGGACGACAACGACAACGGGGCTTCCGGATCCAGCAGCAGCCGTCGGCGCCGTCGCCGTCGTCGCCGCAGCGGTGACGCCTCGTCCGACGCCGAGAACGGCACGGACGACCCGGAGCGCACGGTCGTCAAGGTCCGCGAGCCGCGGGAGCGCCGCGCGAAGGAGACGGCCGAGCGCGAGCCCGGCACCGGCTTCGACGAGGTCCAGTCCATCAAGGGCTCGACCCGTATGGAGGCGAAGAAGCAGCGCCGCCGTGAGGGCCGCGAGCAGGGCCGTCGCCGGGTGCCGATCATCACCGAGGCGGAGTTCCTCGCCCGTCGCGAGGCCGTCGAGCGCGTCATGGTCGTCCGCCAGAGCGGCGAGCGCACCCAGATCGGCGTCCTCGAGGACGATGTGCTCGTCGAGCACTACGTCAACAAGGAGCAGGCCACCAGCTACGTCGGCAACGTCTACCTGGGCAAGGTCCAGAACGTCCTGCCGTCCATGGAGGCCGCCTTCGTCGACATCGGCAAGGGCCGCAACGCCGTCCTGTACGCCGGTGAGGTCAACTTCGAGGCGCTCGGCATGGCCCATGGGCCGCGCCGTATCGAGACCGCGCTCAAGTCCGGTCAGTCCGTCCTCGTGCAGGTGACGAAGGACCCGATCGGCCACAAGGGCGCCCGCCTGACCAGTCAGGTCTCGCTGCCCGGCCGCTACCTCGTCTACGTGCCCGAGGGCTCGATGACCGGGATCAGCCGCAAGCTGCCCGACACCGAGCGCGCCCGGCTCAAGACCATCCTCAAGAAGATCGTCCCCGAGGACGCGGGCGTCATCGTCCGTACCGCGGCGGAGGGCGCCAGCGAGGACGAGCTGCGCCGCGACGTCGAGCGGCTGCAGCAGCAGTGGGAGGACATCCAGAAGAAGTCGAAGAGCAGCGGCAGCTCCAACGCGCCGACGCTGCTCTACGGCGAGCCGGACATGACCGTCCGGGTCGTCCGCGACATCTTCAACGAGGACTTCTCCAAGGTCATCGTCAGCGGTGACGACGCGTGGGAGACCATCCACGGCTATGTCTCGCACGTGGCGCCCGACCTGACGGACCGGCTGTCGCGGTGGACCTCCGAGGTCGACATCTTCGCGACGTACCGGATCGACGAGCAGCTCATGAAGGCGCTGGACCGCAAGGTCTACCTGCCGAGCGGCGGCTCGCTGGTGATCGACAAGACCGAGGCGATGGTCGTCGTCGACGTCAACACCGGCAAGTTCACCGGTCAGGGCGGAAACCTCGAGGAGACCGTCACCAAGAACAACCTGGAGGCGGCCGAGGAGATCGTGCGTCAGCTGCGGCTGCGCGACCTCGGTGGCATCGTCGTCGTCGACTTCATCGACATGGTGCTGGAGTCCAACAGGGATCTGGTGCTGCGGCGTCTGCTGGAGTGCCTGGGCCGTGACCGTACGAAGCACCAGGTCGCCGAGGTCACCTCGCTCGGCCTGGTCCAGATGACCCGTAAGCGGGTCGGCCAGGGTCTGCTGGAGTCGTTCTCCGAGACCTGTGTCCACTGCAACGGGCGCGGCGTGATCGTGCACATGGAGCAGCCCACCTCGGTCGGCGGCGGCAACGGCAAGCGTGCCAAGAAGCGCCGCGGCGGTGCGGGCCTGGAGCACGACCACGACCACGAGCACCTTTCCGAGTCGGACACCGACGTCGAGACCGAGGCGGAGGTGGCGGCGGAGGTCGCGGCCCCGCTGGCGCTTCCCGAGCCGGAGTTCGTCCCGGACGAGGAGCTGTACAGCAGCCCGGCCGAGGCCGAGGCGGCTGCCGGTCGTGGCCGCGGCCGGCGCCGGGCGACCCGTAAGGCGACGGCTCCGGCCGGCGCCCCGCGGGCCGCGTCCGCTCCGGCCCCGGTGGCCGAGCCGGCCGTGACGCCGGAGCCCGTGGTGGAGCCGGAGCCCGTCGTGGCACCGGAGCCGGTCGCCGAGGCCCCGGCCGAGGCGCCCCAGGGTCGTACGCGCCGTCGGGCGACCCGTAAGGCGACCGCCCCGGCGGGTTCGCCCGCACCGGCCGCCGAGCCTGCCCCGGTCGTCGAGCCCACGCCCACCCCCCTCGCGGAGGAGCCGGTGTCCGACGCCGATCCCGTCGCCGCGGAGGACCCGGTCGTCGAGGCGCCGCACGTCGAGGCCCCTGCCGAGGAGCCGGCACCGCCGCGTGCCCGGCGCCGGGCGACCCGTAAGGCCACCGCGCCCGCGGGTTCCCCCGCAGGCGCCGAGGACGCCGCGGTCGTCGTGGTGACGGGCGCCGAGCCGGAGTCCGCCCCCGAGGCCGAGGCCGAAACGGCACCGGCGAAGAAGGCGGTCCGCAAGACGGCGAAGAAGGCCACGGCGAAGAAGGCGGCCGTCAAGAAGACGACGGCTGCCAAGAAGACCGCCGCGAAGAAGACGACGGCGAAGAAGGCGGCGAAGAAGACGGTGGCGGCCGAGCAGTCCTCGCCGTCCGTCACGGCTTCGGCCGACGAGGCCTGATCCGCCTCGCACCGCGCGCGACACAGTCGGGCCGGTCCCTCCACGGGGCCGGCCGGCTGCGTTCCGGCGTCCGGCCGCCCCTGCCATCTGATACGGAAGTTTCTCAGCACATGCGCAAGATCCAGAAGGCCGTCATACCTGCCGCCGGGCTCGGTACCCGGTTCCTGCCGGCGACCAAGGCGACTCCCAAGGAGATGCTGCCGGTCGTCGACAAGCCGGCGATCCAGTACGTCGTGGAGGAGGCCGCCGCCGCGGGGCTGAGCGACGTGCTGATGATCACCGGGCGCAACAAGCGTGCCCTCGAGGATCACTTCGACCGGAACTACGAGCTGGAGTCGGCGCTCACCCGCAAGGGCGACGACGAACGGCTGGTCCGGGTCCAGGAGTCCAGCGACCTGGCGACCATGCACTACGTCCGGCAGGGCGACCCGAAGGGCCTCGGCCACGCCGTCCTGTGCGCGGAGCCGCACGTCGGCGCGGAGCCCTTCGCGGTCCTGCTCGGCGACGACCTGATCGACCCGCGCGACCCGCTGCTGACCCGCATGACCGAGATCCAGGAGCGCGAGGGCGGCAGCGTCGTCGCGCTGATGGAGGTCGCGCCGGAGCAGATCCACCTGTACGGATGCGCCGCGGTGGAGTCCACGGCTGATGGCGACGTCGTCCGGGTCACCGGTCTGGTCGAGAAGCCCGAGCCGGGCGACGCCCCCAGCAATCTCGCGGTCATCGGACGGTACGTCCTGGACCCGGCCGTATTCGGGGTGCTGCGCGACACGGAACCCGGCCGGGGCGGCGAGATCCAGCTGACCGACGCGCTGCAGCAGCTGGCCGCGGACGAGAAGCTCGGCGGTCCGGTGCACGGCGTCGTCTTCCGCGGCCGCCGCTACGACACCGGCGACCGGGGCGACTACCTGCGGGCCATCGTCCGGCTCGCCTCCGAGCGCGAGGACCTGGGCCCCGACTTCCGCAGCTGGCTGCGCGACTTCGTGACCAACGAGCTCTGAACGACCGCACCCGCACACACTCCACCGACACCCCCGCACCAAGGACCAAGGAGAACCCTCATGATCGGCATGATTCTGGCGGCCGGCGCAGGCCGACGTCTGCGCCCCTACACCGACACGCTTCCCAAGGCCCTGGTGCCGGTCGGTCCCGAGGGGGACGAGGAGAGCCTGACCGTCGTCGACCTGACGCTCGGCAACTTCGCCGAGGTCGGCCTGACCGACGTCGCGATCATCGTGGGCTACCGCAAGGAGGCCCTGTACGAGCGCAAGGCCGCCCTCGAGGCCAAGTACGGCGTCACGCTCACGCTGATCGACAACGACAAGGCCGAGGAGTGGAACAACGCCTACTCCCTCTGGTGCGGCCGTGACGCCCTCAAGGACGGCGTGATCCTCGCCAACGGCGACACCGTGCACCCCGTCTCCGTCGAGAAGACGCTGCTCGCCGCCCGCGGCGAGGGCAAGAAGATCATCCTCGCCCTCGACACGGTGAAGCAGCTCGCCGACGAGGAGATGAAGGTCGTCGTCGACCCCGCCAAGGGCGTTCAGCGGATCACCAAGCTGATGGACCCGGCCGAGGCCACCGGCGAGTACATCGGTGTCACCCTCATCGAGGGCGACGCGGCCGCGGAGCTGGCCGACGCCCTGAAGACCACCTTCGAGCGCGACCCGGACCTCTACTACGAGGACGGCTACCAGGAGCTCGTCAACCGCGGCTTCAAGGTCGACGTGGAGCCGATCGGCGACGTCAAGTGGGTCGAGATCGACAACCACGAGGACCTGGCCAAGGGCAGGAAGATCGCGTGCCAGTACTGACCCGGCTGATACCCGCGCCGGTCGTCGTCGACATCCGGGCCGGCGCTCTGGCGGATCTGGCGGGCGTCCTCGCCGATCAGCGGATCTCCGGCTCGGGCAAGCTGGCGATCGCGATCAGCGGGGGTTCCGGCCGGGCGCTGCGGGAGCGGCTCTCGGACAGCCTGCCGGGTGCTTCATGGTTCGAGGTGGGCGGCGGCACGCTGGACGACGCCGTCAAGCTCGCCGAGGCCATGAAGTCCGGCCGGTACGACGCCGTCGTCGGTCTCGGCGGCGGCAAGATCATCGACTGTGCGAAGTTCGCCGCGGCGCGCGTCGGGCTGCCGCTGGTCGCCGTGGCGACGAACCTGTCCCACGACGGTCTGTGCTCACCGGTGGCCACGCTGGACAACGACGCGGGCCGCGGCTCGTACGGTGTCCCGAACCCGATCGCCGTCGTCATCGACCTCGACATCATCCGTGAGGCGCCGGTCCGCTTCGTACGGTCCGGGATCGGTGACGCGCTCTCGAACATCTCCGCCGTCGCAGACTGGGAGCTCGCCCACCGGGTCAACGGCGAGGACATCGACGGACTGGCCGCCGCGATGGCCAGGCAGGCCGGCGAGGCCGTGCTGCGCCACCCCGGGCACCTGGGCGACGACGCCTTCCTCCAGGTGCTGGCCGAGGGGCTGGTGCTGACCGGTATCTCGATGTCGGTGGCGGGGGACAGCCGTCCCGCCTCCGGCGCCTGCCACGAGATCAACCACGCCTTCGACCTGCTCTTCCCACAGCGGGCGGCGAGCCACGGCGAGCAGTGCGGTCTGGGTGCGGCGTTCGCGATGCACCTGCGCGGCGCGCACCAGGAGTCCGTACGGATGGCCGAGGCGCTGCGGCGCCACGGGCTGCCGGTCACGGCGGAGGAGATCGGCTTCAGCGCGGACGAGTTCGTCCAGGTGGTCGAGTTCGCCCCCCGGACCAGGCCCGGCCGCTACACGGTCCTGGAACACCTGAACCTGTCCGCGGACGGGATCAAGGACGCCTACGCCGACTACGTCAGGGCGGCGGCGGCCTGAAAGTCGGCCCGGTTTGACCGGGCTGTACAAGGCCCCGTAATCTTGACCGTCGGCGTTTGTTCCGCCACACCTCTGAGCACCCACCTCCCGCTCGTACGGGAGAGGCCGCTCGTCCAATCCGGATCGTCATGGGTCTTAGGACCCGTGTGAGCGGCTGGCTTCAGAGGTTTCCGCTTCGAGTGAGAGTGAGATCCGCGTGTACGCCATCGTGCGCAGCGGTGGTCGCCAGCACAAGGTTGCTGTCGGCGACATCGTTGAGGTTGACAAGATTCCCACCGCCAAGGTTGGCGACACGGTAGAGCTCTCTACCCTGCTCGTTGTCGACGGCGACGCCGTGACCAGCGACCCGTGGGTGCTGGACGGCATCAAGGTCCAGGCCGAGATTGTGGACCACCACAAGGGCGCGAAGATCGACATCCTTCGCTACAAGAACAAGACCGGCTACCGCCGTCGCCAGGGTCACCGCCAGCAGTACACGGCGATCAAGGTCACCGGTATCCCCGCGGCTGCGAAGTAAGGGACTGAGGAGACATGGCACACAAGAAGGGCGCATCGTCCACCCGGAACGGGCGCGATTCCAATGCTCAGCGGCTCGGCGTGAAGCGCTTCGGCGGTCAGGCCGTCAACGCCGGTGAGATCCTGGTCCGCCAGCGCGGCACCCACTTCCACCCGGGCACGGGCGTCGGCCGTGGCGGCGACGACACGCTGTTCGCCCTCGCCGCCGGTGCGGTCGAGTTCGGCACGCACCGTGGCCGCAAGGTCGTGAACATCGTTCCGATCGCCGGCTGATTTTCGGCGCTCGTCGAGCGGTATGACGTGGAGGCGGACCTCACTTCCTGTTACGGGAAGTGGGTCCGCCTTTCGCGTGTTGCTCCTAGAGGGGCGCACGAGCGAGACATTTCTGCACGTATGTAACTGGAGGTTCCATCCATGACCACCTTCGTGGACCGCGTCGAACTGCATGTCGCCGCGGGTAACGGAGGCCACGGCTGTGCCTCCGTTCACCGTGAGAAGTTCAAGCCGCTCGGCGGCCCGGACGGCGGCAACGGCGGCCGTGGCGGCGACGTGACCCTGATCGTCGATCAGGCGGTCACCACGCTCCTCGACTACCACCACCACCCCCACCGCAAGGCCACCAACGGCCAGCCCGGCGCGGGCGACAACCGCACCGGCAAGGAGGGCCAGGACCTGGTCCTGCCCGTGCCGGACGGCACCGTCGTCCTCGACGGCGAGGGCAATGTGCTGGCCGACCTGGTCGGTCAGGGCACGATGTTCGTCGCCGGTCAGGGCGGCCGCGGCGGTCTCGGCAACGGCGCGCTGGCCTCCGCCCGGCGCAAGGCCCCCGGCTTCGCGCTGCTCGGCGAGCCCGGTGAGGCCCGGGACATCGTCCTGGAGCTGAAGACCGTCGCCGACGTCGCGCTCGTCGGCTACCCGAGTGCGGGCAAGTCCTCGCTGATCTCGGTCCTGTCGGCCGCCAAGCCGAAGATCGCCGACTACCCCTTCACGACCCTCGTCCCGAACCTGGGCGTGGTCACCGCGGGCTCCACCGTCTACACCATCGCCGACGTCCCGGGTCTGATCCCGGGCGCCAGCCAGGGCAAGGGCCTCGGCCTGGAGTTCCTGCGGCACGTGGAGCGCTGCTCGGTGCTCGTACACGTGCTGGACACGGCGACGCTGGAGTCCGACCGCGACCCGGTCTCCGACCTCGACATGATCGAGGAGGAGCTGAAGCTGTACGGGGGCCTGGACGACCGGCCCCGTATCGTCGTCCTCAACAAGATCGACATCCCGGACGGCCAGGACCTCGCGGACATGATCCGCCCGGAGCTCGAGGCCCGCGGCTACCGCGTCTTCGAGGCGTCGGCGGTCGCCCGTACCGGCCTCAAGGAGCTCTCCTTCGCGCTGGCCGGGGTCATCGCCGAGGCGCGTGCCGCCAAGCCCGTGGAGGAGGCGACCCGTATCGTCATCCGGCCCAAGGCCGTGGACGACGCCGGGTTCACCGTGAAGCTGGAGGACGACGGCATCTACCGGGTGCGTGGCGAGAAGCCGGAGCGCTGGGTGCGCCAGACCGACTTCAACAACGACGAGGCCGTCGGCTACCTGGCGGACCGGCTGAACCGGCTCGGTGTCGAGGACGCGCTCCGCAAGGCCGGTGCCAAGGCCGGCGACGGCGTGGCGATCGGCGCCGAGGACAACGCCGTGGTCTTCGACTGGGAGCCGACGGTGACGGCCGGTGCGGAGATGCTCGGCCGCCGCGGTGAGGATCACCGGCTCGAGGAGCCGCGTCCGGCCGCGCAGCGTCGCCGCGACCGCGAGGAAGAGCGCGACGACATCAGCAAGGAGTACCAGGAGTTCGATCCGTTCGCGTAGGACGGATGCGTGAGGGGCGTGTCCCCGCACCGGAGTGTCCGGTGCGGGGACACGCCCCTTCCCGCCGCCGGGGGAGAAAGTGTTCCCCCTGACTGTCATGGCGGACAGATGTGCGGGTAAGTGTATGGATTCCGTATGCCCTCACCCCACCCGGTACGCTATGGTAAAAGATTCGATAAAGTTTCACCTCGCGCACAACCCTGTGACCCTCCTGTCCGTCTCCCTTGTGCGAGGACAGGGCCTGCCCTCGCACAGCCGGGGGGTAGGGGGAGCGTGGTGTGATCATCACGCGAGGCTGCCCTGGGATTGCCGCATGCCGCGGCCCAGCCGAAAGACGCAAGTGAAGATTTCTTTTCTGGTGCGCGATCTCTGTCACATGGGCGGAGTGGTCAGTGCCACGCAGAACCTGGCAGGTGCGCTCGCGGCCCGGCACGAGGTGGAGATCATCGCTCTCCGCAAGGTGCGGGACGAGTCCTACTTCCCGCTCGACCCGCGCGTCAGCGTGCGTGCCCTGACCGACCTGCGCAAGCACTCGCCGACCTCGGACCTGGACGACCCGCTGATCGAGGTCTTCCCCAAGGTCTACCCCGTCGATCCGGCGGAGAAGAAGCCGGTGGTGAGCCGGCTGGCCGAGCTGCGGCTGCTGGAATTCCTCGCGACCACGGACGCCGACGTCGTGGTGAGCTCCAGCCCGCGCAACACGATCATGCTCTCGTACGCCAAGGGCGACTACCTGCGGGTCACGCAGGAGCACTCGATGCCCTCGATCTACGCGAAGTACTACCAGGGCCGGCTGTTCAAGGCGTACCACTCGCTGGACGCGCTGACGGCGCTGACGCCCGAAGAGGTCGTGAGCATCGGCAAGCTGGTGCCGGGCGTACGCAACCGGCTGGCCGTCATGCCGAACTGCGTGCCCGCCGCCCCGGTGCAGTCCACGGGCACCAGCAAGGTCATCATCGCGGCCGGGCTCCTCAAGGAGAACAAGAACTTCGCGGCGGTCGTCGACGCCTTCGCCACCGTCGTCGCCAAGCGCCCCGACTGGCGGCTGCGGATCTACGGCGGCGGCACCGAGAAGGCCAATCTGCGCAAGCAGATCGAGACCCTCGGCCTGCACAACACCGTGACGCTGATGGGTCCGGCCGCCCCCGTCTCACCGGAGTTCAGCAAGGGCGCGATCTTCGTGCTGCCCTCCAAGCGGGAGGCGTTCGGCAATGTGATCGTCGAGGCGATGGCGGCCGGTCTGCCCGTCGTCAGCACCGACGCCGACCACGGCCCGCGCAACATCATCACCCACGGCGAGGACGGGCTCATCGTCCCGCGCGGTGACACCGCCGCCATGGCCGAGGCCATCCTCGAACTGGTCGAGGACGACGAGCGCCGCATGCGCATGGGCGAGGCGGCCGTGCGCAACGCGGTGCGCTTCCACGAGCCGGCCAGCTGCGAGCGCTTCGAGGCGATCCTGCACGACGCGGCCGCCCGCCGGGCCCTGCCCACGACCGCCACCGCACAGGTCGACGCCCAGGGCTCGGTCCGTATCGACGTCGGCGCCCTGCCCGCACAGGCGCACGGCGCCGAGATCCTCTGCCGCCGGGTCGGACGGAACCCGGTGGAGGAGCGGTTCGCGATCGAGCCCGACGGCAGCGCGCTGGTGCCCTGGCGCGGCGGGCTGCCCGGGGGGACGTGGGAGCTCTCCGTCCGCACGGCCGCGGGCCACGAGGTGCCGCTGACCGCGGACGGCTACGGCTGCGACGTACGCGAAGTGCTCAATGTGCCGCTGCCCCGCGACGACAGGGGGCCGGCCATGGAGCTCCTGCTGCCGCACCGGGGCGAGGGCGACCGCCTGCGGATCCGTAGCGTGGTGCGCGACACGCATGTCGAGGTGGACGAACTGGCCGTCGGCAGCGATGACTTCGAGCTGCGCGCGGTCTGCTGGGGCGTGGGCCTCGGCCCGGGTGCGGCCCTGGAGGCCGTGAACCGCAGCCAGAAGGACCAGGTGCTGACCGTCCCCGTGACCGCGGGGGAGGGCGGCCGGTTCGTCGCCCGCGTCGACTTCGGCCTGCTGGTGGGGGAGCATGAGGGGCCCGAAAGGATCTGGGACGTGTGGCTGCGGCCCGAAGAGGGCGCAGAGCGCATCGCCGTGGGCAAGCTGGCCACCGATGTGCTGGAGCCGATCGGCGTGTTCACCTTCCCCCGCCCGGTGATCACCGTCTCGACGCCGCCCGCGCCGACCCTGCTGACCAGGGTCAACCGTCGCGTAGCGAGAAAGCTGAAATTCGCAGGCTCCGCCGAGGCCGCCGCGCCGGCGCGTCCTGTGAGGGTGGAGATCCGCCCCTACTTCACGGCCCTCTCGCAGTTCGCCTTCAAGACGGTCGACGTGTAGGACGGCGCCGCCGGATTCCCGGCGCGGACAACGGACGAAAGGGGGCTGCCCCGGCCACAAGGCCGGGGCAGCCCCCTTTCGTCGTGTCGGCGCTCCGGGCGTCAGTGCCCTTCGGCCGCCTGCTCCAGCATCCGGTCGATCACGCGCTGCGAGGCGTGACCGTCGTCCAGATCGCAGAACAGCTCGTGGAAGCGGTCGAACCGGTCCTTGTACTGCGTCGACAGCACGTCGATGTCACGGATGGAGCCGACCAGCTCCTCGGACGTACGGACCAGCGGCCCGGGGGAGTCCTTCTCGAAGTCGAAGTAGAACCCGCGCAGGGTGTCGCGGTAGTGCTCCAGGTCGTACGTGAAGAAGAGCATCGGCCGCTTGAGGTGCGCGTAGTCGAACATCACGGACGAGTAGTCGGTGATCATGATGTCCGAGGCCAGGTACAGGTCCGCGATGTCCGGGTACTCGGAGACGTCGAAGACGAATCCGTTGCCCGCTCCGGGCACCGCGTCCACCACGTTGGAATGACGGCGGATCAGCAGCACGTGGTCGTCGCCGAGGCGGCGACGGGCGTCCTCGAGATCGATCTGCAGGTCGAATTTGTACTGCCCCGCGCTGTGCGACTGGTCGTCGCGCCAGGTCGGCGCGTACAGCACGACCTTCTTCCCGGCCGGCAGCCCGATCCGCTCCTTGACCTCCGCGGCCCTCTGCTCCCGGTCGGGGGAGTAGAGGTAGTCGTTGCGCGGGTAGCCCGCCTCCAGGATCTCCCCGTCGTACGAGAACGCGCGCTTGAGGATCGGAGTGCTGAAGCGGTTCGAGGAGACGATCATGCTCCAGTTCTTCGCCTCCAGGGCCAGCCGGTTCTGGTACTCCTTGTCGAAGTGCAGGGTGTCGATGTCATGCCCGATCTTCTTGAGCATGGTGCCGTGCCAGGTCTGCACGATCACCTGCCCGGGGCGCCGCTCGACCCACTCCGGGAGGTGTCCGTTGGTCACGATGTAACGGGACGTGGCCAGCGCCTCGAACCACTCGCGGCCCCACATCCGTACGACGTCCGCCGTCTCCGGCACGACAACCTGGCCGTCCCGGACGGCCCACAGATGCTTGAGGTCGCTGCCCCGGCGGACCAGTTCCTCGTGCATGGCGCGGGGACTGTCGGAGTACTGCTTGCCGTTGTAGCTCAGGTAGAAGACCTGGTCGCGCAGCGGCTCGTTGCGCAGGGGCTCGTAGACCTCGCGACGCTGCTGGAGCATGCGGTACGGGCCCCGCTCCAGGTCGCTCAGCTCGCTGCGGCAGTTGAGCTGGGGGTTGTCGATCCAGCGTGCCTCGAACCAGTAACGCCGCCCGTTCAGCACGGCGTGCAGCGGGAAGTCGGAGGCGGCGAGCCGGTCGATGGCGAACGGGACGTCGGAGTCCTCCTGGCCGGGGCGGCGCAGGAAGAGGTTCCAACGCCCCGCCTTCAGCGGGACATTGCCCGCGCCACCCATGACCGAGGGGTCGAACTCGGCCTCGAAGGAGCCCTCGGACAGCCACGTGGCCGGGACGATGCGTTCGTCGAACCGGTTGGCCGACTTCACCAGGAAGTCGGAGCCGGTCAGCGTCGCATGGCTGCGTCCGGAGACGACGATCCGGCCGTCCCGGAGGGCGATCTTCTCGATCACCGCGCGGCGGGTGCGCCCGGAGATCTTGAGGTAGCCGTTGTTCCCGCCGACCACCGCGATCTCATTGCGCTCCGCCTGGGCGCCGAAGGACTCGGGCAGCGCGAACTCGACGTCCGGCAGGCCCTCCTTCAGGACCGTGCTGAAGCGGCGCTCCTTCTCGTCGGCACCGGTGGCGACGAGAACGGTGCTCCAGCTGCGCTTGCGGGGCTGGGCCTGCTTCTCGACCGTCTCACTGGTGACCAGGGCCACGTCGGCGACCGGAACCCGGGCCGTGAAGGGAGTCAGGCCGGCGGAGCGGGGCTCGAGGAGGACGGGGTACTCGATGATCTCCCCGCCGCCGTCGGTGCTGATCCGCAGCTGGACCGTCTCGTCGGCGGCCAGCGGCACCCGGATCACACCGGTGATCTCCAGGTGATCGCCGTCCATGCGGCGGCCGGTGATCAGCGCCCGTACCTTCTCGATACGCAGTTTGAAGGCGCTGCGCTCGATGGTCGGGACCATCCGGTATTCGTCGTCGAGCCACTGGTACGGCGGGTAGTTGGCGGCCGAACCGCTGGTGGTCGCGATACCCGCCTTGCGGACGAGGCCGGAGGTGAACATGCCCACCCCGACGTGCCAGGTGCCCTCTTCCCACTGGTTGTTCTTGCGGAGCTTCGTGGGGTCGAGCGCGAACTCCCAGCCGGACCAGTCGTAGTTGTAGCGCTTCTGCCCGGAGTCGGTGGTGCGCTCCGGACGGTAGACGTTCTTGGCGGACATGATCAGACGGCGGCGCGAACCGCCCTTGCGCAGCTGAAGCACCTTCATGGAGCTGCGGCGGCCCGGCAGGTCGATCCTGTCTATCCAGGCGTCACCGGAGAGCAGGAGCTTGCCGTCCTCCCACTGCGCGGAGCGCAGCGATGTCCGCAGGGCCAGATCCCGGTCGATGCGCAGGGCCGTCTTCGGCAGGCTGATGCCGCTCTTCTCCAGGGACCCGAAGGAGGCGTACTTGCGAAGACCGCCGGAGACCTCGATGGGCTCCTTGCGGCGCTGATCGGCGAGCAGGGCTATCAGTTCCGGGATGGCGTGCTTGCGCACCAGCAGCCACTGCACCCGGAGCGGGGTCGGCAGGCCCATCACGATCTGGGGATCGATGCTCGACAGGAAGCGGTTGGTGGCTTCCAGGAACGCCGCGTGGAACTCGGCGTCCGCGTCCGGCAGGACGTTCAGGAAGAGCCGCAGGTCGTCCTGGAGCACCCGGGAGTCGTACTCGCGCTTGTACCGGGCGAACTCGGGGCCCGGCCGGCCGGCGAGGAACGTGCTGACCGTGGTGACGGCGGTGACCCGGTCCCGGATCGCCTGCGGTTCCTTGCGGCGCTGGGTGATCGAGGGAGCGGCCTCGCCCTCGCGGAGCCGCCAGTAGTAGACGGGCTCCCCGATGATGTCGATGGCCTCGGCGAGGTAGTGCGCGGGAAGCACCACCGGGATGTCCTCGTGGAGGATGCCCTCGGGGAAGGTGAAGCCGTGCTTCTCCCAGAACGTGCGCCGGAACACCTTGTTGCAGGCGATACGGTCGGCCACCAGCTTCGGGACCTTGGAGATGTGGGTCCGCTTGCGCGCCTCACCGGCGAGCATCCTCAGCAGCGGCACCTGCCAGGACCGCTCGCCCTTGAGGTGGAAGACGTTGCCGGTGGCGAAGTCGGAACCCGTCTCGTCGAGGCTCTTCAGCATCAGGCGATAGGCGTCCGGCGGGATGACGTCGTCGCTGTCGACGAACGTCAGGTACTCGGAATCCGGTGAGATGTTCTTTATGCCGGTGTTGCGGGCCGCGCCGAGACCGGCGTTCTCCTTGCGTACCAGGGTGAAGCGCGGGTCACGAGCGGCGTACGAGGCTGCGATGGCGGCCGAGTCGTCGGGGGAACCATCGTCGACCATGATGACTTCGAGGTCCTGGAAGGTTTGTGCCTCCAGGGAGTCGAGACATGCCGCCAGATAGTGTTCGACGTTGTAGATCGGGACGATGACGCTGAGCCGAGAGGCCATGGCGTTTCCGGATTCCTTTCGGTTCAGACCCGCTCGACCAGTTCGAGCGCCTGGGCAGGAGAAGGTGCCGGCGTTCGCTCGGCAAGGGGTGTGACGGGGAGGAGGCTCTCCTCGCGGAGGAACACGCTGCGGACGACTCGTTCGGCGGCGCGGCCGTCGTCGAAGTCGCAGAAGCGCTCACGGAACCTGGCACGGAAGGCGGCGGAGGTCTCGTCGCGCCACTCGTCGGACCGGAGGATCCCGGTGAGCTGCGCCTGGCTGGTGGCGACGGCGCCGGGGGGCTCGGCCATCAAGTCGAAGTAGCTGCCCCGGACGACCTTGTAGGTGTCCCAGTCGTCCGCGAAGATCACGATCGGCCGGTCGAGGTTGGCGTAGTCGAACATCGCCGAGGAGTAGTCGGTGATGAGGGCGTCGGCCGCGAGATAGAGCTGCTCCACGGCCTGGTGCCCGGAGACGTCGACGACCCGGCCGCTGTCCTGGAGTTCGGCGAGCCGGCCGGTGGGCTTGTAGAAGTAGTGGCCGCGCACCAGCAGGGTGACGTCCGGTCCCAGCTCCTCGGACAGCTTCGCCAGATCGATCCGCGGGGTGAATTCCTTCTGGTACTCACGGTGCGTCGGCATGTAGAGGAAGACCTTGGAGCCGTCCGCGACACCGAGTTCCCGACGGGCCTGTGCGACCTCGCGGGCTCCGGAGTTGATCAGCACGTCGTTGCGCGGGTATCCGGTCTCCAGCGAGGTGTAGGAACACGGATAGACCCGCTCCCAGACCGTGGTGGAGAAGCGGTTGGAGGAGATGCTGTAGTCCCAGCGGTCGCACCGCCGCAGCAGGTCCTCCATCTTCATGCTCGTGGAGGCCGGGTAGTCGGCCTGGTCGAGGCCCATCGTCTTCAGCGGGGTGCCGTGATGGGTCTGCACATGGATCTGGCCGGCGCGCTTGACCAGCGCGTCGGCGAAGTTCACGTTGTTGATGAAGTACTTGCCGCGGGCCAGCGCCGTCCAGTACTCGCGGGAGCCGACGACGACCACCTCGACGCCCTTGGGCACCCGGCTCACATGCTCCGCGTGCACCGCCCAGACCCGGCGGATGTGCGGGGCCAGCCGGGCCAGCTCGGCATCGATGGCCGCGGGGTTGCAGGAGTAACCCCTGCTCCAGTAGGCGGAGAACACCGCGAGGTTCTCGTCCACGGGCAGCCGCAGCTGCGACTGGTAGAACATCCGCATCCCGGCGCGCTTGGCCCGCTTGATGCGCTTGCTGTTGGCCGCCCGTGCCCGGTTGCGCACCCGGTTCGCCCGGGTGACACCGGTCAGTGCCGGATAGGAGTCCATGCCGAGCAGCGCGTACTTGTAACCGCGGGCGCCGCCCGGACGCTCGAACCCCTCGGGCAGCCGGCGGCTGTAATCGGCGGCCGCGCGGTGAAAGAATTCGGACCGTGCACTCTTGGGAAGGCGGTCGGCCCTTTCCAGCACCGTGAGATACTGGTCGGCCATTTTACGGAAAAGGGCCGGGCGCCAGGAATTGAATTCCGGATGTTCGTCCAGATAGGTGAACACGCGCTCGTACTGGTCGAATACATCGAAATGCTTGCGGCTGACGGTGCCCAGGATGTTTCCGCCCTCGCGCCGCTGGCGGTAGAGCACGCAGATGCGGTCGAGCACCGCGATGCGCTCGGCCGCGATCAGGGTCGAGTACGTCCAGGGGGCGTCCTCGTAATACCCGGACGGGAACCGGAAGCCGTGCGCCTCGACGAAATCGCGGCGGTAGGCCTTGTTCCAGACGATCTGCAGCAGGTCGAGCAGTCCGGGCCGCTCGGTCAGCGGGAAGACCGCGGGGTCGCCTGCGGCGAGGACGTCCGCTCGCTGGTTGGGCAGCAGCCGGCCGTCCCAGTAGCTGCGCGCGTAGTCGTAGACCAGGACGTCCGGGTCGCCGGTCGCGTCGAGACGGGCGGCGATGCCGCTCAGCGAGCCGGGCGTCAGGGTGTCGTCGCTGTCGAGGAAGAGCAGATAGTCGCCGGTCGCCTGCTCGATCCCGGCGTTACGGGCGTGACCCAGCCCCACGTTCTCGCTCAGGTGGAGCACCCGCACCCGGTCGTCGCGCTGCGCGTACTCGTCGAGGATGGCGCCGGAGCCGTCCGGCGAGCAGTCGTCCACGGCGACGACCTCGAAGTCGGTGAAGTCCTGCCGGAGCACGGAGTCGAGGCACTCCCGAACATACCCCTGCACGTTGTACGCAGGCACGATGAGTGTCAGTCGAGGCATCCTTCACCAGTCCAGAGAGCTGTCTGCAGGGTCTGTGCGGAGGCGCCGATTCGCACCGCGGAATCATGGGGGAGCGCCGGAGCACCTGAACAGCGTAATTGATTGACATCCGCCCGCCGTGGCCCTGTGTTTGCCCCGCCTTCATCCGGAGCTGTCCGGCTTCACCCGGGGTGTTCCCGGGCTGTCTCCCACGCACGGCTTCATATCGCACGATAATACGCTTAGGTCCTATTTGTCTGATTCGATTTTCCGTACACGTAGGGTGAACCTGTCGGCAGGACCACCCACAGAGGGAGAGACGTACAGAATGACCTGGATGGTTACGGGCGGGGCCGGATACATAGGTGCGCACGTCGTGCGGGCGATGCTCGCGGGTGGTCTGCGCGTGGTCGTGTACGACGACCTCTCCACGGGAAACGCCGGGAGCGTGCCCGAGGGCGTGCCCCTGATCACCGCGAGCGTGCTGGACCGGCAGGCCCTGGACGCGGCGATCCGTGACCACACCGTGACGGGTGTGGTGCATGTCGCAGGCAAGAAGCAGGTCGGCGAGTCCGTGGAGCGTCCCCTCCACTACTACCGGGAGAACGTGACCGGCCTGGAGGTGCTGCTGGAGAGCATGGTCGCGGCGGGAGTCGACCGGCTGGTGTTCTCCTCGTCGGCCGCGGTCTACGGCATGCCCGACGTGGACCTCGTCACGGAGGACACCCCCTGCGCGCCGATGAGCCCGTACGGGGAGACCAAGCTCGTCGGCGAATGGCTGATCAGCGCGGCCGCCCGGGCCCACGGACTGCGCTGCGCGTCCATGCGCTACTTCAACGTCGCCGGTGCGGCCTCGCCCGAGCTCGCCGACGCCGGGGTGTTCAACCTCGTCCCGATGGTCTTCGAGCGCCTGGAGGCCGGCGAGGCTCCGCGGATCTTCGGCGACGACTACGCGACGCCCGACGGCACCTGCGTCCGCGACTACATCCATGTGGAGGACATCGCCTCCGCCCACCTCGCGGCCGCACGCCGGCTGGAGGACGCCGCGCCCGGCACGGACCTCACGCTGAACATCGGCCGCGGCGAAGGCAGCTCGGTGCGCGAGATGGCCGAGCGCATCCTCAAGGCGACCGGCCACGAGGACGTCGTCCCCGAGGTGGCCGCGCGCCGCCCCGGCGACCCGGCACGCGTGGTCGCGGGCGCGGACCGGATCCGCGCGGAGCTGGGCTGGTCGGCCCGGTACGGCGTCGACGAGATGATCGAGTCCGCCTGGCAGGGCTGGCGCCTGCGTCACCCGTAATCGTTGTCTCTCCCCGGGGCCGCCGCCCCGGGGAGGCCGGCGCATTCGATATCGAGTTCGACATGCGTCATGCATGACGGATTTCGCGGACGGGCCGGAATGAAACGCAGTCGAATGGTTACGGGAGACCGCCGCTTTTCCTCCGGATGAGTCGGTAAGCGGGTCGACGGTGCTGTTTCGCCGCGGATGAGCCGCCGGACCTGACTAAGGTCACCCGGTAGGTCGCAGCTGCGACAGGACCGCCGACTCGTCGTGGGGGCAGAACTGTGAAGGCTCTCGTACTTTCCGGTGGGGCAGGCACCCGGCTCCGTCCCATTACCCATACCTCGGCCAAACAGCTGGTCCCGGTCGCGAACAAACCGGTGCTGTTCTACGGGCTCGAAGCCATCGCGGAAGCCGGCATCACCGAGGTCGGCATCATCGTGGGCGACACCGAGGAGGAGATCCGCGCGGCCGTCGGCGACGGATCCCGGTTCGGCATCGACGTCACCTACATCCCGCAGTCCGAACCGCTCGGCCTCGCCCACGCGGTCCTGATCGCCCAGCGCTTCCTCGGCGACGACGACTTCGTCATGTACCTCGGCGACAACTTCATCGTCGGCGGGATCGCCGGGCTGGTCGAGGGGTTCTGCGCGGACCGGCCCGATGCCCAGATCCTGCTGACCCAGGTGCCCGACCCGACCTCCTTCGGCGTCGCCGAACTCGACGGCGACGGCCGGGTCGTGGCCCTGGAGGAGAAGCCGAAGGAGCCCAAGAGCGACATGGCGCTCGTCGGCGTCTACCTCTTCACCCGGGTCATCCACGAGGCCGTCCGCTCCATCCGCCCGTCCTGGCGCGGCGAACTGGAGATCACTCACGCCATCCAGTGGCTGATCGACCAGGAGCGCGACGTCCGCTCCACCACGATCCGCGGGTACTGGAAGGACACCGGCAACGTCACCGACATGCTGGAGGTCAACCGCACCGTGCTGGAGACCGTCGAACCCTGCACCGCCGGAGCCCATGTGGACGACGAGAGCGAGATCATCGGCCGGGTCCGGATCGAGCCCGGCGCCCGGGTCACCCGCAGCAGGATCGTGGGCCCCGCCATCATCGGCGCCCGCTCCGTGATCAGCGACGCCTACGTCGGGCCGTTCACCTCCGTCGCCCACGACTGCCGGGTCGAGGACAGCGAGATCGAGTACTCCATCGTCCTGCGCGGCGCCTCGATCGACGGAGTCCGCCGCATCGAGGCCTCCCTCATCGGCCACGAGGTCGAAGTGACCCCGGCCCCCCGGAGCCCCTCCGCCCACCGACTCGTCCTCGGCGACCACAGCAAGGTGCAGATCTCCTCATGACGACCCGCCTCCTGGTGACCGGCGGCGCCGGCTTCATCGGCTCCCACCACGTACGCACCCTGCTCGGCCCCGACGGTCCCGGCGACACCGCCGTGACCGTGCTCGACAAGCTGACGTACGCGGGCAACCCGGCCAACCTCGACGAGGTGCGCGGCCACCCCGGATTCTCGTTCGTGCAGGGCGACATCTGCGACGTGGAGCTGGTCGGCCGCCTCATGGCCGGGCACGACCAGGTGGTGCACTTCGCCGCCGAGTCCCATGTGGACCGCTCCATCGACGGCGGCGCCGAGTTCGTGCGTACGAACGTCCTGGGCACCCACACCCTCGTCCACGCCGCACACCTGGCAGGCGTCCGGACCTTCGTGCACGTCTCCACCGACGAGGTCTACGGATCGATCGACGAGGGCTCCTGGACCGAGGACGAACCGCTCGCCCCCAACTCCCCGTACTCCGCCTCCAAGGCGTCGAGCGACCTGATCGCCCTGTCCTACCACCGCACCCACGGACTCGACGTACGGGTGACCCGCTGTTCCAACAACTACGGGCACCACCACTTCCCCGAGAAGGTCATCCCGCTCTTCGTCACCAACCTGCTGGAGGGCCGGCAGGTCCCGCTGTACGGCGACGGCGCCCATGTGCGCGACTGGCTGCACATCGACGACCACGTCCAGGGCATCGAACTCGTCCGCGCCAAGGGACGCCCGGGCGAGGTCTACAACATCGGCGGCGGCACCGAGCTCTCCAACAAGGAGCTCACCGGACTCCTCCTGGACGCGTGCGGCGCCGACTGGGACACCGGCGTCGTCCACGTCGAGGACCGCAAGGGCCACGACCGGCGCTACTCCGTCGACTGCACCAAGATCCGCGAGGAGCTCGGCTACGAGCCCCGCAAGGACTTCCGCACCGGGCTCGCAGAGACCGTGCGGTGGTACCGCGAGAACCGCTCCTGGTGGGAGCCGCTCAAGGAGAGGGCCGCCCTGTGAGCTCCCGCTGGCTGGTCACCGGGGCCGCCGGAATGCTCGGACAGGACCTGATGGCCGCGCTCGCCCACGAGGGCGTCACCGCCGTCGCCGCGGACCGCGCGGCCCTGGACATCACCGACCCCGGCCGCGTCCGGGAGGCCTTCGCCGCCCACCGCCCCGCCGTCGTGGTCAACTGCGCGGCCTGGACCGCCGTCGACGAGGCCGAGAGCCAGGAGGACGCCGCCCTGCGGATCAACGGCACCGGCCCCGCCGTCCTCGCCGCCGCCTGCCGCGCGCACGGCGCGGTCCTGCTGCACGTCTCCACCGACTACGTGTTCGCCGGGGACGCGGACACCCCGTACGCCGAGGACGCCCCCACCGCCCCGCGCAGCGCCTACGGCCGCACCAAACTGGCCGGCGAACGCGCCGTCCTGGAGACCCTCCCCGACACCGGCTACGTCGTGCGCACCGCCTGGCTCTACGGGGCGGGCGGTGCCAACTTCGTCCGCACGATGATCCGGCTGGAGGGCGTCAAGGACACCCTCGACGTGGTGGACGACCAGCGCGGTCAGCCCACCTGGACGCTCGATCTCGCCGGCCGGCTGGTCCGGCTCGGGCAGGCCGCGCTCGCCCGCACCGCCCCGGCGGGCGTCTACCACGGCACCAGCGGCGGCGAGACGACCTGGTTCGGCTTCACCCGGGAGATCTTCCGGCTGCTCGGCGCGGACCCGGCCCGGGTCCGACCCACCACCAGCGCCGCCTTCGCCCGTCCGGCCCCCCGGCCCGCGTGCAGCGTGCTCGCGCACGGCCGGTTCGCGGCAGCCGGGATCGAACCCATCCGGGACTGGCGCACCGCACTGGAGGAGGCGTTCCCGGCCTTGCTCGCCGCGGAACGCCCCCTGCTCAGCGGCCGGCCGGGCTGAGCGGCTGCGGTTCGCCCGCGCGCACCCGGGGCACCGGCGCGCCGGCCGCCCGCAGCCGCGCGTAGTACGCCTCGCACTCCGCGTACGACGGAAGGAGCCCCTGCTCCTCGGCCCCGGCCAGCGAGGGCGCCGAGGCGTCCTTCGGGGACAGCAGCGGCGTGATGCCCGCCGGCCACTCGATGCCCAGCTCGGCGTCGAGCGGATCGATGCCGCGCTCGCGCCCGGGCGCATATCCCTCGGAGCAGAGATAGAGGACGCACGCGTCGTCGGTCAGCGCCATGAAGGCGTGGCCGAGCCCCTCGGCGAGGTAGACCGCCCGGTGATCCGTGTCGTCGAGGCGGACACCCTCCCAACTCTTGTACGTGGGCGAGCCCGCCCGGACGTCCACGATCACGTCGAGCACCGCGCCCCGTACGCACTTCACGTACTTCGCCTGGCCCGGCGGCACGTCCGCGAAATGGATCCCGCGCAGCGTGCCCCGCCGCGAACGGGAGAAGTTGGCCTGCGCCAGTCCCAGCGGATGACCGGTCGCCTCCCCGAGGTCCGCGGCCCTGAACCACTCGTGGAAACTCCCGCGGCTGTCGGGGATGATGCTGGGCTCGTGCACCCAGGCCCCGGGGATGGAGAGCTGGCGCATGCGATCACGTCCTCTGCCTGAAATTCGCCGAGTCTTCCCGTCATGGGCCGACATCCCCTGCAACGAGCCGTGGTACGGAACGGATACGGAACCGTACGGACCCGGACGAAACGGGGTCCACGGTACGGAACACGAAGGCGCCGCCCGCCGTGCTCGCGTAGATTGCGGGGTCCAGCGAGGCGAACCATGGGGGATACACGTGTCAGGGGCCAGGCAGGGCGTCACGGAGGCCCGCAGGATCGTGGTCAAGGTCGGATCCTCCTCCCTCACCACCGCCGCGGGAGGCCTCGACGCCGATCGGGTCGACGCGCTCGTCGACGTACTCGCCAAGGTGCGCAGCGGCGGCGAGCGGGAGGTCGTCCTCGTCTCCAGCGGCGCCATCGCGGCCGGACTCGCCCCGCTCGGACTTCACCGCAGGCCCAAGGACCTGGCCAGGCAGCAGGCCGCGGCCAGCGTCGGCCAGGGGCTGCTCGTCGCCCGCTACACCGCCTCCTTCGCCCGCTACGGCATCCGCGTCGGCCAGGTCCTGCTCACCAGCAACGACACCAGCCGCCGCGCCCACTACCGCAACGCCTACCGCACCCTGGACCAGCTCCTGGACATGGGCGCGCTGCCGGTCGTCAACGAGAACGACACCGTCGCCACCGACGAGATCCGCTTCGGCGACAACGACCGGCTCGCCGCGCTCGTCGCCCACCTGGTCCGCGCCGATCTGCTGATCCTCCTCTCGGACGTGGACGGCCTCTACGACGGCGACCCGAGCATCCCGGGCACCACCCGCATCGCCGAGATCACCGGCCCCGCCGATCTGGCCGGGGTCAGCATCGGCAGCGCCGGCAAGGCGGGCGTCGGGACCGGCGGCATGGTCACCAAGGTCGAGGCCGCCCGGATCGCCACCGCGGCCGGCGTCCCCGTCGTCCTGACGTCGGCGAGCCACGCGGCCGACGCGCTGGCGGGCCGGGACACGGGCACCTACTTCCACCGCACCGGACGCCGCTCGGCCGACCGGCTCCTGTGGCTCGCCCACGCCTCCACCCCGCAGGGATCGCTGACGCTGGACGACGGGGCCGTGCGGGCCGTCGTGGAGCGCCACAGCTCGTTGCTGCCGGCCGGGATCGCCGCGGTCGAGGGCGAGTTCACCGCGGGCGACCCGGTGGAACTGCGCGATCTGCGGGGCCGTCCGGTCGCCCGCGGCCTCGTCAACTTCGACGCCAAGGAGATCCCGCAGCTCCTCGGCCGTTCCACTCATGAGCTGGCCCGCGAACTCGGCCCCGCCTACGAACGCGAGGTCGTACACAGAGACGACCTGGTCGTCCTCCAGGGCTGACGAGCACCCGAAACGGCTGAAAGTCCAGCCTTCGGGCAGAGACCTTCACGAAAACCGCCCCAAGCCGGGCCGCGGGCTGGTCCACTTTGTAGCAGGGACAGTGCGGGGTTCAGCACGGCAACATATTCACAGGAGGCCGCCGGTGAGACGAGCGCGCCCGGGGGCGCCGCCCCGAGGGACGGGTGGCCGCGCCCTGACCAGCGTCGGAGCCGGTACCGGCTTCGACTCGAGCAGATCCGCGGACCGGAGGGACGAACGGGCCACCCGGCCGGAACCGGCGCCGGCCGGCCAGGAGCGCACGCACTCCAAGCTGTGGCACATCACGCTCTGCGTCTCCGGTTCCGAGATCCCGCTGAAGGAGGTCAGACGCGGCCTCGAGCAGCTAGCGCACGACCATCCCTTCTTGCTGACCAGCCGCTATGCCCACGACCACGCGGAGGTCCGCTACTGGGAAGAGGCCCGCGACCTGCACGACGCGGCCGCGGTGGCCCTGCGGCTGTGGGGCGAGCACCGCTCCAGCGCCGGGCTGCCGCCCTGGGAGATCGTCGGCCTGGAGGTCATCGACCGCGAGACGTACCACCAGCGCGTCGCCGAAGGCTACGGGCCGCCCCCGGCCGCCCCGGTCGGCGTGCACCCGTTCTGACCCGTCCACCGGACGGCCGTCTCGCATCACGGGATACGTGACGGATGCCCGCAGTGTGCGCATTACGCTGCGGGCATGACCACGCTTTCGCCGTACGACAACATGTCCCCGGTCGCCCAGGCCGCCTACCGGGCCCGCTCCGCGGCCGCCGATATCGCGCCACTTCCGCGCGCGGCGAAGGACGACGCGCTGCTGGCGATCGCGGACGCGCTCGAAGTGCGCACCAGCGACATCCTCGCTGCCAACGCCGAGGACGTGACGCGCGCCCGTGAGGCCGGTACGAGCGAGTCGGTCGTCGACCGGCTCACCCTCACCCCCGAGCGGATCCGCGCCATCGCGGCCGACGTCCGGGACGTGGCGGCGCTGCCGGACCCCGTCGGCGAGGTGGTGCGCGGCTCGACCCTGCCCAACGGCATCGATCTGCGCCAGGTCCGGGTGCCCCTCGGCGTGGTCGGGATCATCTACGAGGCCCGGCCCAATGTGACGGTGGACGCCGCGGCCCTCTGCCTCAAGTCGGGCAACGCCGTACTGCTGCGCGGTTCGTCCTCCGCGTCCTCCTCCAACCGTGCGCTCGTCCGGGTGCTGCGCGACGCGGTCGGCGGCTCCGGACTGCCGGCCGACGCGGTGCAGCTGGTGCCGGGCGAGAGCCGTGACTCCGTGCGCGAGCTGATGCGGGCGCGCGGTCTGGTCGACGTGCTCATCCCGCGCGGCGGCGCCTCCCTGATCCGCACCGTCGTCGAGGAGTCCACCGTCCCGGTGATCGAGACGGGCACGGGCAACTGCCACGTCTACGTGGACGCGCAGACCGATCTCGACATGGCCGTCGCCATCCTGATCAACTCCAAGGCGCACCGCCCCAGCGTCTGCAACGCCGCGGAGACGCTCCTGGTCCACAAGGACGTCGCCGACGCGTTCCTGCCGCGCGCCCTCGACGCGCTCGCCGAGGCCGGTGTGACGGTGCACGGTGACGAGCGGGTCCTGGAGTACGCCGAGGGGGCCAAGGCCACCGTGGTTGCGGCGACGCCGGAGGACTGGGAGACGGAGTACCTCTCGTACGACATCGCGGCGGCCGTCGTGGAGTCGCTGGACGCCGCCGTGGCGCACATCCGGCTCTGGTCGTCCGGCCACACCGAGGCGATCGTGACGACCTCACAGGCCGCGGCGCGCCGCTTCACCCAGTTGGTCGATTCGACGACGGTGGCCGTGAACGCCTCGACCCGCTTCACGGACGGCGGTCAGTTCGGCTTCGGGGCGGAGATCGGCATCTCCACGCAGAAGCTGCACGCCAGGGGTCCCATGGGGCTGCCGGAGCTGACGTCCACCAAGTACATCGTGACCGGCGACGGCCATGTGAGGTGACCCCGCGAGGCGGCGAATGTGCCGTCTCCCTGCCCAAAACGACGCCGCGGGTCTAGGCTGAAGCCGTGCCGGACGACGTGGGGGGCAGGCCGTTCCCGAACGGCTGGGAGCCCGACGACGACCGCGGGGGCGCGGACGAGGACTTCGCCTCCGTGGTGTTCGACGAGGATTTCGTACGGGCAGCCGAGTTCCACGAACCGACCGCGATTGAGCGGCTGTTGGCCGCTGCCGAGGCGCGCGCCGAGGCCGATGCCTTCCGGGCCCGGGCCGGCGGTGGGTCCCTGGACGACGACCTCTACGACGACGGCTACGGGCCGGGTGGCGCCTACGGCCCCGGCAGCGGCTACGGCGACCCGCTGGACGCGGACGACGACTACCGCGTCGGCGGCCCGTACGGGCGTCACGGCGGCGCGCTGCGGCCCTACCGGGGCACCGCCCGCTGGCACCGGCCGGTGGCGTGGCTGCTCGCCCTGCTGATGGGCGTCGGCATGGTCGCGCTGGCCTTCAGCGCCGTGTTCCGCAACGCCTCGGGCGACCGGCAGGACCAGGTCCCGCCCCCGGCCACGAGCGGCGTGGACAGCGCGCCGGGGCCCACGGCGGCCCCGTCCGCCGCGGCCGGTTACTCCCGCCCGATGGTCTCAGCCGTCCCGCGCACACCCTGACCCGACCGGGGCCCTGCGGGCGCAGGCCGCCACGGGTGGGCTGGGGCGCCGGGCGGCCCGCGCGCGCACGGACACAAGGGTGGTCCGCGCGCACCGACGCCACCGACACGGGTTACCGGGGCGCACCGACACGGGTGGCCCAGCCCGGTCCGGTGGTCTGGGACCTCGCCGTTCCCGCTTACACCGCTGACATATCACCGGTGCCAACCGCCCGACCGGGGTACCCCGCGGCAGTTCCCGCCCGTCACCGCGTTTACCTCTGTCGTAATCGACCTACTCTCAAGATATGACCCCTCACCCGCTCGAAGAGGGGGCTTCTCACTTGTCCGTTCATGCCCCCGCATGTCGGGCAGACCCTGTCCGGAGCCTTCCGGCCGGAAGGGGCGCACCGATCGGCCCCGGTCGCTGGCGTGGAGTCGGGAGAAGTCATGGCAGACCGCGGAGATCCACCCGAAGGCCCGTCGGAGAACGGTGCGAGCGGCAGCGAGGACGAATACCGGTCCCTCGTCTTCGACGAGTCCTTCGTCCGGGCTGCCCGGCTGCAGGAGTTCTCCGCCCAGGAGCGGATGGGGGAGCACGCCCGTGCCGTCCGGAGCCTGCCGGGCCGTGCGGTCCGCAACGGCTCACGGGCCGCGCTCGCCCTCGTCGTCCTGATCGCCCTGGCCTTCGGCACCGCCGTCTTCCTGGGCTTCCGCCACCCCTACCAGAACTCCGTCACCCGACGGGCCGAGCCGCTGCGGATGACCGTCGTCCCGCTGGCGCCCCGCGGAGTCGTGCCCGCCGGCACCCCGGCCGGCCTCTTCGCGAGCAGTCCCGCCGCCTCGTTCGCGAAGGGGGCCGCCGGCATCAGCCTCCCGGTGACCCGGCGGACGGACAGCTTCTCCGAGAACCAGGTGTACACCGCCCTGGCCACGGCCAAGGACTATCTGGTGGCCTCCTCGCTCGACCTCGACGTCCTCGGAGGGAACGCGGTACGACCCGTCGAGTCACTGCTCGATCCCGACCAGAGCGAACAGTTCGAGCGGAGCATGAACGCCCCGCGCGACGACGGGCAGCACGCGGCGACCGGCTGGCTGGTGCGGTTCGACCCCGCCGAGATCACCCCCGATCCGGAGATCCGGGTCCGGGGCACCCTCCGGTACACGGAGGCGGGGGCCGACACCCTCGAGGTCATGTCGGACCACACCTTCGCCTACGTGCTCCATCCGGCCGTCTCCGGTCCCCAACAGGCGGGCAGCGCCTCGCTGTTCACCGTACGGCGGGAGATGCGGTTCCGGTTCGACCGGGACGATCTGCGGCTGCACCGACTGGAGGTGCAGACCAGCTACGTCCAGGCCGGACCGCAGTCCTGCCCGGCCGACACCACCGGCGTGCTGCGGCCGCTGCTCGCGGGCGAACGGGCGGTCGTGCGCGGCCCGGCGGGCACCGACCCGTACGCGACGGGCCGGCCCACGGCCGCGCTGTGCGGGACGCTGGCGGTCAGTTCCCCGCCGGACCCGCAGCAGGCCCCTCCGGGTCCGAGTCGTCCGTAGCGTCGCCCCCGCCCGCCGCCGGGCCCTTGGCTCCGCCGCCCGCCGCGCCGGTGAACTTGTCGCGGAGCTTGCCGCCCAGGTCCCCGGCGCCACCCGCTATGTCGCCGACCAGCTTCATCAGCGGGTCCTTGCTGCTGCGCACCGAATCGGCGTAATGCGCGGCGGACTCCTTGAAGGCGTCCGTCACCGAGGTGTCCTTGTCCTCATCGCGCCGCGGGTAGTGGCCATCCATGATCCGCTGGAAGTCGCGGGTCTCGGACCACTTCTTCAGCTCGGCCGCGCGCACCGTGGTGAACGGGTGCGAACGCGGCAGCACGTTCAGGATCTTGAGGACGGAATCGCGCAGATCGCCGGCCTTCTCGTACTCGTCGGCCTGGGCGAGGAACGCGTCCACGTTCATCTCGTGGAGGTGGTTGCCGCCGGCGATCTTCATCAGCCCGCGCATCGAGGCCCGCAGATCCTGGCCGACCAGCAGCCCGGCCCGGTCGGCGGACAGCTCGGACTTGCGGAACCACTCCCGCAGCGCGGTGACGATCGCCATGATCGCGACGTTGCCCAGGGGGATCCAGGCCACCTTGACGGCGAGATTGGTGAGGAAGAGCAGGATCGTGCGGTACACGGCGTGGCCGGAGAGGGCGTGTCCCACCTCGTGCCCGACGACCGCCCGCATCTCCTCCTCGTCGAGCAGCTCCACCAGGCCCGTCGTCACCACGATGATCGGCTCGTCCAGACCGATGCACATGGCGTTGGGCTGCGGGTTCTGGCTGACGTACATCGGCGGGACCTTCTCCAGGTCCAGGATGTAACAGGCATCCCGCAGCATGTCGTTGAGATGGCTGAACTGCGCGTCGCTCACCCGGACGGAGTCCGACAGGAAGAGCAGTCGCAGGCTGCGCTCCGGCAGCAGGCCGCTCAGTGCCTTGAAGACGGTGTCGAAGCCGCTCAGCTTGCGCAGCGCCACCAGGGCCGAGCGGTCCGCCGGGTGTTCGTACGCCCGGGAGGAGATCCCCGGGAAACGCCTGCGCTGCCTGCTCGGCACCTGGTCATGGCTCTCGTGGCTGCCGTCGGTCATGAATGGCCCCCCTGTTCGTGCGAGATGCGTCTCGCCCCCTGACAAAACCCAGCGTAGGTGCTGGGGCTACGGTGTGCGGGGGGCTGTGGATAACCGAGGAGACGCCCGACATGCCGCACACCGTTGCTCTGCTCACCGCCGCATCCGAGGACCAGGGGCCGGGCAGCACGGTCCGCATCGTGCTGATCGTCTCCCTCGTCGGAGCCGCCCTGCTGGCCTGGTTCCTGCTGCGCGGATACCGCAACGACGACAACAACGACTGAGTCGGCGTGAGCGTGCCCGGGGCACCCGCATACGATGTCCGCGACGTCTTCCCTCCGACTACCGAGCGATAGGTCCTGCCGAAGATGAGCCTCACGAGCACCGCACACCAGCTGGTCACCGTCGCCGCCGAGGGCGAGCACGGCGGCAATCACGAAAGCCTGAGCCCCTACCTCACCGGTGGTGGTGCGTTTGTCGTGCTTCTCCTCCTGCTGTGGATCACCACGCGTTTCAACCGCGACCGCTGAGGCCGAGGCGTACAGCTGTGCCAGTAGGCTCTGCACGCATGGGAGAGCAGCACGTGCTTACCGGCCGCGGAAAGCGCCGACTCGGCGTGATGGGCGGGACATTCGACCCGATCCATCACGGACACCTGGTGGCGGCCAGTGAAGTGGCCGCCCAGTTCCACCTCGACGAGGTGATCTTCGTTCCGACCGGGCAGCCGTGGCAGAAGAGCCACAAGCAGGTCTCCCCGGCCGAGGACCGCTATCTGATGACCGTGATCGCGACGGCGTCCAACCCGCAGTTCTCGGTCAGCCGGATCGACGTCGACCGCAAGGGCCCCACGTATACGATCGACACCCTGCGGGACCTGCGCGCGGTCCATGGCGACGCGGACCTGTTCTTCATCACGGGCGCCGACGCCCTCTCCCAGATCCTCACCTGGCGGGATGCCGCCGAGCTCTTCTCGCTGTCCCACTTCATCGGTGTGACACGTCCCGGGCACCTGCTCACGGACGACGGGCTGCCGAAGGGGGGCGTCTCCCTCGTGGAGGTCCCCGCTCTGGCCATCTCCTCCACGGACTGCCGTGGGAGAGTCGCCCAGGGAGACCCGGTCTGGTACCTGGTGCCGGACGGTGTGGTCCGCTACATCGACAAGCGCCAGCTGTACCGCGGCGAATGAGCCACGGAGAGGGGCACCGGTGAACGACCGACAGAACCCGTACGACCCGTACTACCAGCAGCCGCAGATCATCGGCTACGACGAGTACGGGCAGCCGGTGTACCTGCAGCCCGCGGCGCAGCAGCAGTACGACCCGTACGCCCAGCAGCAGCCTCAGCCGCCGCACCAGGCCCAGCAGCCGCAGCAGCCCCAGCAACAGGCGCCGCAGCCCGGCCAGGGATACGGCTACGACCCGTACGCACAGCAGCCACAGCAACAGCAGCAGCCTGCCGCACCGCCGCAGCAGTACGACCCGTACGCGGCCCCGCAGCAGCAGCAGCAGCAACACCCGCAGCACAGCTACGGCTATGACGGCGGCTACGGCTACGACACGGGCGGGCAGCCCGCCGCGGTCGACACCACCCAGCAGTGGAGCATCCCGCAGCAGGCCCCGGCGCCCGAAACCGTGGCCGCTCCGCCCGCGCACGCCCCCGAACCGCAGCAAGCAGCGGAACCCGAGGCGGGCGTCCCGGCGCCGCGCCGGGGTGACCGCGACTACCGCACGGAGCAGTTCTCCTTCATCGAGGAGCCCGACGAGGACTCCGAAGACGTCATCGACTGGCTGAAGTTCACCGAGAGCCGCAGCGAGCGCCGTGAGGAGGCACGCCGTCGCGGCCACAACCGGATGGTCGCGCTGATCGTCGTGGCCGTCCTCGTCGTGCTCGGCGGCGTCGGCTACCTGTGGTCGGCGGACAAGCTTCCCGGCTTCTCCGCCGCGGAGAAGAAGAACACCGCGGCGACCGGCCCGCAGCGGCGGGACGTCATCGTGGTCCACCTCCACAACACCAAGGGCGGCGGCACGTCCACGGCCCTGCTCGTCGACAACGTCACCACCAAGCAGGGCACCACCGTCCTGCTGCCCAACTCGCTGGCCCTCTCCGACGAGGACGGTGCCACCACCACGCTCGGCAAGTCGGTCGACGACGACGGGACCTCCGGAACCCGCGAGTCCATCGACTCCCTGCTCGGCACCGAGATCAGCGGCACCTGGCGGCTCGACACCCCGTATCTGGAGAACCTCGTCGACCTGGTCGGCAACATCGAGGTCGACACCGACACCGCTGTTCCCGACACCAAGAAGGGTGCCGCGCCGCTGGTGAAGAAGGGCGAGGGGCAGACGCTCAGCGGCCCGATGGCTGTCGCCTACGCCACATACCGGGGTCCCGGCGAGGCAGAGGCCAAGCAGCTGATGCGTTTCGGGCAGGTCATGCGCGGAGTGCTGCGGAAGATCTCCGACGATCCGAAGGCCGCCACGGTCACCGTGCAGACGCTGGCCCAGATCCTCGACCCGTCCCTGCCCGAGCAGGACCTGGGCGCCTCCCTCGCCAAACTCGCCGAGCACGCCAAGATCGGCGACTACAAGACCGCGCTGCTGCCGGTCCAGGAGGACGGCACCCTCACCCAGGCCGCCACGGAGAGCGTCGTCAAGGACATCCTGGGCGGTTCGTTCAAGGCCCCGGCCGCGGACGCGGCGGTGCGGGTCGGCATCAAGAACGCCACGGGCAGCGACGCCGGTACGGAATCCGCCCGGATCAAGCTGGTCAACGGCGGCTACACCTTCGTCAACAGCGGCAAGTCCGATGCGGTGGCCTCCTCGGAGGTCGTCTACAAGGACGCGGCGGACAAGAAGAAGGCCACCGAGGTCGCCGCGACCCTCGGGCTGCCGGCGAGCGCGGCGAAGAAGGGCGAGCCGGCCGGCAACGCGGACGTGTCCGTCGTCCTCGGCCAGGACTACAAGATCAAGTAGGTCGGCTGGAGGGCCGGGCGGCAGGCTCGGCCGGCCCTGGTCCAGGGGCGGCGGCGGGAGTTCCCGGGCCGCCCCGCCGGCGCTGCGGGCCGGTTCCGTGGCAGCTCAGGGGCCCGCCGGGCGACTCCTGAGCGGTCCTCGCGGAATGATTGCGTGGGCTGTCGGCGGTCCGTGAGACCCTAGAGGTCGATCTGACCGCCGACGAAAGCCTGCATGTGACCGCCACGGACCGCTCCATCGAGCTCATCAACGCCGCCGCTCAGGCGGCCGCCGACCGGCTCGCGCACGACATCATTGCGTACGACGTCAGCGACGTGCTGTCGATCACGGACGCCTTCCTGCTGGCCTCGGCCCCCAACGACCGCCAGGTCAAGTCGATCGTCGACGAGATCGAGGAGCAGCTTCAGAAGAAGCTCGGCGCCAAGCCGGTCCGCCGCGAAGGCGACCGCGACGCCCGCTGGATCCTCCTCGACTACGTCGACATCGTCATCCACGTCCAGCACAGCGAGGAGCGCGTCTTCTACGCGCTGGAACGGCTGTGGAAGGACTGCCCCGAGCTTCCCCTTCCCGAGGACGCCGTGAAGACCCGCGGCAAGGCCGAGGAGCACGCACAGCTCACCGGCAGCACGGAAGGTGAACAGAGCTGAACGGCAGCACGAGCGGCAGGGGCCGCAGGATCGTCCTCTGGCGCCACGGCCAGACGGCGTGGAACCTGGAGCGCAGGTTCCAGGGTTCCACGGACATCGAGCTGACCGAGGAGGGCGTCGGGCAGGCCCGGCGCGCCGCCCGGCTGCTCGCCTCTCTGAGGCCGGACGCGATCGTCGCGTCCGATCTGCGGCGGGCCGCGGCCACGGCGGCCGAGCTCGTCGCGATCACCGGACTCGATGTCGCGCACGACCCGGGACTGCGCGAGACCTATGCGGGCGCCTGGCAGGGTCTCACCCACGAGGAGATCGTGGGCCGGTACGGCGACCAGTACGCGGCGTGGAAGCGCGGCGAGCCCGTGCGGCGCGGCGGCGGTGAGCTGGAGACCGAGGTCGCCGACCGGGCGGCCCCCGTCGTGCTCGCGCACGCCGACAAGCTGCCCGACAACGGCACGCTCGTCGTCGTCAGCCACGGTGGCACCATCCGGACCACCATCGGCCGGCTGCTCGGCCTGGAAGCGCACCACTGGGAAGGGCTCGGCGGACTCTCCAACTGCTGCTGGTCGGTGCTGGGCGAGGGCGCCCGCGGCTGGCGTCTGCAGGAGCACAACGCCGGCACACTGCCCGAACCGGTGCTCGGCGACGACACCTGACGGGTGCCGGGGCGGCGCCCGCGGGGCGCCTTCGGGCAGCGTCGGCCGGATTTCACTTTCTGGCTGGTCACAGGCTAAAGTTCTTCTTGTTCGCAGCGCGGAAACGCAGGGAAACACAGCGAACAGCGGGGCTATAGCTCAGTTGGTAGAGCGCCTGCATGGCATGCAGGAGGTCAGGAGTTCAATTCTCCTTAGCTCCACAATCAGGATCCCGTCCCCATCAGGGGGCGGGATCCTTCCTCGTTCCCGGACCGGCCGGCTTCCGGCGGGCTGACCCCCTTGCGGGCTCATGGCAGAATCGGACCGCCGAGGGGAGACGGACCGAACGGGGAGGAGCGCGCGATGCCTGCGAGCCGCCACGAGATCCCGGATCTTCCTCCAGGGCCTGTCCCGATCCGTCCCTCGATGCCCCGAAAGCCCGGCGCGCGCGTCGGGTCCCTTCGCCTCTGTACGGCCCGCGGCCGCACCCGGAGCTGATCCATGGGTGCACACAGGCGGAAATGCGACTGGTGCGGCAGTGGTACGCCCATCGTCAGGGACATGGACCCGGTCAACGTGGACTACCAGTACTGGTGCGAGGAATGCGCACGGGCGCTGGTCATAAAGGGCGACCCCATCGAGACCTACCGGGAGCTGGAGGGGGAGCCGATCTACGGGCGGCTGCTGGAGGAGCACTGCACGCTGAAGCGGTTCTACTCCTTCGCCACCGCCTGAACCGCCCCGGCGATCAGCCGGGGAGGGGCCGATCGGAATCGATTTGGTGGAGGGCCCGGGGACCGGTAATGTTCTCGATGTCGCCACGGGAGACCGGGCGGCGCAACGCGGGGCTATAGCTCAGTTGGTAGAGCGCCTGCATGGCATGCAGGAGGTCAGGAGTTCAATTCTCCTTAGCTCCACAGTGAAGAACGACTGGCGGGTCATCCGAATCGGATGACCCGCCAGTCGTTTGTGTGGGGGTCGACATCAACTCCGGCCGCTGCCCAGGGCGTTGCGGCCGGGGCCCGGAGGCAGCGCGGGCCGTTCGGGAGCCTGCTGCTCGATCCGCAGGGCCAGGGCGGGGCAACGGCGTACGGCACGTTGCGCGCGCCCTCGCAGGTGCATCGGAACCGCGGCGTCCGCCAGCGCCGGATACCCGTCGGGGCCCAGCCTGATCAGCTCCGGGACGATGTCCGCGCACAGACCGTGGCCCCGGCAGAGCGTCCAGTCCACGGCCAGCTTCTCGCCGCTCGGGATGGACTCCTCCACATCCTGGTAGCCGGGTGCGGGAAGAGGGAGGACACCGAAGGTCTCACGGCCGCAGCCGCCGTCCAGCACATGCGCGGCCAGGTCGTCGGTGAAGGCGGAGAGCGTGGAGGACAGAAAGCGCGCCGAACCGTCCGGGTGCTTGCAGGCGCCCCGGCCCTTGACCGCCAGCGTCACCTCACGCAGCGCCTCCAGTGCGGCCGGTCCGCCCCCGTTCAGCACGTCGGACAGCCCGCCCGCGGCGGCCGGCAGGCCGAGCTTGCACGGGCCGCACTGGCCGGCGGTCTCGGCGGCCAGCCAGTTCGCCACGCGCAGGGACTCCCCGAGCGGACAGGTCTCCGGACCGATCGGCAGGATCGCGCCCGCTCCCAGCGCACCGCCCGCGGCGGCCAGCGACTGCCGGGAGACGACGGCGTCGTGCGTCGCGTGCGCACTGATCCAGTTGCCGTGATAGCCGCCCGTCAGCACGCCCTGCGGCAGCGGGGGCGCGCCGGCCAGCTGGAGCACGTACCGCAGCGGCACACCCGTGGGCACCTCGATGACCATCGGACGCGCGACGGCGCCGGAGAGGGTCAGGAGCACCGTCCCGGGCTCGTCGGGCAGTCCGGTGTTCCCGTAGCGGCGGGCGCCCGTGCGGGCGGCGACGGCGAGTTGCGCGTACGTCTCCGCGTTCGACAGCAGGGTCGGAGCGCCGCCGACCCCCGATTCGGCGGCCCGCTCCCGGCGCCCCGGCGGCAGGGCGGGTCCGCCCGACGCGGCCCGGATGACGGCCGAGGCCTCACCGGAGACCATCCGTTCCGGCGTCCGCACCACCCGGGCCCGCAACGGCTGTCCGCGCCGGTCGGACAGACCCCGCTCGGCGAGGGCGGAGCGCACGGAGATCTCCGTGGAGTTCCGGGTGACGGCGACGATCAGCGTGCGCGCGCCGAGCGCCTCTGCGGCCAGCAGCGCGCCGTCCAGGATGAGGTGCGGCGCGCGGTTCAGCAGGACCGTGTCCTTGCGGCAGGCGGGCTCGCCCTCGCTGCCGTTGATCACGACGACCGGCCGCACCCCCCGCCGGATCGACGCCTTCGCGACGGCCCGCAGCTTCCTCCCGAACGGGAATCCGGCACCGCCGCGGCCGTTCAGCGAGATGGCCTCGGCGAGTTCCGCCAGCCGTTCGCCGGTCATCGGCTCCAGCGGGCCGTGCACCTTCAGATGCATGCCGAGGTCGAGCCGCTCCACCAGGTCGAAGCCGCTTGTCAGTTGGGGGAGGCCGACGACGCGGACTTCGGGGACGTCGGGGAGGGGGATGTTCACGGTCGGTCTCCTGCGGGTGCGGTCCAGGGTTCTCCCGCCGGGGGCGGGTAGAACGGCCCCGGAAGCGGCGCGGTGTCGCCGACGGCGGGCAGCGGAGCGGTCGCTGCTCCGGTGGGGGACTCATGGACGGTGTACGGGGGAGGGGCAGGTTGCATGGTGTAGGGGGGATGGGCCGGTCCGGCGGGCACGGGCGGGGCGGGGGACGGTGCCGGCCAGCGCCCGGACCGCTGCCGGCCGTCGGTGGCCCGGGCGGCCGGCGAGACCGCGCGGTACCCGGCGGCGATCCCCGGCCCGGGTCCCGTGAGACCGCCGGACGTGCCCGGCAGCGGGTCCGCGAGGCGGTCGGAGCTGCGGGGCGGGGCCTCGTACAGGGGCGGCGCGGGCGCCGGGAGCGTGGTCCGGGGGCGTTCGAAGGACGAGGGGAGCGGGGTGCCGCGTACCTGACGGCCGGGCCCTGCCCCGTACGCAGCGGGCAGTTCCGTGGTGTCCGCACCGGGCAGCGGGGCCTCGCGGCGCACCGGGTCCGGTACGGCGGGCACGGCGTCCGGCCTGATCAGGGCAGTGACCAGCTCGGTGATCCGCCGCTTCACCGGCGGCGGCAGCATGCGCAGGCCCAACACGGCCGCCACGGCGACCAGGCACAGGCCGTACATCACGACGACCCAGGCGGCGGGCGGCCGGCCCGCGTACAGGCCGTGGACCAGCGCGGCGCACCAGGCCGGGTAGGACAGCGCGTGCAGCGCCCGCCAGCGTCCGGCGACCTTGCCGGGGGACGCGAAGGCGCTGCGCAGCGCGCCCGTGGCGGCGGCCACGACCATCAGCAGACCGGCCAGCGCGCCGAAGCCGATCAGCCCCGCCGTGCCGCCGGCTCCGAGGCCGAAGGGTATGAGGGCGCCGAGCAGCTCCACATGCCCCAGCGAGACCTTCACCGTGACATGGAGCAGCAGGAAACCCAGCGAGGCGGCCGCGGCGGTGCGGTGGACGGCCTGGCCGATCAGCCGCTGACGCGAGGAGAGGAACAGCCGGTCGGTCGCGAGCAGGCCCCAGCCCACCGCGGCGGTGAGCGAGACCAGCGAGAGGACGCCGGTGGTGAAATCGAGCGTGGCGCGCACGCCGTCGCTGGCCGCCACGGCGAGCAACGGCAGGAGAACCAGCACAGCGACGGTCAGCCCGCCCTGTACCTGACGGCTCGGCCCCTGGAGTGGGGCGGCCGATGAGCGGGTCTTGCGATGAGGGTGAAGAGGGTTCATGGGGGGCGACTCCGAATGGCTCGGCAAAGCGGTCCCGTTGCCGCATGCTAAGTCGCCCCATACCGGCCGGTACGAGGTTTGGATGGTTGCCCCGATAGAGGGCATTACGCGGAGTAACCCCCGCTTCCCGGACGTTCTGCCGCACGGTCCACCACCCGCCGTGTCCACGGATCGGCGGCGCCCGGATGGGGGCCGGGCCTGTGCGGTACCCTGACGCCATGCGTGCCGTACGCCTTCTGCTTAGCGAGCCGCGCTGATCAGTCCCGACCGGTGAGAATGCCTGGTCGGCATCGGCGCGGCGTCCCCTCCTGTGCGAGGGGATTTTTCGTTTCCGTAGACGCGTGTCCGTAGACGTGGGCGCCCGGCAGATGACGATCGATGGAGCTTTGAGGATCATGAGCGAGACGAATTCCGCAGCCGACGTTGCTGCGCCGCACCGCTATACGGCCGCGATGGCCGCCGACATCGAGGCACGCTGGCAGGACTTCTGGGACGCCGAGGGCACGTACGAGGCGCCCAACCCGACCGGTGACCTGGCGGGCGACCCGGAGCTGGCCGCCAAGCCGAAGAAGTTCATCATGGACATGTTCCCGTACCCCTCGGGTGCGGGGCTGCACGTGGGCCACCCGCTGGGCTACATCGCCACCGACGTCTACGCCCGTCACCAGCGGATGACCGGCCACAACGTCCTGCACACCCTGGGCTTCGACGCCTTCGGCCTGCCCGCGGAGCAGTACGCCGTCCAGACCGGCACCCACCCGCGGATCTCGACCGAGGCCAACATCGAGAACATGACGGCGCAGCTGCGCCGGCTGGGCCTGGGTCACGACAAGCGCCGCTCGTTCGCCACGATCGAGTCCGAGTACTACAAGTGGACCCAGTGGATCTTCCTGCAGATCTTCAACTCCTGGTACGACACCGACGCGGACCGCGCCCGGCCCATCGCCGAACTGGTCGCCCAGTTCGAGTCCGGTGAGCGCGCGACCCCCGACGGCCGTGACTGGAGTGCGCTGAGCGCCGCCGAGCGCGCCGACGTCCTGGGCGAGTACCGGCTGGCCTACGCATCCGACGCACCCGTCAACTGGTCGCCCGGGCTGGGCACCGTCCTGGCCAACGAGGAGGTCACCGCCGACGGCCGCTCCGAGCGCGGCAACTTCCCCGTCTTCAAGGCCAAGCTGCGCCAGTGGAACATGCGCATCACGGCCTACGCCGACCGGCTGCTGAATGACCTGGACGGGCTGGACTGGCCCGAGGCCATCAAGCTGCAGCAGCGCAACTGGATCGGCCGCTCCGAGGGCGCGCGCGTCGACTTCCCCGTCGACGGCGCCGGCGGCATCACCGTCTTCACCACCCGCCAGGACACCCTGTTCGGTGCCACCTACATGGTGCTGGCGCCGGAGCACGAGCTGGTCGAGGCGATCACTCCCGCCGCCTGGCCCGAGGGCACCCACCCGGTCTGGACCGGCGGACACGCGACCCCGGCCGAGGCCGTCACCGCGTACCGCAAGCAGGCCGCGGCCAAGTCCGACGTGGAGCGGCAGGCCGAGGCCAAGGACAAGACGGGCGTCTTCACCGGCGCGTACGCGACCAACCCGGTCAGCGGCGAGCAGGTCCCCGTCTTCATCGCCGACTACGTCCTGATGGGCTACGGCACCGGCGCGATCATGGCCGTACCGGCGCACGACGCGCGCGACTTCGCCTTCGCGCGCGCCTTCGAGCTGCCGATGCGCTGTGTCGTCGAGCCGTCCGACGACCGCGGCACGGACCCCTCGACGTGGGAGGACGCCTTCGGCTCGTACGACGCGAAGCTGGTCAACTCCGCGAACGACGACATCTCGCTGGACGGCCTGGGCGTCGTCGACGCGAAGGCCCGGATCACCGACTGGCTGAAGGAGCACGGCGTCGGCGAGGGCACCGTCAACTTCCGTCTGCGCGACTGGCTGTTCAGCCGCCAGCGCTACTGGGGCGAGCCCTTCCCGATCGTTTACGACGAGGAGGGCATCGCCCACCCGCTGCCCGAGTCGATGCTGCCGCTGGAACTGCCGGAGGTCGACGACTACTCGCCGCGCACCTTCGACCCGGACGACGCCGACACCCAGCCCGAGACCCCGCTGTCGCGCAACGCCGACTGGGTCAACGTGACACTGGACCTGGGCGACGGACCCAAGAAGTACCGCCGCGAGACCAACACCATGCCCAACTGGGCCGGTTCCTGCTGGTACGAGCTGCGCTACCTGGACCCGAACAACGCCGAGCAGCTGGTCGACCCCGCGATCGAGCAGTACTGGATGGGGCCGCGCGAGGGGCAGCCGACCGGCGGCGTCGACCTGTACGTGGGCGGCGCCGAGCACGCCGTGCTGCACCTGCTGTACGCGCGCTTCTGGTCCAAGGTGCTGCACGACCTGGGCCACGTCTCCTCCGCCGAGCCGTTCCACAAGCTGTACAACCAGGGCATGATCCAGGCCTTCGTCTACCGGGACAGCCGCGGCATCGCCGTCCCGGCGGCCGAGGTCGAGGAGCGCGACGGGGCGTACTACTACGAGGGCGAGAAGGTCTCCCGCGTCCTGGGCAAGATGGGCAAGTCCCTGAAGAACGCCGTGACGCCCGACGAGATCTGCGGCGAGTACGGCGCGGACACGCTGCGTCTGTACGAGATGGCCATGGGCCCCCTGGACGTCTCGCGCCCCTGGGACACGCGCGCGGTCGTCGGCCAGTACCGCCTGCTGCAGCGTCTGTGGCGCAACATCGTCGACGAGGACAGCGGCGAGATCACCGTCGTCGACACCGAGCCCGCAGAGGACACGCTGCGCGCGCTGCACAAGGCGATCGACGGCGTCGGCGGGGACATGGCCGGGATGCGCTTCAACACGGCCATCGCCAAGGTCACCGAGCTGAACAACCACCTGACGAAGGCAGGCGGCCCGCTGCCGCGCTCCGTCGCCGAGGCCCTGGTGCTGCTGGTGGCGCCGCTGGCACCGCACATCGCCGAGGAGCTGTGGCGCCGGCTGGGCCACACCGAGTCGGTCGTGCACCAGGACTTCCCGGTCGCCGACCCGGCGTACGTCGTGGACGAGACCGTGACCTGCGTCGTCCAGATCAAGGGCAAGGTCAGGGCCCGTCTGGAGATCTCCCCGTCGATCACGGACGCGGAACTGGAGACGCTGGCCCTGGCGGACCCGGCCGTCGTCGCCGCGCTGGACGGGGCGGGCATCCGCAAGGTGATCGTGCGGGCGCCGAAGCTGGTGAACATCGTTCCGGCCTAGCCTCACGGGATGTGAGGGGTTTCCCTTACGGGCGGGTTGGGGGTTCCGATGGAACCCTCGGCCCGCCCGTTCCGTTTACGGTGGAGGGGCGCGTGAAACCGTGCCGTCAGCCGTCACACCATCCGAGGGGCGCTCATGGAAGCCGTGATCCTGATCCTGGTGCTGCTCGTCGTCGCGTTCATGGCCCTGGGGGTCTACGCGACCGTCAAGGCCGTCGGCGCGGCCAAGCGCGGCGTGGACCGCACCCTTACGCAGGCCCGCCGCACCGTGGAGGACACCACGCTGCGGGCCAGGAGCTTCGGGCAGGTGGGCGTCGCCGGAGAGCTGGCGCAGCTACGCCTCTCGCTGCGCACCTCGATGCGGGCCACGCAGGAGGCGCTGCAGTCGGGCGCGGTCGAGGACGCGTCGCTCGCGGAGTCGCTGGGCCTGTTCGAGCGCCTCGGGGTTCATGGCCGCGAGCTGGACGAGGACCTGAAGCGGCTGGAGCGCGAGCCGGACCGGACGACGGTCGCCTCGCTGCTGCCCGGCCTGAAGGAGCGCACCGAGCGGATCACGAAGGCCGCGGATTCCCTGCGGTGGGCGGCCAGGGACCGGGCCCGGCAGTTCGCCGACGACGATCTCGCGTCGCTGAACGCGCAGATCGACGTGGAGGCCGGGGCGCTGCGGCACTGGACGACGGAGGAGCCGGCACCGGAGCACGCGGACGGCGGTCAGGGCCGGCCCACGGCGAACCGGCCGACGACGGGCCCGGCGGGCGGTGGGGAGCCCCCGCAGGCCCTCACGGCTCCGGACCCGCGGCTGGGGACGGGATATCCGTGGCAGAAGTCGGCGCGGCCGGAAACCACGAACTGAACCGTCGGTGCGTGGACGTGGAGCATGTGCGGATGCGGATCTTCATGGCCGGTCGGCGTCCGGTGCGGGAGCGGCGAGGGGCCGGGCCCGCGTCGCAGGTGAACGGGGATGGCGGGATGCGGCCCGAAGCGACCGGAACTGATCATTCTGCCGGGGTCGGACTGCCGTGTCCCCTCCCCGGCAGGTAACCTCCGGCTCATGTCCCGCCATGTCGCGATCGTCACCGATTCAACGGCCTACCTGCCGCCCCAGGCGATGGAACGGCATGGCATCACCGCAGTGCCGCTGACCGTCGTCCTCGGCGACCAGGCGCTGGAGGAGGGCACCGAGATCTCGGCCCGCTCCCTGGCGCTGGCCCTGCAGAAGCGCCGTTCGGTGACGACGTCCCGGCCCAGCCCCGAGGTGTTCGCCGCCGCCTATCGTGCGGCTGCCGACGCGGGCGCGAGTGCCATCGTCTCCCTGCACCTGTCGGCGGAGTTCTCCGGCACCTACGACGCCGCCCTCCTCGCGGCGAAGGACGCCCCGGTGCCGGTGCGCGTGGTGGACACCGGAATGGTCGCCATGGCCCTCGGGTTCTGCGCCCTGGCCGCTGCGGAGACGGCCGGGGCGGGCGGCAGCCAGGACGAGGCGGTGGCCGCCGCCGAGAAGAAGGCGGCGGGCACGTCGGCCTACTTCTACGTCGACACCCTGGACTATCTGCGCCGCGGCGGCCGGATCGGCGCCGCGCAGGCCCTGTTCGGTTCGGCCCTTGCCGTGAAACCGCTCCTCCAGCTGGCCGGCGGGCGGATCGAGCTGCTGGAGAAGGTGCGGACGGCCTCCAAGGCCATCGCCCGGCTGGAGGAGATCGTCGCCGAGCGGGCGGGCAGCGGACAGGTGGACATCGCGGTCCATCACCTGGCGGCTCCGGAGCGGGCCGAGCGGCTGGCCGAGCGGCTGCGGGAGCGGATTCCCGGCCTGGTCGACCTCCATGTCAGCGAGGTGGGCGCGGTGATCGGCGCGCATACCGGCCCCGGGCTGCTGGGAGCGGTGATCTCGCCCCGCTGACGTCACTCTCCGGAGTGGTCGAGTTATCCACAACGGGCCGGTTTTCCACTGGAATTGGATGAGCTCAGCGGGATTCGGCGGAAGTGCCTAGCGTCATGTGGCATGGCTTCCCGATCACATCGTTCAACCCATCGCGCCGACGCCGGTGGAGGTGTCCGCCGCGGCGGACGCGTCAGCGTCGTTGGCGCTCTCGGCGGGACCGGGTCCGGCTCGGGACCCGGGAGCGGGCCGGGGCGCGGTCCGGCCTCGGACGGTCGTGTCCGGGGCGGGGCGGGCACCGGACCGGGCCGGCGACGGCGGGAACGAGCGCGCACTGCTGCGTCTGCGGCGGCGGCCTCGCGCAGCCGCGCGGACGCGCTGATGGCGGGCGGTTACGGAGGGCGGGTCGCGCGGCCGGTGGTGGGGGTGGTCTCTCGTTCCTCGGCGGCGTCTCCGGTCTCGGCGTCTCCGGCTTCGGCGTCTCCGGTCTCGGCGTCTCCGGTCTCGGCGTCTCGGGCCTCGGCAAGGGGCCCCGGCACACCTGGGTCCCCTTCCGTGCCACGGGCGGCGATGCGCGCGGCCGCGGTCGCGGCACCGCCCCGGCGCGAGTCGGCTGACACACCGGCCTCATCCGTGGGACTTTCCCCTGCGGCCCCGGGGCCGGGTTCCTCTGCGGCGCCGGGTCCGGGTTCCTCTGCGGCCCGGGGGCCGGGTTCCTCTGCGGCGCCGGGCCCAGGTTCCTCTGCGGCGCCGGGTCCGGGTGCCGAGGGGCGGCGGTGGGGGCCCGTCCTTCCCGCGTTGCGGGAGCGGCTCCCCGTGTGGCTCCAGCTCAGGTGCGGGCTGGAGCCGAGGACCCTGGCCGCCCTCAGCGTCGTCCTGGTCGCGGCAGCGGTGTTCGCCGCGATGCACTTCTGGACCGCGCGCCCGGGATCCGTACCCGCTCCCGAGCGTGTGGGCGAGGCCGTCCACGTGCCCGTCGCGGAGACGGACGCGGGCGACGGAGGCGCGGCTGGTGGCGCCCTTACGCCCGAACCCTCGCCCGGTACGCCGCCCGTGGCCGGGCCGGGCGGGCAGGTCGTGGTGGACGTGAGCGGGAAGGTGAGGCGGCCCGGGATCCACCGGCTGCCGGCCGGGGCCAGGGTCGCCGACGCGCTGCGCGTGGCGGGCGGGGCCCGGCCGGGCGTGGACCTCGCCGGCCTCAACCGGGCCCGGGTTGTCGTCGACGGGGAACAGATCGTCGTGGGCGCCCCGCCCGGCCCGGCTGTCGCAGGCGCTCCGGGAGGTGGCATCGGCCCGAGCGCCGTCACCCCCGGGCCGGTGAGCCTCAACACCGCGACGGTGGAACAGCTCGACACCCTTCCGGGCGTCGGCCCCGTGCTCGCCCAGCACATCATCGACTACCGCACCCGGCAGGGAGGGTTCCGGTCCGTCGACGAGCTCCGTGAGGTCAACGGGATCGGTGACCGCCGGTTCGCCGATCTGCGACCACTGGTGCGGCCGTGAGCATCCAGGACGTCCACGCCGCGTCGGGCCTCCGGCTGGGGGTCTCCGACCCGAGGCAGGAGGGCCCGGTCGATCTGCGGCTCGTTCCACCGGCCCTGGCGGCCTGGGCCGGTGCCGCGTCGGCCCTGGACGTACCCGGTCGCTGGACGGCCGTGGGCGTGGTGCTCTGTCTCGCGGCGGCCGCGATCCTCCTGGCACTGCCGGGCTTCCCGCCCTTCCGCGCGGCACTCGCGGTGCGGGCGGGGCGTGACGAGAGCGGTGCCGGTGGGGTCGCGGTGCGGGCGGTCCGCGACGGCAGCGGTGCCGGTGGGCGGTGGCGGTTGCAGACCACCGCTGCCGCGGCGGTGCTGCTCTGCGCGGCGGCGGGGGCGGGGGCCGCGGGCCTGCACCGGGCCGATGCGCGGCAGGGACCCGTACCCGGACTGGCCGGGCAGTTCGCGCGCATCGACGCGGAGATCACTCTGACCTCCGATGCCCGCCGCACGTCTCCCCGGGTGCGCGGCGACCACAGCACCCCCGTCTTGCTGCTCCTGGACGCCGAGATCGTCCGGCTGGCGAGGCCCGCCGGCGCGGCCGTACGGCTGCGTACGCCGGTGCTGGTCATCGTCACACCCGGCGGTGCGGCCGCGCAGTGGCAGCGACTGCTTCCGTCCACGCGACTGCGTGTCAGCGGCCGGCTGGCCCCGCCGTTGCACGGCGGGGAGCGCGCCACCGCCGTGCTGCGTGCCGACGGAGGGCGCGTCGGGCCCCGCGTGATCGGTCCGCCCACCCGACTCCAGCGCACGGCGGGCGGCCTGCGCGCAGGCCTGCGCACGGCGACGGAGGACCTCGCCCCCGACGCGCGGGCGCTGCTGCCCGGACTGGTCGTCGGAGACACCACGCGCGTCACACCGGAACTGCACGAGGCGTTCCGGGCGACCGACCTCACCCATCTCATGGCGGTATCGGGTGCCAACCTGGCGATCCTGCTCGTCCTGCTCATCGGACCGCCGGGCAGCGCCCTGCGCGTCGAACGCCGGGGACTGGCGCCCGCCTGGGGGATCTCGCTGCGGGGCACCGCTCTGCTCGGCGGCGGCCTCACGCTCGCCTTCGTGCTCGTCTGCCGGCCGGAGCCGAGCGTGCTGCGGGCCGCGGCATGCGGTTCGATCACGCTTCTGGCGATCGGCACCGGGCGGCGCAGAACCCTGATCCCGGCGCTGGCCGCCGCCGTTCTCCTGCTGGTGCTCTACGACCCGTGGCTGGCGCGCAGTTACGGCTTCGTCCTGTCGGTGCTGGCCACCGGGGCCCTCCTGACCCTGGCCCCGCGGTGGAGCGACGCGCTGCAACGGCGGCGGGTGCCCCCGAGGCTCGCGGAGGCACTGGCGGCGGCGGCCGCGGCACAGGCGGTCTGCTCACCCGTGGTGGTGCTGCTCGCCTCCCGGGTGAGCCTGGTGGGAATCCCGTGCAATCTGCTGGCGGAGCTCGCGGTGGCACCCGCCACGGTGCTCGGTTTCGCTGTACTGGCCCTGGCACCGGTGGCCATGCCGGTGGCCGAACTGCTCGCCCGGGTGGCGGGGTGGCCGGCGGGGTGGATCGCCTCCGTGGCCCGTACCGGGGCCGCGCTCCCCGGCGCGGAGACGGACTGGCCCGACGGCAGGCCGGGGGCGCTGCTGCTGGCCGCGCTGACGGTCCTGCTGGTGCTCCTCGCGCGGCGCGTCGGACGCCGCCCCTGGATCTGTGCGGCTGCCGCGCTGCTGCTGGTCCTCGCGGTGCTCCGGCCGGTGCCGCTGACCCGGGTGCTGACCGGATGGCCGCCACCGGGCTGGGCGTTCGCGATATGTGACGTCGGCCAGGGGGACGCCCTGGTCCTCGCGGCCGGGCCCGGCGCGGGCGTGGTCGTCGACGCCGGACCCGAACCCCGTCTCGCCGACCGGTGCCTGCGCGACCTGGGAATCACCCGCGTCCCGCTGCTGCTGCTCACCCACTTCCACGCCGACCACGTGCGGGGTCTGACCGGTGTGCTGCGGGGCAGAGCCGTAGGCACGATCCAGACGACGAGCCTGGACGAACCCCCGGAACAGGCCGCGTTCGTCAGGAGAACGGCCGCGGCGGCCGGCATCCCCATGGTGCGCACCGCCCCCGGAGAGCGGCGCCGGATCGGAACGCTCGCATGGCAGGTGCTGTGGCCGCCGGGTGGCCCGGCGGCCACGACGGGCCTGGCGGCCGGTCCCGTACCGGAGGAGCCGAACGACGCGAGCGTCACCCTGCTCGTACGGACAGGCGGGCTCACGCTGATGCTCCTCGGCGACCTCGAACCCCCGGCGCAGCAAGGGTTGTTGCGCAGCCATCCGTCGCTGCCGCGGGTGGATGTCCTCAAGGTCGCCCACCACGGTTCCGCGCACCAGGACGCGGCCCTGGTGCACAGTGCGCGTCCGAGGTTCGCGCTGGTGAGCGTGGGGCGGGACAACCCGTACGGGCATCCTGCCGCGCGGACGGTCGAGGCGCTCAGGTCCCAGGGAGCGGTGGTGCTCCGTACGGACAGGGACGGCGCGATCGCGGTGACGGGTGCCGGGGCGGGACTGCGGGCGGTGGGCCGGTCATGAGGGCACGCCGGCCGGGTCCTAGGACCATCGGCGCAGGGCGCGACACGGCTCGGGAGGACACACTGCACTCATGGACCCGCAACTGCCGCAGACCATCGACGCCTACCTGGAGCGCATCGGCGCGCTGCGCCCCGCCCGCCCCGATGCGGCGGCGCTGCGCGAGCTGCAGCTGCGTCATCTCACCACCGTGCCGTTCGAGAACCTCTCGGTCCACCTCGGCGAGGACATCGTGCTGGAGGAGAAGGCGCTGCTCGACAAGATCGTGGCGGGCCGCCGCGGCGGGTTCTGCTACGAACTCAACGGCGCCTTCGCGGTGTTGCTGCGGGCGCTCGGCTTCCGCGTCACGCTGTTCCAGGCGCGCGTCCACGGGGACGGGGGGCGGCTCGGCATCCCGTACGACCACCTGGCACTGGGGGTGGAGACGGACGACGGTACGGGGCCGTGGCTCGCCGATGTCGGCTTCGGTGACCATGCCGAGCGTCCGCTTCTGCTGGGTGACCGCGCGGACCAGCAGGACCCGCGCGGCACGTTCCGGATCGCGCAGGTCCCCGCCGGGGCGGGCGGGGACCACGGGGATGTGGATGTGCTGCGGGACGGCGCACCCCAGTTCCGGCTGGACTCGCGGCCGCGCGCGCTGGACGACTTCCGGGGCGGAGCCTGGTACCACCGCACCTCGCCCGATTCCGGCTTCACCCGGTCGCCGGTCTGCTCGCGCTTCACCCCCACCGGCCGGATCACGCTCTCCGGACGCAGGCTCCTCACGACGGTGGGCAAGGAGCGCCACGAGACGCGCCTGCACAGCGACGAGCAGGTTCTCGCCGCCTACCGCGAGAACTTCGGCGTGCGCCTCGACCGGCTTCCGCCCGAAGGAGGGGTCGGCGTCGAGGTCGGCGTTTCTGCGTCGAATGCGTGACACACACAAACGGAACGATCAATTCGGACCTTCGGTAACACCTCCGCACAAGCCCTCGCGAGCTGCTCTGTTTGCCTCGAACGCCACAAGGGTGATCGAATGCATGATCGTCGGCGGGCCGCTGTTCCGACAACGACGTCCAGCCCTCCGGCCCGAGGTGAAACCGCCCCCGGGAGTGCGTGGAATGTTCGGCCGTTGGCTCGGAAACAAGGGAGCGACGGGTGCCGTGCGCGGCAACGCCCTCGCCGGACTTGCCGTACCGGATGCCGCGGGCGTCCTCAGCTGCCGGGTGCTCGACCCGGTCAACGAGGTAGTGCGGCAGGCCGAGTTCGTGGTCACGGACGCTGCGGGACGCAAGGTCGTCGGCGGGGAGACGGACCCGTTCGGCAGTGTCCTCGCCACGGTGCCGGCGGGCGAGTACCGACTGGCCGTCACGGCGGAGGGTTTCACACCCTTCCACGGCTCGGCCACGGTCGCCGAGGGCGCTCACGCGGGTCTGGGCGATGTCACCCTCCAGGTCTCCGCGCCTCCGCAGCTGCCCGACCCGGGCGAGTGGGAGATCGAGCCGATGCACTCCCAGATCGGCTTCACGGCCCGGCACATCGGCATGGCCCGCATCCACGGCCGGTTCAACACCTTCGCCGGTGCGGTCCGGATCGCCGACCGCATGGAGAACTCGGCCATGCACGTGATCATCGATGCCGCGTCGATCGACACGAACGTCCAGATGCGCGACGATCACCTGCGCTCGGGCGACTTCCTCGACGTCGGCCGCTTTCCGACGCTGGAGTTCTACAGCGACCGCTTCGTCCACCGGGGCGGTACCCGCTGGGGCGTGAGCGGTGCGCTCACCCTGCACGGCGTGAGCCGTACGGTGACGCTGGACACCCAGTACCTCGGCCTCGGCAACGGCCTGGAGGGCGAGACCCGCGCCGCCTGCCGCGCCACCACCGAGCTGCACCGTGAGGACTTCACCCTCACCTGGCAGACGATGCTGGCCCGGGGCATCGCCGCGGTCGGCTCCAGCATCTCGATCGACATGGACATCCAGATCGTCCCGAAGAGCTGACTGCCGGGCGGTGCCCGGGGCCGGCCCCGGGCACCGCCGCTAGGGAGCCTCCAGCCAGCCCTCGTACTCGGCGGCGAACGCGTCGAGCGCCGCGGCGTCCAAGCGCTGGTCCGGGTCCTCCACGACCAGCAGCCACTGGGCGTCCTCGGCGTCGTCCTCGCCGGCCAGCGCGTCGCGTACGAGTTGCGGCTCCTCGGCGACCCCGAACCGGTCGGCCAGCTCTCCGGCCGCCTCCTCCGCGGCGTCGCGGTCGGGCAGCACCAGTACATGTCTCACATCGCTCACCGGCCCATTCTCGGCTACGCGCCACGGGGCTCGGTGCGGTGGTCGTCGCCGTAGCCGGCCGCGAGGCCGGGGGCAGTGGTCGCGGCCGGGCTGTCAGCGGCCCGTGGGATGCTGGACGGCGATGGCCACCAGAAGGAATTCCACCGACGACCCGCTCGCCCCCCTCACGCTCGCCGTGGGGCAGGAGGACCTGCTCCTGGACCGCGCCGTGCAGCAGGTGGTGGCGGCCGCCCGTGCCTCCGACCCCGACACGGACGTCCGGGACCTCGCCCCCGACCAGCTTCAGCCGGGCACGCTGGCCGAGCTGACGAGCCCCTCGCTCTTCGCCGAGCGCAAGGTGGTGATCGTGCGCAACGCGCATGATCTCTCCGCCGACACGATCAAGGACGTCAAGAAGTATCTCGACGACCCGGTCGAGGAGATCACCCTCATGCTGCTGCACGCCGGCGGCGCCAAGGGCAAGGGCCTGCTCGACGCGGCACGCAAGGCCGGGGCGCGGGAGGTCGCGTGCCCGAAGACCACGAAGCCCGCCGAGCGGCTGTCCTTCGTGCGGGGCGAGTTCCGGACGCTGGGACGCTCCGCGACACCCGAGGCCTGCCAGGCGCTGGTCGACTCCATCGGCAGCGATCTGCGGGAGCTGGCGAGCGCGGCGGCACAGCTCGTCGCGGACGTCGAGGGCACGATCGACGAGGCCGTCGTCGCGCGCTACTACACGGGGCGCGCGGAGGCGTCGAGCTTCACGGTCGCCGACCGGGCCGTCGAGGGGCGGGCGGCGGAGGCGCTGGAGGCGCTGCGCTGGTCGATGTCGACGGGTGTGGCCCCCGTCCTGATCACGAGTGCGCTCGCGCAGGGCGTACGGGCGATCGGCAAGCTCTCGTCGGCACGCGGGGGGCGGCCGGCCGATCTCGCCCGGGAGCTGGGCATGCCGCCCTGGAAGATCGACCGGGTGCGCCAGCAGATGCGGGGATGGACGCCGGACGGGGTAGCGGTGGCGCTCCGGGCGGTCGCGGACGCGGACGCGGGGGTCAAGGGCGGTGGGGACGACCCGGAGTACGCGCTGGAGAAGGCCGTGGTCGCGGTGGCGCGGGCCGCGCGGATGGGGCGGGCGGGGCGGTAGCGGGGGCCGCCCCCGCGTGGGGCCGCCCCCGCGTGGGGCCGCCCCCGCGTGGGGCCGCCCCCGCGTGGGGCGGTGGCCTCGGGTGCCGGTTCGTCGTGCGGCTGGCCGTGGTGCCCTCAATCGCCGGACGGGCTTGAACTTGCCGTTCGGGCGTCCTCAATCGCCGGACGGGCTTGAGGTGGCTGCCCGGATGTCCTCAATCGCCGGACGGGCTTGAACTTGCCGTTCAGTGTCCTCAATCGCCGGACGGGCTGGGTTTGGCCGGGCGCGGCCGGAACGTGTCGCCTCGCGTCCAGCGCGGCGGAGGCGGCCCGTGGCCCGTGCCGGCGGAGGCGGATCGCGGCCACCGCAGCGTGGCGGCCCGCGGCCCGTCGTACCTAAGACACGCCGAAGGCCCCGGAGGCGGCCCGTGGCCCGTCGTACGCACGACATGCCGAAGGCCCCGGTCGTCTCCCTGGGGAGGGAGACGACCGGGGCCTTCGAGGTGCGCTTGGTGCGCCGCACCCGCGTGGCGAACGCAGGTTCGGTGTGCGGCGCGGGGTGCCGGTCAGGAGCGGGAGAGAGGGCCCGCTGGGTCCGTACCGGCGATCACATCAGAATGCTCAGCCCTGGAGGGTGGCAACCTTGGTGGCCAGCGCCGACTTCTTGTTGGCGGCGGCGTTCTTGTGGATGACACCCTTCGAGACAGCCTTGTCGAGGGCGCGCGAAGCGTCGCGAACGGCCACGGTGGCCTTCTCGACGTCGCCCGCCACGACGGCCTCGCGGGCCTTGCGGATCGAGGTCTTGAGCGAGGACTTGACGGCCTTGTTGCGCAGGCGCGCCTTCTCGTTCGTCTTGTTCCGCTTGATCTGGGACTTGATGTTCGCCACGAAAGAGCCTTTTCAGGTTCGTTGGATCTTCGATGTGTGTCCTTGCGGCCCGAGAGCCACGAGGCACAGCTGTCCACGGTACCAGTCGCACTCCGAGCGGCCCAAACCGGTCTTCACCCCGCAGGCGTGGGACGATGGAGGCTACGTACAGATCCGACCGACCCGACATCGACCCGAGACACGGCGTTCGGCGTCTCAAGAATCAGGACCCTGCGTGCCCGCGACTCCTCTCCACGTGCCCGAGCCGAGCCGTACCGACCCGGCGCTGATCCGCAATTTCTGCATCATCGCGCACATCGACCACGGCAAGTCGACCCTCGCCGACCGGATGCTCCAGCTGACCGGTGTGGTCGACGTGCGGCAGATGCGCGCCCAGTACCTCGACCGGATGGATATCGAGCGCGAGCGCGGCATCACCATCAAGTCCCAGGCGGTACGACTGCCCTGGGCGCCCACGGCAGGTGAGGGCCAGGGCAGCACCCATGTCCTCAACATGATCGACACCCCGGGACACGTCGACTTCACCTACGAGGTCTCCCGGTCGCTCGCCGCCTGTGAGGGCACGGTCCTGCTGGTCGACGCCGCGCAGGGCATCGAGGCCCAGACGCTGGCCAACCTCTACCTGGCGATGGAGAACGACCTCACCATCGTCCCGGTGCTCAACAAGATCGACCTGCCGGCCGCCCAGCCCGAGAAGTTCTCCGAGGAGCTGGCCAACCTCATCGGCTGCCAGCCCGAGGACGTCCTCAAGGTCTCCGCGAAGACCGGCGTCGGCGTGGACGCGCTGCTGAACCGGGTGGTCAGGGACGTTCCCGCGCCCATCGGCAAGGCGGACGCCCCGGCCCGCGCGATGATCTTCGACTCGGTCTACGACGCGTACCGCGGAGTCGTCACGTACGTCCGTGTCGTCGACGGCCAGCTGAACAAGCGCGAGCGCATCCGGATGATGTCGACCGGCGCCACCCACGAGCTGCTGGAGATCGGTGTCTCCTCCCCGGAGATGACCCCGTCCGACGGCATCGGTGTCGGCGAGGTCGGCTACATCATCACCGGCGTGAAGGACGTCCGGCAGTCCAAGGTCGGTGACACGATCACCTCGCTGAGCAACGGGGCGACCGAGGCGCTGGGCGGCTACAAGGACCCGAAGCCGATGGTGTTCTCGGGTCTGTACCCGCTGGACGGATCGGACTACCCGGATCTGCGCGAGGCGCTGGACAAGCTCCAGCTCAACGACGCCGCCCTGGTGTACGAGCCGGAGACCTCCGCCGCGCTCGGCTTCGGTTTCCGTGTCGGTTTCCTCGGCCTGCTCCACCTCGACGTGGTCCGTGAGCGGCTGGAGCGCGAGTTCGGTCTCGACCTCATCGCCACCGCGCCGAACGTGGTCTACCGCGTCGAGATGGAGGACGGCAGCGAGCACGTCGTCACCAACCCGAGTGAATTCCCCGAGGGGAAGATCGACAAGGTGCACGAGCCGGTCGTCCGGGCCACGGTCCTGGCGCCCAGCGAGTTCATCGGCGCGATCATGGAGCTCTGCCAGCAGCGCCGCGGCACGCTCCTCGGCATGGACTACCTCTCCGAGGACCGGGTCGAGATCCGCTACACCCTGCCGCTCGCCGAGATCGTCTTCGACTTCTTCGACCAGCTGAAGTCCAAGACGCGGGGTTACGCCTCGCTCGACTACGAGCCCACCGGCGAGCAGTCCGCCCAGCTCGTCAAGGTCGACATCCTGCTGCACGGCGACAAGGTCGACGCGTTCTCCGCGGTCACGCACAAGGACAAGGCGTACGCCTACGGCGTACGGCTCGTCGCCAAGCTGCAGAAGCTCATCCCCCGGCAGAACTTCGAGGTGCCGATCCAGGCGGCCATCGGCTCCCGGGTCATCGCCCGTGAGACCGTCCGCGCCATCCGCAAGGACGTCCTCGCCAAGTGCTACGGCGGTGACATCTCCCGTAAGCGGAAGCTGCTGGAGAAGCAGAAGGAAGGAAAGAAGCGGATGAAGATGGTCGGCAACGTGGAGGTGCCGCAGGACGCGTTCATCTCGGTGCTGTCGACCGACGAGTCCGCCGGGGAGACCAAGGCCAAGAAGTAGTACGGAGGAGGGGGCCGGGGCGGAGTTCCGTCCCGCACTCCTACCGGCCAGTAGATGAACGGGTCCCCGCAGCGCACGACGTCGCGCCGCGGGGGCCCGTTCGTTATGAAGCGGCGCCCCGTTGCCCCTTACGCGGGGCGCGCGGGCGCTTTACTCTGATCACGGCTTCGTAGTTACTCGCCAGTTAAACAAGCAGGATCAAGCAGCACGCAGTACCCGGCACGCGCAGACCCGAGCAGTCAGGGATCAGCACGTGCGGACCCCAGCACGCAGGATCAAGCACGCAGACCCAAGCGGAGAGCACACCCGCAATCAGCAGCCCCTCGTGAAGCACTGCCGCAGGCCCGGAGGATGTCGTGAGCGACACACAGACCATGATCGAGAACCGTCCGCCCTCCGTGGCGACCCTCTTCGTCGACCGGGTGGCCGCCACCCCGGACGGGGAGGCCTACCGCTACCCCGTCCCCGCGGCCGCCGGCCAGGGTCCCGACGAGTGGAAGTCGCTGAGCTGGGCGCAGGCCGCCGAGCGCGTCTACGCGGTGGCGGCCGGGCTGATCGCGCTGGGCGTGCAGCCGGAGGAGCGCGTCGCGCTCGCCGCGAGCACCCGGGTCGAATGGATCCTGGCCGACCTCGGAGTCATGTGCGCGGGCGCCGCGACCACCACCATCTACCCCTCGACGAACGCCGAGGAGTCGGCGTTCATCCTCTCCGACTCCGAGAGCCGGGTCCTGATCGCCGAGGACGCGGCCCAGCTGGCCAAGGCCCGCGAGCGCCGCGCCGAGCTGCCGAACCTCGCGCACGTCGTCGTCATCGACGCCGAGGGCGCCGGACCGGCCGAGGGCGACCCGGAGGGCTGGGTGCTCTCCCTGGCCGACCTGGAGGCCCGGGGCGCCGAGTACCTGGCAGAGAACCCGGAGGCCATCAAGGCGCGGGTCGACGCCATCACCCCCCAGCAGCTCGCGACCCTCATCTACACCTCGGGCACCACCGGCCGCCCCAAGGGCGTACGGCTGCCGCACGACAACTGGTCGTACATGGCCAAGGCCACCGTCTCCACCGGCCTGATCACCAAGGACGACGTCCAGTACCTCTGGCTGCCGCTCGCGCACGTCTTCGGCAAGGTGCTCACCTCCGGACAGATCGAGGTCGGACACGTCACCGCCGTCGACGGCCGGGTCGACAAGATCATCGAGAATCTTCCGATCGTCCAGCCGACGTACATGGCGGCCGTCCCCCGGATCTTCGAGAAGGTCTACAACGGCGTCGCGGCCAAGGCCCGTGCCGGTGGCGGGGCCAAGTACAAGATCTTCCTCTGGGCGGCCGGCGTCGCCCGCGAGTACGCGAAGGTCTCCCAGGACAACTTCCGGCGCACCGGCACCGCCTCCGTGCCCTTCGGGCTCGGCGCCAAGCACAAGGTCGCCGACACCCTCGTCTTCGCCAAGATCCGCGAGGCGTTCGGCGGCCGGCTCCGCGCCTGTGTCTCCGGCTCCGCCGCGCTCGCCCCCGAGATCGGCTTCTTCTTCGCCGGCGCCGGCATCCACATCCTGGAGGGCTACGGCCTCACCGAGTCGAGCGCCGCCTCCTTCGTCAACCCGGGCGAGGCCTACCGCACCGGCACGGTCGGCAAGCCGCTTCCCGGTACCGAGGTCCGGATCGCCGACGACGGCGAGATCCTGCTGCGCGGCCCCGGCCTCATGGAGGGCTACCAGGGGCTGCCGGACAAGACGGCCGAGGTGCTGGAGGCCGACGGCTGGTTCCACACCGGCGACATCGGTGAACTGTCCGTGGACGGCTATCTGCGGATCACCGACCGCAAGAAGGACCTGATCAAGACGTCCGGCGGCAAGTACATCGCGCCGGCCGAGGTCGAGGGCCAGTTCAAGGCGGTCTGTCCGTTCGTCTCCAACATCCTGGTGCACGGCGCGGACCGTAACTTCTGCACCGCGCTCATCGCGCTGGACGAGCCGACCATCCTCGGCTGGGCCGCCGAGAACGGCATGGAGGGCAAGTCGTACGCGGACGTCGTGGCGTCCCCGCAGACCGTCGAGCTCATCGAGGGTTACGTCAAGCGCCTCAACGAGGGACTGCAGCGCTGGCAGACCATCAAGAAGTTCCGGCTGCTCCCGCGTGACCTCGACATCGAGCACGGCGAGGTCACGCCCAGTCTCAAGCTGAAGCGGCCGGTCGTCGAGCGCGCGTACAAGGACCTGATCGAGGACATGTACGCGGGCTCCCGCGAGGCATAGCGGACGGGGCCCCGGCCCGTTCACCGCACCCGGCCCCCCGCGCCCTCGCGCGGGGGGCCGGGCCGTGTTCTCCAGGCACTTCGGTAACTCGACGCGTATGCGAAGGGCCGATCTGTCACTCTGTCCGTGTTGAAAGGCCCTAACGGAGAACAGGCAGAGCGAGAACAGGTCAGGAGCCGCCCTGTGGGGTCCATTCCCTTGCAGCGGGACATCGTGCAGCGTCCCGGAACCACTGGCGCGTCCACGGGCGCGCAGCCCGTCGCCCGGACGAGCCTGCCCGGGAATCTGCTGGCGCCCTCCGCGGCCCGGCGGTTCGTCGCGGCGGCGCTCGCCGAATGGAGCGGGCTCGGGCTGCCCGCGGCCGTGGGTTTCAGCGAACGGCTGTCCGACGACGCGGCGGTCGTCGTCAGCGAACTCGTCACCAACGCCGTCGTGCACGCCGGAACCCACGTCGACCTCCTCTTCCGGCTGGAGGAGGCGACCGAGGACGAGGACTCCGCGCTGGTCCTGGAGGTCTCCGACCACCACCCCGCCCGCGCCGTGCGCAGCGACCGCCCCGAGCACGGCTCCGTGAGCGAGGACGCGGCGGGGGAGCCCGCCGAGTACGGGCGGGGCCTGGAGCTCGTCGCCACCCTCGCCGAACGCTGGGGCATCACCTACCGCACCGGCCTCAAGACCGTCTGGGCCCGGCTCCCCGTCGACGACTGGAACCCCTTCCCCGACACCCGTACGGCGCCCGGATTCCAGCGCGGACTGCGCGCCGCCGAACTGCTCGCCCCCACCGCCCGCCGCGCCCTGCGCGACGACGCGGACTGGGCGGGCCGTGGCGCGCTGTCGTTCCTCGCCGAGGCATCGGACCTGTTGGCCGGCCAGCTCGACGAGGACATCGTGGCCGCGCTCGCCGGACAGTTACTCGTGCCCCGGCTCGCCGACTGGTGCGCGATCTGGCTGGAGCCCGAGACCGCCGGCCGCGCCGCCGTCCCGCGGCTCGCCAAGGTCTGGCACGTCGACGAGAGCCGCATCCAGCCCCTGCGCACCCTGCTGGAGGGCGACCCCCTCCGGCTCCCGGAGCGGGTCGGGACCGGGCCGGTGTCGCTGCCCTGGCCCGGCGGCACGGAGGACGGCGGGCAGCCGGACGGGACCGAAGGCGTCACGCTCGCCTACCGGATCACCTCGGGCGGCCGCACCCTCGGGGCCGTACTCCTCGGCCGCGAAGGCATCGCCCGCGTCCCCGACGAGGTCACCGCCCTGATCGAGGACTTCGTACGCCGGGTCGGCCTCGCCGTAGGCGCGGCCCGCGCCTACACCCGGCAGGCCACCATCAGCCGCATCCTCCAGCGCGGACTGCTGCCCAGCAAGGTCGCCGAGATACCGGGCGTCGCCAGCTCCCTGGTCTACGAGCCCAGCGACGACGGAGTGGTCGGAGGTGACTTCTACGACATCTTCCCGTGCCCCGGCGACCGCTGGTGCTTCGTCCTGGGCGACGTCCAGGGCAGCGGCCCCGAGGCGGCCGTCGTGACCGGGCTGGCCCGCCCCTGGCTGCGGCTGCTGGCCCGCGAGGGCTTCCAGGCCGACGAGGTCCTGGTCCGCCTCAACCGGCTGCTCCTCGACGACGCCATGGAGGCCGCGGAGGCGGCCGCGCTCATGGTCGCCGCCGCCGGCGGCCAGCACTCGCCGGACAGCGGCCAGTCCCGCTTCCTCTCCCTGCTGTACGGGGAGCTCGTGCCGCTGCCCGGCGGTGGCGCGCGCTGCACCCTGGTCAGCGCGGGGCACCCGCTCCCGTTGCTGCTGCGGCCCGACGGCACGGTGCGCCCGGCCGCCGAACCGCAGCTGCTCCTCGGCGTCATGGACGACGCCGTGTACGAGACCCAGAGCTTCGACCTGGCCCCCGGCGACAGCCTCCTGTGCGTCACCGACGGGGTGACCGAGCGGCGCTCGGGGGCGCTGATGTTCGACGACGGGGACGGGCTGGCCCAGGCGCTCTCCGGCTGCACCGGGCTGACCGCCGAAGGCATCGCGGACCGCATCAAGCACGCCGTGCACGCCTTCGCCGAGCGCCCGCCGGACGACGATCTGGCGCTGCTGGTCCTCCAGGCCGAGTAGCCCGGTCCCGGGCGTGGCGTCCGGTTGCCGGGCGGCGCGCGACAATGGGCGGTATGCCTTCCGTACTGCCCGATGGTGAACCCGTACCCGACGACGGGGCGCTGCCCCGCCACGCCCTGGAAGGCGCCGCAGACCGCCCGCTCGGCTTCTACCTGCACGTGCCGTACTGCGCGACCCGCTGCGGCTACTGCGACTTCAACACCTACACCGCCACCGAGCTGCGCGGCTCCGGCGGTGCGCTGGCCTCCCGGGACAACTACGCCTCCCATCTCGTCGGCGAGGTCCGCCAGGCCCGCAAGGTCCTCGGCGACGACCCCCGCCAGGTCCGTACGGTCTTCGTCGGAGGCGGCACGCCGACCCTGCTGGCCGCCGCCGACCTGGTCCGGATGCTGGCCGCGATCCGGGAGGAGTTCGGCCTCGCGGACGATGCCGAGATCACCACCGAGGCCAACCCCGAGTCCGTCGGACCGGCCTACCTGGCCGAGCTGCGCGAAGGCGGCTTCAACCGGATCTCCTTCGGGATGCAGAGCGCCCGGCAGCACGTCCTGAAGATCCTCGACCGCACCCACACCCCCGGCCGGCCCGAGGCCTGTGTCGCCGAGGCGAGGGCCGCCGGCTTCGAGCACGTCAACCTCGACCTGATCTACGGGACCCCCGGCGAGTCCGACGACGACTGGCGCGCCTCCCTCGACGCGGCGATCGGCGCCGGGCCCGACCATGTGTCGGCGTACGCCCTGATCGTCGAGGAGGGCACCCAGCTGGCCCGCCGGATCAAGCGTGGCGAGATCCCGATGACGGACGACGACGCGCACGCCGACCGCTACCTCATCGCGGACGAGGCGATGGCCGCGGCCGGCTTCTCCTGGTACGAGGTGTCGAACTGGTCCCGGACGCCCGAGGGCCGCTGCCTGCACAACGAGCTGTACTGGCGCGGGGCGGACTGGTGGGGAGCCGGACCCGGCGCGCACAGCCACGTCGGTGGCGTGCGCTGGTGGAACGTGAAGCACCCGGGGGCGTACGCGCAGGCGCTGGCCGAGGGACGCTCGCCCGGCGCGGGCCGCGAGATCCTCTCCGCGGAGGACCGGCGGGTCGAGCGCATCCTGCTGGAGCTGCGGCTCGTCGACGGCTGCCCGCTGTCGCTGCTCGCCCCGGCGGGTCTCGCGGCGGCGGGACGCGCGGTGACGGACGGGCTGCTGGAGCCGGGGCCGTACGGGGAGGGGCGTGCGGTGCTGACCTTGCGGGGGCGGCTGCTGGCGGATGCGGTGGTGCGGGACCTGGTGGACTGAGGGGGTGGGCGCGGGCCGCGCGGAGGAGTGCCCGAGGGGCTGGAGGTGCGACCCTACGCGGGAGGCGCTGTCACGTAGTCGATCAGTTCTTCGACCCGGCCCAGCAGCGCCGGTTCCAGGTCGCGGTAGGAGTGGACCGTGGACAGGATCCGCTGCCATGCCGCGCCCGTGTTCTCCGGCCATCCCAGCGCCCGGCACACGCCTGTCTTCCAGTCCTGGCCGCGGGGCACCACGGGCCAGCCGGCGATCCCCACGGACGACGGCTTCACGGCCTCCCACACGTCGATGTACGGGTGGCCGACCACCAGGACGTTCCCGTCGGAGACCTGCGCGGCGAGGCGGGACTCCTTGGAGCCCGGGACCAGATGGTCGACCAGCACCCCGAGGCGCGCGTCCGGACCCGGGGCGAACTCGCGGACGATCGCGGGGAGGTCGTCGATGCCCTCCAGGTACTCCACGACCACGCCCTCGATGCGCAGGTCGTCGCCCCAGACCCGCTCCACCAGTTCCGCGTCGTGCCGGCCCTCCACGTAGATCCGCCCCGCCCGCGCCACCCGGGCCCGCGCACCGGGCACCGCAAGCGAACCGGAGGCCGTACGGGCGGGCCTGGCGGGGCCGCCCGCCGCGGGGCGGACCAGCGTGACGACGCGGCCCTCCAGCAGGAAGCCGCGCGGCGCCATCGGGAAGACCCGGTGCTTGCCGAAGCGGTCCTCCAGGGTCACCGTCGGGCCCTCGGCCGTCTTCTCGCAGCGGATCACCGCTCCGCAGAATCCGGTGACGGCCTCCTCCACGACCAGATCCGGGTCGGCGGGCACCTCGGGGGCGGGGGCCGACTTCTTCCACGGCGGGGTCAGGTCCGGCTGGTAGCTGCGCATCGGACGACGATAAGCGGCGAGCGGACTACGACACGCCGAACCTGGCAGCGAGGGCGTCGCGCTGCGCCCGTACGAACGCGGCGTCCACCACGGCCCCGTGCCCCGGCACGTACAGAGCGTCCTCGCCGCCCAGCTCCAGCAGCCGGTCCAGCGCCGCCGGCCAGTGCCCGGGGAAGGCGTCCGGGCCCGCCTGGGGCTCGCCGGACTCCTCGACCAGGTCGCCGCAGAACACGATCGCGGGGGAGCCGGGCGAGCTCGGGGCGGCGGGGACGAACACCGCCAGATCGTGGCCGCTGTGCCCCGGGCCCACGTTCGCGAGCAGCACCTCGCGCCCGCCGCCCAGATCGAGCGTCCACTCGGCCGACACCTCGTGATGCGGCGCCACCAGTACATCGGCGGACTCGGCCGCGTCGTGTGCGGGCAGACCGTGCCGCACCGCGTCGTCGCGCAGTTCGTCCGCCCCGCGCCTGAGCAGATCCGTCATGCCGACCGCGGCGAACACCTGCGTCCCGGCGAAGGCCGCCGTGCCCAGCACGTGATCGAAATGGGGGTGGCTGAGTGCGATATGCGTCACCCTCCGGCCGAGCAGCGCCTGTGCCTGGCCACGCACCCCGGCCGCTTCACGGAGTGACGAACCGGTGTCGCAGAGCAGCACTCCGTCCGGCCCGCACACCAGGGCGACCGTCGCATCCCACACCGGGAGCCGTCGCCGGCCCACACCGTGTCCGAGTCGCTCCCAGCCGAACTCTTCCCAAGAGGCGTCCATACGGCGACGCTATCGGCATCGACCTGCGCAGTCGCGCGGTGGCGTGGCCGGTCGCCCTTGCTAGGGGGCCGCCCCGTCGCCGTACACTGGCGGGGGACCGCTGGCACTCGTACGTACCGAGTGCCAGGGCGGGATCCGGGAACGGCCCGGGAACCACCGAGGACACAGCTGGAGGTGTGCGCGATGCTCAGCGAACGCAGACTCGAAGTGCTGCGCGCCATCGTCCAGGACTATGTCGGCACCGAGGAGCCCGTCGGCTCCAAGGCGCTCACGGAGCGGCACCAGCTGGGGGTCTCCCCGGCCACCGTTCGCAACGACATGGCGGTGCTGGAGGACGAGGGCTTCATCGCCCAGCCCCACACCAGCGCGGGACGCATCCCGACGGACAAGGGCTACCGGCTCTTCGTCGACCGGCTCGCGGGCGTCAAGCCCCTGTCGTCGCCGGAGCGCCGCGCCATTCAGAACTTCCTCGACGGCGCGGTCGACCTCGACGATGTCGTGGGACGTACCGTGCGGCTGCTCGCGCAGCTGACCCGGCAGGTCGCCGTCGTGCAGTACCCCTCGCTGACCCGCTCGACGGTGCGGCACGTGGAACTGCTGCCGCTGGCCCCCGCCCGGCTGATGCTCGTGCTGATCACGGACACCGGCCGGGTCGAACAGCGGCTGGTCGACTGCCCCGCGCCGTTCGGTGAGACCTCGGTCGCCGATCTGCGGGCCCGGCTCAACAGCCGGGTCGTGGGACGCCGCTTCGCGGACGTCCCGCAGCTGGTGCAGGACCTGCCGGAATCCTTCGAGAGCGAGGACCGGTCAACCGTGTCCACCGTGCTCTCGACCCTCCTCGAATGCCTCGTCGAGGAGACGGAGGAGCGGCTGATGATCGGCGGCACCTCCAACCTCACCCGCTTCGGGCACGACTTCCCTGTGATGATCCGGCCGGTGCTGGAGGCATTGGAGGAGCAGGTCGTGCTGCTGAAGCTGCTCGGCGAGGCCAAGGACTCGGGCATGACCGTACGTATCGGGCACGAGAACGCCCATGAAGGGCTCAACTCCACGTCCGTCGTCGCGGTCGGCTACGGTTCGGGCGACGAGGCAGTCGCCAAACTCGGCGTGGTCGGACCGACCCGCATGGACTACCCCGGAACGATGGGAGCGGTACGCGCAGTGGCACGTTACGTCGGACAGATCCTGGCGGAGTCGTAAGTGGCCACCGACTACTACGCCGTACTCGGCGTGCGCCGCGACGCTTCGCAGGACGAGATCAAGAAGGCCTTCCGGAGGCTCGCCCGCGAGCTGCACCCGGATGTGAACCCCGATCCGAAGACCCAGGAGCGGTTCAAGGAGATCAACGCCGCCTACGAGGTGTTGTCGGACGCTCAGAAGAAGCAGGTCTACGACCTCGGCGGCGACCCGCTGTCCGCCTCCGGAGGCGGTGGCGGCGCGGGCGGATTCGGACAGGGCGGCTTCGGCAACTTCTCCGACATCATGGACGCGTTCTTCGGTGCGTCGTCGCAGCGCGGACCCCGTTCGCGCACGCGCCGCGGCCAGGACGCCATGATCCGGCTGGAGATCGACCTCTCCGAGTCGGCCTTCGGTACGACCAAGGACATCCAGGTCGACACGGCCGTCGTCTGTACGACCTGCAGCGGCGAGGGCGCCGCACCCGGCACCTCCGCCCAGACCTGTGACATGTGCCGCGGCCGCGGCGAGGTCTCCCAGGTCACCCGGTCCTTCCTCGGCCAGGTCATGACCTCGCGGCCCTGCCCCCAGTGCCAGGGCTTCGGTACGGTCGTGCCGACGCCGTGCCCGGAGTGCGCCGGTGACGGCCGCATCCGCTCGCGGCGCACGCTCACGGTGAAGATCCCCGCCGGTGTCGACAACGGCACCCGCATCCAGCTCGCGGGCGAGGGCGAGGTCGGCCCCGGCGGCGGCCCGGCCGGCGATCTCTACGTCGAGATCCACGAGCTGCCGCACGCCGTGTTCCAGCGGCGCGGCGACGATCTGCACTGCACGGTCACCATCCCCATGACGGCGGCGGCCCTCGGCACCAAGGTGCCGCTGGAGACGCTCGACGGTCTGGAGGAGGTCGACATCCGGCCGGGCACCCAGTCCGGCCAGTCCGTCCCGCTCCACGGGCGCGGCATCACGCACCTGCGGGGCGGCGGGCGCGGCGACCTGATCGTGCACGTCGAGGTGATGACCCCGACCAAGATGGACCCGGAACAGGAACGCCTCCTGCGCGAGCTGTCGAAGCTGCGCGGCGAGGAGCGGCCCACCGGCCAGTTCCAGCCCGGGCAGCAGGGCCTGTTCTCGCGCCTCAAGGACGCGTTCAACGGCCGCTAGATCCACGCACCGATGTCGTACGGGCCCGGTTTCCGGGCCCGTACCGCATTGCGGACAAAACGTGGCAGCGGGGTGGGCATCGCGGGACACGAAGGACATGACACGATGCGGTCATGTCATCCGAGTTGACCGATCTCTGCCGGTATCCGATCGTGCAGGCCCCGATGGCGGGCGGCACGTCCTGCCCGCAGCTCGTCGCGGCCGTCGCCGAGGCCGGCGGGCTCGGTTTCCTGGCCGCCGGGTACAAGACGGCGGACGGCATGTACAACGAGATCAAACAGGTGCGCGGCCTCACCGGCCAGCCCTTCGGCGTCAACCTCTTCATGCCGCAGCCCGACCTCGCCGACCCGGCCGCGGTCGAGGTGTACCGGCACCAGCTCGCGGGCGAGACCTCCTGGTACGAGACCCCGCTCGGCGACACCGACGCCTGCGGCGACGACGGCTACGAGGCCAAGCTCGCCATCCTGCTGGAGGACCCCGTCCCGGTCGTCTCCTTCACCTTCGGATGCCCCTCCCGCGACACCCTCGACGCGTTCGCCGCGGCGGGCACGTACACCGTCGTCACGGTCACCTCGCCGGAGGAGGCCCAGGCCGCCCAGTGGGCGGGCGCCGACGCCGTCTGCGCCCAGGGCGTCGAGGCGGGCGGCCACCACTCCACGTTCCGCGACGACCCGCAGGCCGACGGCGCCGGTACCGGACTGCTCTGCCTGGTGGCCCAGGTCCGCGAGACCGTGCAGATACCGGTCATCGCCGCGGGCGGGCTGATGCGCGGCTCCCAGATCGCCGCGGTGCTGGCGGCGGGCGCCGACGCCGCGCAGCTCGGCACCGCCTTCCTGCCCTGCCCCGAGTCGGGCGCCCATCTGCTCCACAAGCAGGCCCTGACCAACCCGCTGTTCGTCCGCACCACCCTGACCCGGGCGTTCTCCGGCCGCCCGGCCCGCGGCCTTGTCAACCGCTTCGTACGCGAGCACGGACCGTACGCCCCCGCCGCCTACCCGCAGGTGCACCATCTGACGGCCGCGCTGCGCAAGGCGGCGGCCAAGGCCGGGGACGCGCAGGGCATGGCACTGTGGGCCGGGCAGGGCCACCGGATGGCCCGCGAACTGCCCGCCGGCCGGCTGGTCAGACTGCTCGCCGAGGAACTGGACGCCGCACGGACGGCACTGAGCACGAGGAGTACACAGTGACGGCACCCGTCTTCGTCGTCGAACAGCTGCCGCAGGGGCCGGAGTTCGTCCTGGAAGGCCCCGAGGGCCGGCACGCCGTCTCGGTGAAACGCCTGCACGCCGGTGAGGACGTCGTCCTGACGGACGGGCGCGGGCGATGGGCCGAAGGTGTCGTGATGGCCGCCGAGGGCAAGGACCGGCTGGTGATCACCGATCTGGAGTCCGTCCACGAGGAACCCCGTCCCGGCGTCCGCATCACCGTCGTCCAGGCGCTGCCCAAGGGAGACCGGGGCGAGGTCGCCGTCGAGACGATGACGGAGACCGGTGTCGACGCGATCGTGCCGTGGCAGGCCGCCCGCTGCATCACCCAGTGGAAGGGCGACCGCGGCCTCAAGTCCCTGGCGAAGTGGCGCAATACGGCCCGCGAGGCCGGCAAGCAGTCGCGCCGCGTGCGGTTCCCGGACGTGGTGGACGCGATGACGACCAAACAGGTTGCCGCACTTCTGGCCACGTCCGACTTCGCGGCGGTTCTGCACGAGGACCGTGGTTGCGAGAGTGAGCCACTGGCCACCGTCGAACTGCCCGACGAGGGCGAGATCGTGCTGGTCGTCGGCCCCGAAGGGGGCGTCTCACCCGATGAGTTGGCGGTGTTCGCCGCCGCCGGCGCCCGGACCTGCCGGCTCGGAACGACCGTACTGCGCACCTCGACGGCGGGCACCGCGGCGACCGCGCTGCTGCTCGGGCGCACGGGCCGCTGGTCATAAGAGCTTCCCTTTCGAGTGGTTGTGGCCGCAAGCGGTCTACCGCCGGGTCAAGGGCGGTGGGAAGCTGCCCGTATGGGGACATCAAGGGCGTGGGGTCGCCGGGCGACCCGTCGTATTCCGGCCGCGGTCTGCCTCGCGGCCACCGCGGTCGTGGGCGTCACCGCGTGCGAACCCACGGACGGGCTCAACACCGCGTCCATCGCCGTGACCACCGACCGGACCGCCACCCGTGCACTGGAGCACGAAGGTGTCGACGTGCAGTGGCTGACCTGCACGGCGAACGTGAACGGGGGCGGAGCCAAGGCGTCGCCCGCACGGGCGGGTTCGGCCACCGCCTCCCCGCGTCGCATCGCCGACGTCGACTGCAGCGGCAGGACGAAGGACGGCCGGGACATCACGGTCGCCGGCCAGGTCCGGCAGGCGGTCGACGGCCGGTGCGTGCGCGGCGACCTGACCGCGAAGGCCGACGGCCGCACGGTGTTCCGGGCCAGCCTGCTCGGCAACTGCGAGGCGCCGCTCCCGACCGCCGCGCCGGACGACGGCAAGGGCGGCGGCGGGGGCGGCGGCGGAGGGGCCCGGCCGACGGTCACGGTGACCGTCACGGTCACCGAGAGGCCCCAGGGCAAGTGACCGGAGCCGCCCGGGCATTCGGCACAGCCGGCGCGTAGGCGCCCGCCCCGTTGCGTGCACGCCTTTTGCGTGTGCCGGGCATGCACCGTACGGCGGACTCCGGCCATCTCCGTTCCGCCGGCCACTGGCGCGGCCTAGGGTGATCGGTGTGACACAGCCTTCCTACCTCCGGTATCCCCATGTCCAGGGCGACTCGATCGTCTTCACCGCCGAGGACGATGTCTGGCTCGCGCCGCTCGACGGCGGCCGAGCCTGGCGGGTCAGCGCCGACAACCGTCCCGTCACCCAGCCGCGCATATCGCCCGACGGCACCCTCGTCGCCTGGACGTCCACCCGGGACGGGGCGCCCGAGGTGCACCTCGCGCCCGTCGACGGCGGTTCCTCCCGGCGGCTGACGCACTGGGGTGACGCGCGGACCGCCGTACGCGGCTGGACCCCCGACGGCGACGTGCTGGTCACCAGCACCCAGGGCCAGGTCTCGCTGCGGCGCAGCTGGGCCCGGGCCGTCCCGGTCGACGGCGGTCCCGCCCGGACCCTCCCGTACGGGCCGGTCGGCTCCCTCGCGTACGGTCCCGGCGGACGGGTCCTGCTGCTCTCGGCCACCATGGGGCGTGAGGCGGCCACCTGGAAGCGCTACCGGGGCGGCACCGCGGGCAAGCTGTGGATCGCGGCCGAAGAGGACCCGGCGGAGTTCGTACGCGTCCACGAAGCGCTCGACGGCAACATCGAGTGCCCCCTGTGGGTCGGCGAGCGGATCGCCTTCCTCTCCGATCACGAAGGCGTCGGCGCGCTCTACTCCTCCCTCCCCGACGGCACGGACCTGCGCCGGCACACCGGCGTCGACGACTTCTACGCCCGGCACGCCACCACCGACGGCACGCGCGTCGCCTACGCGTCCGCCGGTGAACTCTGGCTCCTGGACAGCCTGGAGAGCGACGAACCCCGCCGCCTCGACATCCGGCTCGGCGGCCAGCGCGCCGACCTCCAGCCGCACCCGGTCCACGCCGGCAGCCACCTGCACACCGCGTCCCCCGACCGCACCGGCCGCGGCAGCGCCGTCGGATCCCGCGGCGCCGTCCACTGGGTCACCCACCGCGAGGGCCCGGCCCGCGCGCTCGCCGTCGAGCCCGGCGTACGGGCCAGGCTGCCCCACGCCTTCCAGGCCGACGGCGACCAGCACGTCGTCTGGGTCACCGACGCAGAGGGCGACGACGCGCTGGAGTGCGCACCCGCCACCGGGACCGGCCCGGGAGCCGTGCCGCGCCGCCTCGCCGCGGGCCGGATCGGCCGGGTCCTCGACCTGGCACCGGCCCCCGACGGCAGCCGGTTCGCCGTCGCCGCCCACGACGGACGCGTCCTGATCGTCGAGCGGGAGAGCGGCGAGGTCCACGAGGTGGACCGCAGCGAGCACGGCGACGCCTCCGGCCTCGTCTTCTCGCCCGACTCCGCCTGGCTCGCCTGGTCGCACCCCGGCCCCGAGCCACTGAGCCAGCTCAAGCTCGCGCACCTGGCGGACCTGTCGGTCTCCGAGGCGACCCCGCTGCGCTTCCGGGACTTCGCGCCCGCCTTCACCGCCGACGGAAAGCACCTCGCCTTCCTCTCCGAGCGCGCCTTCGACCCCATCTACGACGCCCACGTCTTCGACATGGCGTTCATCGGCGCCTGCCGTCCGCACCTGCTGACGCTCGCCGCGACCACCCCCTCGCCGTTCGGGCCGCAGCTCCACGGCCGCCCGACCGAGAAGGAGAAGGGCGGCGACGGCGAGGACAACCCCACCGCGCTCCCCGTCACCCGCATCGACCTGGACGGCCTCGCCGACCGGATCGTGCCGCTGCCCGTCGAGGCCGCCAGCTACTCCTCGCTGCGCGCCGCGAGGGACGGTCTGCTGTGGCTGCGCCACCCGGTGACCGGAGTGCTCGGCACGAGTGCGGCCACCCCCGACGCCAACGGCCCCGAGACCGTCCTGGAGCGGTACGACCTGGAGAAGCTGCGCTGCGAGGAACTCGCCTCCGACATCAGCCGGTTCGCGGTCAGCGGTGACGGCAAGCGGCTGGTCCTGCACAGCCACGGCAAGCTGCGCGTCGTCCCGTCCGACAGCCGGGTGTCCGCCTCCGACGACGACAGCGACGACGGCAACGTCACCGTCGACCTGTCCCGCGTGCGCCGCACCCTCGACCCGGCCGCCGAATGGCGTCAGATGTACGACGAGGCCGGGCGCATCATGCGGGACAACTTCTGGCGCTCCGACATGGGCGGCATCGACTGGGACGGCGTCCTGGACCGCTACCGGCCGGTCCTGGAGCGCGTCGCCACCCACGACGACCTCATCGACCTCCTCTGGGAGGTCCAGGGCGAACTCGGCACCTCGCACGCCTATGTGACCCCTTCCGGCGGCTGGCGCGACGACTCCGCCCGGCAGGGGCTGCTCGGCGCCGACATCTCCCGGGCGGACGACGGGAGCTGGCGCATCGACCGCATCCTGCCGTCCGAGACCTCCGACCCGGCCGCCCGGGCGCCGCTCGCCGCGCCCGGCGTCGCGGTGCGTGCCGGTGACACGATCGCGGCCGTCGACGGCCACCCGGTCGACACGCTGACCGGTCCGGCACCGCTGCTCACCGGCTCGGCCGGCAAACCCGTCGAGCTGACCGTCTCACCGGTCGACGGCGGCGACCCGCGCCATGTCGTCGTCGTGCCGATCGCGGACGAGGAGGCGCTGCGCTACCACGCGTGGATCGCCGACCGGCGCGCGTACGTCCACGAGCAGTCCGGCGGGCGCCTCGGCTACCTCCACGTCCCCGACATGGTCGGCTCGGGCTGGGCGCAGATCCACCGCGACCTGCGCACCGAAGTCGCCCGCGAGGGCCTGGTCGTGGACGTACGGGAGAACCGCGGCGGCCACACCTCGCAGCTGGTCGTGGAGAAGCTGGCCCGCCGCATCGTCGGCTGGGACCTGCCCCGCGGCATGCGGCCCTACAGCTACCCGGGTGACGCGCCGCGCGGCCCCGTCGTGGCCGTGGCGAACGAGTTCTCCGGCTCGGACGGCGACATCGTGAACGCGGCGATCAAGGCGCTGAACATCGGGCCCGTGGTCGGCGTACGCACCTGGGGCGGCGTGGTGGGCATCGACAGCCGGTACCGGCTCGTCGACGGCACGCTGGTCACGCAGCCCAAGTACGCCTTCTGGCTGGAGGGGTACGGGTGGGGCGTCGAGAACCACGGCGTCGACCCCGACGTCGAGGTCGTCATGACCCCGCAGGACCATGCGGCGGGCCGCGACCCGCAGCTGGACGAGGCGATCCGGATCGCGCTGGAGTCGCTGGCGCGGACGCCGGCGAAGACGGCGCCGTCGCTGCCGGAGTGATTTTGGCGCGGGGCGGGGTGGCGTGGGCGGGCGGTGGTGGCTGGGCTCGGTGCGGCTGCCCGGGCCGGTGGGACGGGGCGCCTGCGGCGGGCCTGTTCCCCTCCCCGCCCCTTCCCGTAACCGGGGCTCCGCCCCGGACCCCGCGCCTCAAACGCCGGCGGGGCTGGGGGAGGCGGCTGTGCTCCGGGCCTCCGCCTCAAACGCCGGCGGGGCTGGGGGAGGCGGCTGTGCTCCGGGCCTCGCGCCTCGGACGCCGGCGGGGCTGAGGGCGCTCCGCCCCGCACCCCGCACCCCGCGCCTCGGACGCCGGCCAGGCGCGGGGCACCGCTAGGCTGCTCCGTAACGGATCAACGAGACAGAGGAGCGCCCCCCATGGCAGGAGAACCGCAGCCCGACTGCCTGTTCTGCAAGATCGTCTCGGGTGAGATCCCGGCCACCATCGTCCGGGAGACCGACACCACGGTCGCCTTCCGCGACATCAACCCCCAGGCCCCCACCCACGTCCTCGTCATCCCCCGCGCCCACCACCCCGACGCCGCGTCCCTCGCCGCTGCCGAGCCGCAGATCCTCGCCGACGTGCTGGCCGAGACCGGGCGCGTCGCCGCCGACGAGAAGGTCGACGGGACCGGGTACCGGGTCGTGTTCAACACCGGCGCCGGAGCCGGGCAGACCGTCTTCCACGCACACGCCCACGTCCTCGGCGGCCGCGGCCTCCAGTGGCCCCCCGGATAGGCGCAGGACCGGAACAAGGAAGCCGCACCCGTGTCCGCACGCGAACTCGTCGTCCTCGGCACCGCCAGCCAGGTCCCGACCCGGCACCGCAACCACAACGGCTACCTGCTGCGCTGGGACGGCGACGGCATCCTCTTCGATCCCGGCGAGGGCACCCAGCGCCAGATGCTGCGGGCCGGTGTCGCCGCGCACGACATCGACCGGATCTGCGTCACACACTTCCACGGCGACCACTCGCTGGGCCTCGCCGGGGTGATCCAGCGGATCAACCTCGACCAGGTCCCGCACCCCGTCACCGCGCATTACCCGGCGAGCGGACAGCACTTCTTCGACCGGCTCCGGTACGCCACCGCCTACCGCGAATCCGTCGCGCTGACCGAGGCCCCGGTCGCCGCCGACGGGCCGCTGGCCACCACGGACGCGTACACCCTCAGCAGCCACCTGCTCTCGCACCCCGTCGAGTCGTACGGCTACCGGCTGGCCGAGCCCGACGGGCGGCGCATGCTTCCCGCGAAGCTCGCCGCGCACGGCATCGCGGGACCGGACGTCGGCCGGCTCCAGCGTGAGGGCGCCCTCGGCGGCGTCACCCTCGACGACGTATCCGAGCCCAGGCGCGGACAGCGGTTCGCGTTCGTCATGGACACCAGGCTGTGCGACGGTGTGTACGCACTCGCCGAGGGTTGCGACCTGCTGGTCATCGAGTCCACCTTCCTCGACGAGGACGAGGCACTGGCCACCGACCACGGCCACCTGACCGCCGGACAGGCGGCCCGGGTCGCACGGGAAGCGGGCGTACGGCACCTCGTGCTCACGCACTTCTCCCAGCGCTACCCGGACCCGGAACTCTTCGAGGCCCAGGCCAGGGCGGCCGGGTACGAGGGCGAACTGACCGTCGCCCAGGACCTGATGCGGGTCCCCGTACCGAGCCGTCACCCGTAAGACGTCACAGCGAACCGCACGACCCCTGCGTAAGTGAGAAACACGTGCACCTCCCCAAAGCGGAACTCCACCTCCACATCGAAGGAACCCTCGAACCCGAGCTGGCCTTCGCGCTCGCCGCACGCAACGGCGTGCCGCTGCCCTACGCGGACACCGAGGAGCTGCGCACCGCCTACCTCTTCGACGACCTGCAGAGCTTTCTCAACCTGTACTACGCGCTGATGGCCGTGCTGCGGACCGAGGACGACTTCACCGAACTCGCCGACGCCTACCTCGCCCGCGCCGCCGCCCAGGGCGTACGCCACGCGGAGATCTTCTTCGACCCGCAGGCGCACACCGCCCGCGGCGTCCCGATCGGCACCGTCGTCGAGGGACTCGGCCGGGCGCTGGAGCGCAGCGAGGAGAAGCACGGCATCTCCACCCAGCTCATCATGTGCTTCCTGCGCGACCAGTCCGCCGACTCGGCGATGGAGACGCTGGAGGCCGCGAAGCCGTATCTGCACCGGATCAGCGCCGTCGGTCTGGACTCCGCCGAGGTCGGCCACCCACCCGCCAAGTTCCGCGAGGTGTACGCGGCGGCCGACGCGCTCGGACTGCGCAAGGTCGCCCACGCGGGCGAGGAGGGCCCGCCCGCCTACATCACCGAGGCGCTCGACGTACTCGGTGTGGAACGCATCGACCACGGGCTGCGCTGCATGGAGGACCCGGAGCTGGTGAAGCGGCTGGTCGCCGACCGGGTGCCGCTCACCCTCTGCCCGCTGTCCAACGTACGGCTGCGCGCCATCGACACGCTGGAGCAGCATCCGCTGCCGGCCATGATGGACGCCGGACTGCTCTGCACGGTGAACTCCGACGATCCCGCCTACTTCGGCGGGTACGTCGGCGACACCTTCCACGCCGTTCACGAGGCGCTCGGCCTGGACCGCGAGCAGTTGCGCACCCTGGCCCGCAACTCCTTCGAGGCGGCCTTCCTCGACCACGACGAGGAGCGCAGGGCGCGCTACCTGTCGGAGGTCGAGGCGTACGCGTTCGACTGACCGGCGCCCGACGGGCCGGCCGTCCGGAACGCACTCCTGACCAGGCGCCTGCGGCGCAGCGCGGGCAGGCTGATCTCCGTGACGGCCTGCTCGGGCGCGCCCAGCTTCGGGACCGCGCCCGGCACCGCACCGGTGGTGACGGCGAGCAGCGCCGCCGGAGCGCCGCCCCTGCGGCGCACCGAACCCGGCACCAGCGGACGGCCACCGGTGTGCAGGGCCACCGCCGTCACCGGCACCGCGACCAGCAGCGTCACGGTGCCGAGGATCAGCCCCATCACCGGGAAGCCGGCCCCCTCGGACAGCACACTGCCGAGCACCGGACCGCAGGCCACGCCGACCGACGAGGCCGAGCCCGCCAGGACCGCCCAGCGGCCGCGCACGTCCAGGGAGGCGGCCAGACCGATCAGATAGGACAGGACCACCGGGTAGACGGTGTTCCACAGGATCTCGCCGGTCGCGAACGAGCCGAGGCTCCCGGCCGACGAGCTGAGCACGATGCTCGCCGCGATGATCACGGTGCCCAGGCCGATCGGCACCGCCCGTCCGAGCCGGGCCCCCAGCACCCCGGCGCCCATCACGCCGAGCAGACCGGCGCCCAGCGCGGCGGCGAACACCGCGCCGATCGTGACCTCGGAGAGCCCGACCTGATCGACGCCGATGCGGCTGCTGACCCCCCACAGCGCGTTCTGCGCCATGGACCAGACGAGCATGCCGCCCGCCAGCACCAGGCCCGAACGGCGGTGCGGCAGCCGGCCCGACGCCGGGACGGCGGGACCCGCCGGGACCGGAGTGCCGAGCCGGGAGGTGGCCGGCCAGACGAGCAGCGCGACCAGCGCGATCGACGCGAACGGCAGCCGGTGACCGCCGCCCAGGTGCGGGACCGTCAGATACAGGGCGCCCGCGGTCGCCGAGACGCTCAACAGCCCCAGGGACGAGGTCCGGTGCGGATCACGCTGGGCGGCGATGCCGGCCGCGGCGACCGCGGTCGCCGTACCGGAACCGAAACCCCCGACCACCGCGCCCAGGACCACGAGCGGCACGGAGCCGGCCAGCGCGGCGCAGCCGTACCCCAGCACGGCCAGCGTCAGCCCGATCCGCGCCGGTCTCCGTGGCCCGTACGTCTCGACGCGGCCCGCCAGGCAGAAGCCGGCCGAGGCCGAACTCAGCAGCAGTGCGCTGCCGACCAGACCGGCTTGCGCCGTGGTGAGACCGAGATAGACGGAGAGCCGTCCCACGATGGTGGGGAGGAGGTAGGCGGCGAGGTAACCGGCGGTGAACACGGCAACCAGGGGCCACGCGGCGCGGCGCGGGGACATGGGCGTTCCTGAAGACATGCCAGAGGAGGCGGAGAAGACAGAGGGGGGCGATGCGAGAAATGCGAAGGGGGGAACTGCGGGGAACGCGGAAAATGCGGGGAGTCGGCACACTCGCCGGATACATCCCCAACGGTGGTCGCGGGCCAATTTGTATCAAGTGCCTGCCGCCGACCGAAAGCCGACCTGGTGTGATCTGAGTCACTTAAGCGTTTGCCGTGTTTTCATGCGGGTAGCCGCGCATGTTTATGCAGGTCAGCCGCTGCGTACGGGGCCCCGCCACTGGCCCCGGCGCGGGCCCCGCACGCGCAGGCGGGAATCGGGCACACTGGCCGCAACCGCCACGACCGGGGAGCGCAAGGTGAGCACCGACATTCCAGCCATCGACCCACTGGACGGGCTGCGCGCACCGCAGGACCCCGGCTTCGACGTGTTCCTCACCGGCACGGTCTTCCTCGACATCATCTTCACCGGCCTGGACAGCGCACCGGTGCGCGGCACCGAGTCCTGGGCCCGCGGCATGGGCTCCAGCCCCGGCGGCGTCGCCAACATGGCCACCGCGCTCGCCCGGCTGGGCCTGCACACCTCACTGGCCGCCGCGTTCGGCGACGACCACTACGGCGAGTACTGCTGGGACGCCCTGGAGCAGGGCGAGGGCATCGACCTGTCCATGTCGCACACCGTCCGCGGCTGGCACTCCCCGGTGACCGTCTCCATGGCGTACGAGGGCGAGCGCACGATGGTCTCGCACGGCCACGAGGCCCCGCCCCCGCCCGCCTTCGCGCCCCCCGGCGCCCCCGCGGCCACCTCACCCCGGTGCCCGCCGCGGACCCGGGCCGCGATCGCCTCCCTCGTCCCCGGCCGCAGCGAGCCCTGGGTGGCCGCGGCGGCCCGGCAGGGGGCCGCGGTCTTCGCCGACGTCGGCTGGGACGAGACGGGCCGCTGGGACCTGGACGGACTGACCGACCTCGCGCACTGCCAGGCCTTCCTCCCCAACGCCGAGGAAGCCATGCGTTACACCCGCACCGACTGCCCGCGCGCCGCCGCCCACGCCCTCGCCGAGCGCGTCCCGCTCGCCGTCGTCACCCTGGGCGCCGAGGGCGCGTACGCGGTCGACGCGGCCACCGGCACCACCGCCGAGGTCCCCGCGATCGAGGTCGAGGCCCTGGATCCGACGGGCGCGGGCGACGTCTTCGTCGCGGGCTTCGTCACCGGCACCCTCGCCAACTGGCCGCTCGCCGACCGTCTCGCCTTCGCCGGCCTCACCGCGGCCCTCTCCGTCCAGGAGTTCGGCGGCTCGCTCTCGGCCCCCGGCTGGGAGGAGATCGCCGCCTGGTGGCAGCGGATCCGTACCGTGGCCGACCAGGACCCGGCCGCGCTCCAGCGCTACGCCTTCCTCCAGGACCTGCTCCCGGCGGCCGCCCGCCCCTGGCCGCTGCGCCGGGCCGTCCCGACGATCGGCTTCCGCCCGTAACCGAGCCGACTCCTCCCGCCTGCGAAAACCTCTCGGTGTTGTCAGCGTGGAGTCGTAGGCTTGGTGCACACGAGGTTTTCGAGCCGCGAGAACCCTGCAACGGGAGGTATGTGCAGGCCCGAGGGCCGGCCCATGACTCAGACACCTACACAGCCGCAGGCGCGCGCCCACATCAGCATCCCGGCCGCACACCCGATGGTGATGCTGCTGGGAGCGGGCGACTCGCTGCTGCGCGTGATCGAAGCGGCGTTCCCGGCGGCCGACATCCACGTCCGGGGCAATGACATAAGCGCGACGGGCACCACGGCGGACATCGCCCTGATCCAGCGCCTGTTCGACGAGATGGTGCTGGTGCTCCGCACCGGTCTGCCGATGACGGAGGACGCTGTGGAACGTTCGATCGCGATGCTCAAGGCCACCGACAACGGCCAGGCGGACGGCACGGAGACCCCGGCCGAGGTGCTCACGCAGAACATCCTGTCCAGCCGGGGGCGCACGATCCGCCCCAAGACGCTCAACCAGAAGCGGTACGTCGACGCGATCGACCAGCACACGATCGTCTTCGGCATCGGCCCCGCCGGTACGGGCAAGACCTACCTCGCCATGGCCAAGGCGGTCCAGGCCCTGCAGTCCAAGCAGGTCAGCCGGATCATCCTGACCCGCCCGGCGGTCGAGGCCGGTGAGCGGCTCGGCTTCCTGCCCGGCACGCTCTTCGACAAGATCGACCCGTACCTTCGCCCGCTCTACGACGCCCTGCACGACATGCTGGACCCCGACTCGATCCCGCGGCTGATGGCGGCGGGCACGATCGAGGTGGCGCCGCTGGCGTACATGCGGGGTAGAACCCTTAATGATGCATTTATCATCCTGGACGAGGCCCAGAACACCAGCGCCGAGCAGATGAAGATGTTCCTGACCCGGCTCGGCTTCGACTCGAAGATCGTCGTCACCGGTGACGTCACCCAGGTCGACCTGCCGAACGGCACCAAGAGCGGTCTGCGGCAGGTGCAGGACATCCTCGAAGGCATCGACGACGTGCACTTCTCCCGGCTCACGTCCCAGGATGTCGTCCGGCACAAGCTGGTCGGCCGTATCGTCGACGCGTACGAGAAGTACGACAGCCGGGACAACGGGGACAGCCAGGAGGGCCGGGCCGGCAACGGCCGGGGCCGACGCAACGGGAAGCAGTAGCAGCGCACCATGTCGATCGACGTCAACAACGAGTCCGGAACCGAGGTCGACGAGCAGGCGATCCTCGACATCGCCCGCTATGCGCTCGCGCGCATGAGGATCCACCCGCTCTCCGAGCTCTCGGTGATCGTGGTGGACACCGCCGCCATGGAACAGCTCCACATCCAGTGGATGGACCTGCCGGGCCCGACGGACGTCATGTCCTTCCCGATGGACGAGCTGCGCCCGCCGTCCAAGGACGAGGAGGAGCCCCCGCAGGGGCTCCTCGGCGACATCGTGCTCTGCCCCGAGGTCGCGAAGAAGCAGGGCGAGGACGCCGAGACGCAGCACTCCATGGACGAGGAGCTCCAGCTCCTCACCGTCCACGGGGTGCTGCATCTGCTCGGCTACGACCACGAGGAGCCCGACGAGAAGGCCGAGATGTTCGGTCTCCAGGCGGCGATCGTGGACGGCTGGCGCGGCGAGCACGGACTGACCGGTCCGTCCCCCGCACCCACCGTCTCGTGAGCCTGCCTCTCGTCTTCGGGGTCGTCCTGCTGGTCGTCGTCGGCTGGCTCGCGGCCTGCGCCGAGGCCGGTATCGCGCGGACCTCGAGTTTCCGGGCGGCGGAGGCGGTCCGTTCGGGGCGGCGCGGCAGCGACAAGCTGGAACAGGTCGCGGCCGATCCGACGCGCTATCTCAACGTCGCCCTGCTGGTGCGGGTCGCCTGCGAGATGGCGGCCGGGGTGCTCGTCACGTACTCCTGTCTGAAGGAGTTCCCGGAGACCTGGGAGGCGCTCGCCGTCGCCATGGGCGTGATGGTCCTCGTCTCGTACGTCGCCATCGGCGTCTCGCCGCGCACGATCGGCCGCCAGCACCCTCTGAACACGGCCACCGCGGCGGCGTACGTGCTGCTGCCGCTCGCCAGGGTGATGGGACCGATTCCGCAGCTGCTGATCCTCCTCGGCAACGCGCTGACGCCCGGCAAGGGTTTCCGCAAGGGACCGTTCGCCAGCGAGGCCGAGCTGCGGGCGATGGTCGACCTCGCCGAGCAGGAGTCGCTCATCGAGGACGACGAGCGCCGAATGGTGCACTCCGTCTTCGAGCTCGGGGACACCCTCGTGCGTGAGGTGATGGTGCCGCGCACCGACCTGGTCTGCATCGAGCGCTACAAGACGATCCGGCAGGCGCTGACGCTGGCGCTGCGTTCGGGCTTCTCGCGGATCCCCGTCACCGGGGAGAACGAGGACGACATCGTCGGCGTCGTCTACCTCAAGGACCTGGTCCGCAAGACGCACATCAACCGCGACTCCGAGGCCGACCTGGTCTCCACGGCGATGCGCCCGGCGGCGTTCGTGCCCGACACGAAGAACGCCGGTGACCTGCTGCGGGAGATGCAGCAGGAGCGCAGCCACGTCGCCGTCGTCATCGACGAGTACGGCGGCACGGCGGGCATCGTCACCATCGAGGACATCCTGGAGGAGATCGTCGGCGAGATCACCGACGAGTACGACCGCGAGCTGCCGCCGGTCGAGGAGCTGGAGAACGGCTGCTTCCGGGTGACGGCCCGGCTGGACATCGGCGACCTCGGCGAGCTGTTCGGCCTCGACGAGTACGACGACGAGGACGTGGAGACCGTCGGCGGGCTGCTCGCGAAGGCGCTGGGCCGGGTCCCGATCGCGGGCGCCTCGTCCCAGGTCCGGCTCCCCGACGGACGTCGGCTGCGGCTGACCGCGGAGTCCCCGGCGGGCCGGCGGAACAAGATCGTCACGGTGCTGGTGGAGCCGGTGGCTCCCGAGGAGGAGGCGACAGCATGACACCGAAGCAGCTCAGGGAGTTCTGCCTGGGGTTCAACGAAAGCGTCGAGGAGTTCCCGTTCGGGCCGGAGGCGTCCGTCTTCAAGGTGCTCGGCAAGATGTTCGCGCTGAGCGCGCTGGACGCACGGCCCCTGACGGTGAACCTCAAGTGCGACCCCGACGACGCGGTGCGGCTCCGGGAGGAGTACGAGGCCGTGGCGCCGGGGTGGCACATGAACAAGCGGCACTGGAACACCGTGACGGTGTCCGGTCTGCCGGACGCGAAGCTGCGTGAGCTGATCGAGGACAGTTACGACCTCGTGGTGGCGAAGCTGCCGCGGGCGGAGCGGCTGCGGCTCGACCGGGCGTAGGGCCTTTCGTTCGGACGGACGGTCACTTGCGCCAGAGCAGGTGGTGCACGATCTCGCTGCCAGGGCTCGGCACCCGTTCCAGGTGGAAGCGGTCGGTCAGCTCATCGGGGCTCTCCCACAGTCGTTCACCGGCGCCTGCTTCGACGGGCGCGACGGCGACGTGCAGCGAGTCGATGAGATCGGCCTCCAGGAATTGCCGGACGGTGGCGACTCCTCCGCCGATGCGCACGTCCTTGCCCCCGGCGGCATCGAAGGCGCGGTCGAGTGCTTCCTGGGGGGATGCGTCGAGGAAGTGGAACGTGGTCTCGCCCTTGGTGAGCGACGGCCGTTCGTGGTGGGTGAGGACGAACACCGGGGTGTGGAACGGGGGTTCCTCGCCCCACCAGCCCTCCCAGTCGAGGTTCTCCCACGGGCCGCGCTGCGGGCCGAACTTGTTGCGGCCCATGATCTCCGCGCCGATGTTGTTCGTGAAGTCGCGGGTGAAGTAGTCGTCCAGGCCGAGGGTGCCGCCCGGATCGGTCCGGTTCGGCCAGTGGGCGGTGGCCCCCGCCCAGGACATGAGGGTGCCGGGGTCGACGTTGTTGCCGAACGGGCGCTCGAGCGTCTGTCCCTCCCCGGCGCCGTAGCCGTCCCGGGAGACACAGAAGTTCTGGACGCGGACCAGCTGTTTCATCGGAGCCCTTTCCGGTTGCGATCTGCAACCGGTTGTCAAGCTATCTAGACTGCTCCCATGTTGCAACCAGTTCCCGTCGAGAAGCTGCCCGTGTCGCGGGGCCGGTCCGGCTGCCCGATCAACATGACGGTCGAGCTCCTCGGAGACCGCTGGAGCCTGATCGTGCTGCGCGACATCATGTTCGGCGGCCTCACCCACTTCCGTGAGCTGCTCAACGCCTCCATGGAAGGCATCGCGTCGAACATCCTGGCCAACCGGCTCGCGAAACTCGTCGCGGCGGGGCTGCTCACCCGTGACGACGATCCCAGCCACCGCCAGAAGGTCGCCTACCACCTCACCGAGGCCGCCGTTCAACTCGTTCCGGTCATGGCCCAGCTGGGCGCATGGGGCGCCCGCTGGCTGGACACGGCGCCCGAGCTGACGGTGCGGGCCGAGCTGCTGGCCGCCGGCGGCCCTGTGATGTGGGACCGCTTCATGGCGGAACTGCGCGCCACCCATCTGACCGGGGCGCCGGCCCCCACGGACGGCGTGCTGGCGGAACTGACCGCCGCCTACGAGGAGGCCGCGGCCCGCGAGGACCTCATCCTCTAGCCCCGGCGCAGCCCCGCGCCCACCACGGCCGCCGCCACGACCAGCAGCCCCGCAGCCACCGCGACCACCGTCCGCACCCCGTCGAACAGTGAGCCCTGGGTCGTCGCCATCACGCCGAGCAGCGGGATCCCGATCGTGAGACCGACCTGCTGCGTCGTGGTGACCAGACCCGTCGCGAGACCCTGCTCCGCGTTCGGCACCCCCGACGTGACGGTGAGGCCGTACGCGATGATCGCGCCGAGGTGGCACATGCTGGCGAGCGAGACCGCGGCCGTGGCCAGCCAGACGCCCGAACCCGTACCGAGGCCCAGCAGCGCCGCGATGAACAGGCCCTGGCTCAGGAGGGAGGCCGACAGGGTGCGCCGGGCGCCGAATCGGCCGATGACCTTCGAGGCGTACACGCCCGCCACCACCGAGGCGACGCCCTGTACGCCGAAGACCAGCCCGGTCCCGAAGGCCGACAGGTCCAGCACCTCCTGCAGGTACAAGGTCAGGACGAAGACGATGGTGCTCATGACCGAGAAGGTGAGCAGCCCGCCCAGATTGCCGAAGGCGACCGTGCGCCGGCGGAGCATCGGCAGTGAGACCAGCGGGGCGGACGCCCGCGACTCGACCACCACGAAGGCGGCGAGCAGGACGACCCCGGCGGCCAGCGCGGCCTGCACGTCCATACGTCCGAAGCCGTGTTCGGCCGCCGTGGAGAGGGAGTAGATCAGGGCGAGAAGCCCACCGGTGACGGCCACCGCGCCCGGTACGTCGAGCCGCGGCCGGTCGGGCGTACGGGACTCGGTGAGCAGCGCGGGCGCAGCCGCCAGGACGACCACCGCGGCCAGGGTCAGCAGTCCCATGGTCGAGCGCCAGCCGAGGGTGTCGGTGAGGGTGCCGCCGGCCACCATGCCGACGGTGAAGCCGAGGGAGAGCAGGGTGCCGCTGATCCCGAGCGCCCGGTCCCGCTGCGGTCCTTCCGGGAACGTGGTGGTGAGCAGGGACATCCCGGTCGGCACGATGGCCGCGGCGCCGAGTCCCTGGAGCGCCCGCCCGGTGAGGAAGGCGGCAGGGTTCCAGGCGAGCGTGGCGAGCAGCGAGGCCGCGCCGAAGACGGCGAGTCCGGTGAGGAACAGCCGGCGGCGGCCGTAGAGGTCCGCGATCCGCCCGAAGAGGAGAAGGAAGCCGCCGGACGGCAGGGCGAAGGCGGTGACCGCCCACTGGAGGCCGGACCGGCTCAGGCCGAGGTCGTCGCCGAGGACCGGCAGGGCCACGTTCAGTACGGAGAAGTCGAGCGACACCATGAACTGGGCGGCGCACAGGACGAGGAGCACCAGCCGGGCCCGGCCGGAGAGCCGGTCCGGGGCGGGAGGTGCGGGGACGGGAGTGGTGACACCTGCGGAGGAGGGTGAATCGATCGCCATGACATGACCTTGCGGCCGTCGGAATATCCGTGGGGAGCCGGAACTTATCCTGTTGGCCGCACCACCAGGCAGGCGCGGGCGTACACCAGGGGGATACGTGGGCACACCGGCCCGGGCCGCGGCGGACGCGGGCAAGGCGCACCGCCTCGGCGAGCTGCGGGAGTTCCTGATGAGCAGGCGGGCTCGGGTCAGCCCGTCCGAGGCGGGCCTCCCGGACGGCGGGGCCCGGCGGCGCACGCCGGGGCTGCGCCGCGAGGAGGTCGCGGTCCTCGCGGGGGTGGGCGTCTCCTGGTACCAGTGGCTGGAGCAGGGCCGCGACATCACCGTTTCGCCCCAGGTGCTGGACTCCGTGGCCCGGGTTCTGCGGCTGAGCAGCGCCGAACGCCGTCACCTCTACGTACTGGCGGGGCTCAACCCGCCCGCGCCCGAGGTCGATCCGGCGCACACGGACATGTGTGCGGGACTGCAGCGGCTCCTCGACGGCTGGATGCCGTTCCCGGCCCACATCATGGACGCGTACTGGAACATCATCCTGTACAACGAAGCGGCCTCGGCGGTGATGGGGATGGGGCCCGACCGGCCGCAGAACTGCGTGATCGACTTCTTCACCGATCCCGTCCACCGGGTCCGCAACAAGGACTGGCACGAGATCGCCGCCAAGGTCGTCGCCGAGTTCCGGGCCGCGTGCGCTGAATGCCCCGACGACGAGGGGTTCCGGGCGATCGTGGCGGAGGCGGCCGAGCGGAGCCCCGAGTTCGCCGAGCTGTGGGCCCGGCGGGACGTCGCGCCGGGCGGGCAGATGCGCAAGCAGTTGACGCACCCGGTGGTCGGCACGCTGGCCATGGAGGTGACGCAGCTGCGTATTCCGGCCCGCCCCGATCTGGTGGTCGTGCTGCACAACCCGTGGCCGGGCACCGGTACGGAGGAGAAGCTGCGGTGGCTGACCTCGCCGGAGGGCCGGCGGGGCTCGATGCACCAGGTACGGGCATGAGCCGTCCGGACGCCCGCGTGCCGCTCCCGTCGCCGTACTTCGTATGCTCGGCACATGACCGATAGCACCGACCTCGGGGCCGAGGACCGCAAGATCGTCACGCTGGCGCGCAGCGCCCGCGCCCGCAACGGTGTGCCGGAGGGCGCGGCCGTACGGGACGAGACCGGACGCACGTATGTGGCGGGCACCGTGGAGCTGGAGTCGCTGCGGCTCAGCGCGCTGCGGACGGCGGTCGCGATGGCCGTGGCCAGCGGGGCCACGTCACTGGAGGCGGCCGCGGTCGTCTCCGAGGCGCAGACCCCCTCCGACGAGGACCGGGCCGCGGTACGGGACCTGGGCGGGGCCGACACGCCCGTGCTGCTCGCGGGCCCCGACGGGGTGCTGCGGGTCACCGTGACGGCGGGCTGAACCTCCGCGGGACCCCCCTCGTGTGGACGAACGCCCCGCGCCCGCCGGCGCGGGGCGTTCGTACGGGATGCGCGGGAAACACGGATCTTGACACCATCTGATGGCCCATCAGTCAGCGCGTTTCGATCCCATTGACTTCTTCTCGACCGACGTCATCAATGGCTCCCTGCCGACGCGGAAGAGCCGCCGCGCCGGATCCCGCAGGAGGGGGCTCCATGCGCCAAGCCATTCGAAGATCCGACAGCCGAAGATCCTGTCGCCCGGGCCGACCGGACCTCGGCCGCCGCTGGGCCGCCGCGCTGGGCGTCGGCGCCCTCGTCGTCACCGGGGGAGGGCTGCTCGCCGGGCCCGCGCAGGCCAGCGCGACGGCCTCGGTCGCGGTGGACTTCCCGACCCACTGCATCCCGCCCGCCATCGCGGGCCTCCCGCCGATCGACGGAACGACCTCGGCCGAGATCACCGTCGACAACGCCGCCCCGAAGGTCGGCGACACCGTCATCGTCACGTACACCGTCATCAGACCGGCCGCGAGCAACCCGGTCGACCTGGCGCTGCCCGCCGACATCATGACGCCGACCGGCAAGGTCACCGTCGGCGGTGCGCAGTCCGCCGGCCTCACGGTGGCGGGACCGAAGAAGAACGCACCCGTGCCCGGCAAGGGCGATTTCCCGTCGTTCTCCATGACCGGCACCTTCGCCGTCACCGCGCCCGGTGAGATCACCCTCTCGCCCGGCGACTACAACATCCACACCAGCTACCTCATGGAGCTGGACACGCCCTGCACGGTCACCGATCCGCCCGCCCCCGTCTCGCAGACGATCATCGCCACGGACGGCGGCGGCCAGGTCAACGAACGGGCGATCCAGCTCGCTACGGCCTCCGGCGCGGCCGGCGACCCGGTCACCGTGACCGGGTCGAAGTTCACCGCGGGCGCGTCCGTGACGCTCGCCGGCCGGGCCGGTGACGCCCCGACCGGGGACACCGCGACGGTCACGGCGGACGGCTCGGGCTCCTTCACCGGACAGCTCACCGTCAACGCTCCGGCCACCACCGGCATCGTCGCGTACGAGGGCGCCGGCTGGGACGCCGCCAAGGGTGCGGGCCCCCAGGCCTACACCGTCACGGGAGGCGGCGGCGAGATCCCCGAAGGCAGCCAGAAGCTGACGTCCTCCGTCAAGCCGGGGACGCTCTCCATGACCCAGGCCGGGGACTCCGTCGCCCTTTCGGCGGTCGACTTCGGGCAGGGCGGCGCCTCCACCGGCGCCCTGCAGACCGTGACGGTCCAGGACTTCCGCGGCGGCCCCGCGGGCTGGTCCCTGACCGGAAAGGTCACCGATTTCACGGGCCCGGGAGGGGCGACGATCGGCGCGTCCGCACTCGGCTGGAGCCCGGCCTGCGCGACGAAGCCCGGCAGCCCGAGCACCTGCGCGGCCGGGTCCGGGGGAACGGTCGGCAGCGCGGGGGCCACCCTGGCGTCCACGCCGGACGGCGCGTTCACCGGCGGTGCGTTCACCGTCGATGCCCAGCTCTCGCTGGACGTCCCGGCGTACACCGCCCCCGGCGCGTACACCGGGGTCCTCACGCTGACCCTCACCTGAGCGATCGGCACGGAGTACCTGAGCGATCGACACGGAGTACCTGAGCGATCGACACGGAGTACGTGAGCGAGAACTACGGAGCACATGAGCGAGAACCACTGATCAACCGGTGGGCCGGGCGCGCACCCGGCCGGCCCGCCCCCGCCCGAGCGTGCACCTGGGAGCCCGCACCGTGCGCAAACCCTCCGTCATCCCGACGACCCTGACCGCCCTGCTGGCCGGGGCTCTGCTCCTGCTCGGCGCGCCCCCGGCCGGCGCCGCCGACAACGGCAGCTGGTCGGTCTTTCCCGCCACCGCCGACGCGGGCGCGCGGCCGTACTTCTACCTCTCCGCCGACCCAGGCGCCACCCTCACCGACAAGGTCACCGTCACCAACAAGACCGGTGAACCGCTCACCTTCCGGCTGTACGCCGCCGACGCGTACAACACCGCGCGCGACGGCGGATTCGCGGTCCGGGCGCAGAACGAGAAGCAGCGCTCCGTCGGCGCCTGGGCGAAGGCCGGCCGCGACCGGGTCACCGTGAAACCGCACGGCTCGGTCACCGTGCCCGTCACCATCGAGGTGCCCGAGGACGCCGAACCCGGCGACCACCCCGGCGCACTCGTCGCCCTCGACGAGCGCATCGACCCCGCCGACGCGGGCGCCGTCGCCGTCGGCATCCAGAAAGCGGTCGGCGCCCGGATCTACCTCCGGGTCAACGGGCCGACCATGCCCGCGCTCTCCGTCGAGGACCTCACGGTCGAACACACCCAGCCGCTCGTCCCGGGCACGGGGAAGTCCCGGGCCGTCATCTCGTACACGCTCCGCAACCGCGGCAACGTCACCCTGAAGCCCGAGGTCGCCCTCAAGGCCGAGGGCCTGTTCGGCCGCACCCTGCTGGCCCGAGACCTCAAGCACATCCCCTCGGAGCTGCTGCCCCGCCAGGAGGTCCGGCTCACCGAGGAGTGGGCGGGCGCGCCTCAGGTCGAGTGGGGCGAGATCAAGCTGACCGCGAGCGCCCGCGACACCCGCGAGTCCGCCTCCGTCTCGTACTTCGCCCTGCCCTGGCTGGTCGCAGGCGTGCTGCTCGCCGCGCTCGCCGGGGGCGCCGCACTGTGGATCCGGTCACGCCGGAACCGTCGCCGCACGGCCTGAGAAGAGGTAAGAGGCGTCCGTGGTGCCCCGCGGCTGCCGGGATCGGGGACAATGGGCGCCATGAGCGCTCGACCTAACCCAGAAGCTGCTGCGCAGCAGGCTGAGAACACCGCCCCCCACCGGGCCGGTTTCGCCTGCTTCGTGGGCCGTCCCAACGCGGGCAAGTCCACCCTTACGAACGCTCTGGTCGGCCAGAAGGTGGCGATCACGTCCAACCGGCCCCAGACGACCCGGCACACCGTGCGCGGCATCGTGCACCGGCCGGACGCACAGCTGATCCTGGTCGACACCCCCGGCCTCCACAAGCCGCGCACCCTGCTGGGCGAGCGGCTCAACGACGTCGTGCGCACCACCTGGGCCGAGGTCGACGTCATCGGCTTCTGCCTGCCCGCCGACCAGAAGCTCGGCCCCGGCGACAAGTACATCATCAAGGAACTCGCGGGCATCAAGAAGACGCCCAAGATCGCGATCATCACCAAGTCCGACCTGGTCGAGTCCAAGCAGCTCGCCGAACAGCTGCTGGCCGTCTCCCGCCTCGGCGAGGAGCTCGGCTTCGAATGGGCGGAGATCATCCCGGTCTCCGCGGTCAAGGACGACCAGGTCGGCCTGCTGGCCGACCTGATCGCACCCCTGCTTCCGGAGAGCCCGCCGCTCTACCCGGAGGGCGACCTCACCGACGAGCCCGAGATGGTCATGGTCGCGGAACTGATCCGGGAGGCCGCGCTCGAAGGCGTACGGGACGAGCTGCCGCACTCCATCGCGGTGGTCGTCGAGGAGATGCTGCCGCGCGAGGACCGTCCGGCGGACAAGCCGCTGCTCGACATCCACGCCAACGTCTACATCGAGCGGCCCAGCCAGAAGGGCATCATCATCGGCCCGAAGGGCAAGCGGCTGAAGGACGTCGGCACGAAGTCGCGCAAGCACATCGAGGCGCTGCTCGGCACGCCGGTCTTCCTCGACCTGCATGTGAAGGTCGCCAAGGACTGGCAGCGTGATCCCAAGCAGCTGCGCAAACTCGGGTTCTGAGGCCCGCGCCGTCAACCCCGCGCCGCCGGTCTCACGCGCCCTCCTTCAGGACGCGTGAGACCAGGGCGCGCTGGGCGTCGGTCAGCCGCGGGTCCGCGCAGTGCACGGTGCGGTCGTCGACCGTGATGCGGTAGCTGAAGCCGTCCGGAACGCCTTTCGCGGGCGCTTCCCGGCCGTCGGTGAGCGCCGATTCGGCCAGGGCCTCCCATTCGGGCGCGTCGGCCCGTCCCGAGGTGTCGATCTCGCGGTGGCGCGCGATGCCGGCGAAGCCGCCGGTCCTGCTCACCCGAATCCGCATGCGCGGTGTCCTTCCTCGACGGACGGCCCGGGGCCCGGGTCGTGTCCCTACGCGGTCGGTACGCCCACCTCCGACCAGGCCTTGAGGACCGCCTCGACCTCGTCGCCCTCGCCGAAGCGGCTGCGGGCCGCCGCCACGGTCAGCCGGGCGAAGGACGCGAAGTCCGCGTCCACCGCCAGTTCACCACCGGTGAGCACATCGAACCAGAGCTGGCCCGCCCGCTCCCAGGAACTGCCGCCGAGCGCGATGGCCAGCAGGTAGAACGCGCGGTTGGGGATGCCGGAGTTGAGGTGCACCCCGCCGTTGTCCTCGCCCGTGTGGATGTAGTCGTCCATCGAGGCGGGCTGCGGGTCCTTGCCGAGCACGTCGTCGTCGTAAGCGGTACCGGGCGCCTTCATCGAGCGGAGCGCCACCCCCTGGACGCGGGGCGCGAGCAGACCGGCGCCGATCAGCCAGTCGGCCTGTTCGGCGGTCTGCGCGAGTGAGTACTGCTTGACCAGGGAGCCGAACACGTCCGACACCGACTCGTTGAGCGCGCCGGACTGGCCGTAGTAGTTCAGGTTGGCCGTGTACTGGGTGAGCCCGTGCGCCAGCTCATGGGCGATGACGTCGATGGCGACGGTGAAGTCGAGGAAGATCTCCCCGTCCCCGTCGCCGAAGACCATCTGCTCGCCGTCGAAGAAGGCGTTGTTGTACTGCTCGTCGTAGTGCACGGAGCCGATCAGCGGAAGTCCGTTGCCGTCGATCGAGCGGCGGCCGTAGGCGCTGAGCAGCAGGTCGAAAGTGGCGCCGAGGCCCGCGTACGCGCGGTTGACGCTTGCGTCGGACGTGGGGTCCTCGCCCTCGGCGCGGACCTTGGTGCCGGGCAGATCGGTGCCGTGGCGGCAGTCGTAGATCGTGCGGTCGGGTTTGCCGGACCGGTCGCCCTCCGGTGCGGGCGCGACGGTGGTCCGGACGAGGGTGGTGACCTGGCGGCGGGTGCGCCGGGCGGCGTCGGCCTCCAGGGTGCGGCGGGCAGGGGCCGCGAGGACGGGGTCGTCGGACTGCGACAGCTTGTCGAGGATGTGGGGCGGCACGATGGTGCAGAAGACGGGACGGATGTCGTGCTGGGATCGAGGCTGCATACACACGACTGTGGCAGCGCGTGACTGTGATGTCACTGGTTGCAACCAGGAATTGACGAAATAGAGTGATCCCTCACTGTTCGCCGGTTAACGGACGCGATCCCGCATACTGATACGGCACCGACGTCCCGGGCGTCCCTCGGCTAGTCTCTTCGCATCATGCGTTTCGGGCTGCTTCTCCTTAGCTGCCGCGGCGAGGGCCTGTAGTCGTAGGCCGACCCCCTCCCCGCGGAGTCTGGTGTTGCAGGAAACACGGTCGGCCGTCCCCTTGCCGGACCCCGAGGAGCCCTACGCCATGACCGAAGTGAATCCCGCGCAGACGCCCGCCGAGAGCGCCGTGGGCCGCCCCACACCGATCACCAACGCCACGGCCCTGCAGAAGCCGTCCGGGATGCCGATCCACAAGTACGGCCGGTACGAGGCCATCGACATCCCCGACCGCACCTGGCCCGAAAGGCGGATCACCACCGCGCCCCGCTGGCTCTCCACCGACCTGCGCGACGGCAACCAGGCCCTGATCGACCCGATGTCGCCGGCCCGCAAGCGCGAGATGTTCGACCTGCTGGTGCGCATGGGCTACAAGGAGATCGAGGTCGGCTTCCCGTCGTCCGGTGAGACCGACTTCGCCTTCGTCCGCTCCATCATCGAAGAGGGCGCGATCCCCGAGGACGTGACGATCTCCGTCCTGACGCAGGCCCGCGAGGAGCTGATCGAGCGGACGGTCGAATCGCTGCGCGGCGCCCACCGTGCCACCGTGCACCTGTACAACGCGACCGCCCCCACCTTCCGCCGCGTGGTCTTCCGGGGCTCCAAGGAGCAGGTCAAGCAGATCGCGGTGGACGGCACCCGGCTGATCATGGAGTACGCCGAGAAGATCCTGGGCGAGGAGACGATCTTCGGCTACCAGTACAGCCCCGAGATCTTCACCGACACCGAGCTGGACTTCGCCCTGGAGGTCTGCGAGGCGGTCTGTGACGTGTGGCAGCCCGAGGAGGGCCGCGAGATCATCCTCAACCTGCCCGCCACCGTGGAGCGTTCGACGCCGTCCACGCACGCGGACCGGTTCGAGTGGATGTCGCGCAACCTGTCGCGCCGCGAGTACGTCTGCCTGTCCGTCCACCCGCACAACGACCGCGGCACCGCCGTCGCCGCCGCCGAACTGGCACTGATGGCGGGAGCGGACCGGATCGAGGGCTGTCTGTTCGGCCAGGGCGAGCGCACCGGCAACGTCGACCTGGTGACGCTGGGCATGAACCTCTTCTCGCAGGGCGTCGACCCGCAGATCGACTTCTCCCAGATCGACGAGATCCGCCGCACCAGCGAGTACTGCAACCAGACGGAGATCCACCCGCGCCACCCCTACGCGGGCGACCTGGTCTACACCGCCTTCTCCGGCTCCCACCAGGACGCCATCAAGAAGGGCTTCGACGCCATGGAGGCCGACGCGGCCGCCCAGGGCAAGACCGTCGATGATCTCGAGTGGGCCGTTCCGTACCTGCCGATCGACCCGAAGGACGTCGGCCGTTCCTACGAGGCCGTCATCCGGGTCAACTCGCAGTCCGGCAAGGGCGGAATCGCGTACGTCCTGAAGAACGACCACAAGCTGGACCTGCCGCGCCGCATGCAGATCGAGTTCTCCCGGATCATTCAGGCCAAGACCGACGCCGAGGGCGGCGAGGTCACGCCGACGCAGATCTGGACCACGTTCCAGGACGAGTACCTGCCCAACCCGGAGAACGCCTGGGGGCGCGTACAGATCCGCTCCGGCCAGAGCACGACCGGTTCGGACGGCCAGGACACCATCACGGTCGAGGCGACCGTGGACGGCGTCGACACCATGCTCACCGGCACCGGCAACGGCCCGATCTCCGCGTTCTTCGAAGCGCTGCAGGCCATCGGCATCGACGCGCGGCTGCTGGACTACACCGAGCACACGATGAGCGAGGGCGCGAGCGCCCAGGCCGCCTCGTACATCGAGTGCGCCATCGACGGAAAGGTCCTGTGGGGGATCGGCATCGACCCCAACACCACGCGGGCCTCCCTGAAGGCGGTCGTCTCCGCGGTCAACCGCGCCACCCGCTGACCCCGTGCCCGAAAGGGCATGAAGTCGTACGGTCCGTGAGCCCCGCCCACCCCACCGGGAGGGCGGGGTTCGGCCATCTCCGGGCGGTTGTGACGGGCGAGGTGCTGACGCCGCTTTACGGATGTGGTTAACATCACGTTCACACGGCAACGTTGCCGGAGGTGGCACCTCCCGTGCCCTGAGGGCCACGGGGGAGTTACGGAGGTGTTCGACGTGCGGTCAGCCCTGGGACAACGCGCCACAAAGCTGCGTATCTGCGGCATCCGCACCCTGTGGGACGCCATCGGTGACGGTGAGTTCTTCTGCCCCGGCTGCGGAGGCGACCGCAACTACCGCCGCCTGACCGGGCGCCGCCGCTTCGCCGTCCTCGGTGTGCCGCTGCTGCGGCGCGGCACCGTGGGCCCGGTCGTCGAATGCGCGGCCTGTCACGCCCACTTCGACACCGAGGCGCTCGAACACCCCACCACCACGCGGTTCTCCGCGATGCTCAGGGACGCCGTCCACACCGTGACCCTCGGGGTCCTCGCGGCGGGCGGCAGCACCTCCCGCACCGTCCTGGAGACGGCGGTCGAGACCGTGCGCGGCGCCGGCTTCGAGGACTGTACGAAGGAACAGCTCGCCACCGTCGTCGAGATCCTCTCCGCCGACATCGGCCACGGCTCCTCCTTCGACCCCGCGGCCGAGGCCTGCGGCGCGGCCCTCGCCATCGAGCTCCACGAGGCGCTGGAACCCCTCGCCCCCCATCTGGCGCCCGCGGGCCGGGAATCGATTCTGCTCCAGGGCGCCAGGATCGCCCTCGCCGACGGCCCGTACAGCCCGGCCGAGCGCGAGGTGCTGACCACGGTCGGCGGGGCGCTGCGGCTGCGCGCCGAGGACACCGCCCGGCTGCTCGCGGCAGCCGCGCGTACGCCCTCCTGATCCCTCCGCGCACCGGACCGCTACTCCCCGGGGAGTAGCCGCGCCCTCGCGCCCTCCCCGGCAGTAGCGGGGAAGTCGGCCCCCGGTGCGACGCGTCACCCCCGCCCCGACGGAAGTCTGGACCTGACCGGACACCCGTACGGAAAGGGGGCCTCCCATGGGGGCCGCAGGACAGGACAAGGGCGAGCGGACGCGGCCACGGAGCAGGTGGCGCATGCTGCCCTGGGCGATCGTCGCGCTCTGGGTCGCCGTGATCGCGATCGCCGGACCGCTGGCGGGCAGGCTCGGGGACGTACAGGTCAACCGCGCCGTCGACTATCTGCCGGCGAGTGCGGACTCCACCCAGGTGGCGAAGATCCAGGACACGCTGCCCGGAGGTGAGTCGACCGATCTCGTCCTCGTCTACCACCGCGACGGCGGGCTCACCGCCGCCGACCGGGCCGTGGCGGCCCGGCAGACCGCCGGGGTCGCGGGCGCCCACACCCTCACCGCACCGCCGCGCGCGGTGCCGTCAGAGGACGGCACGACTTTGATGTACCCGGTCTCCACGACGGAGCCCGGCCAGGACGACGAGGCGCGGACCGCGTTCGTCGACGAGGTGCGCGAGAGCGTGAAGGGCGGCGGGGGACTGGAAGCAGAGGTCGGCGGCCCCGGGGCGCTCAACGTCGACGCGCAGAAGGTCTACGGCTCGCTCGGCGGACCGCTCCTCTACACGACCGTCGCCGTCGTCGCGATCCTGCTGATCCTCATCTACGGCAGCCCGCTGCTGTGGCTGGTGCCGCTCGTCGTCGCGGGCGTCGCCGACGCCCTGTCCATGGCGGTCGTCTACGGCCTCAACCGCGGCTTCGACGTCACCGTCACCGGCCAGAGCTCCGCGGTGATGACGATCCTCGTCTTCGGCGCGGGCACCGACTACGCCCTGCTGCTGGTCTCCCGCTACCGCGAGGAGCTGACCCGCACCGCCCGGCCGCACGAGGCGATGGCCGCCGCGCTGCGCGGCTGCGGGCCCGCCGTCGTCGCGTCCTCCGCCACCGTCGCGGCGGGCCTGATGTGCCTGCTGGCCGCCGATCTCACCAGCAGCCGCGGCATGGGACCCATCGCCGCCGTCGGGGTGCTGTGCGCCCTCCTGGCGATGCTGACGCTGCTTCCGGCCGTCCTGGTGCTCCTGGGCCGCCGGGTGTTCTGGCCGCTCGTCCCCGTGTACGGCTCCGAGCCGAAGAAGCGCCGCTCGCTGTTCGCCGCCATGGGCGGCACCGCGGGACGCCGGCCCGTCGCCGTGCTCGTCGGCGGCGGAGTGCTGCTGGGCGCCCTGTCGCTCGGCGCGTTCAACCTGCCCGGCGACCTCAAGCAGGAGGATTCCTTCACCAGCAGGCCGGACTCGGTCACCGCCATGACGACCCTCGCCGACGCCTTCCCCGGCCGCTCCACCCAGCCGATCACCGTGCTGACCCCGGACGACCGGGCCGGCGCCGCGCTGGCGAAGGCCCGTACGACCGAAGGCGTCGCCTCAGCCGAACGCGGCCGCAGCGGCGGCGGCTGGACCGAACTGTCCGTCGTCGCCGAGGCCCGGCCCGAGACCGCGGGCGAACGGGACACCATCCGCGCCCTGCGCGACGGCCTGGACGGCAGCCATGTCGGCGGGCCCGGCGCCCAGCAGATGGACCTCGAGACGGCCAGCTCCCGGGACCTCGGCATCGTCGTCCCGCTCGTCCTGCTCTCCGTCCTGCTGATCCTGATCGCCCTGCTGCGCAGCCTCGTTGCCCCCCTGCTGCTCGTCGCCGCCGTCGTCGCCGTCTGGGGCGCCGCGCTCGGCATCGGCGGGCTGGTCTTCGGACCGGTCCTCGGGCTCGAGGGCACCGATCCCGGGCTGCCGCTGCTCACCTTCGTCTTCCTGGTGGCCCTCGGCGTCGACTACGGCATCTTCCTGATGCACCGGGTCCGCGAGGAGGCCCGGCGCGGCGCGGAGCCCACCGAGGCCGCCCTCACCGCGCTGCGCACCACCGGCGGCGTGATCGCCTCGGCGGGACTCGTGCTCGCCGCCACCTTCGCCGTCCTGACGAACATGCCCTTGGTCGGCCTGGTCGAGATGGGCTTCGTCATCGCCGTCGGCGTCCTGCTCGACACCTTCCTCGTCCGCACCTATCTGGTGACCTCGGCGAGTGTGGCCCTGCAGCGGAGGATGTGGTGGCCCGGCGCGCTCAGCCGTACGCCCGCCGCGCCCGACGCCCGCGCGCCCGAACTCGTCGGGACGCCCTGACAGTGCCCCGGCCCGTACCGGAGGATGGCGGTGTGTCCACCACCCCACGCCGCCGCGAGCGCATTCTGGCCGTCGTCAACCGCGATCCCATGCACGCGCCGCACAAGACGCGCACCGACGCCCTCGTAGCCGTGGGCGCCGGTGCGCTCTCCGCCGCCCTCGCCCTGTTCGCCGACGACGCCATGACGCCCGACGCACTCGGCTGGCTCCTGCTGCTGGGCAGCGCCGCACCGCTCGTGTGGCGGCGGCGCAGCCCCGTCCTCGCCCTGCTCGCCATGATCCCGCTGCTGATGCTCTACCACGGCCTCGACAACGCCCACACGGCTCCGATGCCGCAGACCTGGATCGCGCTCTACACCGTGGCCGTGACCGGCCGCCCGCTGCGCACCCTGCTCACCGGCATCGGCGTGACGTCCGTGATGGTGACCGTGGTGCTCACCATCGACGCCCATCAGGGGCTGGAACTGCTGCGCATCTCCGGGTGGGTCATCGCCATCCTGTTCTGCGGCGTCGACGTGCGCATCTACCGCCAGTACGTCGCCTCGATGCTGGAGCGCGCCGAACGCGCCGAACGGACACGGGAGGAGGAGGCCCGGCGCCGGGTCGCCGAGGAACGGCTGCGGATCGCCCGCGACCTGCACGACCTGCTGGCCCACAGCATCACCCTCATCGGCGTGCAGACCTCGGTCGCCTCGCACATCCTGACCGTCGACCCGGAGCGGCTCGACCGGCAGGCGATCGCCGCGTCCTTGGACGACATCGCGGACACCTGCCGCGAAGCCAGGGCGGAACTCCGCACCACCCTCCAGGTGCTGCGCGATACCGGGCAGGGCGGCCGGCACGACACGGACGGCCCGCTGCCCGACCTGGCCGCCCTGCCCGGTCTCGTACGGGCCGCGGAGGCCGGCGGGGCCCGGGTCGACCTCAGGGTGCGCGCGCCGGACGGCCGCCTCGCCCCGGCGACCGGAGCGGCCGCGTACCGCATCGTGCAGGAGTCCCTGACGAACGCGGTACGGCACGCGGGCCCCGGCGTCCGCATCGTCGTCGCCGTCGAACCCGACGGCCCGGCCGCCCTGCGCGTCACGGTCACCGACGACGGCACCGGCCCGGCGGAGGCCGGCTCCGCCCCCGGCTTCGGCATCGTGGGGATGCGGGAACGCGCCCGCAGCACCGGCGGCACCCTGGACGCCGGGCCCCGCCCCGGCGGCGGCTTCGAGGTCTCGGCGCTGCTGCCGTTCCAGAACCAGGACGAGGAACAGACCCGGGCCCCGGGTCCCGTACCGCCTGCGGCCCACGAACGCCTGGCCCACGCGCAGGAACAGGAACAGGAACAGGAGACCGCCTCATGATCCGCGTGCTGCTCGCCGACGACCAGACGCTCGTGCGGGCGGCCTTCGCCATGCTCGTCGGCTCCGACCCGGAGATGGAGGTCGTCGGCGAGGCCGGCACCGGCCTCGAAGCCGTCGCCTTCGCCCGCACCGCCCGCGCCGACCTCGTCGTGATGGACATCCGGATGCCCGAACTCGACGGCATCGAGGCGACCCGCAGGATCGCCGCCGACGAGGACCTGGCCGGAGTGAAGGTCCTGGTCCTGACCACGTACGACACCGACGACCACATCGTCGACGCGCTGCGCGCCGGAGCCTCCGGATTCCTGGTCAAGGACACCAGGCCCGCCGAGCTGCTCGCCGCGATCAGAACGGTGGCCGCGGGCGATGCCCTGCTCTCGCCCGGCCCGACCGCCCGGCTGATCGCCCGGGTCCTCAGCGCACCGCAGCCCCCGGCCGGCACCGGAGCCGGCGGACCCGGGATGCTCTCCGGCCGGGAGCGCCAGGTCCTCGCCCTCGTCGCACGCGGGCTGAACAACACCGAGATCGCCGGGACCCTCGGTCTCAGCCCGCTCACCGCCAAGACCCACGTCAGCCGGATCATGGGCAAGCTGGGCGCACGCGACCGCGCCCAGCTGGTGATCGTCGCCTATGAATCCGGGCTCGTCGTGCCTTCGGGCAGCGGTGCGGACGGGAACTGACCGGACCGGGTCCAGGGAGTGTCGTCAAACTGCCGTCGTCGCCCGAAGCGCGGCAGACGTCAGTTTGACGACACGACCTAGGGGGCGGGGCCCGCTAGGCCGCCCGCGTACCGGACAATGGAGCCATGAGCTTGTTCCGGGACGACGGCGTGGTGCTCCGCACGCAGAAGCTGGGCGAGGCCGACCGGATCATCACGATCCTGACCCGCGGCCACGGCCGGGTACGGGCCGTGGCCCGCGGAGTGCGGCGCACGAAGTCGAAGTTCGGGGCCCGGCTGGAGCCGTTCTCCCATGTGGACGTGCAGTTCTTCGCCCGCGGCAGCGAGCTGATCGGGCGCGGGCTGCCGCTCTGCACCCAGAGCGAGACCATCGCGCCCTACGGCGGCAGCATCGTCACCGACTACGGGCGCTACACCGCCGGCACCGCGATGCTGGAGACCGCCGAACGCTTCACCGACCACGAGGGCGAGCCCGCGGTCCAGCAGTACCTCCTGCTGGTGGGCGGCCTGCGCACCCTGTCCCGCGGCGAGCACGAGCCGAACCTCATCCTCGACGCCTTCCTGCTGCGCTCCCTCGCGGTCAACGGCTACGCCCCCAGCTTCATCGACTGCGCCCGGTGCGGAATGTCCGGTCCGAACCGTTTCTTCTCCGTCGCGGCGGGCGGCGTCATCTGCGGCGACTGCCGGGTGCCCGGCAGCGTCGTACCCTCGACCGAAGCCGTCACCCTGCTGAGCGCACTGCTCTCCGGCGACTGGGAGACGGCGGACGCGTGCGAGGCGCGTCACGTCAGGGAGGGGAGCGGGCTGGTGTCCGCCTATCTGCACTGGCATCTGGAGCGCGGGCTGCGTTCGCTGCGGTATGTGGAAAAGTGACACAGGGAGACTGAAGAGCTCATGGCAGTACGCGGAATCCTCGGCGGCCGTAACCGGCGCGACTACAAGACCCCCGAGCCGCACCCCTCCGGTGCCGTGCCCCCGAAGATCCCCGGTGAACTCGTGCCCAAGCACGTCGCCGTCGTGATGGACGGCAACGGCCGCTGGGCCAAGGAGCGGGGACTTCCGCGCACCGAGGGCCACAAGGTCGGCGAGGGCGTCGTCATGGACGTGCTCAAGGGCTGCATCGAGATGGGCGTCAAGAACCTCTCGCTGTACGCCTTCTCCACGGAGAACTGGAAGCGGTCCCCGGAGGAGGTGAAGTTCCTCATGAACTTCAACCGGGACGTCATCCGCCGCCGCCGCGACGAGATGGACGAACTCGGCATCCGGATCCGCTGGGTCGGCCGCATGCCCAAGCTGTGGAAGTCCGTCGTCCAGGAGCTCCAGGTCGCCCAGGAGCAGACCAAGGACAACGACAAGATGACGCTGTACTTCTGCGTCAACTACGGCGGCCGGGCCGAGATCGCGGACGCCGCGCAGCGGATCGCGCAGGACGTCGCGGCCGGGAAGCTCGACCCGTCGAAGGTCAACGAGAAGACGTTCGCGAAGTACATCTACTACCCGGACATGCCGGACGTCGACCTCTTCGTCCGCCCCAGCGGCGAACAGCGCACGTCCAACTACCTGATCTGGCAGAGCGCGTACGCCGAGATGGTCTTCCAGGACGTGCTGTGGCCGGACTTCGACCGCCGTGACCTGTGGCGCGCCTGCCTGGAGTTCGCCCAGCGCGACCGCCGCTTCGGCGGTGCGGTGGAAGCGGCCCGGAAGGCGGAGCCCACGGCCTGAACCGTTGGCGGTAGCATCACGGCTCTTCACACTTCAGGGGGGGCCATGAGTGAGCAGCAGGAGGCCGTGCACGGTGCGGTCGAGCTGAGGTACGACCCGGAGCTGCGGGACTACACGGCGGCGCTCCGCGCCCGCGGCCGGGTCAGTGCGGCGGCCCGGCGGCAGCGGATTCTGGTGGGGGCCGCGACGGTGTGTCTCGTCGCGGCCACCTTCCTGTCCCTGGCGCGAGGCGCCGACATGCCGGCGGCGCTGCCGGTGGCATTGCTGGTCTGCGGCTCGCTGCTGTTTCTGAGTCCGTGGCTGGTGGCGCGCCAGCTGTTCCGCTTCGTGCGGCGTCAGGGCGAGTTCCGGGTGCGGGTCGAGGAGTCCGGCGTCAGCGTCGACACGCACAACGCCAGCACGGTCATCAGGTGGCAGGCGCAGCCGCGGTACATGGAGACGGCGGATCTCTTCGTGATGCTCAGCGACGACAAGAACGCCACCTCACTGACCGTGATAGCCAAGCGCGGCGCCCGGGACCGGTCCGACGTGGACCGCCTGCGCGAGATCCTCGACCGGCACCTGACCAAGGTCTGACCGCCGGAATACCGGCCCCCGCCCAACGTCTGCGGCCGGCGGGAGCGCCGCCCCGGAAGCTCAGCCCCCGGCGGTCGCGCACTCCGCACACGTACCGAAGACCTCGACCGTGTGCGCCACGTTCACGAAGCCGTGCTGGGCCGCGATGGTCTCGGCCCACTGCTCCACCGCCGGGCCCTCGACCTCGACGGCCTTGCCGCACACGCGGCACACCAGGTGGTGGTGGTGGTCGCCGGTCGAGCACCGGCGGTAGACGGACTCGCCCTCGGTGGTGCGCAGCACATCGACCTCGCCCGCGTCGGCGAGGGACTGCAGGGTGCGGTAGACCGTGGTCAGGCCGACCGAGTCGCCGCGGTGCTTGAGCACGTCGTGCAGCTCCTGGGCGCTGCGGAACTCGTCCACCTCGTCGAGCGCCGCCGCCACCGCCGCCCGCTGCCGGGTCGACCGGCCGCGCACCGGTGCGGCGTTCGTTCCACTGATCGGCGCCGTCGCCACAGGAGCCTCCTCGTGTCGCCCGTACGTATGTCGGGCCATTGTGCCAGTCCGCACCGGCGGCGGGGTCAGGCCGATCGCACAGGTGCGTCGTCCGCGGCCCGGCGGGCGGCCGGTACCTCCAGGGTGCACCGCTCGTCCGCCGTCGCGCGGCGGCGGGAACGGATCCGGGCCAGCGGGGCGGCGAGCAGCGTCAGGGCGATGAACACCCCGATGGCCAGCAGCACGATCGTCGCGCCGGGCGGGACGTCCTGGTAGTACGAGGTGATGGTGCCGGCCAGCGTCACCGCGACCCCGACGGCGACCGAGAGCACGAAGGTCACCTTGAACGACCGCGTGATCTGCTGCGCGGCGGCGACCGGGACCACCATCAGGGCGCTGACCAGCAGCAGGCCGACGACCCGCATCGCGACCGTGACGGTCACCGCGGCGGTGACCGCGATCAGCAGGTTCAGCACGCGCACCGGCAGCCCGGTGACGCGGGCGAACTCCTCGTCCTGGCTGACGGCGAACAGCTGCCGTCGCAGCCCCACCGTCACCAGCAGCACGAAGGCCGCGAGGAGGGCGATCGCGGTGATGTCCTCGGAGGAGACCGTGGACAGCGAGCCGAAGAGGTACGAGGTGAGGTTGGCGTTGGAGCCGGTGTCGGAGAGGTTGATCAGCAGGACACCGCCCGCCATGCCGCCGTAGAACAGCATCGCCAGCGCGATGTCGCCGCGGGTGCGTCCGTACCAGCGGATCAGTTCCATGGTGACCGCGCCCACGACGGCGACGGTCGTGGCCATCCAGACGGGGCTGCTGGAGAGCAGGAAGCCGAGGCCGACGCCGGTCATGGCGATATGGCCGATGCCGTCGCCCATCAGGGCCTGCCGGCGCTGCACCAGGTAGATGCCGACGGCGGGGGCGATGACGCCGACCAGCACGGCGGCGATCAGCGCCCGCTGCATGAAGGGGGGAGTGAGGAATTCCATGATCAGCTCAGCAGTCCCGTCCGGACGGGCTCGGAGGCCGCGTGGGGGTGTACGTGGTCGTGGCCGGGCAGGGCGTGCTGCCCGACGGCCTTCGGGGGCGGGCCGTCGTGCATCACGCAGCCGTCGCGCAGCACGACCGCCCGGTCGATCAGGGGCTCCAGCGGGCCCAGCTCGTGCAGGACGAGGAGCACGGTGGTGCCGGCCGCGACCTGCTCGCGCAGGGTCTCGGCGAGGATCTCCTGGCTGGCCAGGTCGACGCCGGCCATCGGCTCGTCCATGATCAGCAGCTCGGGTTCGGCGGCGAGCGCGCGGGCGATCAGCACGCGCTGGTGCTGGCCGCCGGACAGGGCGTCCACCGAGTCCTTGGCGCGGTCGGCGAGACCGACGAGCGCGATGGCGCGGTCGACGGCGGTCCGGTCCGCCTTGCGGGGCAGGCCCAGCCCGGTGCGCGACAGCCGCCCGGAGGAGACGACCTCGCGGATCGTGGCGGGCACACCGCCGGCGGCCGTGGTGCGCTGCGGTACGTAACCGACCCGGGACCAGTCGCGGAAGCGGCGCAGCGGGGTGCCGAAGAGCTCGACGGCGCCGCCGGTGAGCGGGACCTGGCCGATGACGGAGCGCACGGCGGTCGACTTGCCGGAGCCGTTGGCGCCGAGCAGGGCGACGACCTCGCCGCGGTGCACGGTCAGATCGATGCCGCGGAGCACGGGGCGCGCGCCGAGGGTGGCCGTGGCGTCGCGCACGACGATGACGGGGTCGGGTGTGGTGTGCTGGGGCTCTGGCATGAGCGCCTCCGGTGCTGCCGCACGGTTCGGGCCGGTCGGGTCGGCCGGCCCGGTGAGGCCGGCGGGGTCTGTTGGGTCGGCGGGGTCGGCGGGGCCGCTCACCTCGCGCCGAGCGCCTTCTGCAGCGCGGCGAGGTTGGACTCCATGACCTCGATGTAGTCATCGCCCTTGGACTTGCCGGTGATTCCCTCCAGCGGGTCCAGGACGTCGGTCTTCAGGCCGGTGTCCCGGGCGACGGTCTTCGCCGTCTTGTCGCTGGCGAGCGTCTCGAAGAAGACGGTGGTGACCTTGTTCTTCTGCGCGATCGCGTGCAGGGCGCTGATCCGGGCGGGGCTGGGCTCGGCCTCGGGGTCGATGCCGGCGATGCCCTCCTGGGTGAGGCCGTAGCGCTCGGCCAGGTATCCGAAGGCGGAGTGGGTGGTGATGAACGTCTTGGTCGCGGTGTTCTTCAGCCCGTTCTCGTACGCGGTGTCGAGCGCGTCGAGCTTGGTGACCAGGGCGTCGGTGTTCTTGCGGTAGTCCGCGGCGTGGTCCGGGTCGGTCTTCTCCAGCGACTTTCCGACCCCCTTGGCGACCTCGGCGTACTTCACCGGGTCGAGCCAGATGTGCGGGTCGGCGCCGGCCTCCTCGCCCTCGTGCTCGTGGGCGTGCTCCTCGCCGCCGACCTCGGCGCCGTGGTCCTCCAGTGAAGTGAGCTTCGCGGCGTCGACGGTGTTCTTGGCCCCGGAGAGCTTGATCGCGTCGTCGACGGCGGGCTGGAGGCCCTTGAGGTAGAGGATGTAGTCGGCGTCGCTCAGACCGCCGACCTCCTTCGGGCTGAGCTCCAGGTCGTGCGGCTCGACGCCCGGCTTGGTCAGCGTGGAGACGGAGACGTGGCTTCCGCCGATCTGCTCGGCCAGGAACTGCATCGGGTAGAAGGACGCCACCACGTTCAGCTTGTCGCCGCTCTTGCGGTCGGCGGCGTCGGACGCGGAGCAGGCGGAGAGGGCGGTGAGGCCGAGGACGACTGCTCCGGCGACGGCGGTCGTGGGTATGAGGCGGCGTACGTTCATGACAGTCATTTTCAACAAAAGTGGAAACGATTGTCAACAAGGCGGATGAGATGCCTCCGGAAGCGACTGCGCCGATACCGATTTGATCGAAGGGGCGTGCCCGCCGGTAATCTGAGGCATCCGCGCACCCGTCTCCCGACACCACCCCCCACCGAGGCGCTTCGCGTCAGCCCTGTCCAGTACCGTCGTCGTAATGAAGAGAGCACCGTGGCCGCCGACAAGATCGACACCATCGTCAGCCTGAGCAAGCGCCGTGGCTTCGTCTACCCCTGCAGTGAGATCTACGGTGGTCAGCGTGCCGCCTGGGACTACGGGCCGCTGGGTGTCGAGCTCAAGGAGAACCTCAAGCGTCAGTGGTGGCGCTACATGGTCACCTCGCGCGAGGACGTGGTCGGTCTCGACTCGTCGGTCATCCTGGCCCCCGAGGTGTGGGTGGCCTCCGGTCACGTCGCCACGTTCTCCGACCCGCTGACCGAGTGCACCTCCTGCCACAAGCGCTACCGCGCGGACCACCTGGAGGAGGCGTACGAGCAGAAGCACGGCAAGCCGCCGGTGGGTGGCCTCGCCGACCTCAACTGCCCCAACTGCGGCAACAAGGGCACCTTCACCGAGCCCAAGCAGTTCTCCGGCCTGCTCTCCACGCACCTCGGCCCGACCCAGGACTCCGGCTCGGTCGCCTACCTGCGCCCCGAGACCGCCCAGGGCATCTTCACCAACTTCGGCCAGGTGCAGCAGACCTCGCGCAAGAAGCCGCCCTTCGGCATCGCGCAGATGGGCAAGTCCTTCCGGAACGAGATCACTCCGGGCAACTTCATCTTCCGCACGCGCGAGTTCGAGCAGATGGAGATGGAGTTCTTCGTCAAGCCGGGCGAGGACGAGCAGTGGCAGGAGTACTGGATGCAGCAGCGCTGGAACTGGTACACCGGTCTCGGCATGCGCGAGGAGAACATGCGGTGGTTCGAGCACCCCGCGGAGAAGCTCTCGCACTACTCCAAGCGCACGGCTGACATCGAGTACCGCTTCAGCTTCGGCGGCAGCGAGTGGGGCGAGCTGGAGGGCGTCGCCAACCGCACGGACTACGACCTCAAGGCGCACTCCAAGGCGTCCGGCACCGACCTGCAGTTCTACGACCAGGAGGCCGGCGAGCGCTGGACCCCCTACGTCATCGAGCCGGCGGCCGGTGTCGGCCGGGCGATGCTGGCCTTCCTCCTGGACGCCTACGTCGAGGACGAGGCGCCCAACGCCAAGGGCGTCATGGAGAAGCGCACCGTGATGCGTCTCGACCCGCGCCTGGCGCCGGTCAAGGTCGCGGTCCTGCCGCTGTCCCGCAACCCGCAGCTCTCGCCGAAGGCCAAGGGCCTGGCGGCCGACCTGCGGCAGAACTGGAACATCGAGTTCGACGACGCCGGCGCCATCGGCCGCCGCTACCGTCGCCAGGACGAGATCGGCACGCCGTTCTGCGTCACCGTCGACTTCGACACCCTCGACGACAACGCGGTGACCGTGCGCGAGCGCGACACCATGAAGCAGGAGCGCGTCTCGCTGGACCAGATCCAGGCGTACCTCGGCGCCCGCCTGCTCGGCTGCTGACGCGTCGTACCCGCTTCACCCGCTGGACGAAGCCCCCGGTTCCCCGAACGGAACCGGGGGCTTCGTGCACACTGGTCAAACCCGCTCTCAGGAGGCTCGGATGCCGTCCATGACCACGAGCAAGGTCAGCAGATGGGACCAGCACGGCCGTGAACACGTCGTCCACGTGCGGAAGTCGGGCGTGCAGCGGCAGCTGAGCTGCGACACCTGCGACTGGCGCAGGGCCGTGCAGTTCCTGCCCTGGCTCAAGGCCGAGGAGCACCTCGCCGAGGCGCATCAGGCCACGGTCGACCCGACGGCGACGTAGGGCCTTTCGTTTGGATGAGGCCGCGCTCAGGGCGCAGGCTTTGGACGAGGCCGCGCTCAGGGGCGCAGGCCGCGCAGCAGGAGGTCCGTGACGGCGGTGAACTCGGCGGCGATGGCGGGCTTCTGCCATTCCGCGGCGTACGCGGGGTCGTGGAAACGCGCTGTCGCGTCGAAGACGGCCTGGGCGGCGGCCGCGGGGTCCTCCGCGGTGAACTGCTCCTCACGCACCCCTTCCTCGATGATCTCCCGCAGCTGGCCGACCAGTTCGGTGATGTGGTCCTCGACCACGGTGCTCTCGCCCATCAGCACCTCGTACGTGGCGAACAGCTCGGGATCGTCGCCCGCCTTGTGCCGCTTGGCCTCGAACAGTGTCTCCAGCCACGCCCGCAGCTTCGCCGGAGCGGGCTGGGCGGAGGCGTGCAGGATCTCGGTGAGCGCCAGCTCCGTACGCGTCAGCCAGCGGCCGGTGACGGCCTCGCGCAGGGCGGCCTTGGTGCGGAAATGGCGGTAGACACTGCCGTGGCTGACGCCGAGCGCACGGGCCACGTCGACCACGGTCGCCTTCGCGGGCCCGTAGCGGCGCAGCACGTCCTCGGTGGCTTCGAGGATGCGCTCGGGAGTCAGCGGGCCGGACGGCGGCGTCATGGTGGCGGGCTGCCTTTCGGGGGCGTCGTGCGCGGGAGGGGTGGAAGCGGGGCGGGCCGCACCCCGCTGACCGTACCCGGAGGTCAGCGCTCGCTGTCCAGGTGGGCCATCTGGCTGTCCGGGTAGCGGGCGCCCGCGGCCGCGCCGGCCGGGACGGCCTCCTCGATCGCCGCCAGATCGGCCGCGTCCAGCCGCACGTCCAAGGAGCCGAGGGCCTCGGCGAGCCGGTCGCGGCGACGGGCGCCCACCAGCGGCACGATGTCCTCGCCCTGGGCGAGGACCCAGGCGATGGCGGTCTGCGCGACGGTGACGCCCTTCTGCTCGGCGATTTTGCGCAGCGCGTCGACCAGGTCGAGGTTGCGCTGGAGGTTCCCCTCCTGGAAGCGCGGGCTCATGGACCGGAAGTCGCCGGGGGCGAGCTCGCGGTCGCGGGAGAAGTGGCCGCTGATCAGGCCCCGGGAGAGCACCCCGTAGGCCGTCACGCCGATGCCCAGCTCGCGGCAGACGGGCAGGATCTCCGCTTCGATGGAGCGGGAGATCAGCGAGTACTCGATCTGCAGATCGGAGACCGGGGCCACGGACGCCGCCCGCCGGAGGGTGTCCGCGCCGACCTCGGAGAGTCCGATGTGGCGGACGTGACCGGCCTCGACGAGTTCCGCGATGGCGCCGACGGTCTCCTCGATCGGGACGTCGGGATCGATGCGGGCGATCCGGTAGATGTCGATGTGGTCCGTGCCCAGCCGCTGCAGTGAGTACGCCGCGAAATTCTTCACGGCTGCCGGGCGGCCGTCGTATCCGGTGAAGGCACCTTCCACGGTCCGCAGGGCGCCGAACTTCACGCTGGTCAGGGCCTGTTCGCGGACGGCAGAGGGGGCGGTCCGCAGGGCTTCGTTGATCAGCAGCTCGTTGTGACCCATGCCGTAGAAGTCGCCGGTGTCCAGAAGCGTGACGCCGGCGTCGAGTGCGGCGTGGATGGTGGCAATCGACTCGGCGCGGTCCGTCTCGCCGTACAGCGCCGACATGCCCATGCAGCCGAGGCCGAGCGCGGATACCTGCGGGCCGGTGGAGCCGAGGGCGCGGGTGGGGAGGGCGGAGGGGGCGTTCATGAGGACTCCCGGTGGGTGGACGTGGAACGACTCGGCACGAACAAAGCGGGCGTCGGACGCGGATGGATGCCGCGCCGTGCCACATCTCAACCATGGCATGAGGGATGACAGATTTCAATATCTGTCATCCCGCGTTCCCTCGGGAGGGTGACCGGCCTGGCGAAATTCCGGTGCCGGGGCCGTTCGGGGCGAGGTACCGTTCCCTCATGTCTTCGTTCTTCCAGATCTACGAGTGAGAGCGCGGCGGGCCCGACCACCCGCCGCCCACCGGACCGGTCCAAGGTCTTCTGAGACCTCACTTTCACCATGAATGGGAGAACCCCGTGGCCAAGAGCCGTAACAACCTTCTCGGCGTCGGCGGACAGCGCAAGAAGCTGTCCCGCGCCGAGCAGCAGGGCGCAGGCCCCGAGCGCGACGCCAACCGGCAGACGGCCGCCGAGCAGAAGGCGGAGCTGCTGCGCAAGATGCGCGAGCGCACCGCCGGGACCGAGGCCGAGCCGTCGGACGCCGCCGCCCCCGCCGGGCAGGACGCCCCGGAGCAGGACGCGCCCGCCCAGAGCTGACGCCTCCCCGCGCAGAACGCGCGCCGAGCTCGCGGAGAACGCGCGCCGAGCCCATGGAGCGCCGGTTCACACCACCTGTACGACCGTGGGCCCGGAACACCTCAGGCACCTGAGGTGTTCCGGGCCCACACCCGTATCCCGCCCCGCTCTCACCCCACCGTGCGCGGCAGCCGCAGGCTCAGCAGGGTCGTCAGCGCGACCGCCGCCAGCTGGACCAGCAGCGTCACGATCAGCGCGTCCCTCATGCCCGAGCCCGGTGCCAGGGCCAGGAACAGCGAGCCGAGCGTCGCCACGCCGAGCGCCAGCGCCGCCTGCTGGGTCGTCGTCATGACGCCGCCGCCCACCCCGGCCCGCTCCGGCGGGACGTCGGACAGGACGATGCGGAACAGGACGGGCAGCTGGAGGCCCTGGCCGAGTCCGGCGACCGCCATTCCCGGCATCAGCCCGAGCAGCCCCAGGCCCGACCAGCCCTGCCACACCGTGAGCGCGAGAACGACGACGCCGGCCGCCTGGATCAGCCCGCCGGCCGTCACCACCCGGCTGCCGTAGCGGCGCACCAGCCGCGGCCCGGCCAGCGAGGCCGCGAAGAAGGCCGCCGCCATCGGGGCCATCGACAGCCCCGACTCCGCCGGACCCAGCCGCAGCCCCTGCTGGAGCGCCACCGCGATGACGAACATGAAGCCGCCGAAGCCGATCGAGAACGGCACCACCAGCGCCAGCCCGCGCCGCAGCGAGTCGAGCCGCAGCAGGCTCGGCGGGACCAGCGGCACCAGACCACGCCGGTCCGCCCGCCGCTCGACCCGGTAGAACTCCACTGCGGCGAACGGGAACAGCGCCAGCGACACCCAGGTCCACAGCGGCCAGCCCGCCGCCCGCCCCTCGGTGAGCGGGGCCAGCAGCGTCACCAGCGACGCGGCGAGCAGCAGCGTGCCCGGTACGTCGACGGGTGCCGGCCGCTCCGAACGGGTCTCCGGCACCTTGCGCGCCGCCAGGAACAGCCCGACGGCCGCGACCGGCACGTTGACCAGGAACACCGAGCGCCAGCCCGCGCTCTCGCCGAACACCGACGACAGCGGCGCGGCGGCGACCAGCACCCCGCCCAGGATCTGCCCGGCGACCATGGACAGCCCGGCCGTCGCCCCGTACAGGCTCATCGCCCGGGCCCGCCGGTGGCCCGAGGTGGCCGCCTGGATGGTGGCGAGCACCTGCGGCAGCATCAGCGCCGCCGACGCGCCCTGGGCCACCCGCGCCCCGACCAGCGTCCAGGCGTTCGGCGCCAGTCCGCAGGCCAGCGAGGTCAGCCCGAACGCGGTGATGCCCAGCAGGAAGAGCCGGCGCCGGCCGGCCATGTCCCCGAGCCGGCCACCGAGGACGAGCAGGACGGCGTACGCGAGCCCGTAGCCCGCGACGACCAGTTCCAGCAGCGCGGGTCCCGCTGCCAGGTCGCGGTCGATCGTGGGCAGGGCGACGTTGACGATGAAGAAGTCGATCAGGGGAAGGGCCGCGCCCAGCAGAACGGTGAACAGCCCCAGCGCGCCGAGTACCGGGGCCGGGTGGTCGCGCCGCAGCAGGGGGGCGTTCGCCTTCTGGCGTACAGAGGATTCACTCATGACGGATTCACTCACGACATCGACGATCGCGCTTGCCGGAGCCTGGTACCAGAGTGTCTTTATCCTGGTAGAAGCGGCACCTGGAACGGCCACGCCACGGCCCGCACCCTGGAGGCATGACGACGATGGTGACGGCAGCACGCAGGGACCCGGCTCCGCAGACCCCGGAGGCCCCCGAGGCGGGCATCCCGGCCCCGTCCGAGACCGAGGTCCGGCGCCACGAACTCGCGGACTTCCTGCGCAGCCGACGCGAGCGGATCACGCCCGAACAGGTGGGACTGGTCCGGGGCCGCCGCAGGCGCACTCCGGGGCTGCGCCGCGAGGAGGTCGCCCAGCTCTCCGCCGTCGGCGTCACCTGGTACACCTGGCTCGAACAGGCCCGTGACATCCAGGTCTCGCCCCAGGTACTCGACGCGCTCGCCCGTGCACTGCTGCTCGACCGCAGCGAGCGCACCCATCTGTTCTCCCTCGCGGGAGCGGTCGACCCGGCGCCCGGCACGGAGTGCCCGAGTGTCACCCCCGCGTTGAGCACCATGCTGCGACAGCTGGAGCCGATCCCCGCTTGTGTACAGAACAGCCGGTACGACGTCCTCGCCCACAACCGCACCTACGGCCGGCTGCTCTGCGACATGGACGCCGTCGCGCCAGAGGACCGCAACGTCATGCTGCTCGCCTACACGAACGAGGAGTGGCGCTCCTCGGTCATGGACATCGCCGAGGTGACCCGGCTCCTGACCGCCAAATTCCGGGCCGCGATGGCGGAACACCTCGCCGAGCCCGCCTGGAAGGCGTTGCTGGAGCGGCTGGAGTCGGCCTCGCCGGAATTCCGCGACATCTGGGCGCGCCACGAGGTCGTGGGAACCGGCGGCCGGTCAAAGATCTTCCGCAACGCCCAGGTGGGGCTGCTCCGGGTGGAGACCACCGACCTCTGGCTCGGCCCCTCGGCCGGACCTAGGCTGGTGACGTACGCCCCACGCGACGAGGAGACCCGCGAGCGACTGGAACGGCTGCAGGCCCTCGTGCTCGCGGAAGGCTGACCGCCCAGCGACGGAACGCCCTCAGGCACTCGTGCTCGCGGAAGCCGAGGACTGACCCGCGGGACCCGCGGGCGTGCCCGCCTGCGCCCCCTGGACAGCCCGCGCGGACTCCTCCAGCCGTTCGGCGGTCCGCCGGGCGGTCTCCCGGGCCCAGCGCCCGCTGCTCACCGCCCCGACCAGCAGGACGCTCACCCCGCAGCCGGTGATGATCCACCAGGCGGCCCTGCTCGCCGCGACGAAGTCGCCCGCCGAGCCGTCGCCGTACGAGGAACCGGCGCCGGCCACCCCCGCGGCGAGGACCGCCCCGATCACGGCGACGCCCAGGGTCTGGCCGATCTGGCGGCTGGTCGAGGCGACCGCCGCGGCCACTCCTGCCTGGGCACGCGGCATCCCGGACACGGCGGTGTTGGTGATGGGCGCGTTCACCACTCCGAAGCCCAGGCCGAACACCACGTAGGCGGTGAACATCGAGACCGTGCCGGTCTCCGCGTCGAACGCCGCGAACATCAGCCCGCTCACCGCCATCGCGATTCCCGCGACCAGCAGGGGGATGCGCGGCCCGCGACTGGCGACGAGCCGGCCCGAGAACGGCGACAGGATGCAGACCACGGCCGCCATCGGCAGCATCTGGAGGCCGGCGTCCAGCGCGCTGAGTCCCCGTACGTCCTGCAGATAGAGGGTGTTGAGGAAGAGGAAGCCGCCGAGCGCGGCGAAGGCGCTGACCGCGATGACGGTGGCCCCGCTGAAGGGGGCGCTGCGGAAGAAGCGCAGATCGATCAGAGGGTCGGTGCGCCGGGCCTCGTACACCAGCAGGCCGGTCAGCGAGGCCGCCGCGAGCGCGGCGAAGAGCAGGATCTCCGTCGAGGCCCATCCCTTCTGGGGTGCCTCGATGATCGCGTACGTCACCGAGCCCAGCAGCGTGATCACCAGGAGCTGGCCCACCGGATCAGGGCGGCGCGCCTTCGGGGCGCGGGACTCGGATACGTACCGCCAGGTCAGCAGCAGTGCGGCGATGCCGATCGGCAGGTTGACCCAGAAGATCGACCGCCAGCCGACCGAATCGACCAGGAGGCCGCCGACCACGGGTCCCGCCGCCATGGAGATGCCGACGACGGCGCCCCAGACGCCGATCGCGCGGGCGCGTTCGCGGGGGTCCGTGAAGGTGTTGGTGATGATCGACATCGCGACCGGGTTGAGCATGGATCCGCCGACGGCCTGCACCATCCGGAACGCGATGAGCGCCTCCAGGCTGGGCGCCAGCGAGCAGAGCGCCGACCCGACGGTGAACAGGACGAGGCCGGCCATGAAGACCTTGCGGCGGCCGATCCGGTCGGCGGTGGAACCCGCGAGCATCAGCAGGGAGGCAAGGACGAGCGTGTACGCGTCGATCGTCCACTGCATGCCCGCGACGCTCGCGTCCAGGTCATGACGCATGGCGGGCAGGGCAACGTTGAGGGCGGTGTTGTCGAGGCTGACGATCAGAAGGCTCATGCAGCAGATCGCCAGCACGAGCATCCGTCGCCGGTGGCTGAGCTCGGGCATGTATGGATAGTACGGCTAACTAACGACTTTCGCTGCCCCTATGGCTGCCCGTCGCCGCCCTCCCCACCGGGCCCCGGCAGTCTCCGCCACCGGAGCAGTTCCCGGCGTACGCGACAATGGGGGAATGACCACGCTCGCCCCCTCGCCCCAGCTGCTCCGCATCGGCCCGCACACCGTGCAGCCGCCGGTGGTCCTGGCCCCCATGGCCGGCATCACCAACGCGCCCTTCCGCACCCTGTGCCGGGAGTTCTCGGGCGGCAAGGGGCTGTTCGTCAGCGAGATGATCACGACGCGGGCCCTGGTCGAGCGCAACGAGAAGACCATGCAGCTCATCCGCTTCGACGCGACCGAGACCCCGCGCTCGATCCAGCTCTACGGAGTGGACCCCGTCACGGTCGGCAAGGCCGTCCGCATGATCGTCGACGAGAATCTCGCCGACCACATCGACCTGAACTTCGGCTGCCCGGTCCCCAAGGTCACCCGCAAGGGCGGCGGCTCCGCGCTCCCGTACAAGAGGCCGCTGCTGCGCGCGATCCTCAGCCAGGCCGTGTCGAACGCGGGTGACCTGCCCGTCACCATCAAGATGCGCAAGGGCATCGACGACGACCACATCACCTATCTCGACGCCGGACGGATTGCCGTCGAGGAGGGTGTCACGGCCGTCGCGCTGCACGGCAGGACGGCCGCCCAGCACTACGGCGGCACCGCCGACTGGGACGCCATCGCCCGGCTCAAGGAACACGTCCCCGAGATCCCGGTCCTCGGCAACGGGGACATCTGGTGCGCGGACGACGCCCTGCGGATGATGCGCGAGACCGGCTGCGACGGCGTGGTCGTGGGCCGCGGCTGCCTGGGCCGGCCCTGGCTCTTCGGCGACCTGGTGAGCGCGTTCGAGGGTACGGAGACGAGGCAGGCGCCCACCCTGCGCACCGTCGCCGACGTCATGCTGCGGCACGCGACGCTGCTGGGGGAGTGGATCGGTGACGAGACCCGCGGCGTGATCGACTTCCGCAAGCACGTGGCCTGGTACCTGAAGGGCTTCGCGGTCGGCTCCGAGATGCGCAAGAAGCTGGCGATCACCTCGTCGCTGGAGGAGCTCGGCTCCCAGCTGCACGAGCTGGAGCTGGACCAGCCGTGGCCGGACGGCGCCGACGGCCCGCGCGGGCGCACCTCGGGCAACAACCGGGTGGTCCTGCCGGACGGCTGGCTGAAGGACCCGTACGACTGCGCGGGCGTCAGCGAGGATGCGGAACTGGACACCTCGGGGGGCTGAGGCAGCCTCCGGAGGAGGGCTTCCCGGAGGGGTGGCGAGGGGCACTGGGTGCCCCCGCCGCCCCTCTGCTCATTTGAGCACCGAATAACGTCTGAATCGACGAGATCCGGCGCGATCCGCCGGTCGATGGTGACCCGTGCGTCACCTTCCCCGCCCCGAGGTGGCGTACTGTGACCAAAGAGTCACCAGGAGCTTCCCTTGAGGCGTCCGTATGGTGACATCTGAGCGCTGTTCGCAGAGTGATCCTCGCCACGCCTGATGGGTCACTGGCTCAAATGAGCGGCCCGGAGGGGGTTGCACTTCTCAAATGATGGCACTGGGTGCCAGGCGCCTCTCCTTTGATCGATCGATGCCTCTCCCACGCACAGTGGTGAAGCGTGCCGAAATTGATCGCTTTCCGTGCTCATCCATTCAAGAGATGAACACATGCACTCCATCGGGTGATGCGCCGCTCAACTTTCGATCTGCTGGCGGACGGGTGGTTGCGGCCCCACGACGCGCAAGCGCACGTACCCAGACACCTTCGATCTGGGTATGTTCCTCGCCGTCAGGGCAGCCACCGCGTCGTCGAGGAGTCGAGACCCGTGTCGGAAAACGAAGACCTTCAGAAGTTCGTCTACGACTTCACCGAGGGCAACAAGGAACTGAAGGACCTTCTCGGCGGGAAGGGTGCCAACCTCGCCGAGATGACCAACCTCGGGCTTCCCGTCCCTCCGGGTTTCACGATCACCACCGAGGCCTGCAAGGTCTACCTCGACAGCGGCGACGAGCCGGCCGCCCTGCGCGACGAGGTGAGTGCGCACCTCGACGCCCTCGAGGCGCGGATGGGCAAGAAGCTCGGCCAGGCCGACGATCCGCTGCTGGTCTCCGTCCGCTCCGGCGCCAAGTTCTCGATGCCCGGCATGATGGACACGGTTCTCAACATCGGTCTCTCCGACGCCTCCGTCGTCGGTCTCGTCGCCCAGTCCGGCGACGAGCGGTTCGCGTGGGACTCCTACCGCCGCCTGATCCAGATGTTCGGCAAGACCGTCCTCGGGGTGGACGGCGACCTCTTCGAGGAGGCGCTGGAGGCCGCGAAGGAGGCCAAGGGCGTCACCGTCGACGTGGACCTCGACGCGGGCGACCTGAAGAAGCTGGTCAAGCAGTTCAAGAAGATCGTCACGCGGGACGCCGGACGCGACTTCCCGCAGGACCCGCGCGAGCAGATGGACCTGGCCATAAAGGCGGTCTTCGACTCGTGGAACACCGACCGGGCCAAGCTCTACCGCCGCCAGGAGCGCATCCCCGGCGACCTCGGGACCGCGGTCAACGTCTGCTCCATGGTCTTCGGCAACCTCGGCCCCGACTCCGGCACGGGCGTCGCGTTCACCCGTGACCCCGCCAGCGGCCACCAGGGCGTGTACGGCGACTACCTCCAGAACGCGCAGGGCGAGGACGTCGTCGCGGGCATCCGCAACACCGTGCCGCTCGCCGAGCTGGAGTCCATCGACAAGAAGTCGTACGACCAGCTGATGCAGATCATGGAGACGCTGGAGACCCACTACAAGGACCTCTGCGACATCGAGTTCACCATCGAGCGCGGCCAGCTGTGGATGCTCCAGACCCGGGTCGGCAAGCGCACCGCCGGCGCCGCCTTCCGGATCGCCACCCAGCTCGTCGACCAGGGGCTCATCGACGAGGCGGAGGCGCTCCAGCGCGTCAACGGGGCTCAGCTCGCACAGCTGATGTTCCCGCGCTTCGATGACGAGGCGAAGACCGAGCGGCTGGGCCGAGGCATCGCCGCGTCGCCGGGCGCCGCGGTCGGCAAGGCCGTCTTCGACTCGTACACCGCGGTCAAGTGGTCCCGCTCCGGCGAGAAGGTCATCCTCATCCGCCGTGAGACCAACCCGGACGACCTGGACGGCATGATCGCCGCCGAGGGCATCCTGACCTCGCGCGGCGGCAAGACCTCGCACGCGGCCGTCGTCGCCCGCGGCATGGGCAAGACCTGTGTCTGCGGTGCCGAGGACCTGGAGGTCGACACCAAGCGCCGCCGGATGACGGTGGGCGGGCGGGTCGTCGAGGAGGGCGACGTCGTCTCCATCGACGGCTCGACGGGCAAGGTGTACCTCGGCGAGGTCCCCGTCGTGCCGTCGCCGGTCGTCGAGTACTTCGAGGGCCGGATGCACGCGGGCGCCGACGACGCGGACGAGCTGGTCGCCGCCGTGCACCGGATCATGGCGTACGCGGACCGGGTGCGCCGGCTGCGGGTGCGGGCCAACGCGGACAACGCCGAGGACGCCCTGCGGGCCCGCCGCTTCGGGGCCCAGGGCATCGGGCTGTGCCGCACCGAGCACATGTTCCTCGGTGAGCGCCGCGAGATGGTCGAGAAGCTGATCCTGGCCGACACCGACCAGGAGCGCGAGACGGCCCTGGAGGAGCTGCTGCCGCTCCAGAAGGCCGACTTCATCGAGCTGTTCGAGGCGATGGACGGACTGCCCGTCACCGTACGGCTGCTGGACCCGCCGCTGCACGAGTTCCTGCCCGACATCACCGAGCTCTCCGTCCGGGTGGCGCTCGCCGAGTCCCGCAAGGACGCCAACGAGAACGACCTGCGCCTGCTGCAGGCCGTACACAAGCTGCACGAGCAGAACCCGATGCTCGGTCTGCGCGGGGTCAGGCTCGGCCTGGTCATCCCCGGCCTGTTCGCCATGCAGGTACGGGCGATCGCCGAGGCCGCCGCCGAGCGCAAGAACGCCAAGGGCGACCCGCGCGCGGAGATCATGATCCCGCTCGTCGGCACGGTCCAGGAGCTGGAGATCGTCCGCGAGGAGGCCGACCGCGTCATCGCCGAGGTCCAGGCCGCCACGGGCACGAACCTCAAGCTGAAGATCGGCACGATGATCGAGCTGCCGCGCGCCGCGCTGACCGCCGGCCAGATCGCCGAGGCGGCCGAGTTCTTCTCCTTCGGCACCAACGACCTGACCCAGACGGTGTGGGGCTTCTCCCGCGACGACGTGGAGGCCTCCTTCTTCACCGCGTACCTGGAGAAGGGCATCTTCGGGGTGTCGCCGTTCGAGACGATCGACAAGGACGGCGTGGGCTCGCTGGTACGCAGCGCGGTCGCGGCCGGCAAGGCGACCCGTCCCGACCTGAAGCTCGGCGTCTGCGGTGAGCACGGCGGCGACCCGGAGTCGGTGCACTTCTTCCACGAGGTGGGCCTGGACTACGTCTCCTGCTCACCGTTCCGCATTCCGGTGGCCCGCCTGGAGGCGGGCCGGGCGGCCGCGGAGTCACGGGGCAGCGACAGCCGCTGAGCCGGCAGAGCCACTGATTCCGCCGGCTGCCGCAGGACCGGACGACCCTCATCGGTCCGGCGGCGGCGCGGAATTCCCGGAGGCGGCGGCACCCTGTGCGGGGGTGCCGCCGTCTTGTCATGTGCACGGACTTCTGTGCGGATGAGCGTGGCTACGGATGAGCGTGGCCTCTGTGCGGATGCGGGGCCGCCCGGGCCGGATGCCGGAATGTGAGCGCTTTCTGCGCAAACCGCCGCCCCATTGCTTCGTTTAATGCGCAAAGAAATGGGCCCGGAACGGGACCGGGGTGCGGTCCGTGGATCCCCACCCACAGACCGCACCCGGCTTACCCCCGTCGAGTGCGGAGCCGCACCGTCACCAACCGCCGCCGAACGAGCGAAACCCCCCACGGCCTTCACCCGCTCTTCCGGTGGTTCCGGAATCGCACCCGACGTCGTACAGCCTTTCGGGTGACGGTGGGTCCGGGCGAGACGTTTCACCTCTGGCCGAAACCCCGTGGTGACGTGTAGTTACCCTTCGCATACTCTGGCGTGGGGGCAATTGCAGGTGCAAGGGGTGGGGGTTCGGTGCTGCGTATCCATGTCTCCGGATGGGACCTTTCCAAGGTGCGGATGGCCACCGGGCCGGACGCATTATGGGAGACCATTCTCAGCTTTCACCGGCTGAGAGACCGGCGGGCTTCCACGGTGTTCGGGAAATGGCGCTCCGAAGCGCGACCACGGTTGAATGGTGAAGTACGCCTGCTGTCCGCCGTGGTTCCACCGCGCGGCTATTTCCCCGACTTCCTGACGCCTTCTCAGGAAGGCGCCGAGCCGATGGACTTCGCCACCGGAATGGAGGCCCTGCGCGACACCCCGCCCGACCGCCTGCGGGCCGAACTGGCGGTGCTGGGGGCCCAGGGAGGGTCCGGCGGCCGCGGCGCCGCCCTGCGCGCGGTGCGGCCCGTGGCGCTGGACACGCTGGGCGAAGGGCGCGCCGAGCCCCTGGGCCGGCTCATCGGGGTCCTGCGCGCCTATCACCGGGCCGCCGTCGAGCCGTACTGGCCGCACATCCAGGCCAGCGTCGAGGCCGACCGCGCGATCCGCGGCCGCGCCCTCCTGGACGGGGGCGCGGAGGAACTGCTGGCCTCGCTCCCGCCGGTGATCCGCTGGCGGGCACCCGTGCTGGAGGCCGACTATCCGGTCGACCGCGAACTTCACCTCGACGGCCGCGGCCTGCTCCTCCAGCCGTCGTTCTTCTGCCGCGGCACCCCGGTCGTCTACCGCGATCCGCTGCTCCCGCCGGTGCTCGTCTACCCCCTCACCCACGCCGCCGCCCCGGTCTTCGCCGAACCGGGCCCCTGGCTCGGCCGGCTGCTGGGGAACACCCGGTCGACGGTGCTGCGGGTCATCGGCGACGGGTGCACCACCAGCGAGCTCGCCCGCCGGGCCGGGGTGTCCCTCGCCTCGGCCAGCCAGCACGCCTGTGTGCTGCGCGAGGCCGGCCTGGTGCGCACCCTGCGCCACGGCAGCTCGGTCCTGCACACGCTGACCCCGCTGGGCGGCTCGCTGCTGCGCGGCGGAGCGCCGCTCGCCGTGTCCTGAGCCCCGGGCGCGGGAGCCCGGAAGCCCCGTGGGAGGTCTTTCGTCCGGCACCGATGAGTTCCCGGCGGACCCGGCGTCTACCTCTCGTCACGCATTCGGGAAACGCACCCGGGACACCAGCGAGAGAGCGAGACGGCCATGCCTCAGATGATCTTCGTGAACCTGCCGGTCAAGGACATCCGAACGACGAGGGGCTTCTTCGAGAAGCTGGGCTACTCCTTCAACCCCCAGTTCAGCGACGAGCGCACCGGCTGCCTCGTCATCAGCGACACCATCTTCGCCATGCTCCTCGAGGAACCGCGCTTCAAGGACTTCACCAAGAAGGAGATCGCGGACGCCTCGAAGTCCACCGAGGTGATCCTCGCGCTGAGCGCGGACACCCGCGAGAGGGTGGACGAGCTGGTCGACGCGGCACTCGCCGCCGGCGGGTCGCCCGCCAACGACACCCAGGACCTCGGCTTCATGTACGGCCGCTCGTTCCAGGACCCGGACCACCACATCTGGGAGGTCGTATGGATGGACGCGGCGGCGGTCGAGGCCGGCGGTCAGCCCGCCTGACGGCGGCGGAGACAGCCGTGCGGCGCCGGTACGGGCCGCCGCACGGCCGGGCCGCCGCTCAGCCGCGGAACGGCCCGGTGACCTCGTAGGTGATGCCGCCGGAGGAGCTTCCGCTCGTCCCGCGCTGCGAGGAGAAGTAGAGCCGGGAGCCGTCCGGGGAGAACGCGGGACCGGTGATCTCCGAGCCGGACTGGCCGTTGATCCGCAGGAACGGGGCGACGGTGTCGTCCGGGGTGATCAGGCAGATCTCCATGTTCCCGCCGTCCTCGGCGACGTACAGGTCACCCGAGGCGGACCGGGTGACGTTGTCGACGCCGGTCAGCGGAGCACTGCCGCCGGTGACCAGGGAGTCGTCGTAGACGAGCGAGATGCTGGACGCGTTCGCGTCGTACGCCCAGACCCGGTTGTCGCCCTTGGTGGTGAACCAGCAGGTGCCCGCCGCGTAGAAGCAGCCCTCGCCGCCGTTGAACACCTTGGCGCCGGAGACCTGGTAGCGGGTCTGGGTGGGCGATCCGTCCGGGTCGGGGACCGTCGTCCAGGTCACGGGGCCCGAGGTGCCGGTGCCCGCCACCAGGACCTGCAGGGTGCCGGACGACAGGTTGCCCCAGGTGGTGGGGCGGAAGCGGTAGAAGCGGCCGTCCGTCTCGTCCTCGGTGAGGTAGACGTACCCGTGGTCCGGGTCGGCCGCCGCCGCCTCGTGCTTGAAGCGGCCCAGCGCCGGGCGCTGCACGGCCGCGTTCACGCCCCAGGGGTCCGTCTCGTAGACGAATCCGCGGCTGACCTCCTCGCAGGACAGCCAGGTGTTCCACGGCGTCCTGCCGCCGGCGCAGTTGTTGTTGGTGCCGGACAGGATCCGGAAGGCGGAGGTGACGGTTCCGGAGGCGTTGAAACGCACCGCGCTCGCTCCGCCGCCGCTGCCGGAGGAGACCTCGGCGTTCGAGACGTAGATCCAGCCGCTGCCGTCGGCGAACGTGGCGCCCCCGTCGGGAGCGCTGTGCCAGACGTACGAGGTGCCGGGGACGGTCTGCCCCGAGCGGGCGATGATCCTGCTGGTGAAGCCGCTCGGCAGCAGGATGCCGTTGCCGTTGGCCGCTTGCAGCGCGCCGTACGGGCCGGTGGCCGGCTGGGCGGGGCCGGCGAAGGCGGCGCCCCGCCACAGGGTGCCGCCGAAGGCCGCCGCCGAGCCGCCGATCACCGCTGTGCGCAAGAAGGTCCGACGTTCCACGATCACTCCACGGGTGACGTGAGGGCCCGCCGGTCCGGTCGGCCCGGCGGGTCGAACGTCAGGACAGTAGAGGGACGCAGTTGACGGGGCGTCAACGCCCGGTGAACGGTCCTCGAAGACGGACCTCCATCACTCCGCGCGGACTTCGAAGACCGGTCGCGGTCGGCCCGCGCGGACCTCGGAGGCGTACGTCGATCAGTCCGCGCGGACTTCGAAGACGGATCTCGATCAGTCCGCGCGGACCTCGAAGACCGGCACCGAGACCTCGTCGTCGTCCAGGCACGCGCCCGTCGCCAGGTCGAAGCGCTGCTTCAGGAGCGGGGAGGCGACGAACGGCTGCCCGCCGTCCGAACCGACCAGGCCGCGCGAGAGGACGTACGCGCCGGTGAACGGGTCGCGGTTGTCGATCGCGTACGTACGCCCCGCCCGGTCCACGAACAGCGCGACCTGCCGGCCGTCCGGGAGGAGGGCGGCCACCCCGCGGCCCGGCGTCAGCAGCGAGCGGTCGCAGACGGTCAGCCAGTCGTCTCCGGCAGCGAGCCGGATGACCCGGGTGTCCGGCGCGGTCTCCGTCGTCTCGGTCATCGTCTGCGTCGTCATCAGGAGGCGGTCCCTTCAAGAGTGCGGATGGCGAGAACCGGGCCCGCGAGGATGTCCAGGTCGGGCTTGACCTGGTCGCGTTCCGGGACGAACTTCACCGACGGGTCGGGAGCGTCGGGTGCGTTGACGAAGGTGACGAAGCGGCGCAGCCGCTCCGGGTCGTTGATGGTCTCGGCCCACTCGTCGCGGTAGCCGCGTACGTGGTCGGCCATCAGCCGCTCCAGCTCGTCGCAGAGCCCCAGCGAGTCGTGGACGACGACGTCCCGTACGTGCTCCAGGCCGCCCTCGATCCGGTCCAGCCAGGTCGAGGTGCGCTCCAGCCGGTCCGCCGTGCGGATGTAGAACATCAGGAACCGGTCGATGAGGCGCACCAGTTCGGCGTCCGACAGGTCCTGGGCCAGCAGGTCCGCGTGGCGCGGGGTGGCGCCGCCGTTTCCGCCCACGTAGAGGTTCCAGCCCTGGGCGGTGGCGATGATCCCGAAGTCCTTGCCGCGGGCCTCGGCGCACTCGCGGGCGCAGCCGGACACCGCCGACTTCAGCTTGTGCGGGGAGCGCAGGCCCCGGTAGCGCAGCTCCAGGTCGATCGCCATCTTCACCGAGTCCTGGACGCCGTAGCGGCACCAGGTCTGCCCCACACAGGACTTGACCGTCCGCAGCGACTTCCCGTACGCGTGCCCCGACTCGAAGCCCGCGTCGACGAGTCGCGTCCAGATCAGCGGAAGCTGGTCGACGCGAGCGCCGAACAGGTCGATCCGCTGACCTCCGGTGATCTTGGTGTAGAGGCCGAAGTCCCGGGCCACCTCGCCGATCACGATCAGTTTCTCCGGGGTGATCTCCCCGCCGGGGATGCGCGGCACGATGGAATAGGAGCCGTTGCGCTGGAGGTTGGCCAGGAAGTGGTCGTTGGTGTCCTGGAGGGCCGCCTGCTCGCCGTCCAGGACGTAGCCGCTCGCGCCGACCGTCGGCGCCAGCGAGGCGATGATGGACCCCACCGTGGGCTTGCAGACCTCGCAGCCGTCGCCGCCGCGTGCCTGCTCACGGCCGTGCGAGTCCAGCAGCTCGGCGTAGGAGGTGATCCCCAGGGTGCGGACGATCTCGTACAGTTCGCTGCGGGTGTACGTGAAGCAGCCGCACAGGCCCTTGTCCTGGCTCTGCGGGAGCAGCTGGCCGATGACCTTGACGCAACTTCCGCAGCCCGTGCCCGCCTTGGTGCACTTCTTCACCTCGGGCAGCGTGGTGTGCTCGCAGATCGCGCCCTTGGTGACGTTGTGGCAGGAGCAGATCACGGCCTCGTCGGGCAGTGAGGAGGGGCCGAGGGTGACCGGGCCGCCCGCGCCGGCCGGCAGGACCAGCTGTTCGGGGGCGACCGGCAGGACCGTGCCCGTCATCGGGCGCAGCGTGCCGTACTGGTCGGCGTCCCCGACGAGCACCCCGCCGAGCAGCGTGCCGTCCTGGCCGATCACGAGCTTCTTGTAGACGCCGGAGCGGGAGTCCGCGTACACGACGTCCAGGCATCCCTCGGAGGTGCCGTGGGCGTCACCGAAGGACGCCACGTCCACGCCGAGCAGCTTCAGCTTCGTCGACAGATCCGCGCCGGTGAACGCGGCCTCCTTGCCCGCGATCACCTCGGCGGCCGTCTGCGCCATCTCGTAGCCGGGGGCCACCAGGCCGTACACCCGGCCGTCCGAGGCGAGCGCGCACTCGCCGATCGCGAAGACCGCCGGGTCGGAGGTGCGGCACTCCTCGTCGACGATGATGCCGCCGCGCTGGCCGACCGCGAGACCGGAGTCCCGGGCGAGCTGGTCGCGGGGCCGGACACCGGCCGAGAAGACCACCAGGTCCGTGGCGAGCGACGAGCCGTCGGAGAGCGACATCCCGTTCACCGAGCCGTCCTCGCCCGCGGTGACCTCCTGCGTGCCGACGCCCGTGTGGACCGTCAGGCCCATGTTCTCGATGGTGCGCAGCAGCGCCGCGCCGCCGCCCTCGTCGACCTGGACCGGCATCAGCCGGGGCGCGAACTCCACCACGTGGGTGTCGAGTCCGAGCCCCTTCAGCGCGCCCGCCGCCTCCAGGCCGAGCAGCCCGCCGCCGACGACCGCGCCGGTCGTCGCCGTCTTCGCGTACTCCTCGATCGCGAGCAGGTCCTCGATCGTGCGGTAGACGAAACAGCCCTCGGTGTCCTTGCCCGGGACGGGCGGGACGAACGGGTAGGAGCCGGTGGCCAGCACCAGCGTGTCGTAACGGAAGGTCTCGCCGGAGCGCGCGGTGACCGTGCGCGCCTCGCGGTCCACGGACTCGGCGGGGTCACCGATCCGCAGCTCGAAGCCGTGCTGCTCCATGAAGCCCTGCTCGACCAGCGACAGGTCCTCGGGGGTCTTCCCCGAGAAGTACGAGGTCAGCTGCACCCGGTCGTAGGCGGCGCGGGGCTCCTCGCAGAGGACGACGACCCGGGCCGTGCCGGCGGTGGCCGTCAGCCCACGGTCGGCGAGGGCCTCCAGGAAACGCTGGCCGACCATTCCGTGCCCGACGACCACGATGGTCGGCACGGCTGCTGCGGTGGAGGTGTGGGCGGTCGGGAAAGTGGACACCGGCATCTCAGAAGCCTCCGTCGTTGGTGAGCAGGTGGAGCAGGGACGTTTCGGCGGGGAGCTGGGCGTCGTCCTGCCAGGTGCGGGCCAGGGTGCCGACCGCGGCGAGATCGCCGAGCAGCACACCGCCCGCCAGCCGGTCGCCGCGGACGACGACCGTGCGGTACGCGCCCCGGGTGGCGTCGGCCAGCCGGATCACGTCGTCGCCGGGCAGCGGCCGGGAGTCCCCGAAGGCGGCGAGATCGAGCGATCCCGTGCCGGGCTCGTCCGGGCCGTTCAGCGTCAGCCGGGTGAGCGCCCGGGTGCCGTCGTACCGGGCGGCCCGCCCGGCCAGCACCTCGGCGAGCACATCGGCCTGCTCCAGCGCCGGACCCGCGAGCCCGTACACGGTGGAACGGTGCTCGGCGCAGTCGCCGACGGCGTGGATGTACGGATCGGAGGTGCGCAGCTCGTCGTCGACGACGACGCCCTTGCGGACCTCCAGACCGGCGGCCTGCGCGAGGCCCGTCCGGGGACGTACGCCGCAGGCCAGCACGGTGATCTCGGCCGCCAGCTCGTAACCGTCGGCCATCTCCACCGCACGGACCGCGCCGTCGGCGCAGCGCAGACCGCGGACCCGGCACTCGGTGTGCACCTCGACGCCGAGGGACTCCAGATGGCTCCGCAGCAGTCCGGCCGACTCCGCGTCGAGCTGCCGCTCCATGAGGTGCTCGCCCTGCTGGGCCAGCACCACCTGGGCGCCGCACTCGGCCAGCGCGCGGGCCGCCGACACGCCCAGGAGGCCGCCGCCGATGACGACCGCGTTCACCCCCGGCCGCACCGAGGCGCGCAACGCCAGGCAGTCGTCGAGGGTGCGGAAGGCGTGCACCCCGTCGGGCATCGTGTTCCCGAGCCCGCGTAGCGGCGGGAGCACCGGGTTGGAGCCGGTCGCCAGGACCAGCCGTCCGTAGCGCACGACGCTTCCGTCGTCGCAGTGCACCAGCCGGTCGTCGCGGTCGATCCGCACCACCCGCACCCCGCGCCTGACCTCGGCCGGGGGGAGGGCGATCACGTCCGCCGGATACCGCCCGGCCAGCACCTCGGCCAGCAGCACCCGGTTGTAGGGGGCGTGCGACTCCTCGCCGATGACGGTGACATCGGGCACCCGGGCGGCCAGGCGTGCGCCCGCCATCCCGGCGCCGATCACCACCACCCGCGCCGTGTTCTCCGTCCGTGTACTCATGACAGGAAGCGTGCCCGGGGGGTGTTACCCGTCCGGATCCCCTCTGTTTCCCGGGAGGAACCTTGCGCTCAGCGCCTGCGGGAAGCGCCTGTGAGGGGAGAGGGGGGCGCGGAGCTCAGAATTGGCTCAAGAATCCCGGGGCCGTTGGACGGGGCACGTACCCGCTCCCTAGTGTCGTGATCATGCCTGACATCACCCTCACCACCCTCGTCGTGCTCTGCCTCGCGGCAGCCGCCGCCGGCTGGATCGACGCCGTGGTCGGGGGCGGCGGACTGCTGCTGCTGCCCGCGCTGCTGCTCGGTCTGCCACACGTCCCGGCCGCCCAGATCCTCGGCACGAACAAGGCGGTCGCGATCGTCGGCACCTCGGGCGCCGCCGTCACCTATGCGCGCAAGGCGCCGGTGAACGTCGGCACGGCGGTACGGATCGGGCTGGCGGCACTCGCCGGATCGATGGGCGGCGCCTTCTTCGCCGCCGGGATCAGCAGTGAGGTGCTCCGCCCGGTGATCATGGTCGTGCTGCTGGCCGTCGCCGCGTTCGTGATGCTGCGGCCCCAGTTCGGCCGGGCCGCCGAGGACGGTACGGCGCCCCGGGTCACCCGGGCCCGCACCGTCACCGCCATCGTCCTGGTGGGCGGCGGGATCGGGCTGTACGACGGGCTGTTCGGGCCGGGCACCGGGACCTTCCTCGTGCTGGCGCTCACCGCGGTGCTCCACCTCGACCTGGTGACGGCCTCCGCCACCGCCAAGATCGTCAACGTCTGCACCAATGGCGGGGCCCTGGCGATGTTCGCGTACCAGGGCAACGTGATGTGGCAGCCGGCCGCGCTGATGGCGGTGTTCAACCTGGCGGGCGGCCTCTTCGGGGCGCGCATGGCGCTGCGCAAGGGCAGCGAGTTCGTCCGCGGGGTACTGCTGGTGGTGGTCTTCTCGCTGGTCGCGAAGCTCGCTTTCGACCAGTGGCAGGGCTGACCGGCACGGCCCCTCAGCGCACGCCGGTGAGATGGGCGTACGCCACCACGTTGCCCTGGTAGCCCGTGGACTCGGAGAATCCGCCCCCGCAGGTGATCAGGCGCAGCGAGGCGTGCTCCGAGGCGCCGTACACCCGCCGGTCGGGGAAGTCGTCGTTCTCGTACACCTCGATCGCGTCGACCGAGAAGACGGCGGTGCGGCCGTCCTCGCGGAGCACCTCGACGGTGGTGCCCTTCTTCACCGACCCCAGGTCGTAGAAGACGGACGGGCCCTCGGCGTTGTCGACATGGCCGGCGACGAGCGCGGTTCCCTTGGCGCCGGGCGGCGGGCCGTCCTTGTACCAGCCGACGAGGTCGGTGTTCCCGGCCGGCGGTACGTCGAGGCTGCTGTCCGGTCCGAGTCCGATCCGCATCACCGGGGCGTCCACCCGGATGGCGGGGATCGTGATGCGGACGGGCGCCGAGGGGCGCAGCGGCTGCGCGACCGGTGATCCGGGCAGCAGGTCCGGACCGGCGGCGAAGGCGTCGGCGGAGGCGGGGGCCGGCGGGGTCAGCCGGGTCTCGGCGCCGTTGCGGACGAGCCAGAGTCCGGCCAGCGCCGCGACGACGAGCAGCCAGCCCTTGGCCTTCTGGGACACGGTCGTCCTCCGGATGACGAGAGGCGGATACGGTCCCGTCCCGGTGGCGCGGGGCCACCGGGACGGACACCGGGCGGTACGGAGAGGTGGAAGTCTCCGTCAGCTGCCGTCCTGCGTGCCGCTCGCCCGGCGACGCAGGAGCCAGGCTCCGCCGACGGCGGTCGCGGCGAGTACGCCGGCTCCCGCCGCGATCTGGGTGGTGTCCGGTCCGACGCTGCCGCCGACACCGGTCTTCACATGCCCCGTGGGGGCGGTGGGCGCGGCCGAGGTGCGGTGGCCGGAGGGGATCTCGTGCCCGCCGGACGAGCTGTCGTGCCCGGCGGAACTCTCGTGCGCGGAGGGGGTCGGGCGGGCGGTGGGCGTGGAGCGCCCGGCGAGCGCGGGGGCGTCCGGGACGAGGGCCGAACCGGAGTCCTCGGCGAGCGCGGGGGCGTCCGGGACGAGGGCCGAACCGGAGTCCTCGGCGAGACCTGGCGCGTCCGGCACGAGGGCCGAACCGGATGCCTCGGCCTCGTCGAGACCGGTGGGGTCGTACTCCTCCGAGTCGTACAGGTCCGTGGGCAGACCGGCACCGGTGGGGGAGTCCTCCTCGGCGGACCCGGCGGCGCTGTCCTTGCCCGCGGTGCCCGCCGCCTTCACCTCGATCTCCCCGGTGGCGTGCTTGCCGTTCTCGCAGGCGACGCCGATGCGGTACGGCCCCGGCTCGATGCTGCCCGGCACCCGGAACGAACCGGCCAGGACCTCCTCGAGGGTGGCCGGTGCCAGGGCGAACTCGGAGGCGTTCAGCGCGCTCGCGTCACCGGTGGCGGCGGTGTCGCTGCCGCAGGCGGTGGTGTTCACGGTGACGGTGGCGCCCGGTGAGGCGCTCGTGGGAGTGATCTCCAGTGGCGCCGCCTCGTCCCCGTACGCGAACGGGGCGGCGGCGCTGAGGCCGAGTGCGGCAGCGGCGAGGGCCGCGGCGGCTGTGCCGGTCACGAGGCGGGCAGGACTGCGCATGGGGGGTTCCTCCGAGCGGGATGGCGCGGGCTGGTGTGTCCTGATCCGAGCTAACGGCCGGCTCGCCACCCATGCCTGCTGACACCCAATCAGCTTTCACCCGATCGGACCGGCGCTGCCTCCTTGCCACCGCCCATGCGCGCAGGTCACAGCGGTGATGAGGGGTCACAGGTCCCGCTCTCTCGCATCCGGTGCCGATCGGGTGACACCCCTTCGAGAAAAAGTGGCGCACGTCACACGCATGATCCGGGTGCCCGGGGGCACACGACCGACACCCCCCACGGGACGGAGCGCACAGCTCCCCCCGGCCCCCGCCCTCACCGGGCCCGCCCCCCCTGGCCCCGGTGGGGGCGGTTCGTCTTGTGCCGGGATACGGCGCCGTCAGACGGGCGCGCCCGCGGACCACGTGATGACGGGCGGCCGGACCCTGGCGCACAGCGGCTGCCCCTTGGCGTCGGAGAGAGGGAGCGTCGCGGTGAGGTGCCCGGAGCGTGCGGCCGCTTCGAGGACGTCCCCGCCGATGTCGGCGAACATCAGCTTGGCGCGCCGGAACATGGAGAACAGGCCGTCGCCGTCGACCGTGCCCCACGACAGATAGACGAACCGCCCGCCGAGCCGGTTCTGCACGTACGGCCCGTTCACCTCGACGCCGTCCGGTCCTTCGGTGGCGGTGCAGTCCAGGGTCCAGTGGGCGGCGGGGGCGTCGCCGGGGTGCAGCCCGAGGAGTTCACCGGGCCGGTCCTTGCGCTGCACGCCCACATGGATGTTCTCGCGGCCGGCGAAGTCGCCGCCGGGCCCGCAGACGCGGCCGGGCAGGCGGGAGCCCTCGATGTGGATCTGGATGGGCGACGGCGTTCCTTCGGCGGGGATCTGCATGCGTCCATCGTCCCCCGGGGCGGCAGGCCGGACGCCCCGGGGCCCGACCGGCCGCCTCTCTCCTGTGCCGGTCGCTCTCAGACGGTGTCCCAGGGTGCGGCCTCGTACGCCGCCGCCAGCCGCTTCATCAGCTCCTCGTCGACCGCGAAGGCCGAGTCGTCGATCCGGGCGACCGCGGCCATGCCCTGCGAGTTGGTGACGAACGCGGACCGGTAGGCGCCCAGCCCGTCCTTCGCCACCGTGCGGCGCACCGAGCGCACGCCCGCGCCGGGCAGCTCCCGCTCCAGCAGCGCCATGGTGATGCCCAGTAGCGCGGGCGCCTGGGGCCAGACGACCGAAGTGCCGTCCCAGAAACCGATGTTGGTGATCGCGCCCTCGGTCACCGCGCCGTCCGGCAGGGTCAGCAGCGCGTCGTCGAACCCGGCCCGGCGGGCGAGCTCCCCGTAGTACGTCTGGCCGAAGTCACCGGGGCGCTTGAGGTGCGGCGCGGTGCGCGCGTACGGGACGGACATCAGGCCGACCGGCTCGGGGCTCATCCGGACCGGCCCGCGCACAGTGACCATGACGGTCGTCGCGGCGGCGCCCGGCGGCCGCAGTCCGTGCACCCGCACCGAGGCGTCCGGTGTCCCCCTGCTGTGCAGTGCGTGCCGGATCAGCTCGCGTACCCGGCCGCCGTCCAGGGGGAGTTCGAACAGCTCCCGGTTCGCCGAGTCGAGCCGCTCCAGATGGAGTTCCAGACCGCGTACCCGGCCGCCCCTCACCTGCATGGCCGTGAAATGGCCGTAGTTGAAGAAGGCGGCCCTGCGCAGGTCGTCCTCGGTGGCCGGATGTCCGTCGAACTCGGCGTAGGGAAGGGGTGCGGCTGCGGGAGGCGTCATGCCGCTCACCGTATGCCGACGCGCCGGGTGGGCGGGCCCGCGGCGACCGCTTGACCTCAACCGCGGTTGACGTACGAACCTCTTCGCATGGACCTCACCACAGCCGGAACCACGGCCACCACTCTGCCCACGACCGCCCCGCTCAAGGTCGCCGTCATCGTCGCCAGCAACCGCGAGGGCCGGTTCGCGCCCGTCGTCGCCGCATGGTTCCAGTCCCGTACGGAAGGCCACCCCGGCATCGAAACCGACGTGGTCGACGTGGCCGCGCTCGACCTCCCGACCGCCCTCTCCCACAGCCCCGGACCCGAGGGCGGGGCCCGGCTGGCCGAGATCTCGGGCCGGCTGGCGGCCGCCGACGCCTTCGTCGTCATCACCCCGGAGTACAACCACTCCTACCCGGCCCCGCTCAAGAACCTCATCGACTGGCACTTCACCGAATGGCAGGCCAAGCCCGTCGCCTTCGTCTCGTACGGCGGGGTCTCCGGCGGTCTGCGCGCCGTCGAGCACCTGCGGCAGGTCTTCGCCGAGCTGCACGCCGTCTCGATCCGCGACAGCGTCTCGTTCCACAACGCGGGCGCCCTCTTCGACGACGAGGGGCGGCACCGCGACCCGGTCGGCCCCGACGCCGCGGCGAAGACGCTCCTGGACCAACTGCTCTGGTGGGGCCGGGCGCTGAAGGACGCCCGGGCGGCGCATCCGTACGGAGTCTGACTGCGCCCCGGCCGTGCGGGCCCGACAATCGGGGAAGGAGACCACCACCGATCCGAGGAGCCCCCAGGTGACACCGCCCGCATGGCTGACCGTGCTGACCGCGACGGACAGCGAGGAGAAGGCCAAGCTCCTGGCGCAGGGCGCGGTGGAGGCGCGACTCGCCGCCTGCGTCCAGATCTCCGCGCCCCTCACCTCGGTCTACCGCTGGCAGAACGCCATCGAGACCACCGAGGAGTGGCAGCTGTCCTTCAAGACGACGGCCGAGCGGTACGACGAGCTGGAGGCGTACCTCCAGCAGGCGCACGACTACGACACCCCGGAGATCATCGCCCTGCCGGTGCTCCGGGGCAGCGCCCGCTACCTGGGCTGGGTGTCGGCGGAAACCGCCCCGGTGACCGCGCCCTGAGGGGCGCCCGCAGCCTCCACGCGTACCGCGCACACCTTGAACTCCGGCATCTTCGACACCGGGTCCAGGGCCGGGTTGGTCAGCGTGTTGGCCCGGCCCTCACCCGCCCAGTGGAACGGCATGAACACGGTGTCCTCGCGGATCGCCACGGTGATCCGCGCGGGCGCCACCGCCCGCCCGCGCCGTGAGGTCACCGCCACCGGTCCGCCCTCGGCCACCCCGATCCGCTCGGCGAGCCGCGGATGCAGCTCCACGAAGGGCCCCGGGGCCGCGGCGTTCAGCTCCGCGACCCGGCGGGTCTGCGCCCCCGACTGGTACTGGGCGACGACCCGGCCGGTCGTCAGCACCACCGGATACTCCGCGTCCGTCTCCTCGGCGGACGGGCGGTGCGTGACGGGTACGAACCTGGCCCGCCCGTCGTCCGTCGCGAACCGGTCCAGGAACAGCCGCGGCGTACCGGCGTGGTCCGTGTCCGGGCACGGCCAGAAGACGCCGTCCTCGGCCGCGATCCGCTCGTACGTAATGCCGGCGTAGTCCGCCGGGCCGCCCGCCGAGGCCCGGCGCAGCTCGTCGAACACCTCCTCCGCGTCGGCCGGGAAGCCCTTCCCGTGCCCGAGGAGGCCGGCCAGGCCGTGCAGCACGTCCAGGTCGCTGCGGACGCCCTCGGGCGCGGTCACCGCGCGCCGGCGCAGCAGCACCCTGCCCTCCAGATTGGTCGTCGTCCCGGTCTCCTCGGCCCACTGCGTCACCGGCAGCACCACATCGGCCAGCGCGGCCGTCTCCGAGAGCACCACGTCGGCGACCGCGAGGAAGTCCAGCGACTTCAGCCGCTTCTCCACATGACCCGCGTGCGGCGCGGACACCACCGGGTTCGACCCCATCACCAGCAGCGCCCGCACCTCGCCTCCCAGGGCGTCCAGCAGCTCGTAGGCACTGCGCCCCGGCCCCGGCAGCGAGTCCGGATCGACCCCCCACACGCCCGCGACATGGCGGCGCGCCGCCGGGTCGGTGAGCTTGCGGTATCCGGGCAACTGATCCGCCTTCTGGCCGTGTTCGCGACCGCCTTGGCCGTTGCCCTGCCCGGTCAGGCAGCCGTAGCCGGACAGCGGCCGGCCGGCCCGCCCGGTGGCCAGCGCGAAGTTGATCCAGGCGCCGACGGTGTCCGTGCCCTTCGCCTGCTGCTCGGGGCCGCGCGCGGTCAGCACCATGCCGCTCTCGGCGTCGCAGAACATCTCGACGGCCGCCCGCAGTTGCGGCACCGGGACGCCGGTCAGCCGCTCCACCAGCTCCGGCCAGTGGGCCATCACCCCGGCCCGCGCCTCGTCCCAGCCGCTGGTGCGCTCCCGTACGAACTCCTCGTCCACCCGGCCCTGCGCCACCACGAGGTGGAGCATGCCGAGCGCGAGCGCGAGATCGGTGCCGGGCCGCGGGGCCAGATGGAGGTCCGCCTGCTCGGCGGTCCTGGTGCGGCGCGGATCGATGACGATCAGCCGGCCGCCGTTCTCCCGCAGCTCGGTCAGATAGCGCAGCGCGGGCGGCATCGTCTCCGCGAGGTTGGATCCCACGAGGATCACGCACCCGGTGCGCGGGATGTCCTCCAGCGGGAACGGCAGCCCGCGGTCGAGACCGAAGGCCCGCTGGTGCGCGGCGGCCGCCGACGACATGCAGAACCGTCCGTTGTAGTCGATCTGCGAGGTCCCGAGCACCACCCGGGCGAACTTGCCCAGCGCGTACGCCTTCTCGTTGGTCAGCCCACCGCCGCCGAACACTCCCACGGCGTCGGCCCCGTGCTCCGCACGCGTCCCCCGCAGCCCTTCGGCGATACGGGCCAGCGCCACGTCCCAGCCGGCCGGCTCCAGCTCCCCGCTCACCGCATCGCGTACGAGCGGCCCGGTCAGCCGGACCGCGGAGGACAGGACGGCGGGCGCGGACCGGCCCTTGCCGCACAGGGCGCCCCGGTTCACGGGGAAGGCGGTGCGCTCCTCCACCTCGACGACCGCGTCGCCGGAGACCGGGCGCAGATTCATGCCGCACTGCAGTGCGCAGTACGGGCAGTGGGTCGCGATGGCGGCAGGCGCGGTGCTGGTCATGCCCCCAGACTGCGAGCCGGGTGTTACACAGGTGCCCGCTCCCGGTTACACCGCCGGTACGCGCACCTCAGCCCGCCCGGCACCCCGCGGTGAGGTGCGCGTACCGTCACCGGGCAGCCGCCCCCAGCGCATCCTCCACGCCGCGCTCCTTGGGCCCCAGGAAGTGCGGATCCGGCTCGAACAGGGCGTCCAGCGCGGCCTTGCCCGCCGCGAACACCTCCCGCGTTCCGCCGTAGTACCAGGTCACATCGTGTACGGCGTCGACCCCGACGCCGTACGCGTCGATTCCCGCGGCCCGGCACAGCGCGATCGCCCGCCGTATGTGGAACCCCTGGCTCACCAGCACGGCCCGCTCGACGCCGAAGATCTTCCTGGCCCGCACGCAGGAGTCCCAGGTGTCGAAGCCGGCGAAGTCGCTCACGATCCTGCTGTCCGGCACCCCGTGCGCGACCAGGAACGTGCGCATGGCGTCCGGCTCGTCGTACTCCACCCGGCTGTTGTCACCGGTCACCAGCACGACCTTCACCTTCCCGTCCCGGTACAGCCCCGCCGCCGTCCGGAGCCGGTTGGCGAGGTACGGGGACGGCTTGCCCTGCCACAGCCCCGCGCCGAACACCACCGCGACCTGCTGCGCGGGCACGTCCGCCGCCGTCCTGACCCGGGCATCGGCGACCGTGTGCAGCCAGGTGGCCGGGGCCAGGGCCAGCACACACGCCACCATCACGCCCTGCACGGCCAGGCGCCGCCCCCGCCGGGTCCGCGGCAGCCGGACGGCGGACCGCCGCAGCGCCCGGACCGCACGCCCTCCCCATGTCCTCATCCGCATCCGAGCCCCCACATCCCTGTCGTCGTGCCACACCGTCCCTCTCCCGCTTGACGAGCGGACGGCCGGATCGGTTCTCCGTCGCCACCATCGGTAGCATCGGCCGATGTTGCTCCCACGGCTGATCGCCTCAGATCTCGACGGCACCCTTCTCCGCAACGACGGCACCCTCTCCCCCCGCACCCGGCGCGCCCTGCGCACGGCCGAGGACGCCGGCGCGGAGATCGTCATCGTCACCGCGAGACCGCCCCGGTTCGTCGACCGCCTAGCCGAGGCCACCGGCCTGACCGGCACCGCGGTCTGCAGCAACGGGGCTCTCGTCTACGACATCGCGAGCCGCACCGTCGTCTCCTCCCGCGTCCTGTCCCTGGCCACGGCCCGGCAGGTGGCCACCGCACTGGCGGCCGCGCTGCCCGAGGTGGGCTTCGCCCTGGAGACCGGCAACCAGGTGCTGTACGAACCCGCCTACCGCCTCCGCATGTCCGAAGACGCCGGCGCCGAGCTCCCCGTCCCCTCCCTCGCCGACCTGTGGCTCACCGAGGCCCCCGTCACCAAGCTGCTCGCCTGGTCGGACCGGCTCGACGCCGACACCCTGCTGGCCGCCGCCCGCCAGGGCGCGGGCGACGAGGTGCAGCTCACCCACTCGGGTGGGCGCGGACTGCTGGAGATCAGCGCGCCCGGCGTCACGAAGGCCGGCACCCTGGAGGTGCTGTGCACCGCCCGGGGCATCGACGCGACCGAGGTCATCGCGTTCGGCGACATGCCCAACGACCTCACGGTCCTCTCCTGGGCGGGCACCGGCTACGCGATGGCCAACGCGCACCCCTCCGTGCTGGCCGCCGTGGCGGCGCACACCGCGACCAATGAGCAGGACGGGGTCGCCGCGGTCATCGAGCGGCTGTTCGCCGAGGGCGTGCGGCCGGCGGCCGCGGTCCGGGACGGCCACCTGACGCCGGGCGCCTGACATCGCACACGGGCTTCCCGTGAGGCGGCGGAAAACGGCTGTGACCGGCGCGCAACGACGCGGCAACCTGCGCCCGGCACCATCGGTCCATGACGCAGTCGGCACCGGATCGCCCACAGGAGTCCCTGCCCCTCGACAGCACGGCGCAACTGCTGACCCGTATCACCGCACAGCTCGGCACCCAGCTCAGCCTCGTCTCCCTGAACGGAACCCGACGGCCCATGGACCGCACCCCGCAGCAGCCCCCGCACAGCAACGTGAGCCCCCTGATACCCGCCGCCCCCGCACTCGTCGCCGTCGCCCACGGCAGCCGGGACCCGCGGGCGCTGCACACGGTGACGGAGCTCCTGGACCGGGTACGGGAACTGCGGCCGGGGCTCGACGTCCGGCTCGGCCACATCGAGCTCAACGAACCCCTCCTCCCGCACACCCTGCGCGCCCTGGGGAGCGGCGAGGCGGTCCTCGTACCGCTGCTGCTGGGACGCGGCTACCACGTGAAGCAGGACATCCCCGAGGCCGTCGCCGGCGCCCCCGCCCTGCGCACCCGTACCGCCGGCCCCCTCGGGCCGCACCCGTTCCTGATCGAGGCGCTCCACGGCCGGCTCACCGAGGCGGGCTGGCGGACCGAGGACGACGGCAACCGCGACAGCGCCGTGGTCCTGGCGGCCGCAGGCTCGCGCGACCCCGAATCGGCCGCCGACACCCGCCGCACCGCGCACCTGCTCAGCGAACGGCTCGGCGGGGTGCCCGTCGTGCCCGCGTACGCCTCCGCCGCGACGCCCACCGTCCAGACCGCCCTGCGCGCGCTGGCCGCCCGAGGCCGCCGACGGGTCGCCATCGCCTCGTACTTCACCGCCCCCGGACGCTTCGCCTCGGCCGCTGCGGCACAAGCGCCCTGGATCGCGGCCGCCCCGCTCGGCGCCCACCCGGCCATGGCACGCCTGCTGCTCCACCGCTACGACCAGGCCCGCGCGAGCGGCGCACCCGCGCACGAAACCCTGATGAACACACGTTTCCTCGCCTCCGCCTGAGCCGTCCTGTCAGTCCGGCGGATTAGTGTCGGCACCATGAACGGCACGGACGGCACGGACACCGCGTACGGCACACAGGACCCCGGCACGGCCCCCTACGGCGCCGCCGACGCGGAACGCTGGGACACCGAGCCGGACAAAAGGCCGGGCCGCACCGCCTTCCAGCGCGACCGCGCCCGCGTGCTGCACTCCGCGGCCCTGCGCAGGCTCGCCGGGAAGACCCAGGTCGTCACCCCGGGCACCCGCAGCCACGTCTGGGACGCCAGCCCGCGGACCCGGCTCACGCACTCGCTGGAGTGCGCGCAGGTCGGCCGCGAACTCGGCGCCGCGCTCGGCTGCGACCCCGACCTGGTCGAGACGGCCTGCCTCTCCCACGACATGGGCCACCCGCCCTTCGGGCACAACGGCGAACAGGCGCTCAACGACTTCGCCTCCGACTGCGGCGGCTTCGAGGGCAACGCCCAGTCGTTGCGGCTGCTGACCCGCCTCGAACCCAAGCGGTTCGTGCCCGACACCCGCACCGGCGAACTGGTCAGCGTCGGGCTCAACCTCACCCGCGCCGCGCTCGACGCCGCCACCAAGTACCCCTGGCCCCGCGGCGCCCATCCCACCGACCCCGGATCGCCGAAATTCGGGGTGTACGAGGACGACCTGCCGGTCTTCCACTGGTTCCGCGAGGGCGCCCCGCACGGCCGCAAGTGCTTCGAGGCCCAGGTCATGGACTGGTCCGACGACGTGGCGTACTCGGTCCACGACTTCGAGGACGGGCTGCACGCCGGGCACATCGACCCCAACTGCCTCGAAGCCGAGCCGGAGCGCCAGGACATCGCGTCCGTCGCCATCGGACGGTACGTCCCCGCCGACACCGACCCCCAGGAGCTGTCCGACGCGCTCGACCGGCTGATCGGCCAGGAGTGGTGGCCGCACGGCTACGACGGATCGGCCGTCGCCCAGGCCCGGCTCAAGGACGCCACGAGCCAGCTGATCGGCCGCTTCTGCCTCGCCGCCGAGAGCGCCACCCGCCAGGCCTACGGCACCGGACGCCTCGGCAGATACGGCGCGGAGCTCGTCGTGCCCCGCGAGACACGCAACGAATGCGCGGTCCTCAAGGCGGTCGCCGACCGCTACGTCATGCAGCGCGCCGAGCAGGAAGCGATCCGGGCCGACCAGCGGATCGTCATCGCCGAGCTGGCCGCGGCACTGACCGCCCGCGCCCCCGAAGGGCTGGAGCCCCAGCTGCGCGCGCTCTACGAGACCGCCCCCGACGACCGTGCCCGCAAGCGGGTCCTGGTCGACCAGATCGCCGCCCTGACCGACGCCTCGGCCCGCGCCCTGCACCACTCGCTCACCTCGCCCCGCGGCTGACGTGCTGGGTACACGTACCGTGACGCGCAGGGGCGCCGGCTTCATCCGCGCCAAACCGGCCCATGACCACTCGGTGTGACCTGATCGGGTCACACCCTCTTTCGCCATCACGCTGCGTGCGGGACGCTCGCAGTTGGCGCCGCGCAGCAAGCACCGAGGAGGCATCAAGTGGTCGACGCACATCGGACGTTCGTCATTGTCGGCGGAGGGCTGGCCGGAGCGAAGGCAGCGGAGACGCTCCGCGCGGAAGGATTCAGCGGCCGGGTCATCCTGATCGGCGATGAGCGCGACCATCCGTACGAACGCCCGCCGCTCTCCAAGGGCTACCTCGGCGGGAAGGAGGAACGCGACAGCGTCTTCGTCCACGAGACCGCCTGGTACGCCGGCGCCGACATCGAACTCCACCTCGGCCAGCCCGTCACCGCGCTGAACCGCGAAGCCCGCTCCGTGGAACTCGGCGACGGCACCGTCGTCCACTACGACAAGCTGCTCCTGGCCACCGGCGCCGAACCACGCCGCCTCGACATCCCCGGCACCGGCCTGGCGGGCGTCCACCACCTGCGCCGCCTCGCCCACGCCGACCGGCTGCGCAACGTGCTGGCCGCCCTCGGCCGCGACAACGGCCACCTGGTGATCGCCGGCGCCGGCTGGATCGGCCTGGAGGTCGCCGCGGCGGCCCGCGGATACGGCGCCGAGGTCACCGTCGTCGAACCGGAGGCCACCCCACTGCTCCGGGTCATCGGTCCCGAGCTCGGCCAGCTCTTCACCGACCTGCACAGCGACCACGGCGTCCGCTTCCACTTCGGCGGCCGGCTCACCGAGATCGTCGGCCAGGACGGCATGGTCCTCGCGGTCCGCACCGACGACGGCGAGGAACACCCCGCCCACGACGTCCTCGCCGCGATCGGCGCCGCACCGCGCGCCGCGCTCGCCGAGGCGGCGGGCCTGGACATCGCCCCCCGCGAGCAAGGCGGCGGCATCGCCGTCGACGCCTCGCTGCGCACCAGCGACCCGCACATCTTCGCGGCCGGTGACGTGGCCAACGTGGCCCATCCGCTGCTCGGCGGCCGGCTCCGCGTGGAGCACTGGGCCAATGCGCTGAACACCGGTCCGGCGGCGGCCCGCGCCATGCTCGGCCAGGACGTCGCCTACGACCGGGTCCCGTACTTCTTCTCCGACCAGTACGACCTCGGCCTCGAATACTCGGGCTGGGCGCCGCCGGGCAGCTACGACCAGGTCGTGATCCGCGGCGACGCGGGCAAGCGGGAGTTCATCGCGTTCTGGCTGAAGGACCGCAAGGTGCTGGCCGGCATGAACGTGAACGTGTGGGATGTCACGGAGCCCATCCAGCAACTCATCAAAAACGGCGACCCGATCGACCCGGACGCGCTGGCCGACCCGTCAGTAGGGCTGGCGTCCCTGACCTGAGTTTCCCCCTCCGGTGCGGGCCCCCCGCGGGGCGGCGCGCTACCCCGTTGTGTGTGTGGGGGCCGGGGTCCCTCCGGGGCGTCTCCTCGGACGACGAACGTTCGGTGGGTACGCAGCGGACCCGGGTGAACGCGCCATTTCTGAGGAGACGCCCCGGAGGGACCCCGCCCCCACCCGCCGGACGTGGGCGCACCCGCACCCCGCCGCGCACCCCGCGAGGGCACCCGCACCACAAGCCCGTCCGGCGCTTGAGGACGGAACCGGCCCGCCGGACCGGGGCGACGATGGAGACGGGCTGTCGTACCGCACCCGTAGACTTCACACCGTGGCAGGCAGGATCAACGATGACGACGTGAAGGCGGTCCGGGACGCGGTCCCGATCGACGCCGTCGTTTCGGAGTACCTCCAGCTGCGCAACGCGGGCGGGGGAAACCTCAAGGGCCTGTGCCCCTTCCACGACGAGAAGTCACCGTCGTTCCAGGTCAGTCCGAGCAAGGGTCTTTTCCACTGCTTCGGCTGCCAGGAGGGCGGCGACACGATCGCCTTCGTGCAGAAGATCGACCACCTGACGTTCGCGGAGGTCGTCGAGCGGCTCGCCGCGAAGGCCGGCATCACCCTGCGGTACGAGGAGGGCGGGTACAACCCGTCCCACCAGCGCGGCGAGCGGATCCGGCTGGTCGAGGCGCACAAGGCGGCCGCCCAGTTCTACGTGGAGCAGCTGGACGGCCCCGAGGCGGAGATCGGCCGCAAGTTCCTCGCGGAGCGCGGCTTCGATCAGGCGGCGGCCGCGCACTTCGGCGTGGGCTACAGCCCGGCGGGCTGGGACCACCTCACCCGGTACCTGCGCGGCAAGGGCTTCAGCGACAAGGAACTGATCGCCTCGGGCCTTTCCCAGGACGGCAGGCGCGGCCCCATAGACCGCTTCCGGGGCCGGCTGATGTGGCCGATCCGTGACACCTCGGGCGAGGTCGTCGGCTTCGGCGCCCGCAAGCTGCGCGACGACGACAACGGCCCGAAGTATCTGAACACCCCCGAGACGGCGATCTACAAGAAGTCCCAGGTGCTGTACGGCATCGACCTGGCGAAGAAGGACATCGCGAAGGCCAGCCGGGCCGTCGTCGTCGAGGGTTACACCGACGTGATGGCCTGCCACCTCGCCGGGGTCACCACCGCCATCGCCACGTGCGGCACGGCGTTCGGCGGCGACCACATCAAGATCCTCCGCCGCCTCCTGATGGACAACGGCAGCGCCCGGGTGATCTTCACCTTCGACGGGGACGCGGCCGGTCAGAAGGCCGCCCTGCGCGCCTTCGAGGACGACCAGAAGTTCGCGGCGGAGACGTACATCGCGATCGCTCCCGACAACATGGACCCGTGCGATCTGCGCCTGGCCAAGGGCGACGAGGCCGTCCGCGACCTGGTCGAACCCCGCACCCCGCTGTTCGAGTTCGCGCTCCGCCAGATCGTCGCCCGTTACGACCTGGAGACCCCGGCGGGGCGTGCCGCCGCGCTCGACGAGGCGGCCCCGGTCGTCGCCAAGATCAAGACGGGCAGCGTGCAGCGCGAGGTCGCCGTCCAGCTGGCCGGCTTCGTCGGCATCCTGGACCAGGAGTACGTCGTGCACCGGGTCAACCAGCTCGCCCAGTGGGCCCGGGGCCGGGGCGACCGGGGCCCCGCGCCCGCCGCGCGCGGCGGGTCCCGGCGCCAGGAGATCCAGGCGCCCGCCGCCTCCGCGGGCCCGGCGCTCAATCTCCGCAGCCCGGCCCACCGCACCGAGCGCGAGCTGCTCAAGCTCGCCCTGCAGAAGCCCGCCCTGGTCTCCCCGGCGTTCGACGCGTACGGGATCGACGAGTTCACCGCCCCGCCGTACGCCGCGGTCCGCCAGTGCATCGCGGAGGCGGGCGGAGCGGAGCTCGGCGTGCCCGAGACCCGCGAGTATCTCGTGCAGGTGCTCGACGCGACGCCCAACGACGCGGTGCGCAAGCTGGTCACGGAGCTCGCGGTCGAGGTCTTCCACGGCAAGTCGATCGACGAGGCGTACGCGGGCGAGCACCTGGTCAAGGTCCGTCTGCGCGCCGTCGACCGCCGGATCAACGAGGTCCAGGGCAGCCTGGCCCGTCTCGGCAGCAATGTGTCCCCGGACCACCTGGCCGCCGCGCAGAACGAGGTGTGGGTCCTCCAGCAGTACTCCCAGTCCCTGCGCAACCACGGCGCCGCCGCGCTCTGACGGCGCCCACCCGGCGGCCCGGGCCCGCCAACTCCCCGCGCCCGTACTGGTAATCGCCCGGTCACGGACCGGATCCAGAAAGTCCCCGCACGCCCCTCGTGGCGGCTGTGTGTCGTACCCCACACTGGGTGGCGGTGCCTGAGTCATCGGACGCGCGGCCGGCCCACCGAACGGTGGTCCTCCATTCCCGCGGTCCGGCAGCGATCACCTGGAGGTCGCCCCCGTGCAGACCCGGACCGTGACCGAAACCGAGCGTGTCCCGGCCATCCCCGTGCAGTCCCGGGCCGTTCACCACCCCGAGGCCGCGGCGGACCCGCCGACACCCCCGGCCGCCCCGCAGAATCCGCCCGAAGCACCACCTGACCCGCCCGAGGCCGTCATGGAGGAGTCGGAGCTCCCCGAACCACCGGAGCCGCGCGGCCGCCTCGAGACCGGCGGGCCGTCGTCCGATCTCTTCCGCCAGTATCTGCGCGAGATCGGCCGCATCCCGCTCCTTTCGGCCGCCGACGAGGTGGAACTCGCCCGCCGCGTCGAAGCCGGCCTGTTCGCCGAGGAGCACCTGGCCCGGACCCCGGACCCCGACACCCGGCTGGCCGTCGACCTGGACCGGCTGGTGGTCATGGGGCGGATGGCCAAGCGCCGCCTGATCGAGGCCAACCTCCGTCTCGTCGTCTCCGTGGCCAAGCGCTACGTGGGCCGCGGGCTGACGATGCTGGACCTGGTCCAGGAGGGGAACCTCGGGCTGATCCGGGCGGTGGAGAAGTTCGACTACGCCCGCGGCTACAAGTTCTCGACGTACGCGACCTGGTGGATCCGTCAGGCCATGTCCCGCGCCCTCGCCGACCAGGCGCGGACCATCAGGGTCCCGGTCCATGTCGTCGAGCTGATCAACCGCGTGGTCCGGGTCCAGCGCCGGATGCTCCAGGAGCGCGGCTACGAGCCGACGCCCGAGGAGGTCGCCGAGCAGCTGGATCTGACACCGGAACGGGTCGGGGAGGTCCTGCGCCTGGCCCAGGAACCGGTGTCCCTGCACGCCCCGGTCGGCGAGGAGGACGACGTCTCGCTCGGTGACCTCATCGAGGACGGGGACGCCGCGTCCCCGGTGGAGTCCGCGGCCTTCCTGCTGCTGCGCGAACACCTGGAGGCGGTGCTCTCCACGCTCAACGAGCGCGAGCGCAAAGTGGTCCAGCTGCGCTACGGACTGGCCGACGGGCGGCCGCGCACGCTGGAGGAGATAGGGCGGATCTTCGGCGTGACCCGCGAACGCATCCGGCAGATCGAGTCCAAGACCCTCAGCAAGCTGCGGGACCACGCCTTCGCCGACCAGCTCCGCGGCTACCTGGACTGAAAAGCGGTCCGGGCAGCCGCGGGGGCGGTCCGCTAGTCGACCTCGGCGACCGCCTGCGCGAACTGTGCCGCGTACAGCCGGGCGTACGCGCCCTTCGCGTCCAGCAGTTCGTCGTGCGTGCCCTGTTCGACGATGGAACCGTTCTCCATCACCAGGATGACGTCGGCGTCCCGGATGGTGGAGAGCCGGTGCGCGATCACGAAGCTCGTACGACCGTGGGCCAGGCCCGCCATCGCCTTCTGGATCAGCACCTCGGTACGGGTGTCGACGGAGCTGGTCGCCTCGTCGAGCACCAGTATCACCGGGTCGGACAGGAACGCCCGGGCGATGGTGATCAGCTGCTTCTCGCCCGCGCTGACGCCCGAGCCCTCGTCGTCGATGCGGGTGTCGTAGCCGTCGGGCAGGGTGCGGATGAACCGGTCGGCGTGGGCCGCCCGCGCCGCTTCCTCGATCTGCTCCCGGGTGACGTCGCCCGACGCCCCGTAGGCGATGTTCTCCGCGATGGTCCCGCCGAACAGCCAGGTGTCCTGGAGGACCATGCCGATGCCCGAGCGCAGGTCGTCGCGCGACATCTTCGCGATGTCGACCCCGTCGAGAGCGATCCGGCCGCCGGTCACCTCGTAGAACCGCATCAGCAGGTTGACCAGCGTCGTCTTGCCGGCGCCGGTCGGACCGACGATCGCCACCGTGTGGCCCGGCTCGACGCTCAGCGACAGATCCTCGATGAGCGGCTTCTCCGGGTCGTAACGGAACGAGACGTTCTCCAGGGACACGCTGCCGCGCAGCTCCCCGGGGTACTCCGCCTCGGCCTTCGCCGGGTCGGCGTCCTGCTCCTCGGCGTCCAGCAGCTCGAAGATCCGCTCGGCCGAAGCCACCCCGGACTGCACCAGGTTCGCCATCGAGGCGACCTGGGTCAGCGGCATGGAGAACTGCCGCGAGTACTGGATGAAGGCCTGCACATCACCGATCGACAGGGCGCCCGAGGCGACCCGGAGCCCGCCGACGACGGCGATCAGCACATAGTTGAGGTTCGACACGAACATCATCAGCGGCTGCATGATGCCGCTGTTGAACTGCGCCTTGAACCCGGCCTCGTACAGCGCGTCGTTCTGCTCGGCGAAGTCACGCGCCGACTCCTCCTGCCGCCCGAAGACCTTCACCAGGGTGTGGCCGGTGTACATCTCCTCGATGTGGGCGTTGAGCTTGCCCGTCACCTTCCACTGCTGGACGAACTGCGGCTGGGAGCGCTTGCCGACCCGTGTGGCCACGACCACCGACAGCGGCACCGTCACCAGCGCGATCAGCGCCAGCAGCGGCGAGATCCAGAACATCATCACGAGTACGCCGACGATGGTGAGCAGCGAGTTGATCAGCTGCCCCATCGTCTGCTGCAGCGTCTGCGAGATGTTGTCGATGTCGTTCGTCGCCCGGCTCAGCACCTCGCCGCGCTTGGCCCGGTCGAAGTACGACAGCGGCAGCCGCGACAGCTTCGTCTGGAGGTCCTCGCGGAGCTGGAACACGACCCGGTTGATCACCCGGATCGACAGCCGCGTCGATACGAGCATCAGCAGCCCGGCTCCGACGTACACGGTCAGCGCCATGAGCAGCACCTGGCCGATCGCGTCGAAGTCCATGCCCTGCCCCGGGGTGAAGTCCACCTTGGAGAGCATGTCGGCCAGGCCGTTGTTGCTGTGCCGCAGGCCCTCGACGGCCTGCTCCTTCGTCGTCCCGGCGTCCATGCCCCGGCCGACGACACCGGCGAACACCAGGTCGGTGGCCTTGCCGAGGATCTTCGGGCCGACCACCGACAGCGCCACACTCAGCGCCACGGCCACCAGCATCACGTACAGGGTGGCCTTCTCGGCCGCGAAGCGCTTCAGCAGCCGCTTCGTGGAGCCCTTGAAGTCCATGGACCGCTCGGTCGGCGCCCCGCCCGCCATCATGCGTCCGCCAGGCCCGGCCATTACGCGGCCTCCGCTTCCGTCAGCTGCGAGAGAACGATCTCCCGGTAGGTCTCATTGCCGTCCATCAGCTCGTGGTGGCTGCCGGAGCCGACGACGCGGCCCTCGTCCAGCACCAGGATCCGGTCCGCGTCGCGGATGGTGGACACCCGCTGCGCGACGATCACCACCGTCGCCCCCTGTGTCTCCCGCAACAGCGCCGCGCGCAGCGCCGCGTCCGTGGCGTAGTCCAGCGCCGAGAAGGAGTCGTCGAAGAGGTAGATCTCCGGCCGCTGCACCAGCGTCCGGGCGATCGAGAGCCGCTGCCGCTGTCCGCCGGAGACATTGGTGCCGCCCTGCGCGATCGGTGCGTCGAGGCCGTGCTCCAGTTGCTCGACGAACTCCTTGGCCTGCGCGATCTCCAGCGCGTGCCACAGCTCCTCGTCGGTCGCGTCCGGATTCCCGTACCGCAGATTCGTCGCGACCGTCCCGGAGAACAGGTACGGCTTCTGCGGGACGAGACTCACGGTCTTCGCCAGCAGCGCCGGATCCACCGTCCGTACGTCCGTCCCGTCGACCAGCACCTGGCCGTCCGTCACATCGAACAGCCGGGGTACGAGACCGAGCAGCGTCGACTTCCCGCTGCCCGTCGACCCGATGATCGCGGTCGTCTCACCGGCCCGCGCGACCAGGTCCACCGAGCGCAGCACCGGCTCCTCGGCGCCGGGGTAGCGGAAGTGCGCACCGCGCACCTCCAGATGCCCCCGGACCGTGAGCTCGCGCACCGGGTTCACCGGCGGCACCACGGAGGAATCGGTCTCCAGGACCTCCTGGATGCGCTCGGCGCAGACCTCGGCGCGCGGCACCATCATGAACATGAAGGTGGCCATCATCACCGACATGACGATCTGCATCAGATAGGAGAGGAACGCGGTCAGCGCGCCGATCTCCATCCCGCCGCTGTCGATCCGGTGCGCGCCGAACCAGACGACGGCGATCGACGACACGTTCACGACCGTCATCACGGTCGGGAACATCAGCGCCATCAGCCGGCCCGTGGACAGGGCCACGTCCGTCAGTTCGGTGTTGGCGCCCCGGAAGCGTTCCTCCTCGTAGTCGTCGCGGACGAAGGCGCGGATGACCCGGTTGCCGGTGATCTGCTCGCGCAGCACCCGGTTCACGGTGTCGAGCCGCTCCTGCATCGTCCGGAACAGCGGACGCATCCTCCGCACGATGAGGCTCACCGCGATGCCGAGGACCGGCACCACCGCGAGCAGCACCGCGGACAGCGGGACGTCCTGGCCGAGCGCCATGATGATGCCGCCGACGCACATGATCGGCGCCGACACCATCAGCGTGAACGTCATCAGGACCAGCATCTGGACCTGCTGCACGTCATTGGTCGTACGGGTGATCAGCGAAGGTGCGCCGAAGCGGCCGACCTCCCGCGCCGAGAACGACTGCACCCGGTCGAAGACCGAGGCCCGGATGTCGCGGCCCAGCGCGGACGCGGTACGGGCGCCGATGTAGACGGCCCCGATGTTGCACACCACCTGGGCGATACTGACGACGATCATGACGCCGCCGTACTGGACGATGTAGCCCGTGTCACCGCGGACGACACCGTTGTCAATGATGTCCGCGTTGAGGGTGGGCAGATAGAGCGTGGCGCAGGTCTGCAGCAGCTGGAAGACGACCAGCAGTGCGATCGGTTTCTTGTACGGACCGAGACAGGCCCGCAGGAGTTTTATGAGCACGCGTGTCTCTCGGGGTCGACGAGGTCGGGAGTCGACCCATTTTCGGGTACCGCGCACCGGGACAGCGAACGTTTTTATTCAAGTCCAGGTCAAAAAACAGACCCGGTCCACAATTTCCGGACCCGGTCGCGGCCGACCGTCACCGAGGGCAGTCGCCTCACCGCACCCTGTCGAAGGCCCCCGGGTGGATCTGGTCCCGCGTCGCCACGTACTGCTGGCGCACCGCCTTCCCGACCGGCAGCTCCTCGCCCGGCTCCAGCACCTGTGCGGCGGCCCCCTGCCACGCCGGGGGAGTGCGCCCGTCCAGCGTCCCCTTCGAGACGCCCAGCGCCCAGGCCGCCTGCCGGGCCGCACCCAGCGCCGCGTACTGGGCCGGCTGCGGCACGACCACCTGGGTGCCCAGCAGCGCCGGCGCCAGCCCCTGCACGGCCGGCAGTTCGGCGGCGGCGCCCAGCAGGAACACCCGCCGCACCTCCACCCCGCGGCCGCGCAGCACGTCCAGCGCGTCGGCCAGCGAGCACAGCATCCCCTCGAAGGCGGCCCGCGCCAGGTGCTCCGGCTTCATCGACTCACGCCGCAGCCCGCTCAGCGTTCCGGCGGTGTGCGGCAGATCCGGGGTGCGCTCACCCTCCAGATACGGCAGCAGTACGAGCCCCGAGGAGCCCGGCGTCGATTTCAGCGCCAGCGCCGACAGCTCCTCCAGCCCGTCAAGACCCAGCATCTCGGCAGTCCCGCGCAGGGCGCGTACCGCGTTCGACGTGTGGACCACCGGCAGATGCATCCCGGTCGCGTCGGCGAACGACGTGATCATCCCGGTCGGGTCCGCCAGCGCCTCGTGGTGCACCGCCATCACCGAACCCGAGGCCCCCAGCGACACCACCGCGTCACCGACCGCGACCCCGAGCCCGAACGCCGCCGCCATCGTCTCGCCCGTCCCCGCGGAGATCAGCAGCCCCTCGGGCGTCGTCCCCGCCGCGTCGGACGGACCGAGAACCTCCGGCAGCGCCGCCTGGCGTCCGAGCGCGAGCTCCACCAGGTCGGGCCGGTAGGACTCGCTGCCCGCCGACCAGTAACCCGTCCCGGAGGCGGCCCCGCGGTCGGTGGTCCGCCGGGCCGGCCGGCCCAGCAGCTGCCACACCAGCCAGTCGTGCGGCTGCAGCACCGCGGCGACCCGCTGCGCCATGTCCGGCTCGGTCCGGGCCAGCCAGCGCAGCTTCGACACGGGCTGAGCGGCCTGCGGCACCGACCCGACCGCCTCCGCCCAGGCCTGCCGCCCGCCGAGCCCGTCGATCAGATCGGCCGCGGCGACCTGCGCCCGCCGGTCGTTGCCGAGCAGTGCGGGACGTACGAGGTTGCCCTGGTGGTCCAGCGGCACGAGCCCGTGCTGCTGCGCCGACACACCGATGGCCTGCACCCCCTCGAGCAGCCCGCCGGCGGCGGCCTCACCGAGGGAGAGCAGCCACGCCTGAGGATCGACCTCGGTGGCCTTCGCGTCGACGGGATGTGCGGCGTATCCCTGGCGCAGTACGGCACCCGTGTCCGTATCGCAGACCACGATGTGCGTGAAGGCGGAAGAACTGTCCAAGCCGGCGACTATGCCCATACACAGATTCTGCCGCACCCCCGGAGGTTTCCCGACCGGTGGTGCGGCAGACGTGCGATGCGTGCTGACTCAGGTGTTGGTGGTCCCCCAGTCGTCCTCGCCGTTCGCCCCGCGCCCGCGCTTGGACCGCATCCGGTCCGCCACCGACGCCGGCACCTTGTCGCCGACCTTCTCCTCGACCGCGTGGTACGCCTTCCCGGCGAACTGGCGGCCGCTCTGGGCCGCCGTCTCGCAGGTGTTGCGCACGGCCGGGTTCTGGGCGAACTGGCGTGCGGACTTCTTCAGCTGCTCGTAACGCTCGCGCCCGGCACGCGTGCCGAGCACGTAACCGAGGGCCACTCCGGCGATGAACGTGAGCCGGTACCGCATGGCTGCCACCCTTCCTTCGCTCCGTGCGACGTGTGCTGCCCGCCTACCCGCGGACGCCCGAGATCACCCCGGGCGATACCGATTGGCAAAGCACCCCCCTGCTTGCGCTAATGTATGTGTCGCAGCGAACGCGCGCCGCCCGGCAGCAGCCAGGCAGGTACGTTCGAGGCAACGCCACAATCCCCTGTAGCTCAATTGGCAGAGCAGCCGGCTGTTAACCGGCAGGTTACTGGTTCGAGTCCAGTCGGGGGAGCGCGATCCCCTGTAGCTCAATTGGCAGAGCATTCGGCTGTTAACCGGAGGGTTACTGGTTCGAGTCCAGTCGGGGGAGCGAGACGGAAGAGGACCCTGCGGGGTCCTTTTTCGTATGCCCGGAGCCGGCCCGTGAGGCGCCTGTCACGGTGGTGCCGGTGGGGCCGGAGTGACTCTTTCGCGTCAACTTGCCTCCGCCCGGAACCGGGCAGCGGGCAGCGCGGTCTTCATGGTCATGAGTAGCCGGGCAGTCGGAGCGAGAGATCGTATGACCGGCTATGCTGCGGCAGACGGCGCGTACACATGTACGCGCCACGCCGAAACGGGGCGGTAGCTCAGCCGGTTAGAGCAGCGGACTCATAATCCGTCGGCCGTGGGTTCGAGTCCCACCCGCCCCACCAGTTTTGTCCTGCGGAAACGTTCTGCCCTGCGGAAACGTTTCGCGGCTGTCTTCCACGGTGAGCCCGAGCGTCTCCCCCTGGCAACCGTGGGGAATACCTTGTCCGCCTGAACCGCGCATGTGCGCGGATGGCTGCGTACAAGGCGAAACCACGCCGGGTCCACCCGGAGCACGTCAGCCAGGACTCCGGACCTTCGGAACAGGAGGCCCGGCCCTCCGCACCCCGGTGGTCCGCGAGGCGATGGACGTCCTGGTCACGCGCCCGGCCCGGGCGCCACCGCTGTCTTCTCGCCGGACGTCGCAGGCTGTGCTGCTCGCAGCTTGTCCAGCCGGGTGGTCTGCTCGGCCGTGGTCCTCGCGATGGCTGCGGCCAGTTCCGTCGCCTCGTCGGCCTGGCCATGGGTCTGCTCGCCGGCGCAGAGCAACCGGGACTGCTTGAAGCCGGCGCGCAGCGCGTCCGTGAGAATCCGGTCGAACGCCTGGCCGTTCGCGGCAGCCGCCTTTTCGAGGGTGCCGAGGCTCACCATGCCCGGCATGTCGTGCCCCTCGTGGGGGTGGGTATCGGGGACGCCTGAGAGACGCAGCACCGCGCGCAGTCGGCGCAGGTCTCCGCGCAGCGTCGATCCGGTCTTCGCCGCCAGCTCGGCCAGGCTCGGGTCCGTCGTGCGGGAGGGTGCCAGATCGGTCAGGAGTTGTGCGCGCTCGGTCATGGGGATCATCAACAGGATCCAAGCGGTGTCGGTAGCGTTGAAGGCCGGTCCCGGCGACGCGCCGGCCGTCGGCTGCGAGGTGCACCCGACGGCCGGCAGCGCCACCACCATGGCGCTTGCCGCCCACAGGGTCAGAATGTGCCGGCGGAGTTGCACTTGGCCTTCTGGGTGATGCAGTCCTTCACGCGGTGCCCGAGACCGGCGTTGTCCCAGGCGTTGAAGAAGTCGCCGTGGATGGACGATGCCATGCCCGAGGCCAGCCGGAAGCCCGCGGTGCTGCCGCTGGTCGGATAGCTGACGACGAAGGAGAGGTTGGGGATGGCGACGGGATAGGCGCCACTGCACTTGCCGTCGTAGGTGGTCGCCACGTGCGACTTGTGGTCGGGACTGTCGAGGTTCTTGCCGTCCCAGCAGTCGGGGAAGACGAGTTGGTGGGTGAGATGGGCCGTCGGGGCGCAGCGCGGCCAGTTGCCGTCGGCGCTGCGGCCGATCTCACCGCCCTCGCCGGCGCACCAGTACTGGCCCGGCGAGCCCGCCGGGGTAGGCGTCTGGGTCTTGGCGTTGCCCGCGATCATGCGGAACCCCTGCGGGAAGGGCACGGTCGCCGAGGGGTCGGCGAGCCGGGAGCCGTAGTACACGATCATGCCCTCGGCTTCGACGGCCTTGTCGCCTTCGTACAGGGTCGGGATCCAGTACGCCGAGAGGTCGTTGGCAGGGGTGCAGCTGGTGGGTGCGTTGGTCAGCAGCGACTGGGTCGTGGAGAACGCGTCGGTGCTCCTGTTGCCGAAGAAGCTGTGCATGTGGGACGCACCGGGCAGGCCCGGCAGGACGATGGGGTCGTCCGGCTTGGAGTGGCTGTAGGAGCAGGTGGCGTTGAACTCCGGGACCCGGACGATACCGGCGGGCACGGCGGCGGGCGTCATCGCACGGAACTGCGCCAACTGGGCGTCCCACTTGGCCTGGTCGATGGGGACCCATCCGGCCGCCGGGCTGTCGGCCGCGCCGACGAAGGAGAACCAGTTGATGTTGACGAAGTCACCGGACGTCGTGCTGCGCAGCACGGCGAACACCGTCTGCGAACCGGTGGGATGGGTGGTTACGTCGGTGGCCTGGGTCGCCCAGGTCTGCCAACCGCCGGTCGGGGAGACCGGTATGACGGCGAGCAGTGGTCCGGTCAGGCTGCCGGTCCGGAACTCCACCGTGCCCGAGCCGACGGCGGACGCGATCCGGGCCGACACCGTCAGCCGGCCGGCCGCGCCGAGGTCGACGTTGTCGAAGCGCATCCAGTCACCGTTGGCGAGGAACGCGGCGTTCTGCCCGCCCCCGATGTCCCCGGTCGCCTCCGACACGACACCCGACTGGGCCGCGTAGGACTCGGCCTGGACGGTGACCGTCGCGGCCTGGGCCTGCTGGGTCGATACGGTCAAGCTCAGGGCGGCGGCCAGCACGACCGCCAGAGCGCTCACCAACAGTGTGTACAGATGGGCGGGATATCCGCGCATTTCACTTCCTTACGGGCATCAGGGGTGACAGGTCTGCTCGCCGAAGTGCAGCGATGGGGGAGCGGGAGGCGGACAGTGACGTCTGCCCGCAGGGGGATTCGGGTGTCTCGGACCGCCGCCCACAGGGGGCGGGCGGAGCCGCCCGGGACCTTCGCGGTCACCGGGCGGCCAGGGGTCACTGATAGACCCGCACGTGGTCGACGAGCATTTTGGCGGGGAAGGGGGTGCCGGCGTCTGTCGGGCCCGGCCAGTCACCTCCGACCGCCAGGTTGAGGATCAGGTAGTGAGGGTGGTCGAAGATCCACGGTCCGCGTGTCTGCTCCACCTGCTCTTTGCTGAGAGTCAGAACGGTCCGGCCGTCCACGCTGTAGGTGATGCCCTTGCTGTTCCAGTCGGCGACCCAGGTGTGGAAGTCGTCGGAGAAGTCGGCGTTCCCGGGCAGTGTGTACGGCGCGCCGATTCCACCCCCGCCGTTGTAGGCGGGCGCGTGGACGGTCGAGTAAGCGGTCTTCACGTCCTTGCCGAGGATCTCCATGATGTCGATCTCGCCGTTGTACGGCCACGGCCGGCCCGTCAGGAAGTCGCCGCCCATCATCCAGAACGCGGGCCACAGACCGTTGCCCTTGGGCACCTTGATGCGTGCCTCGACGCGCCCGTAGGTGAACTGGAACGTCGCGCCGGTGTTCATCCGCGCCGAGGTGTACTGACACGTGGTGCTGCCGCTCAGCGGGTCGGGCGGGCACGACGATCCGGCGGTGGCCTCCTTGCGTGCTTCCATCACCAGGTGTCCCGCCCCGTCCAGTGCGGCGTTGCGGTGGTCGGTGTAGTACTCCAGCTCGTTGTTCGGCCCGGTGCCCGGATCGGCCCTCCACTTCGATGAGTCGGGCTTGCCGCCTGCGGCGCCGTCGAAATCGTCGCTCCACACCAGCCGCGGAGGGTTCGCGGGGTCACTCGGCAGCGGCGGAGCCTGTATCGGAGCGCCGCCGGTGCCGTACACCTGGAACTCCCACAGCGAGTAGCCGTAAGGGGTGGCGCGCTGCGTCCCGTACATGCGCACATAGCGGCCGGTGCCGGAGACGGTCAGCGTCTGCTTGAAGCCCGTGCCGGACGTCGTCGAATAGATCGGTGTCCAGTCGGCTCCGTTCGAGGAGACCTGGATCTGGAACGACTTGGCGTAGGCGGGATCCCACTGCAGGACAACCTTGTCGATCTGCGCCGACGCACCGAGATCGACGGAGATCCAGCCCGGATCGGTCCACCCCGTGGTGGAGCTTGTGGACCAGCGGGAGGCCGGATCCCGGTCGAAGGCCCTGGCCGGCGTGCATTCCCAGCAGTTCTGGTCACTCTGGGAAGAGGAAGCCGCGCCCGGCCTGCCGTAGGAGAGCAGTTGGCCGGCGTCACCGCCGGTACCCGCAGTGCCGTACACCTGGAACTCCCACAGCGAGTAGCCGTAACCGGTGGCACGCTGCGTCCCGTACATGCGCACATAGCGGCCGGTGCCGGAAACGGCCAGGTTCTGGGTGCCGCCCGTGCCCGCGGCTGTCTGGTGGACGACGGTCCAGTTCTGCGCGTCGCTCGATACCTCGATCCTGAACGCCTTGCCGTACGCGGCTTCCCAGTTGAGGACGACGCGGCTGATCCCGGCACTCGCCCCGAGGTCGATCTGAAGCCACTGCGGGTCGGCGAAGGCGCTGGACCAGCGCGTGCCCGGGTCGCCGTCGACGGCGCTACGAGCGCTGAAGTTTCCCTCGGTACTTGAGGAGGTGGCGGGCTTTCCCTGGGAGAGCAGCACCTCCGCCGCCTGCGCGGAAGGGGTGGGGAGAGCGATGAAAGCGAGCAGTGCGGCCGCGAGGGCCAAAAATAAGCTGAAGCGACGCAGCGGCGCTTGCATGGGCGACTCCTCAAGTGGGGGGAGGTCAGGGAGCGCTCCCTGAGAGGGAGGATGGAGGGACCGGGAAAGGCTGTCAAGGCCTCTCCCACCTCGAATAAACAGCGACGTAACATCTGCGACGTAAGCCAGGGAGCGGTCTCTCAAGGGCTGCACGGCGCGCCGACAACCACGGGGGTGGCGTTGAGGGAGACGTCTTTCCGGGCACGCTCATGTCCCCCCGGCCTGCGGATACGCTGCTCGCATCGCCATGACGCAGAGTCGGAGGTCGCCCTGATGAGAGAACCCGCCCCGCGCACGAACCCGGGCGGCGGCACAGGGGACGGACGGGTATGAAACGCCCCACTCTCGATGTGGTGGCCGCCCGAGCGGGCGTGTCCAAATCGAGCGTCTCCCGGGTCATCAACGGCGAGACGACGGTCGCCCCGCAGATCCGGGACGTCGTCATGCGCGCCGTGAACGAATTGGGCTACGTGCCCAACGGTGCGGCACGCAATCTCGTCACCCGCCGCACAGACACCGTCGCCGTGGTGGTATCCGACCCGCCCCAGGGAGTCGTCTCCGACGACCCCCTCTTCTCCGCCGTGGTCCGCGCCGTCAGCAGAGAGCTCGAGACGGCGGGCAAACGGCTCGTGCTCATGCTCGCGGAATCGGACCGGAGCCGGACCAGAGTCGTGGAGTACATCGCCGGCGGGCATGTGGACGGCGTGCTCCTGGTCGCCTTGCACGGTACGGATCCGCTGCCGGCCGCACTGGCCCGGCAGGGCCTGCCTGTCGTGTCCTTCAACCGCACCTCCGCCCAGGACGTCCCGTACGTCGCGCTGGACAACGCCGGCGGAGCGGCGCTGGCCGTGCGTCATCTCCTCGAGCGCGGTCGGCGCCGGATCGCCACCATCACAGGGCCGCTCGAACTGTACGAGGCGCGTGAGCGCCTCGATGGGTATCGTCAGACGCTGCGTGACACCGGCCGTCGCTCCATCGTGGCGCTGGGCGACTTCACCAGAGTCTCCGGCGCCGAAGCCATGCGGCAGCTCCTGGAGGACGATCCCGACCTCGACGCGGTGTTCGCAGCCAACGACCTGATGGCGATCGGAGCCCTGCGCGCCCTCCATCAAGCGGGCCGACGCGTCCCCGAGGACGTGGCGGTCATCGGCTTCGACGACATAGAGGCCGCGTCCTACACCAGTCCCGCGCTCACCTCGGTCCGCAGCCCGATGGCCGACCAGGCGACCGCCGCCGTCCACCTGCTCCTCGGCCTGATCGACGGCGGCCCCACAGGGCCGGTGATCATGCCGAACGAACTCGTCGTGCGCGAGTCGACCTGATCTTCCGTCAGCACGCCTCACCCCGCGAGCGGAGCACCGGCGCCGACGGTGCTCCGCTCGCGCCGGAGCTGCTCAGCCTTCCCCGGCGCTCTTTTGACGGGACGTCGGGTGCGGGGAGTGGCCGCCCGCGCCTCGACTCGATCGCATACGGACGACGATCGGTCAGCCCAGGAAGTCCGGCACGCGGCGTCAGGTCAGCCCGGCAGCAGCCGGGTCATGGTCGGGATGCTCAGGGCCGGTGTAGAAGTGACCGGCGCCCGGAACAACGCGATGTGCATGAGGCTCCCGCGCGGCATCGAGACGGGGGACGACCTACGCGGTACGTGTGGTGAGGTCTTCGTCCGTGATGGGGCGGACCACACGGCAAGGCGTCCCGAGCGCGACGCTCATCGGGGGAATGCTGCGGCTGACGACGCTGCCGGCGCCGATGACCGACCCGTAGCCGATCCGGACGCCGGGCAGGATCACCACGTTGCTGCCGATCCACACCTTGTCCTCGATCACGATCGGCTCGGAGAACCGCCCGAAGTCAGCTCGTCGCGCAGGATGCACCGGGTGTCCCGTCGTGGTCAGGGTCACGCTGGGCGCGATCATGACTCCGTCGCCTATGCGGATGTCCACGTCATCGACGAACGTCAGGTTCACGTTTCCGAAGAAGTCGTCGCCGATGTGGACGTTGCTGCCGAACCCGGCGTGGAACGGCGGCAACAGCACCGTGCGCTCTCCGACGGAGCCGAAGATCGCGACGAGCAGCGACCGACGCCTCCCACTTTCGCTCGGGGGCGTTCGGTTGTACTCGAAAATCTGGTCCGCGCGGCGGCGGGGCGCCTGGAATGCCGCTTCGGACTCCGTGTAGACGAGCCCCTTGGCGATCCGGTCGAGGACTTCTTCGTGGTGAGTATCGGCCACAGCGGGACGTTCCCCTCATCTGATTCTTCGGATCGGCCTGGAAGATGTTGGCCACTGCTTGCGGCTGTTGCTGTCGTTACGCTGCCTCGCGAGACCAAAGTGTCTCCGTCAGGTCCCGCGCTGTCACTCCCTTCCTGGTTCACGAACCCGCTCGCGTGTCTGCCTCCGCCCCTGGTCCCAACTCGGCCAGGCGCTTGGCGAATTCCTGGACGATCGCGTCGTTCGGGGCGGCGCTCTTCGCCGCCCGGTACGCCTCCGCTGCCTCGTGGGTTTGACCTAGGCGGCGCAGTGCGTCCGCGCGGACGGCGGGCAGGGCGTGGTGTCCGGTCAGTTCCTTGGGGGTTCCCAGGGCATCGACGGCGTCCAACTGCGCCTGTGGACCGTCGCGCATCCCCAGGGCGACCGCGCGGTTGAGTGCCACCACCGGGTTCGCGCGCAGGGTGAGGAGGCGGTCGTACAACGACACGACGGCCGCCCAGTCGGTCGCGGCGGCCGTCGGGGCGAGGGCGTGTTGCGCGGCGATGGCCGCCTGGAGCGCGTAGGGGCCACCCGAGGCGACCGCCTCGCGGGCGAGGCCCACGCCCTCGGATATGAGCGAGCGGTCCCAACACCCGCGGTCCTGGTGCTCCAGGGTGATCAGGCCGCCGTCCGCGTCGAGCCGGGCGGCGCGCCTCGAGTGCTGGAGCAGGAGCAGCGCGAGCAACCCCCGTGCCTCCGGCTCGTCCGGTACTTCGGCGGCGACGAGCCGGGCGAGCCGGATGGCCTCCTCGGCGAGCGGGTCGCGGATGGTGCTCCCGTCGCTGGGCGCGTATCCCTCGGTGAACACGAGGTATATGACGGCGAGAACTCCGTCCAGCCGCTCGGCGCGCGCCCCGGGCAGCGGCACCCGGTAGGGGATTCCGGCGGCCGCGATCTTGCGCTTGGCCCGCAGGATCCGCTGCGACACGGTGTCTTCACCGACCAGGAAGGCACGGGCGATCTCGCGCGTGGTGAGGCCGCCGACCGCCCGGAGGGTCAGTGCCACCCGGGATTCGAGGGGGAGCGCCGGGTGGCAGCAGGTGAACACCAGCCGCAGCCTCTCGTCTCCGGGCGGCGGTGGTTCGTGCACCGCCTCGATCGCGGCGACCTCGACAAGTTTGCCGCGCTCGGTCGTCCGGCGGCGCAGCACGTCCAGGGCGCGGTGCCGGGCGGCGGTCACCAGCCACGCTCCCGGTCTGCGCGGCACCCCGTCACGTTCCCAGGCCGGCAGGGCGCGGACGAACGCCTCCTGCGCGCAGTCCTCGGCCAACTCCCAGTCGCCGGTGAGGCGCACGATCGTGCCGAAGACAACGCCCCACTCGCCGCGGTACGCCTCGGCGAGAGCCGCCCGCACCTCCGCCGGCCCGTTTCTCACGAGAAGTCCGTCCAGAACTCGCGCAGCTCGACGATCCCGGACCGCGCCATGGGGCAGCGGGAGAGGTAATCGATCGATTCCTCCCATCCACCGTCGATGAACACGATTCCGGTCACCCGCTCCGGCAGGTCCGCGTACGCGCCGTCGGTGATCAGCAGTTTCCCTCCGCGGCGGCGCACGAGAGTGGCGTCCTGGACAGGACGCAGGTGCTCGCCGCCGAGGTAACGGCCGGAGGCGAGACCTTCGCGGACCCACTCGGCCACCGAGGCGGGATCAGGACTGAAGGCCGGCGCACTCGGGTCCGTCCTGAAAATCCCGAGGAAGCGGGAGACCGGCGCGTCGCCCTCGTGCGGGACGTTCCCGGTACCCGGTCCGAGATCGAGCGGTTCGACCGGCCGGATCTCGATGCGTCCGCCGGTCGCCATCGGGTGCGAGGCGGCGACCTCGATCGCCTCGTCGAGGTCGGCGGCCTCGACGAGGTCGTACCCGGCGATCCACTCGGTCGTCTCGGCGAACGGGCCGTCGGTGACCAGCACCCGGTCTTCGCGGACGCGGACGGTTCTGGTCTCGGCGACCGGCCTGAGCGGCATCCCCTCCACACGGACTCCGCGCTCGCTCCACTTCTCGACCCATGCCTCCGGGTTCTCGTCGGTCGACTCCCCGGCGGGGTCGGTGGCGACGAACAACACGTACTTCATGACCGTTCTCCTTCCGAACGTTTCACGAGGACGACGAACGGCCATCGTCGAATCCGACAGAACGGCGAGGATTCCGTCGACGACAGCTCCCTCTCGGCTCGCGGGAGACAAGAAGGGAGTCGGCGTGCCGGTCGTCATCATGCTCTTCTCCGTGGCGCCGCTGGTGCTGGGTATCGCGACGGTCCGAGGCGGTGCACGGCACCCCCGGGACGTGTCCGGCTCCGGCCGGGCTCCCTCGTGTGCAGACGTTCTCCGGGCGTGGGTCCGACCTGCCGCTGAGCGGGAACGGGAGGAGGTACCTCCTACCGCCCCACCACAGCACTACGCCCCGCCGAACTCGTGCTCGGCGGGGCGTAGCGGGATCAGCCCGTGCGGTGACCGGCAGCATCCTCGCGGGTGCCCGGGCTCACTGGTGAGGGCGGGCCCGGTCGGACGGGCCGGATCACCCGAAGGCCCGCTTGTCGCCCCAGCCGGACCCGATGACGGTTTTCACCGGCGGGTTGGTGTTGGTGGTGGACGGGTGGTAGATGGCCATGTGGCCGTCCGACGCGAAGCGGGCCCAGATGTCCGGGATGCCGTCGTCGTTGATGTCGGGGATGCCGATCGCCACATCGACGTTGGCCTCGGTCCAGCTGGTGCCGAACGGGACGTCGCCGTTCAAGGAGTTGGCCGCCAGCATCAGGGAGTTCAGGTCGACGCTGCCGGTGACGGAGCCCGGCTTGCCGTGCCGGGCGTACATGTTGCCGTTGTCCAGGTTGCGCCAGAGCAGGTCGGGCGTGCCGTCCTTGTTCATGTCGGCGACGTTGACGATGTCACGGCGTGCCCAGGCGTCGGAGTTCATCAGGGTCGCGCTCCGGAAGGTGGCGCCGCTGTAGCCGGAGAGCGCCCAGAAGCCCATGTCGGTGCGCAGGACCAGGTCGGGCAGTTTGTCGCCGGTGATGTCACCGACGGCCTTGAGCTGGGTCCAGGTGGACGGCGCGGGTGTGTTCGACGGGACACGGATCTTCAGGCGTTTGCCGATGTCGAACGAGCCGTAGCCGTCGCCCGGGTAGAGCCAGAATCCGCCGTCCGGTGTGACGGCGAAGAGGTCCGTGGTGCCGTCGCCCGGATAGGCGTCCTGGTAGTGCGCGATCAGCGCGGCCTTGCCGGTCGTCGCGTTGTACCAGTGACTGGCCGGGGCCAATACCGGCTTGCCGTCGGCGCCCATGGCGTACGAGGAGGTCAGCTGTCCGTACAGTTCGCCGCCGGGCTGGCCCGGATACGTCCGCAGGAGACCGGTGTTCTCGATGATGAGCAGGTCAGGGGTGCCGTCGCCACCGGTGTCACCCGGGGCGTCGGCATTGTCCCTCGGCGGGACGTAGGTCGTGTGGTCCGTCCGCGCGCTCGCGTTGCCGACGTTGTCGTAGGCGTAGACCTGGAGCGTGTTGGGGCCGGCGTTCGGCGGCTGCAGGGCGGGGACGGTGGCGAGGCCGTCGGCGTCGGCGTTGACCGAGACCGGGCTGACTCCGCCCCAGGCGTAGGTGAACCTCACGGCCCCCGGCGATTCGAAGGTGATCGGTCCGGTCCGGCCGAAGTCGACCGTCGCCCACGTGGCGCCGTCCGCGGTGGCCTTGAGGAAGACGTCGCTGGTGACGACGGGCTGGGACGGTCCGCTCGGGTCCACCGTGATGCGGCAGGGCTCCGTGCCCGGCGGGTAGTTGGTGGACACCGCACCGGCCGAGTCCTTGCCCATGGCGTCCCAGGAGAAGGTGGTGTTGGTGGTGATGTCCTTCAGCAGCGGGTCGCTGGACGGGATGGTGTACGTGGCGGTGCCGCCGGCGCCGCCGATCGGGATCTCCACACCGGCCGGGACCGTTCCGCCGGTCTTCCAGAACCGGAAGCGGACCTTGCTCATGTTGTTGTCGGGGTCCTTGGCGGTCACCGACAGGGTGATGTTGGTCTTGCCGACCGTCACGCCCGCGCCGGGTGCGGGGGTGCAGGGGCCGCCGGGCTTCGAGGCGCCGTTGGTGGGCTCGTACGGGTTGCGGTTGTAGACGGCTTCGATGGTCGCGGAGGTGGCCTTGAACTTGCGCCAGGTCTGGGTGTCCGACTCGCTCGAGGCCCGCATGCCCAGGGTGACGGTCGAATCGCCCCTGTCGGTGGCGTACTGGGCGGCGTCCTTGACGTTGAAGGCCTCGTAGGCGTCCGGGCAGGAGGTCGACCAGCCGTGCGCGAATGACTTGCGCTGGATCTCGTCGGACCAGCTCGGCTGCGCGTTCCACGTCGTGCCGGACGAGATGGCGCCGGTGCGCCACAGCTGGAACTCGCGGTCCGTGCAGGACCAGGAGTGGTTGTTGAGCACCTTGAAGGTCGCGGAGGTGATCGTCGCCCCCTTGATGCTCTTCGACCAGTCCATCCGCCAGAAGGAGCGGGCGGTGCCGCCGGTGTCGGACTCGTGGCCCACGCGGGCGTCGGAGGTACCGGAGGAGAAGTTGGTGCCGTTGAAGAAGCTGGTGCTCGGGTACGGCTTGTAGGCCACCGTCCACGCGTCCCAGCCGGGGTTCAGCGGCGGGTCGACGAACAGGGGGTACGTGACGTCCTTGCGCGCCGCCAGACCGGTGGCGGCGAAGCCGAGGCCGAGCCGGGCGGCGTGGGTGTTCGCGCCGTCCAGGGTGATCGGCAGCGGCGTCGACTGCGCACCGGGCTCGATGCCGGTCAGGCCCGACAGCTTCAGCACGTCGGCCGGGGTGGCGACGGAGTTGCGGTTCGGGGCGCCCGGGGGCAGTTCGGGGTCACGGCCGCTGGAGTCCCACGCGAACGGCGTCGGGATCGAACCGACCTCCTTGCCGGCGCCGTTGAGGACCTGGACCCTGCTGGCCTTGCGGTCCTGCCGGAACACGGCCGTGGCGGAGCGCAGGCCGTACGAGACGGTCCTGAGCGCTTCCTGCCGCGCGGCCTCGGCGGTTTTGACGATCAGAACTTGCGCCATACCGCCCTCCTCCCGGGCGACGAGCAGCAGGTCGACTCCCGGGAGGACCTCGGAGTACAGGGCGCGCGGCCCGTCGAGGACCGGCTCGGGCAGCGCGCCCGGCCAGGTGTACGCCACGGTGTGGCCGTCGAGTTCGACCTCGGCGAGCACCGTCTCACCCGGCGTTGCGGTGCGGGTGAACGAGCGGTCGGAGCGCGCCTTCCCGGCCTCGCCGCTCGCGAAGCGGACGGGCACGGCCGGGTTCGCGGGCGCGATGCCGAGGCCCTTGGAGGCCTTCGCCGTTCGCTTCAGGGTGTTGTCGATCGGGGCCCACTCGCCCCGGGCGTTCTTCGCCCGGGTGGGTGCGGCCGTGATCCGGGTCTTGAAGTGGCCGTCGGGCAGCGCCCAGGTCAGCGTTGTGCCGCTGGTCGCCGTGTCGACGAGTACCTGCGCGTGGGTACGCAGCGCTTGGGCCATGGCGGTGGCCTCGTCGCGCGGACCGGTGGAAGCGGGGGCGGCGTCGGTGGCTCCGGTGGAGCCGTCGGCGGTGGTCGGGGAAGAGCCGCCGGGCTGCCACCACGGCAGCAGGGCGGCGGTCAGGGCGGCCAGCACGAGGCCGAGGGTCAGGGCCAGCCGCGTGCGCGTGCGCACGAAGGGGCTGAGAAAACGAGGCGGCGCGGTCACGGCGGTCTACTCCGGTGGGAACCATGCGGATTGAGGACAGCACAGACAGCCCCAGTCGGCAGGCCGCGGGGGCAGAAGGCGGGCACACAGTCACACATGTGAAGCATTGACGTCTACGCGTGAAGAATTTATGAATCCGTTACGTGCCCATGGGGCCGTCTTGACCGGCAGTCAACTCGTGCGGATTCAGGGCTTTTCCGGGGGCGTATAGGCGGTGACCGCCCGTATGTCCCGTTCTCCTGATTGGCCGTCAATGGCACTCCGTGCCCCGCTTCACTCCATGACGCAGATCACTTCAGGGGCCTCTCATCACCTTTTGCCGATCTTGAAATTCGTGGCGGACATGCCAGAGAGTGCGCACGCACGCGTCTGAGGCAGAGGTGTGCCATCTGGTGTTTTCCGCACCTCGACCATCGTTTGAACCGCCAGGGTGGGAGTCGACGCGTATGCGTGCTTCAGGTCCGCTGTCATGGCTGGGGCGGGGACGCCTAGCCATGACGGACTCACAACGACGGCACCGGCGGCGAAGCCGCACGGCGATCGTCCTTCTGTTGTCCTCGACACTGACCGTGACCACCCTGGGCAGCCAGGCGCTCGCGGTCCCCGGTCCCGGCATGAGCCGCGAGGAGTCGATCGCCCAGGTCGGCCTCCCGGACCTGCCGGAGGCCACCACCGTCGAGGGCGACGCGGCCGCCGACAAGAAACTGACCCTGGCCCCGGAGAATCCGGTCGCCCCGTACACCCCCACCGCCACCGAGACGTGGGTCTCCGGCAGTGGTCATGCCACGCTCGACACCGACAGCGCGCCCGGCACCACCAAGCCGGTCAGCAACGACCTGCCGGTCGCGATCGGCGTCCCCGAGGGCGGCGACCCCGCCGCCCTGGCCGGCGAGTGGACCGTGGGTGTGGCCCCGCAGACGACCTCGCAGGAAGCGGGCGTCTCCGGCATCGTCATGAAGCTCACCCCGCCGGCCACGGTCGACCCTGACGCCGAAGTGGCGATCAGCATCGACACCACGGGCTTCGCCGACCTCTACGGACCGCAGGCCGCAGACCGCTTCGGTCTGATGCTGCTGCCCGAATGCGTCTACTCCACCCCGAACTTGGGCGACTGCGCCGACGGCGGCGGCACGAGCACGATGTCCCTCTCCGACGGGGAGAAGGACGTCAAGAACGGCAAGAAGGACTTCCAGCGCCTGCGCAGCACGGTGAAGACCGTGTCCGCCAAGAACGCGCCGACCAGGACCAAGACGGCCAAGAACGCCCCCACTCGCAAGATCCTCACCGGCAGCATCCCGGTCTCCAGCCTCGTCGGCGAGGGCTTCGTCCCCTCCCGGGCGACCAAGGCGTCCTACCAGGACGGCGTCCAGCCCGCGGTCTCCGCGAACGGCGGCGCCGCCGTCGGCGGCCTCGACACCGGCTCGTCCGTGTCCGGTGACTTCACGGCCTCGCCGCTGCTGTCCTCGGGCTCCTGGTCGTCGGGCTCCTCCTCGGGCGCCTTCACCTACTCGTACGACATCCAGGTCCCGGAGACCGCCGGCGGCCTGATGCCGAAGGTCAACCTGGCGTACTCCTCGCAGTCCGTCGACGGCCGCACGTCCTCGACGAACAACCAGGCCTCCTGGATCGGCGACGGCTGGGACTACAACGCGGGCTCCATCACCCGTACGTACGCCAACTGCCGCCAGGACTCCAAGAAGGCCGGCTCCAACAACGCCACGCACCGCACCGCGGACCTGTGCTGGGGTTCGGAGAACGCCACCCTCTCCCTCGGCGGCATGACCACCGAACTGGTCTGGGACGCGACGAAGAGCAAGTGGTTCACGGCCAACGGCGACGGCTCCACCGTCCAGGTGATCAAGGGCGAGGCCACCGGCAACGGCGCCAAGGACGGTGAGTACTGGATCGTCACCACCAAGGACGGCACGAAGTACCACTTCGGCAAGAACAAGCTCCCCGGCTGGTCCAACCACGGCGACGCCGCCGACGACCCGACCACCGACTCGGTGCTCACGGTCCCGGTCTACGGCAACCACTCGGGCGAGGACTGCTACAAGGGCCCCACGACCACCGACTGGACCAACTCCTGGTGCACGCAGGGCTGGCGCTGGGGCCTCGACTACGTCGAGGACGTCCACGGCAACGCCATGTCGATGTGGTGGGAGAAGGACGACCCGAACTACTACGCCCGTAACTTCAACTTCAAGGCACCGGTCGCATACGACCGTGACGGCTGGCTGAACCACATCGACTACGGCCAGCGCAAGGACACCATCTTCACCCAAACCGCCCCGGCCCGGGTCGGCTTCAAGGTGGCGGAGCGCTGCTACACCGTCGACGACGTCACGTGCTCCGACACCAACTTCACCTCCAAGGACCCGCGTAACTACCGGCCCTGGTTCGACACCCCGGTCGACATGCGCTGCGCGTCCGGCAAGAAGTGCTGGAACGCCGGCCCGTCCTTCTGGTCCCGCAAGCGCCTCGACAGGATCACGACCTCGGCACAGCGGCGCACCGACACCGATGTCCGCCAGGTCGTCGACGAGTACCAGCTGCAGCAGAGCTTCGCCAAGCTGCTGACCGGCCCGAACACCGCCCTGTGGCTGGAGTCGATCCAGCGCACCGGCTACGCCCGCAAGGGCACCACCGACGCGAGCGTGCAGCTCAACACGGTGCGGTTCGAGCCCAACACCGAGGACATGCCGAACCGCGTCAAGGCGGTCCACCCCTCGCGGCCCGGCTTCTCCCGGCTGCGCGTCGGCCGCGTCGTCAACGAGTACGGCGGCGAGACCATCGTCACGTACAAGCCGGTCGAGGGCGACTGCCTCACCGGTGACCTCCCCCTGTTCGACCAGAAGCCCGGCGAGGACCGTGCCACGGCCATGGCCAGGCTGCAGGCCGAGCTGAAGGGGAACGACCGGCTCTGCTACCCGTCGTTCTGGAACCCCGACCCCGAGGTCGAGGACATCGACTGGTTCCACAAGTACGCCGTGGACACCGTCGAGGAACTGCCCAACATCGACGGCAACTTCACCACCAGGACCGAGTACCGGTACAAGAGCCCGGCCTGGAAGCTCGCCGAGTCCGAGTTCACCAAGAAGTCCCAGCGCACCTACTCGCAGTTCGCGGGCTTCGAGCAGACCACGGTCCTGACGGGTCCGGTCGTCGAAGGCGCCGCGGACACCGCCGGACAGCGCTCCAAGTCGGTCACCCGCTTCTTCCGGGGTCTCGGCGACACCGTGTCCGTGAAGGACATCACCGGCGCCGAGATCGCCAAGGACCAGGAGCCGTTCGCCGGCCGGATCGCCGAGGAGCTCACGTACACCGACTCCACCAAGGCCGACTCCGACTGGCTGTCCCGCTCGGTCACCAAGCCCGAGGCCACCGAACTCGCCAAGCGGAACCGCGACGACGGCCTGAGCCCGCTGCGCGCCTGGCGGGTCACGGAGCCGGAGGAGATCGCGTACACCAAGTCGTCCGGCGACAACACGGACGACCCGCGCACCCTGCGCACGGTCAGGACGACGTCGAAGTACGACGCCACCTACGGTCTGCCGACCGAGGTCGAGTCGCTGGGCGACGCCGACCCCACCAAGACCGGCGACGAGTCCTGCACCAAGCTGGAGTACCTGCACCGGCCCGACAAGAACATGATCGGTCTGTCCAAGCAGGTCCTGGTCTCGCCGACGACCTGTGCGAACGCCGTCTGGTCCGACCTCGGCTCGCTGAGCGGCGCCACGCGCACGGCCTACGACGGCACGGCCTACGGCACCGCGCTCGGCTCCACTACCCGCGGCCTGGCCACCGAGTCGTGGACGCTCAACGGCGCCGGCACCGGCTTCCAGACCACCGGTACCAGTGAGTTCGACGCCGTCGGACGCGTGGTCAAGGAGACCTCGGCCGAACAGCTGAAGCAGCTGGTCCCGAAATCCTCCACGATCGCCTACGACTCCATCGGGCCGGCCACGGGCCAGGTCTTCAAGGTGACCACGACCAACATCCTCGGGCAGCGCCAGATACAGGAGCTGGAGCCCGGCCGCTCGGTCACCGTCAAGACGACCGACGCCAACAACCTGGTCAGCGAGGCCGTGTACGACCCGCTCGGCCGGCTCGCCGAGGCCTGGGCCCCGGGCCGTACCCCCGGCACCGGCGTGGCGGACTTCCGCGCGGTCTACACGGTCCCGAAGGAAGAGACCGACCCCACCGACTCGAAGATCAAGATTCGCAAGCCTCCCTACGTCACCACGTACGCGCGTGGCTACGAGGACCGGATCGAGACCTCCGTCACCCTCTACGACGGCCTCGGCCGCGAGCGGCAGACGCAGGAAGAGGCCGACGGCGACGCCGGCTGGCTGATCACCGACACGCTGTACAACAACTCCGGTGAGGTCTACCAGACCAACAACGCCTACCTCACCGACGAGGCGAAGCCGGGCGAGCTGTTCAGCCCGCTCGCCGACACGACCGTCCCCAACATCACGCGCTACACCTACGACGGCCTGGGCCGCGTGCTGAAGGAGACGCCGTACCTCAAGTGGATCGACCCGGACACCAAGGAGTCCTTCTCCAAGCCGTACGAGGACCGGGCGATCCGTTACGAGTACGGTGAGGACTGGTCGAAGGTCATCCAGCCGGAGGGCGACTCGTCCTACCGCGTCTGGACCGACGCGACGGGCCGCACCGTGCGCACGGACACCTTCAACCCGGCCGCCCCCGGCGGCTTCACGTCGACGCGCTACCGGTTCGACGCGCACGGCCAGGTCCAGGCGGCGACCGCTTCGGCGGACACGACGCACCCGTGGTCGTGGACGTACGACCACAACGGCCGGATGGAGTCGGCGACCGACCCCGACTCGGGCACGACCCGCACGGCCTACGACGCCTTCGGCCGGCTCGAGACGACCACGAACGCCCGTGGCGTCACGGTCTGGAACGGCTACGACGAGCTGTCGCGCCCGAAGGAGGTGCGCGAGAACACGGCCACCGGCAAGCTGCTGTCCTCGTTCACGTACGACACGGCTCCGGGCGGCGTGGGCATGCCCGCCACCGCCACCCGATACACCGACCTCCAGGCGTACACCCAGAAGGTGAACGGCTACACCAAGGAGTACCAGCCGACCTCGACCACCCTGTCCCTGCCGCAGTCCATCGTCGACACCTGGGGTCTGAAGAAGGACTACACGTACGACTACACGTACAACGAGCGCGGCATGCTGGACGAGACCACCCTTCCGGCGGTGGGCAAGTTCGACGCCGAGAAGCTGGTCGTCCGCTACAACAAGGACGGCAAGCCGCTCTCCATCTCCGGCAAGGACTGGTACGGCTCCGAGACCACGTACGACGCCTACGGCCAGGTGCTCCGCTCCACGCTCGGCGCCCAGCCGTACCGCGTGTGGACGCAGAACGCCTTCGACGAGGGCAGCGGCGAGCTCACCGAGCAGTCGGTCTACCGCGAGAAGGGTGATGCCACCGCGGACAAGAGCGTCGTCGGCGGCACCCTCGTCTCGAACCGGGGTTACACCTACGACCCGGCCGGAAACGTCACCTCGATCGAGGAGAAGTCCACCGGGATCGCGGAGCGCCAGTGCTTCGTCTACGACCCGCTGGGCCAGCTCAAGTCGGCCTGGACGTCCAAGGACCGGACGAGCTGCGTCAACCCGCGGAACCCGGACGGCTCGCTCAACAAGAACGCGGACGGCACGCTCCGGGCCGCTTCGGGCACGGACGGCTCCGGCTACTGGCAGGAGTACGAGTACGACCTGCTCGGCAACCGCACGAAGCTGACCGAGAACGACCTCTCCGGCAACACCGCCAAGAACGCGGTCTCCACGTACGCGTACGGCAAGAACGCCGCCAAGGACCAGCCGCACACGCTGACCAAGGTGTCGAAGAGCTACACGACCCCCGCGGGGGCGCAGATCAAGGCCGAGGCGACCCGGCTGTACGAGCTGACCGGCGAGACCAGCTCGGTCACCTCGGTCGAGAACGGTGACAAGCAGGACCTGACCTGGACCTACGACGGCCAGGTCGACCGGATCACCGGTGCGGGCACCGGCGGCAAGACCCCGTACGTGGGGCTCGGCCAGAAGTGCCTGGACCTGAAGTCGGGCACGGCCGCGGCCGGCCAGCCGATCCAGCTCTCCGCCTGCAACGCCTCGGCGGCGCAGAACTTCAAGTTCACGCCCGCCCCCGGCACGGCGTCGGCGCCGCAGACGGACCCCGACAAGGGCACGCTCTCGGTGTACGGCACCTGGTGCCTCCAGCCCGCCGCCAACACGGCCGGGTCGGCGCTCCGGATCCAGAAGTGCGACGGTTCGGCCGCGCAGGAGCTGAAGCGCAACAGCACCGGTCAGCTGATCCACTCGGCCTCCGGCCTCTGCCTCGCGGTGCAGGGCGCGGCGAACGTGAACGGCACGCCGATCGTGCTCACCACCTGTGCCGCGGCCCAGACCGCCCAGCAGTGGCTGCCGCAGAACGACACCCGTCACATCTACGGCCCCGACGGCGCCCGGCTGCTCACCATCCAGGGCAAGCAGGCGACCCTCCACCTGGGCGATGCCGAGGTGACCGTCCAGCAGGGCGGCGCCCTGGTCAACACCCAGCGCACCTACGGGGTTCCGGGTGGCGCGGTCATGCGCTACGCCTACGGCACCGGGGCGGAGACCCTGGTCGCCCAGACCACGGACCACCAGGGCAGCGCGTACACGGAGGTCGGTCTCTACGGCGGCATGCCGGTCCGCATCCGCAAGCAGGACCCCTTCGGCAACGAGCGCGGTACCGCCGGTACCGACCTCAAGAACCACAAGGGATTCCTCGGTCAGACCGAGGACGACTCCTCAGGCTTCCAGCCGCTGGGTGTCCGGCTGTACGACCCGGTGGTCGGACGCTTCCTGTCCGTCGACCCGATGCTCGACCTGAACGACCCGTTGCAGTCCAACGGGTACGCGTACGCGCAGAACAACCCGGTCACCTACTCCGACCCGACCGGTCTGTCGATCGTCCTGAGCGCTTCGGAGAAGGCGGCGGCCCTCGCAGGCGCGGGTCTGTCCGCGGCGCAGGTCGCGCAGGCGCAGGCGATGCAGGGCAAGTCCCTCACCTCCGTCATCCTGGCGGTCGCGTGGGAGACGCTGAAGGACTTCATCGGCATCAACGACGCCATGGCCTGCTTCGGCGGGGACATGTGGTCCTGCGTCAGCATCGCGGTGGACGCCATCCCGTGGTCCAAGCTCGGGAAGATCCCCTCGGTGATCAAGGCGGTCAACCGCACCATCGAGGCCATCAAGGCGTTCAAGGTGGCCAAACGGGCGGCCGAGGTGGTCCTCAAGGCGGCCAAGGCCGCCGAGGCGGCCGCACTACGGGCCAAGAAGCTGGCCATCGAGAAGGCCAAGAAGGAAGCCGCGCAGAGGGCCAAGAAGAAAGCCGCCGAAGCCGCCAAGAGAAAGGCCGACGAAGCGGCCGCCGCGAAGCGGAAGACGGGTAACCCCGTCCACAAGCAGGCCCAGGCCAAGGCCGCGCCCAAGTCCTCCTCCCACCCGAGTGCGGGCAAGGGCGGCGGCAGCAAGAGTTCCGGGGGCGGTGGTGGCGGCAAGTCCGGCGGCTCCTCCCGCAGCAAGGGCGGCACCAGCGGCGGCGGCGGCTCCGGCAAGGCCGACGGCGGCGGTTCCTGCTCGGCCGCCAACAGCTTCGTGCCCGGCACGAAGGTGCTGATGGCGGACGGTTCCACCAAGCCGATCGAGAAGGTGAAGGCCGGCGACAAGGTCGTCGCGACCGACCCGGAGTCCGGCGAGAGCATCGTCGAGACGGTCACCGCCGAGATCAAGGGCCAGGGCCTCAAGCATCTGGTCCAGGTCACGATCGACCTCGACGGCGGGAGCGGTTCGAAGACGGCCAGGATCACCGCGACCGACGGTCACCCATTCTGGGTCGCGGAGCTCGGTGAGTGGGTCGACGCCACCGACCTCGAGTCCGGCGAATGGCTCCGGACCAGCGCGGGCACGTACGTCCAGATCGCCGCGCTCCAGCGGTGGACCGGACAGGACGCCACGGTTCACAACCTGACCGTGTCCGACCTGCATACGTACTATGTGGTCGCAGGCGGGACCTCAGCACTCGTTCACAACTGCTCCACTGCGGATGAACGGGCGCATGCCAGAGCATCGGAGAATGCTGCATATTCCAGCAGGCCGGACGTTGCTACCGGCGGGTACCTCTGGGTTCAGGGGCACGGAGAGTTTGACCTGGCTTCCGATCGACTCCATCCGTTGATCAGAGCCAACATGGGCGAGATTCCTGCTGCGGCGAGCCCCGGCGGCGGTAAGTTCTTTGGCTCGCATGTCGAGGTTCAGGCGGCCACTATCATGAGGATTCTGGCCAAACAGTCGGGATCCGGGGGTTTGACCGGCCGACTGATGGTTTCAAAGCCTGGCGGGCCATGCGGTTTCTGCACGCCAAACGTGGCAGGAATGTTGCCGGGGAGCTCATCGCTAGCGGTTCGGTCTCAGCGCGGGCAAGTTTTCAGTGAGGTACCCTTCTGATGCATTCGCCAAGGCGCGGCCCGGTGGCCGCGCCTTGGCTGCTTTCCTGCAGGCCGCTATGCTGGCCTTATAGACATGAACGGCGATAAGTTGAATCCATGCGCGATCATCGATCTCACCGACTGGGCTGAGCTCGAGAATGCCGACGGGTCGGCCTTCCCGGTTACTCCGACCAAGCTGCGCGACTTGGCGTCGGCTGACTTTTCCGCAGTAACGAGTTCACTCAACCACCTGTATGACGCTCTCCTCAACGACGGAGTCGTCTACTCTGCGACCGCGCAGGCTTTCAGGTATGTCGCCGCACTTTTGGGCGACCGCGAAAGTCGAGCCGCACTCACTCCTTCATGGGATGGGGCAAAATTCCCACTTCGAGGCAAGCTCCTTTCATGGCTGGCCGACGTGGCTTTCGATGTCAGCATTGAACAGGAGCGGCGCATTCGAGAGTGGGGGGGGTATTCGCCGACCGAGCCATTTCCCGATTTCCTGAACATCAGGAGTATTTACCCGGAAGCTTTTCCGAGCATCGCCTCCTACTTTGATGACTCTGATCCGAGAGTGGTTGAGGCGGCCCTTGTTGCGGCTGTTCGATTTCTGGAGTCCCCGGAATTGGCGATGCATCGCAGGGGGTTGACTCCTTTGGTGGAGAACGTTCTAGCGCAAAGCTCCAGCGAACAGCGTAGAAGTTTGGCCTCCGAGGCATTGGCGTCTTGGGAGCAAGGGCGCATGTTGATGGAACCCCCTACCGATCCACTCCCCTCCGACGGGCGCGGGAAGGATCACAATTCGCATGACAAACGGGGATCAGTTGACGAGCCGCCGTTTTAGTGGGCGTGCCAGGACTCGGTCGGCTCAGCCCACGAAGTCCCGTACCCCTTGGGGCGCCGCGTCGTCCCCGAGGAAGTCGTTGTGTTCCAGGCATCCCGTCGACACGGACGGACCTGCGGGCTCGGCCACGTCCGAGATCACGGCCACGGAAGGCCACCCCTCTATACCGTGTCCTTCGAAGCGATTGCGCGCTCGCCTGACATGGGAACGCCCGGCCGAGAGAACTCGGCCGGGCGTTCCGGCGTAAACGGTGCTCAGGGGGAGTGGGTGCCCGATTCCGCCGGCCATGGCTCGGAGCCGGTCGGGGCTGCTGCGCTGCCGCTGTCGCGCAACATGGGTAGCTTGACATAGGTATCTGTTCATATCTAGATTGACGGCATGCCCGAGCCCGCTGCGTCCGCCCAGGACATCGACCACGTGGCGGCACGCCTCGTGGCATGCCTGCCGGAGCTGGCTCGGGATCTCGAGCGGCAGGTCGCGCGTGACTACGCACCCCCCAAGCCCTCTGAGGCGCAGCTCGCGCTGCTCCGTCACGTCGAGGACAACGACGGGGTCACCGTGCGTGCGGCGGCCCAGGCGCTGCTGATGAAGCCGAACAACGTCAGCGCCCTGGTCACTCAGCTGACCGAGCAGGGGCTGCTGGAGCGTCGGCAGGACCTGGCCGACAAGAGGGTCGCCCACCTGCACCTCACCCCGCTCGCCCGGCAGCAGGTCGCCGACGTCGAGCAGCTGTTGAGCGCCCACCTCACCCAGGCGCTGCGTGCTCTGACGGACGGCGAGCTGGACGCCATCGGCTCCGCGCTGGGCGCGCTCGCGGCACTCAACCAGCACGTCCGAGCCCGCAACTGATCACAGGCTCCGGTCCTTCCACGGCCCGGAGCGCCTCGGCGTGATGCGTCGGGCGCGCCCCCGCCCTGCACTCCCGTAGCCGGTCGCCGCCGCCCGTACGCCTGTGCCCGTTGCCGGTCCCGTACGTCCGCCGTCCGCGGCCCTGTCCACACCGGCAGCGGCCGCGTCGTCTCCAGAACCAACCCCTCAAGGAACAGGCACAGCCATGCCCTCCGTCATCACCGACCCCTCGGTCCCGCCGGCGCAGGCCCCACCCGTGGATCCGCCTCGTGGCCGGCGCGCCAACCCGTGGCTGACCCTGATCGCCGTCGCCTTCGGCCTGTTCATGGTCGGTCTCGACGGATCGGTCGTCTCGATCGCCAATCCCGAGATCGGCCGGGACCTGAACGCCTCCACCTCCGATCTCCAATGGGTCACCAACTCCTACCTGCTGGCCCTCGCCGCCGCGCTCATCCTCGGCGGCAAGCTGGGAGACCGGTTCGGACGCCGCACCTTCTACCTCGTCGGCGTCGCGGGCTTCACCCTCTCGTCCGTCGCCATCGGCCTCTCGGGCTCCATCGAGGGCGTCATAGCCTTCCGCGCGGTGCAGGGCTTCTTCGGCGCCCTGCTGATGCCCAACACGCTCGGCATGCTCCGGGCCGTCTTCCCGCCGAAGAAGTTCGGCATGGCCGTCGGGATCTGGGCGATGGTGTCCTCGGTCTCCACGGCCCTCGGCCCCATCGTCGGCGGGCTGCTGGTGCAGCACGTCAACTGGGAGTCCGTCTTCTACATCAACGCCCCGATCGGCGTCCTCGCCCTGGTCTTCAGCGCCATCGTGCTGCCGCAGAGCAAGAATCACGCCGCCGCGAGCGAGAAGTTCGACATCCTCGGCGTCGTCCTGCTGGCGCTCGGTCTGCTCGCCGTCGTGTTCGGGGTCGTCAAGGGCGAGAGCTGGGGCTGGATCTCGGGCGGCACCCTCGGCGCCATCGGCGCCGGCCTGGTGGTCCTGCTCGCCTTCGGTCTCTACGAGACCCGGGTGGCGTCGGCCCCGTTGCTGCCCATGCGCCTGTTCCGCAACCCCACGCTCACCATCGGCACGGTCATCACCGCGCTGAACTTCTTCGTCCTGCTCGGCGTGATCTTCTTCGTCATGCTGTACCTCCAGAACGTCCGGGGCTTCACGCCCGTCGAGGCCGGCGTGCGCACCCTGCCGCTGAGCCTGGCCTCGGTCGTCGCCTCCCCGCTCGGGGCCGCGCTCACCGGCCGGTTCGGGCCGCGGCTGACCATGCCGCTGGGCATGGCCCTGCAGGCGGTCGCCGCTCTGGCCATGCTCGGCTGGAGCGTCGACTCGTCGTACGCCACGATGTGGCCGCCGTTCATCGCGCTCGGCCTGGGCGTGGGCATGGTGATGTCGTCCTCCTCCGACGCCATCGTCGGCAACGCGCCGGTCAAGGACGGCGGCGTGGCGGGCGGCCTGCAGGCGACCGCCCTGCAGATCGGCGGCGCCCTCGGCACCTCCGTACTCATCTCGCTCATCAGCAGCCGGGTCGGCTCCACACTCACCGGCGAACTGACCTCCGCCGGTGCGCCCGCCCAGGCCGCCGCCGGTCTGAGCGGGGCGAAGGACGCCGTGGCGATGGGCGTCGCACCCGTATCCGACTCGATGCCCGCGCAGCTCAGGGCCGCCGTCGTGGACGGCAGCCACCAGGCGTTCATGAACGGCGTGCACACGGCCGCCCTGGTCGCCGCAGTGCTGTGCGTCCTCGGCGCGGTCGTGGCCGCCGCCGGAGTACGCCGTAGTCCCGAGGCGGCCCGCCACTGAAAGAGGGCCGGCAGGGGAGCAGCCCCGCCCCTGCCCGGCGACACCACCGCCGACGTCTGCATCATCGGCGGCGGATACACCGGACACTGGACGGCGAACTACCTCAAGAATGCCGTC